>JAZUDT010000028.1:0-14227 GCA_045639785.1 Acutalibacteraceae bacterium | reverse complement strand
ACAGCCGCCAATACGCATACCGCAATGATTGCAATTAAAACTATATCGTATCTGTTCATATTATCAGACTTCCTATCGAATACACCGCAAACGCCGCTACCCATGCAACGAGACACTGCATTATCACTACTCCTGCGGTTTTTACTGTTGAGCCAAGCTCTCTTTTAATCGTGGCAACCGCCGCAATGCACGGTGTGTAAAGAAGCGTGAACACGAGAAAGCTGACAGCCGAAAGCGGAGCAAAAAACGATGAGAGCGCACCGCTGAGATTTGACATATTCGTTCCGAGAAGAACGGAGAGCGTCGAAACGACAGCTTCTTTTGCCGTGAAGCCCGAAATGAGAGCCGTGACCGTTCTCCAGTCGCCAAAGCCGAGCGGCTTGAAAACAGGGGCGATAACCCTGCCTATCATGGCGAGAAGACTCTGCGAGCTCTCCCCGACAACATTGAGTCTCGTGTCAAAATTCTGAAGAAACCACACTATTATCGTGGCAATGAAAATCACCGTGAATGCCCGCTCTATGAAATCCTTTGCCTTTTCCCACAGAAGAAGCCCCACGCTCTTAGCCGACGGCATTCGGTAATTTGGCAGTTCCATAACGAAAGGAACGGGCTGACCTCTATATACCGTAAGCCTGAGAACGGTGGCGACAACGAGGCTGAGAAGTATTCCGAAAAGGTAAAGCCCTATCATAACAAGAGCGGTTTTTTTCGGGAAAAACGCCGCCGCAAAGACGGAGTATATCGGAATTTTTGCAGAACAGCTCATATACGGCGTCAGCAGAATAGTCATTTTTCTGTCACGGTCGGAGGAAACCGTCCTTGTCGCCATGACGGCTGGCACCGAACAGCCGAAGCCGATGAGCATCGGCACAAAGCTTCTGCCTGAAAGACCGATTTTTCTCAGCGGCTTATCCATAATAAATGCTATTCTTGCCATATATCCCGTGTCCTCAAGAATTGAGAGGAAGAAGAACAAAACGACTATCAGCGGAAGAAAAGAAAGAACACTGCCGACACCGGCGAAAATTCCGTCAATGACAAGTGAGTGCACAACGGGGTTTATTCCGTATGCGGTCAGAGCACCGTCAACTGCCACTGTCAGGCTCTCAATGCCGCTTTCCATTAAATCCGAAAGAAATGACCCGACAACGCCGAAGGTCAGATAGAACACAAGAGCCATAACTGCGATAAAGACGGGTATGGCGGTGTATTTGCCGGTGAGGATTTTATCCATTCTCACGCTTCTGCGGTGCTCACGGCTTTCACGTGCCTTGACGACACAGCTTTTTACCACTCCCTCGATAAAGTCATACCTTGTTTTGGCAAGCACGGCGTTGCGGTCGAGCCCCTCTTCGTTTTCCATCTGATATATACAGTGGTCGAGAAGCTCTTTTTCGTTTTCGTCAAGCTCAAGAATATTGAGTATTTCTTCGTCGCCCTCTATAAGCTTTGAAACGCAGAAACGGCAGGAATAATGTATTCTGTCAGCGTGGTCCTGAATGAGGTGGACTATTGCGTGAATACATCTGTGAGCAGGGGTGTCGTCACTGCAAAAATCCCACACCGACGGCAAAACGGAGCGTCTTGCCGTTTCGACGACACGTTTTCTCAGCTCGGAAACACCCTCACCCTTAGAAGCCGAAATCGGCACTACGGGCACACCGAGACTTTCGCTCATTTTGTCAATATTCACCGTGCCGCCGTTTGCCCTGACCTCGTCCATCATGTTGAGGGCGATAACCATCGGCACCTTGAGCTCAAGAAGCTGAAGAGTGAGATAGAGATTACGCTCAATGTTTGTTGCGTCAACAATGTTTATTATGGCGTCCGGTCTTTGCTTGAGTATGAAGTCACGTGAGACTATTTCCTCCTGGGTGTATGGTCTCAGCGAATATATACCCGGCAAATCAACAACCGAGCAGATTTGTTCGCCCTTTATTTCTCCCATTTTCCGGTCAACCGTTACGCCGGGAAAATTTCCGACGTGCTGATTTGAGCCGGTGAGAGCGTTAAAAAGCGTTGTCTTACCGCAGTTTTGATTTCCGACAAGAGCAAATATCATTTAATTATCCTCCGAAAGCACAGCTATTTTCTTTGCATCGTCAATTCTGAGTGTGAGCTCATAGCCTCTGACCTCTATTTCAATGGGGTCGCCCATTGGTGCGATTTTTATAAGACGCACTTTCGTTTTGGGAATAAGACCCATATCGAGAAGTCTGCATCTGAGCGCACCATCGCCGGCGACATCGGTAATAACTGCGCTGTCGCCGGGTTTGAGTTCATTTAGTGTCATATTCAGTTACCCCCCTCACTTATGACAAATGAAACAAAATGTTTACAACAAATCAGTTAGCCTATGCTAACTATTATATGCACCACAGCGATTTTTGTCAATAATCAAGGCGAAAAAAGACAAAAAATGTACATTGGGCGTCTTCACAAAGGGGGAAAACGGTTTTTACGCAGTTATTCGTTGAAAGATGCGTTTTCAGACGGTTTATTCCTTGGTGAAGCCGCACTTTCTGCGAGTGTGTTGACAAACAAATACTCAGAGTATATTATTAGGTATATAAACGTAGTGTGTGGTGAAATGATGAAAATATCGGTTCTGACAATGTTTCCGGAATTTTTCGACAGCTTTCTGTCAATGCCCCTTGTCAGAAGAGCGGTGTCAGGCGAAAAGGCTGAGATAGAGATAGTCGATATAAAAAGCTTTGCTCCGGGGAGCTTCAGAAATATAGACGACTCTCCGTTTGGCGGGGGAAAAGGAATGATTATGCGCTGTCAGCCCGTCCTTGATGCGCTGAAAAGTGTCAGAAAAGACAGCTCGCTGACAATTCTTCTTTCGCCGAAGGGCGAACTCTACAATCAGAAAAAAGCAAGAGAACTGTCGCAGACGGAACATATTATCCTTATTTGCGGTCATTATGAGGGGATAGATGCAAGAATTGAAAAGTATGCGGACAGTCAGTTGTCGGTGGGGGATTATGTTCTCAGCGGCGGCGAGGCGGCGTCACTTACGGTGATGGATTCGGTGATAAGGCTTCTTGACGGGGTGCTTCGTGACGGAAGTGCAGACGACGAGACGCACGAAAACGGGCTTCTCGAATATCCGCAATACACACGTCCGGCGGATTATGAAGGCGACAGAGTGCCGCAGGTGCTTTTGTCGGGCAATCAGAAAAAAATTGACGAGTGGCGTCTCACGCAGTCGTTACTGCTGACGGAAAAATACCGACCGGATATGTTTGAAAAACACATTCTGACAAAAGAAGAAAAAGAGCTTCTGAAAAATGCAGACAAGCTCAAATGATAAAATAATGCTCAATATGAGACAATAATGACGGGTGGTTATGTGCTATGTATGGAATTAACAAAAATTTCGGCTTCGGGTGTATGCGACTTCCGATGAGACTCGGCTCGGTCAATAATTCCGAGTTTAAGAAAATGGTTGACCTGTTTATTGAGTCGGGCTTCAACTATTTTGACACCGCTCACGGCTATCTTATCGGAAAAAGCGAAAAAGCGATAAGAACGTGCCTTTCCAAACGCTATGACAGAGACAAATTCATTCTCACCGATAAGCTCTCGGACGGATATTTCAAAAAGCAGGAGGATATTGAGCCGTTTTTCAAAAAACAGCTCAAGGCCTGCGGTGTTGAGTATTTCGACTTTTATCTCATGCATTCTCTCTCGGCGAAAAACTATGATAAGTTTCAGCGTTGCCATGCCTTTGAAGAGGCGGTAAGGCTCAAAGAAGAGGGAAAAATTAAGCACATCGGTTTTTCGTTTCACGATGTTCCCTCAGTGCTTGAGCAGATACTCATTGACCACCCCGAGACAGAGGTCGTTCAGCTTCAGTTCAACTATGCCGATTTTGACAATCCGGGTGTTGACAGCTACGGCTGTTACGAGGTCTGCGAGAAATACGGAAAGCCCGTAATAGTCATGGAGCCGGTAAAGGGCGGCGGACTTGTCAACCTACCCGATGAAGCAAAAGAGGTGTTCGACAGCCTCGGCGGCGGAAGCTACGCAAGCTATGCCATAAGGTTTGCCGCATCCTTCAAAAATGTTATCATGGTGCTCTCCGGTATGGGCAATATGGATATGATGAAAGATAACGTCGGTTTCATGAAGGAGTTTGAGCCGCTCTGTGAAAAGGAGCTTGACGCAGTCAATGAGGTGAGAGCGATACTCAGCCGTCAGAACTTAATTCAGTGCACGGGCTGTCGCTACTGCGTTGAGGGCTGTCCTCAGCATATAGTGATACCGGAGCTTTTTGCCTGCTATAACGCAAAGAAGCAATACAAGGGCTGGAACAGCAGTGTTTATTACAGAAACATAACCGCCGATTCCGGCAAAGCCTCAGACTGCATCGGGTGCGGAAAATGCGAGCATATATGCCCTCAGAATCTTCCCGTGAGAGATTTGCTGAAAAAGGTGTCAAAGCGTTTTGATACGATAAGCTTTATATGATTTTTCCATACTCGGATTTTTCACAAATATTTTCCGAATATCGGTATAACTTTTATTGACACGCAGTGATATTACTGATATAATCTTCAAAATCAATTAACCCGGTTTCATCTGCTGTGCCGGGAGAATATGCTGTGCAAGACGTTTGAGCGTGCCCGTATGCGTGCACCTTCTGTCCAAAGCGCAGTTTCTGAAAGGACGATGACTATGGCAACCTTTATCAACGAACCGGCGCATACCTTTAATGAATATCTCCTCATTCCGGGGTACTCGTCAAGTGAATGCATACCGGCAAATGTCAGTCTTAAAACTCCGCTTGTAAAATTCAGAAAGGGCGAAAAGCCCGCTCTTTCGCTGAATATTCCGCTGGTCTCGGCTATTATGCAGTCGGTTTCGGGTGACAAGCTTGCCGTTGCGCTTGCAACAGAGGGCGGCGTTTCGTTCATCTACGGCGCACAGACCGTTGAGAGCGAGGCGGCTATGGTCAAAAGAGCAAAGGACTACAAGGCGGGCTTTGTTAAGAGTGATTCAAATCTTTGCCCCGATGACACCCTTGCCGATGTTATCGCCACTACGGAAAAAACAGGTCACTCAACGATAGCCGTCACTGAGGATGGCAGTGCCGAGGGAAGACTTCTCGGCATAGTGACAAGCAGAGACTACAGAGTCAGCCGTATGTCACCCGACGAAAAGGTCAGAAGCTTTATGACGCCTTATGAGAAGCTTATCTGTGCCAAAGAGGGCACAACTCTCAAGGAGGCAAACGATATTATCTGGGAGCACAAGCTCAATTCTCTGCCGATTATCAGCGAGGACGGCAAGCTCTGCTACATGGTTTTCCGCAAGGACTACGATTCGCACAAGCAGAACCCCGATGAGCTTCTTGACGAGCAGAAGAGATATGTTGTCGGCGCAGGTATCAATACGAGAGACTACGCCGAGCGTGTGCCTGCGCTCATAGAAGCGGGGGCGGACGTGCTCTGCATAGACTCCTCAGAGGGCTTTTCTGAGTGGCAGAAGCTCACCATTGACTGGATTCGCAAAAACTACGGCGACAGCGTCAAGGTCGGAGCGGGCAATGTTGTTGACGCAGAGGGCTTTCGTTATCTTGCCGACTGCGGCGCAGACTTTGTTAAGGTCGGAATAGGCGGCGGCTCAATATGTATCACCCGTGAAACAAAGGGCATAGGCAGAGGTCAGGCGACGGCTCTTATTGAGGTATGCGCCGAGCGTGACCGCTACTTTGAAGAAACAGGTATTTATATCCCTGTGTGCTCAGACGGCGGAATTGTCTATGACCACCATATAACGCTTGCCCTTGCGATGGGCGCGGACTTCATAATGCTCGGCAGATATTTTGCCCGCTTTGATGAAAGCCCGTCAAACAAGGTCAGCATTAACGGCACATATTATAAGGAATATTGGGGTGAGGGCTCAGCCAGAGCGAGAAACTGGCAGAGATACGACCTCGGCGGCGACAAGAAGCTTTCGTTTGAAGAGGGCGTTGATTCTTATGTGCCATACGCCGGCTCTCTCAAGGATAATGTTGCCGTGTCGCTGAGCAAGGTTAAATCGACAATGTGCAACTGCGGCGCACTGACGATACCCGAGCTTCAGAAGAAGGCAAAGCTTACGCTTGTTTCCGCAACGAGCATTGTCGAGGGTGGAGCGCACGACGTTATACGCAAGGAAAACAGCTCGGCGGTCAAATAACAACTTAAAAATACGATGCGTTTATTCGGGTGAGCCGGATAGCGCATCTTTTTTTGCGGAAAAAGTCCGTTGCGTTTAGTTGTTTGATTTTAAGCTGTATTAACGCTATAATGTAAGCGAAATAAGGAGGTGACTTTATGCGGACAGGGTCGGAAATTGTCAGGCTCAGAACAAAAAGCGGATTGACGCAGGAGGAGCTTGCCCAAAAGCTTTTTGTTTCGCAACAGCTTGTTTCACTGTGGGAAAACGGCACCCGCCGACCGGATTACAGAACGCTTGAGAGAATGGCTGAAATTTTTTCGGTGGATATGGAGAGCATATATCCGGCGGACAGAGCGTTACTTGAAGAGCTGTCTTCATGTCTGCCGGAGAATAAATCTTTTTCCGCCGAGGAGCTGACGCAAAGACTTAACGCTTTTCTTCCGCTTTTATCGGAAAAGGAGAGGATAGCTTTTATCCGCCGTTATTATTTTGCCGACAGTTCAAAAGCGATTGCTTCAATGCTCGGCATAAAGAGCAACAATGTGAGAACGGTTTTATCAAGAGTGAGAGTTAAACTCAAAAATTATCTTTCGGAGGAAGAGAAATGAAAAATAAAGATATATTCTTCGCCCTCGGCGGAATTGACGAGAAATGGCTCGCTGAGGCGGAAACGGTCAAAAAGCAGTCAGGATTAAAACATATTTTCACTGCTGCCGTCGCAGTCGCCGCCTGTCTGATACTGACGGGCACGGGAGTATTTATGTACCGCAGCGGAGTATTTACAAAGCCGGAGCCGTCATCGTCTGCTCTGACGGTTAGCACCGGAGAAAGAACAGAGAATAAAGAAGAGATTACCTACGGGAATGAGCCGTCTTCGGGTGACAGCTTAGGCGGATACATTGTTTCACACCCCGTTTCTGTGCCGGAAAACACAAAAATCACAGTGACGGGCGAAAGAATATCCGATGAAGAAGCGAAAAAGTATCTGGCGGAAAACAAAATCTCCGTGAGTGAAGCACTCAGCGCAAGCGGAGTGGATGCCGGCAATATTAGCTTTTCCGAGAAAGGCTACTGCCATGTTGCCTACAGCGATGAAGATGAAAAGACGCTCAGCGTCAATGAGGGTTGTCGGGATTATCTTGTCTATAACGGAGAAAAGCTTGTAGCGATTATCACGCTAATTAAAGAAAACGGAGTTGTCACCGGAACGCCGATGTTCGGCGCAAAGTGGTTTGACGGGTATAACCGATTTTTGCAAAAGAACAAAGGCGGCGAGCTGATATATGTTTACCTCGGAATGGTTGAGCTTGTTATCGCCCCCGATAACACCGTGTATGCGCCCGTACTCTCGCCGCATGGGGCTGACGCGGCAAAGCTTATCGAAAACATCGAAAACGCATACGAAATTTTTTATCACAAATCGGCAGTGTATGTTCCGTGATGAATAACACCGTGCAAAAAGGCACATATCATTCTTGACGTGAAATTTAAAATGTGAGATAATGCAGAGAGTTATTATCTCACATTTTGTTATATCTGATTTAAGGGAAGGTTTGAATTATGCTTTATACATCGCTCGGTGAGCTTGTCGGCAATACGCCGCTGTTTGAACTGAAAAATATCGAAAAGGAATACGGCTTGGAGACACGCATTTTTGCAAAGCTTGAGTCTTTTAATCCTGCCGGCTCGTCAAAGGACAGAGTTGCGCTCAATATGCTTGAACAGGCTGAGCAAAAGGGACTTATAAGGAGCGGCGCAACAATTATTGAGCCGACGAGCGGAAATACGGGCATAGGGCTTGCGGCATTCTGTGCGGCAAAGGGATATAAAGCAATATTCACAATGCCCGAGACAATGAGTGCGGAGAGGATAAAGCTCCTTTCGGCTTACGGGGCTGAGATTGTGCTCACACCCGCAGAGGGAGGCATGGCGGCGTCAATAGCAAAAGCGAAAGAAATAAAGGCTCAAACGGAAAACAGCTTCATTCCCTCGCAGTTTGATAACCCCGATAATCCTGATGCTCATCTGAAGACAACAGGTCGGGAAATATGGAATGACCTTGACGGAAAGGTTGACGTGTTCATCGCCGGAATAGGCACGGGCGGCACTGTGAGCGGAACGGGGGCATACCTCAAAAAAATGAACTCCGAAACAGAAATAATCGGCTATGAGCCGTTTTCTTCGCCCCTTATCACAAAAGGCTTTTCCGGTGCTCATAAGCTTCAGGGGATAGGGGCGAATTTCATTCCCGAAAATTATAACAGAGAGGTCGTTGACCGTGTGGTGACCGTCACCGACGAAAGCGCGTATTCCGCCGCAAAAATGCTCGCTCTTCGTGAGGGGCTTCTCGTCGGAATAACCTCCGGCGGCGCACTGTCGGTTGCGCTTGAGATTTCAAAGCGTGAAGAGTACAGAGGCAAAAACATTGTGGTTCTTTTTCCCGATTCCGGCGAAAGATATATGTCGGTCGGGCTTTTCGATTAGCACGACGCAAACAATACGTGGTTCGGATAATTCGGTCAAACGGGTGTCATACGTTCGGTATGCGCCCGTTTTTCGGCGTACTTTATATGACACAACTCATTATTTTGTTGCTTGAAAGTGTATTTGTATATGTGATAAAATTAAAATGTTATTGTCAAGAACGGAGGAATATGCTGTGAATGAAGAGAAAAATGCCCGTGAAAAAATAATTGACGCATATTTTTCTTGTCTCAAAACAAGAAAATACGACAAAATAACTGTGTCGTCCGTAATAAGAAAAGCAAACGTAAACCGTTCCACCTTTTACCGTTATTTCGTTGATATATACGACTTATATGACTGTGTATGCGATGAGACTGCCGGTGAGGTAGTGTCTTCAATCCGCTTTGAAAATCTTGACGGTTTTTTTCAGCAGAATTTTGAATTACTCAGCAAGCAGTATTTAAACGCATACGATATATTTCCAAAATACAAGGACAGAATAAATGCTCTTGCCGGAAAAAACGGCAATCTTAAGGTAGTAAAAAAATACAGAGAAAAATATGCCGAACGGCTGAAAAGGGAAATCGGTACAGACAAACTGACCGAAAACGAAGAATATCTCATTGAGCTTGTGCCTGATTGCAGTATCATGGTTATTTACGTTCTTTCCTCCCTTATGAGCGGAGAATCGTTTTCGCTCAGAGAGCACCTGCCGAATATTCCGTTCAAGAAGGATTTTATGACAAATATTCTGACAGTGAACGATGTTCTCAGCGATGAAAAATCGGCGATAGAATATAAGCTTATTATTGCGGCTTATAACACATGGAAGAGAGAAAGAAACGTGAACCTGACTGTCAGCGATATTACAAAAGCGGCGGGAATTTCACGCACTGAGTTTTATATCTGTCATAAGAATATTGCCGACTTTTATAACAACTTTGCTACCAATGCGGCTTATGTGCTTTCAAAATATGTGATTGAGACGGCACTGTCCGATCTGAACACACTGGATAATCTTAAATTCGATATGCAGGAGCTCACGGGAAGTATCGGAAGATTCCTTAATTCGATAGACCACAGTCTTCTTTTCAGATTTCTTTTCGTTTGTTGCGGTGCCGCATATAAAAAATACTGTCAGATTATCGAAAATGAAATCGGAAAGGATAAGCTTGATGAAAAAAGCAGGGATATTCTCACATTTTTCTGCGGAATATTTCTTATTGTAGTAAGGTATGCAATTTCCGGCGACAGAGAAAAATATCTCTATTCGCTGAGACTTGCTTTTGATTTCAGAGAACAAAACATAATGACAATATGAGACCTTAAAAAGCTGCAAAAACTTGTCTGATTTTACTGAAAAATGCAAGCAACAATATGTGATTTTGACATAAGTCACAAAATTGTTGCTTGTTTTTTACACTTTGGAATAATACAATGAATATGTAATCAACGGGATTTATTCCGTTATTATAATATGTGCGGCAGTATTGCTCTGCCGAAAAAATAATTTTATATGGAGGTATTTTAAATGAAAAAAGTACTGAGCATTGTTCTTGCGGCTGTGATGGCTGTGCTCATGGTTGTCCCCTCACTTGCGGTGAAGACGGTCGAACCTGCGGCATCGGCTTATGCACAGTATGACAGGGCAAAAATCGCTTCCGGCGATTACAGCGAGCTTACATACGATGAAATTGCAAGTCTCGTTATGGATTTTATTGACAGAAAGATTGCTGAAGTTTCCGAAGACTTCGACGGCTTTGAAGCTGAGGTCTACGGTCAGACAGTCGAAATTCCGCTCGAAATAACCGGAATTGATACACTTCTTCAGTATAAGGACTATCTTTCTCAGCTCGGCGGTGACTTCGCAAATCTTGACGCCTCGTCACTGAACAAGACAAGAGCCGACGGCGACATCAACCTCATTTATTCTTTCTTTGAATTTATGGCGGCAAACAGCGACGTTCTCGGCAAGGTGTTCGGCTGGACAGAAGGAAACCGTTTCGATTACGGCAAGGTCGGCGAGTACATCGAGGCTCTTGATGAATCCGACGAAACAAACAAGGCTATCAAGGATTTTTACCACGATTACCTTTTAGGCAACGACATTCAGACAAAATTCGTTTCCGAAATTGCAAGAGAAATGAATTACACTCCTGCACAGGGTGAAGATTTTGATACCATTATCAATAACGGTATTCTTAATTGGTTCTCGGGACTTTGCAAGGGTATTCTTTCCGACGCCGGTATAACAGAGCTTAAAGGCTATAACCTTAAAACAACCGATGTCTATACTCTTGTCAAGAACTTCTGTGCTCTCGTTTTAAGCGACAACGAAGTCAAAATCAATACATATTACACCTATCTTCTTGATAATGTTGTCCGTCCCGCTCTCAAGGTTGCGTTCGGCTACACTCCGACAACGGGCGAATCGGTCACAAATGCCGCTCTTGTCAGCGAGTTCAAGAGCGTTTATGAGGATTTTGCAAAGCTTTATGAGATTTCCGGCGGTCAGGTGTATTATCAGGCGAAAGACGGCAATTACTACATATTCACCGTTTCAGCTACCGGTATAACATCGGTTAAGGCGGTCACATGGGGTGAAAGCCTCTTCAATTTTGAACCGCCCAAGGTTGAAATATGGGACAGTGCAAAAAAGGTCGGCGGCGCATACACACCTGTTTCGGCAGAGGTTAAGGATTATGAGCCGACGGTTTACACCGACGCAAAATATGCCGAGGCAATGCAGTCCGACTATATCAAGGACTATGTTGCAACGGCGGAAAGCTACGGCGTTAAGGTCACAACAGACGAAATCCCCGAAGCAATAAAGGATATTCTCAAGACGCAGGGCGTTGAGATGAAGGACAAATTCCTCCTTAAGATTGACGGCAAAATTCTCGGTGAAGAAATCCCCGACATTGAAATCAGCTTTAAAGAAATAGAAACAGAAGCCAATAAAGCAATAGCTCAGGCTCTTCCCACTTTACAGACTAAAGTTGACGAGGAGGTCGATAAAGCTGTTGATGCGGCAAACGGAGTTCTTTCCGATCTTGAGGCTTACAAGGCGTTTCTTCCCGTACTCGGTCTCCCCACAGAGTTTACGGGCAAGGTGACAATCACTTCCGTGACGGTTGAGCTTGCCTACAAGGGCTATTCCGACGCGGATACGTTCGTCTGCGAGGTCTCGGCAAAGCCCGTTTACGATATTACCTATGAGGGCAATGTCTGGGACTACACGCAGTATGCAAATCAGGCAAAGGATTTAATCGGCGATATGTCAATTACACTTCCCATTGTTGGAACTGTAAAAGTTGCCGATGTTATTCAGGATATTGATTTCAGCAAGGGCGGCATTGAGGATATTGTAAATCAGGTTGTCGAAAAGAATATCACAAATCCCGTCGCAACAATAGTTGTTGATAACCTCAACGGCTCGATGGACGGTCTTAAAGATTTGACAAGTCTTATGAATTTTGTCAACACAGACTTCGACGTTGACTACGGCGTTCTCGACTTCATGTCAAACTACGACAGCTATAAGGGCGTTGTCGGTCAGTCAAACAGAGTCCTCTGCGACACTCTTAAAATGCTCCTTTCCGAGGAGGGCTATAATTCACTCGGTATTAAATATGACACAAACGATTATCTGACAGATAACCTTGAAATTCTCTGCGGCAAGGCCAATTCATTAATCAGCACCGCAAAGAAATTTGTAGACGAAAACAAGTTCAGCGAACTGACTGCGGGACTTTCCGACGTGTTCACTTCTTCACACGGCTTTAACGCAGGCATGGTCTATAACATGGATTTCTCCTCGCTTGAAAATCTGTTTGTCTGTGCTATAAGACTCGGCTGTGATATGTTTGTGGTTGACAACAGCGGCATTCTCTATGACATTCATGAGATAATCGAAGACCTCGACACTCTCGATTCAATGCTCGTCGGTGTCAGCGAATATGCACTTGCAAAGGTTATAAAAGAAGCAAATGATAATCTTGACGGTTTCAAATACAGCTTCACACCGAAGACAGAAGCAGAGCTCAAGGCTCTCGACACTGTCAAGAAAGCAGACCCCGCAAAAGACGTAATTATGACAGACCTTGTTGACCTTGCCTACTATGCGGCAGAGTATGCTGTACCTCAGGTTAACGGAATTATCAACAAGCTTATTGATACGGTTAACGGCGAAAAGGGCGACCTTCCTCATGTCAGTTTCAAGCTCGGTGTTGAAAAGGGCGAAACATGGGAAAAGACTCTCACAGGTCTGACCGACAGAGCACTCGGACTTCTTGACGGACTTCTTGAATGTGCAGAGAGCGCACAGGGACAGGCTGATATTCTTGATAAGCTTTCGGTTGTTCTTTCGGCAGTTATCCCGATGAACTCAATGCTTTCAAATTACGTTGGTCTTGACCAGGCGGCGGAATACCTCTTCCATAATGCCTGTGCGGGAGATTTTGAAGGCTTCCTTTCATACTTTGAGGTCAAGGCTGACCCGGTAGCCGGTAATGTTCCCGTGACAAAGGCACTCATCAATGCCTCCGACTACATTGTTGACGCATTCTTCCCCAACACGGTTGAAACGGAGCTTTATGAAGCAAACACCACCGTTCAGGAAACATTCACGGGCGAAATAAGCGATATTGCAATAGCTTCGAGAAACATGAAGGCTGTCAATGCAAAGAAAGCAACTCTTCTTGCCTGCATTTTCGACCTTCTCAAAGAGACAAACACCTATCTTCCCTATTTTGCCTGCCCGAATCATAACACCGTATTCGTGAAGAATGTTGCCGCAACGTGCAAGGCAAAGGGCTATGACCTTTACAAGTGCGACGCCTGCGGTGCCGAGGAGCACAGAAACGAAACGGCTCTCGGCTCTCACAGCTACGGCGATTGGACTGAAAAGCAGGCAGCCACCTGTACAGCCGAGGGCAGAGAAGAGAGAATGTGCTCGGTATGCTTTGACGTTCAGAGCCGCAAGATAGATCCTCTCAATCACAGCTACGGTGAATGGACACAGGTAAAGGGTGCAACCTGCGCCGAAGACGGACTCAGAACGCAGAAATGTATCAGATGCCCCGATGTCAAATCAGAGGTTATACCCGCAACCGGCAATCATGTTGACGGCGACGGCGACAATCTCTGCGACACCTGCGGAAAAGACCTCACACCGAAAAAGTCATTCTTTGAAAAGATAGCTGACTTCTTCAGAAGCATCATCGACTGGTTTAAAAACCTCTTTAAATAAACCCCGCAAATAATATGTTGAACCGCCGGCATTGCCGGCGGGTCAGTCTGTCGAAAAAGCCTAAACTTCAAGCGAGGTTTAGGCTTTTAAAATATTCAGAATGTTTTTCCGGAAAAAGTCTTGAAAAAATGGGCTATTCAACGGAGAATGTGAAGTTTTCCACATATGTATTGCATATTTTTTCAAGTTCATTGTAGCAAATTTAAGCTTCACCCAGTTTTCAACCTGAGCGATGCCTCGGTACGGCGTATACCGCATTGCGTGTTTTTCTTTCGCATCCGCAAAAACCCGTTCTATTGTCTCTTTTCGCTGTTTGTACAGCTCCTGATACTTTGG
>JAZUDT010000027.1:0-39801 GCA_045639785.1 Acutalibacteraceae bacterium | reverse complement strand
CAAGCGAAGCGAGTACGCCTATATCCTTCATGCACGGATTTTCTGCAACCTCACAGCAGTCGCAGTCAACCGACAGATTTTTCATCACGTTGATAAAGGCGATATTGCCTTTAAAGAGGTTAAATACCGCTCCGGCGGCGTCAGCCATAGCCTCAAGGAACAAATCCTGCTCCGGAACATTGTCCCACACCTTATACTGGTCATCGGTAACCCCTGCGGAATGAATATATGCCTTTCCCGCACTTGAGGCACAGCCGATTGAAAGCTGTT
The DNA here is from genome assembly GCA_045639785.1 of Acutalibacteraceae bacterium. Taxonomy (GTDB): domain Bacteria; phylum Bacillota; class Clostridia; order Oscillospirales; family Acutalibacteraceae; genus UBA6857. The sequence goes on along the minus strand of JAZUDT010000027.1, from coordinate 39,531 downwards.
TGAGCGCACCGCCGTAGCCGCCCATAGGGTGCCCTTTGAAATGTGAAAGGACAAGCATTGAATCATAGCTTTTCAGATTTTTGCCTACAATATCATTTTTTATAACTTTTCCGTCCGGAATCGGAATGACCGTGTCGGGTCCCTCAGCGTCAAGTAAATCAAATTTAAAATATTTTGTCCAGCCGTGCTCATTAATGAGCTTTTCATGCTTTTCCGTTGTATTTCTCTCGCCCGGGTAAGCGGTGTTGCACTCGACAGCTGTTGCGCCGACCTTTTCAACGATGTTCTTCCAGAACTCCGGCGGCAGAAAATTCTGATTACCCTTTTCTCCCGAATGAAGCTTAACGGCAACTTTGCCTTTAAACTCAATGCCGAGCTTCTCATAAAGAGCAGTCACCTTTTCGGGCGTTATTTCTTTTGAAAAATAAACCTTTGCGCTCATAAATTATCTCCTTGCTGTTTTGTGTATATTATTGGCATAAAAAGCAAAAGGTATCATCTTCACAAAGAAGACGATACCGAAATTATACCACTGACGTTGATTTTGTCAAGAATTCAAAGAGCAAAAAGTGCTCTGAGCTGTGCACCGGCTCTCTTTCTTCTGGTAAGACAAAGGAGCGCAAAAAGCACCGCCGAAAGGCACAGCACCCTTGCTGAAAAGAGAAATCCGCAGGCTGTCACTGCCGAAATTATCACCGTCAGCAGAGAAAACGCCATTGTTGCAAGAAGAGCGACAAGGCTGTGCAGAAGCTTTCCTTTTTTCTCGAAAAGCCCGCACACAAAGTAGAACAGTGCATTTAGCGCAACTATCGACGGCACGGCATAGCTCCACAGCTCGTTTCTCGAAAATAGCGCGGCAACACCCAGCACGGCGCATACCGCCATAGAAACACGCAAAACGAATTTCTGCGGAAAATCGTATTTATATTTTTTTGCGGCGGGGGTTTCGTCATACACGGGGTATGCGGCTGTCTGTATCCCCTTGAGAACAGGCTCGTCGCTCACCGCCTCTGCACCGCACAGCGGGCACTTTGTGTATTCCTCGCCCAAATCGACGTTACATTCATTACATCTCATATCTTTTTCCCCTCATTCCCATATATTGCTTTCAACACGGACGGGTACACCGTCAGAAGCAAGAAAGCGGAAGAAAAACTTTTGCTTTTCAAGGTCATGATTTCCCGTGCAGAACGTAAAGTTGAAAAGTCCGTTGATTGACACCGAAGCACAGCCGAAGTGCATGTGCGGTGTTGAGCCGAGACACGACTCAGCCCTCAGAACGTGCTTTGAAATTTCCGGAGGAAGCGGAAGTTCACCTAAATTCGAGAAAAACGTAGTGTATGACTGCTGACTTTTTTTGTATGAATTTTTAAGAAAAACACGTTTGAAAATATTGGGTATCGGCTTGAGAAGCTTTGACGACTGGGCGGCAACATTTGCACTGATACACGACACGAGATAATCCTGCGACGCTCTTTCGGCAAGCTTGCCTTTTATCGAAGCGCAGATTTCAGTGAATTCAATGTCTTTTCTGCCGCAGGGATTAAATGAAACATCTGTCATATAGACAAAGTTTCTCACGGAAAACGAGTTAAAGCGTTTTCTCAAATCTATCGGCACACTGACGCTTAATGGCTTATTAATCGGCTCTTTTTCACATTTGATAAACATATAAATAATCGCCGCCGTCAGATATTCGGTTATGGTAAGAGAATATTTTTTTGCCGCTTTTTTCACATCTTCAACTCTGAAAAGCCCGTGATGAAGCCGTATATAGTTTTCCTCCGGCTCGTTTTCGGTGAGATAAACATCGGGCTGTGAAACATTTTTTGCCGAATACTTCGGGTCACGGTTTGCAAAATAGCTGTCCTCGACCTCGCACGCTCTCGCTTTTTCGTTCACATCGAGAACAAGCTCCGATTTAGGTATATCCTCACCCATGAGCTCGAAATATCTGCCCGTGAGTGTGGCAAGAAACAGATTTGTTCCGCTTCCGTCACTGAGGCTGTGAAAGACCTCCATAGCCACTCTGTTTTTATAGACGGATATTCTGAAATTGGGCTGATTGTTACCCTCGATTTCTATCGGTCTGTAAGGATAGTTCACATCGTCGCACAGAACGGGAGCTTCATCCGTTCTCTCGAAATAGCTCCAGAAAAGACCGTCCTTGAGTCTGCCGCACATTGAGGGAAATCTCTTTGCGGTGTCGGTGAGTGCTCTCTGCATTACCGCTTTGTCAATTTCATGGTCAAGAACAAGACACGTTCTGTATGTTCTGCACCATTTTTTATTTCTCGCCGCCGCATAGAGATTTGAAGCGTTATCAATTCTGAACCAAGGCTCTGAAAGGTCTGCCGGCGAAAAATCAAGCTTTTTTTCTTCTGACAAAATAAACATCTTCCCTTCTGTAAACTTCCGTTTCTGATACATCAAACTATGCGTCATTCTACAATAAAAATTTTATTTATGTCAATAGAAAACAGCAGTTATAGATACTTTATACCACAAGTGTTGATTATCTTTTTTATCCTTTCCTGTTCCTCGTCAGTCATAATACGCATTTGTCGTAAAGCGGTTTTTCATTTCCTCATCGGAAACTATTTTTCCCATTCTGTACTTTACCTTTTCCGGCTTCTTTGCGTTTTTCACAATTTCGCCGCTATCGCCGTCAACCGCAATAAATTCGACTATTTTAAGGGTATCATATTCAAATTTTGTAAATGTTACCCAATCGTTCTGTTCGTCATAATCTGTTTGATAGACATACCTTTTACCGTTTTCGATTTTTTCGTGATTTGATACGGTGGTGTCGTATTCCAGACACATATCCAATATTTTATTCTCAACCTCAACTTCAATTCCGTAATCAGTCAAAAAAACCGGATAAATATTACCGTAGCTGCTAATTGTTGCCTGTCTGTCTATTGATTTAAGGTATGCCTGCGCCTGTTTTACCTCTGCTATCCACATAAGCTCGGAGTCCTCATCGGAAAGTCCTTTTATTACCTCTGCCGCAATTTTTCTCGGGAACATTTCTTTTATTGAGGAAATATAAAGCCCGCCGTCCTGCGCATACTTTGAATCTATAAGCTCATAGCCGTCACTGCTTTTTCTGAATGTAAACACCGCAGGTACGGTTCCTCCGCTGATTTGGATAAAAAATCCGTTGTAAAAACCAAATTCGGCATAACTTTCAAGCAGATAAACTGTAACCGTTTCGCCGTTTTCCTTTGTGCCGAAAACAAAGTGGCTCTCCACCTCGCATTCACCGGGCTTATACCTCGATGCGTTATTTGAAAAAATAACCTCTGACACCGCCTTGTCCAGCTCAATGTCAATATCGGCGGCAACAACTGCGTTTGTATCGGCTTCAATGCATACGGTCTCCGTACTCGGAAAAAGAACAAAAACACAGAAAATGCATACCGCCGCAAAAACAGCAGAAAGGATACCCACAGCTATTTTCCGGTTTCTTCTTTTTCTCGCAAGCTCCCTTGCAAACTGATTGTTCAGCACCGAAAGCTGCTCTGAAATTTGCAACAAATCGGTTGTATCTTCTTTTTTCTCCGCATCGCCGTCAAGCAACCGGCTGACTGACACATCCAGCACTTCGGCAATTTTTTCAAGCATAACCGCATCGGGAACAGAATATCCCTTTTCCCATTTTGAAACGGTTTGTCTGACTACGTTCAGCTCCTGTGCAAAGGTTTCCTGCGTGTAACCTTTTTGTTTGCGTAAATTTTTAATGTTTTCATTAAGCATAAAACTTCGCCCTCCTGTTGTTTTGGTAGCTTTATTGTAAGGGCTTGATTTAACAATAGCAAGCAACGCAAATTAACATCTCGGTAAATTCTGATTTGTCGTGTTAATTATAATAGATTTTTGATAATAAATCAAGGCGAAGCCTTGTATATCATCCATTCCGGAGGAATGGCATATCATCAATCCCGCAGTAATAATGATATATCGCTGACGCGATATGATATACTTGCTTCGCAAGCATGATATATTCTCGCTTTGCTCGAATATGATATCGAAGATATATCACCCGTTCCGACAGGAACGGATATCATTGTAAAAACCTCTTTTGTCCGGCAGACAAAAGCGGCTTTTTACTTGGAGCAGGGTACGGGAATCGAACCCGCACGGTCAGCTTGGGAAGCTGAAGTTCTGCCACTAAACTAACCCTGCGTTTTTACTTATTATATCATCTTTTCCGAAAAAGTGAAGACCTAATTTAAAAATATTACCGGAATTTAAGAAAACAGTGCCCGTCTTTTGTATAATTTCTCCGCCGAATTGTTGTTTTTACCCGTCATACGTGCTATAATCGTGAAAAAAGGGGGAATTTACCATGCCGTTTTCAGGTCTCATGATAAAAGTAATTGAATTATTCTGTAACACAGTATCAGTTTTTACTGCCGGCTATCCCGGTGCATTTATCAGGACAAACCCCGTTCCCGCACGGGCTGACGGAACCAATGTGCGTGCCGTCACCTTTAATCTTAAATGTTCCGGTATAGGCAAAACGAGCGTCGGATTTCGTGAAAGGCTGCTGATTGCTCAGCTTAAAGAATATGACGCAGACTCAATCGGTTTTCAGGAGGCAACTCCGGAATGGCTCTGTTTTCTCAAAAAAGGCTTAACCGATTACGCATACGTCGGAAGAACACGTGACGACGGCGAGGCTATCGGTGAAGCAAATCCCGTGTTTTACAAGAAAGACAAATTCAATCTTATCGACTACGACACCTTCTGGCTCTCAAAAACTCCCGACAGAGTCGGTTCAAGTGACTGGAACTCGTCCTGTAACAGAATATGCACATGGGCTCTTCTTGAAAACAGGGAAACAAAAGAACGCTATGTTCACTTCAATACTCACCTTGACCACAAAAGCCCCCTTGCAAGAGACGAACAGATAAATGTCGTTTTCAGCCGGCTTAATAAATATATCAAGGATTATCCCGTTGTGCTCACCGGCGACTTCAACGCATTTGAAGACTCTTCCGTTTACAGCAGAATAACCTCTGTGCTCGGTGACGCCCGTTATCTTGCACCCGTGACAACCGATATGTTCACTTTTCACGACTACGGTGAACGTGCAGAACGCATCGACTTTGTTTTTGTCAACAGTGCTTTTGAGCCTCTTGTTTTTCACGTCATAGATGACAAAATTCTCGATTTCTACCTCTCGGACCACTTCGGAATATTCGTTGATTTGAAACTCGGAACGAATTGATTGATTTCTCCGCAAAAAACTTTTGCGGAGAATATTTTTTGCGCTTCACAGCCTTGATAAAAGAGATATAATGATGTAAAATACATCTGTTATTACTTGTATCGGAGGAAAGACCATGAAAAAAATCATAGCTATCGCTGTGTGTAAAATTCTGCGTGTTATCGGCTCATTTATCGGCAAGGGCAGTTCTCTGCCTGGCGAAATTGCCCTTAAAATATGCCCTGATATATTGAAAAGAGTGACCCTGCCCAAAGAGATTATAGCGGTCACCGGCTCAAACGGAAAGACCTCAACCGTCGAAATGATAGCCCGTGTTCTTTCTCAGTCCGGCAAACAGATTGTGTTCAACAAAGAGGGCTCAAATCAGATTGAGGGCGTAACAACTCTCATTCTCACAAACTGCACTCTCGGCGGAAAGTTCAAAAAAGATGCCGTTGTTATTGAGTCGGACGAGCGATATGCAAAATATACCTTCAAATATTTCAGTCCCACTCACTTTGTCATCACCAATCTCTACCGTGACCAGCTCACGAGAAACGGAAATCCACGCCGTGTTTTCGATGCAATCAAAGAGAGCATAAGCGATGAAAGCACGCTCATTCTCAATGCCGACGACCCCCTTGTTTCACTTTTCGGCAAGGACAGAGACAATGTTATTATGTTCGGTATGGACAGGCAGTCGTTTTCATGTGACAGAAATACCGGTATGTATGACGACGGAAAATACTGCCCGGTATGCGCCGGCGTTATGGAATACTCCTACTATCACTACAACCACATAGGCGCATACCGCTGTGAAAAATGCGGATATGAAAAGAAAGACACAGCATTCACCGTGACGAAAGCCGACCTTGAAAACGGCGTGATAACAATAAACGGTGAGGACGAAATTCAGCTTGCTTTCAAGAGTATATATAATGTATATAATATCCTCGCCTGCTATGCCGTATGCCGCCTTGTCGGAATTGACGGAAAGACGGTTGCGAAAAATATCAGCAATTATGTTCTAAAAAACGGACGTGTTGTCAATTATACCCTCGCAGACGCTCACGGCACTCTTCTCACGTCAAAGCATGAAAACTCGGTCTCCTATGACCAGTCGATAAGATATACCGCCTCGCAGAAAGCACCGCACGCCGTGATTATCATCGTTGACGCTGTGAGCAGAAAATATTTCACCGGCGAGACAAGCTGGCTCTTCGATGTGAATTTCGGCATGCTGAACACCGAAAACACCGAGCACATATATCTTCTCGGCAAGTACGCAAACGACCTTTATGTGCGATTTTCCTACACCGATATTCCGAAAGAAAAAATCAGCATATCCGAAAGCATACCCGACGGTGTTGAAATGATTAAAAGCGCAGGTCACAGCGAACTTTACACCATAACCTGCTTTTCCGACAAGGACAAGTTTTTATCCCTTGTCGAGGTATTATAAGGAGGAAAAACGATGAAAATTCTTCACTTATACTATGACCTTATGAACCTTTACGGCGAATACGCAAATGTCAGTGCGCTCGAAAAATATCTTTCTCAGCAGGGTATTGACGTTGTCGCCGATAAAAAGTCGCTCTATGATGAAATTGATTTTTCACAGTACGGTCTCATCTATATCGGCTCGGGCACTGAACAAAACCAGCTCGTTGCCCTCAGAAATCTCATGCAGAGAAAAGACGCTGTTAAAAGAGCATACGAAAACGGCGCCGTCATTCTCGCAACGGGTAACGCCTTTGAGCTTTTCGGCAGTAAAATCGTGCTCCCCGATTCTCAGGAGCTTGAGGCTCTCGGCTTTTTCGGCTATTACACCGTTCTCAGCGGCACAGAAAGAACTCTGACCGACCAGGTTTGCACCGATAGGTCGGGAAGCAAGGCTGTCGGCTTTATAAATAAGTCGAGCGAAATTTTCGGCGCAGACAAGCCGATGTTCACCGTTGATTTCGGCGCAGGCAACAACAAAAACGAAAAAACGGAGGGCTTCACCGAGGGTAATTTCTTCGGCACTCATCTCATCGGTCCGTGCCTTGTTAAAAATCCGCTTCTCGCCGAATTTTTCGTAAAAATGCTCTGCGATAAAGAAAATGCCGAATTCAAAAAGCTTCAATGTAAATACGAGCAGAAAGCTTATGAAATAACGCTCAGAGAGCTATTAAACAGGTTTGTCAAATAACTTTAACAGATAAAAGGAAGATACTTATATGAACAGCATATTCAAACGGCTCCTCTCCGTGCTTCTGACTTTAGTCACTCTTTCCTGCACCCTTGTTTTCACTTTCCCCGCCCGGGCAAAAAGCGAAACGGGACTTTCAATGAAAAGACAGACGGTTATCGAAGAAATGAAAAAGATGGCAATCATCAAATGGAAGCCGTCAAAAACATACAAGACCTATCACTATTACGCATACGCCGGAGGAGGCGGGAGCTACAAGGTCTGGACAAAGGGCAGAACCTACTACGGCGTTCCGTATTCGCAGAATCCGACCATTGTGAACCCCTATAACCACAAAATAAACGTCACATACGATGTATGCAAATCGTCGCTGAGCAAAAAGGGCACGCTTTCACGTGACCTTGGCAGAAACGACTGCTCCTCCTCAGTGGTAATGGCTCTTCAGACCGTTGACGACAAAATTCAGCTCACATTCACAAGCCGTATGCGCCCGGGTGTCAATAACCTCGTCGCTGTCGGCAAATACACATATTACGGAGATAAATACACCACCTGTCAGAAAAACGGCTCGGCGGTGATGTATTCATGCTATTCAAAGCTGAAGCCGGGCGACCTGCTTATACGTGACGGGCACGCCATGATGGTCGTCGGTGTTGATAACAGCGCAAAAACCGTCACCGTCGTTCATCAGACGGGTCTCGACAAGCACTATAATCCCGAAACGGACACCTCAAGAAAAGCAAAGAACTATGCCGACACAAACTCAACCTGGGGTGTAAACGACAAAATGAGCTTCCACTATGTCTGGTCAAACGGCTATGTGCCTCTTGCAAGCAAGGCTCTCATTGAAGACGACAAAAAGCCTCATTCGGTCACAATGTGCTCAAAGGTAAAAAAGGTCCGTGCTTCTGCTCAGTCACCGTCAAGTATTACGCTCACGTGGAATAAAGACAAAAAAGCGGACGGCTATATAGTCTATCAGTTCAAGGACGGTCAGTTTGTCAAAATCGGAAGCACAGAAACAAACTCATTCACCGTTGAGTCTCTTTATTCCGCCAAGGATTACCGCTTCGCAGTGAAAAGCTATCTCAAGGAAAACGGAAAAACTCATGTATATATAGACTTTTCCATAATCACCGCCTCAACCTCACCGAAAAAGGTTACGGGCGTTTCGGCAAAGATAAAAAGGACAAAAACGGTCGTCACGTGGAACGAAACAAACCGTGCCGAAAATTATTTTGTCTATTTTTCACCGAAGAAAAACGGAAAATACAAATACACAGGCTCATCAAAAACCACCTCGTTCACTGCCGATAATACCGATAACGGTTACTACAAGGTCAAGGCTGTGATATACCGGAAAGGTGATAAAATTAAAGGTGAGCTTTCAAACAGCGCAAAAGCAGATTAAAAGAGGGAAAAACATGATAACAAACGCCGCTGTCTCCGATTACAGAGAGCTTCTGCACTTTGAAAACAAGGTTTTTCGTGTACCGTTTAAAAAGATTATGCCGAAGATGTATAAAGACGGAAAAACCTGCGCTTTTCATCACCGTATCATTAAAAAGAACGGAAAAATAATCGCCGCTTATGCCGCTTATCCGACTGAGTTTGTCACAGAGAGCGGCAATATAACCGCAGTCGGAATCGGCTCGGTGGCTGTCAGCAAGAAGTACCGAAACGAGGGACTTATGTCTCAGATGATGCAGTATTCCGATGAAGAAGCAATAAAAAAAGACGTTGACTTCGCTTTTCTCAGCGGATACCGTCAGAGATACGCACGCATGGGCTATGTGCCCTGCGGTGAAAGATATGTTTGCGATATAACTGATTATTATGCCGGTCACGCAAAGACTCAGAAAAGCTTTTCTTTTATCCCTCTCGCTCACGCAGAAAAATATCTTGACAGCGTTATCGGGCTTTTTAATTCACAACGCTGTCACTTTGTCAGAGAAAAAGAGAGCTTCGGCGATATTGTCTCCACCTGGTACAGTCGGTGTTTTGTCGTAACCGACGACGAAAAAGCCTTTTGCGGTTACATCGTCACGGATTTTCTTTCAAAGAGCATATCCGAGATTCTTCTGACTGACTGCAAGATGCTCTCTGACGTTCTCGTCTCTTTCGTGCGTGAGCACGGAAAAAAGAGCATTCCCGTCACTCTCCAGCCCTGGCAGAAAGATGAAATAGAAGAATTGCGCTCTTTCGGCGAGCATTTCAGCATTTCTTCGGCGGCAATGATAAAGTTTTTCCGCTTTGACAGAGCGATTGAGATTATGATGAATGAAAAGCTGAAATACGCTCCTCTGCCCAAGGGAACGCTCTCTGTCAAAATCGAAGACGAGATATTGAAAATAACCGTCGAAAACGGCAAATGCACCGTTGAAAGCGGCGAAAGGGCAGATATTACCCTCAGCTATGAGCAGGCGGTTATGACGCTTACCACTCATTACTGCGACACGGAAAGTCCCCTTTTGAGTGCATGGTCGCCGATGTGTCCGCTGTCGGTGCCGAATGTGGATATGGTGTAAAATCCGAATAAAATAAAACATACCGCCGGCAAAGCACAGCCCCTCCGACAGTATGTTTTTTCTTTATTTATCCTTTTGCCTCGTACCACGTCTGACCGTAGTGAACGTCGGCGGAAAGTTCAACTTTCATTTCGCAGGCATTTCGCATCTCCTCGCCGAGAATCTGCGCCGCCTTTTCAACCTCGTCGTCGGGGCTCTCGACAATGAGCTCATCGTGCACCTGCATTATGAGCCTTGATTTCATGTTTTCTTCTTTCAGACGGCTGTACACTCTTATCATGGCAATCTTTATAATATCCGCCGCCGTACCCTGTATCGGCATATTTCTTGCCACTCTCTCACCGAATGAACGGAGCATGTGGTTTGACGCAGTAAGCTCGGGCAGGTATCTTCTTCTGCCGAAAAGAGTTGACACAAAGCCGTCTTTTTTCGCCTGCTCGATAACATTTTTCATGTAAGCGTCAACGCCGGAGAAATTGGCAAGGTAGCCTTCAATATACTGCTTTGCTTCTCTCACAGACACACCCGTATCCTTTGCAAGAGAAAATGCGCCTATGCCGTAAACGATACCGAAGTTGACCGCTTTTGCACGGCTTCTCATAAGCGGAGTAACCATTTCAAGCGGCATATTAAACACCTGAGAAGCGGTAATGCGGTGAATATCGTCGCCTAAATTGAATGCCTTAATCATGTTTTTATCGTCGGATATATGCGCTAAAACACGAAGTTCAATCTGCGAATAGTCGGCGTCGAGAAGCTTTGAGCCTTTTTCGGCGACAAAAAACCGTCTCATTTCTCTGCCGAGTTCGGAGCGCACGGGAATATTCTGCAAATTCGGCTCAGACGATGAAATTCTGCCCGTTCTCGTTTCGGTCTGATTGAGGCTCGACCTTATTCTTCCGTCGGGTGCAATCAGCTTGAGAAGTCCGTCGCAATATGTGCTCTTGAGCTTTGAGTAGGTTCTGTAATCAAGTATTTTCTTAACAACGGGGTATGCGTCAGAGAGCTCTTCGAGAACCTCTGCGCTCGTTGAATAACCGCTCTTTGTCTTTTTCTTGCAGGGAAGCTGCATTTTTTCAAAAAGCGCAACGCCGAGCTGTTTGGGTGAATTGAGATTAAATTCAAAGCCCGTCTCGTCAAAAATCTCCCTGACGGTTTCGTTTATCTTTTCGTCAAGCATTGCCGAAAAATGCTCTATCCCCTCTTTTTCGACGAGAAAGCCCACATTTTCCATTGAGGCAAGCACCTCTGAGAGAGGAAGCTCAATTTTTTCCAATAGCTCACGCTGACCGTTTTCATCAATGAGCCCGCCGAGCTTTTCGCACAGACTTTTCAGTGCCACGCACTCTTTCACCTGAGATGAAAGAGGCTCAGGACAGTCTGTGTCAGCCACGTTTACCGAATATTCCTGAATAAGTCTTTCGGTTTCATAGGAGTTAGCAGAGGGATTGAGAATGTATCCGGCGAGGCTTATGTCGAATTTGACGTTTCTGACCTCAATGCCATTTTGCATGGCGCATTTATAAAGCCTTTTTGTGTCTGCGGTATATTTTTCGCTCTGAGAAGTCAGAAAAGAAACGCAAAACTCATCAAAGTCGAAGCAATCTGACGGAACATATTTGATTTTCTGCCCCATATTAAACAAAAATCCGCTTATTCCGTTATTATACAGAGTGATGAACCATGCTTTTTTATCGTTCTTTATTTCACCGAGGAGCAGTGGCAAATCACGCTCTTCGACAAATTCCATATCGGATTTTTCCTCCGGAGCATTATCCGGTGTCGGCATTTTTTCAGCGGAAAGACCGAGCTTTGAAATCATGCCGAACATTTCAAGCTCAGAAAGAAGTCTGAGAGCGTTATATGTGTCGCATTTATCAAAGCGGTATTTTTCGGCATCGGTGTCTATCGGTGCGTTAAGACAGATTGTGCCGAGCTTTCGGCTGAGATATGCGTTATCCTTATCGGCAATAAGCTTGTCGCATACGCTCTTTTTAATGTCGAGCTTATCAATATTGTCATAGATGTAATCTATACTGCCGTATTTCTGTATGAGGTCGCCCGCCGTTTTCTGACCGACTCCGGCAACACCCGGGATATTATCGGAGGAATCGCCCATAAGTGCTTTAATCTCTATCATGCCCGACGGTGAAACACCGTATTCCTCAAAGAGCTTCGCTTTGTCATATCTGACGGTAACTGCTTTTCCCGCCTTTGTCGAAGCTAAAAGAACGGTGGTGTTGTCACTGACAAGCTGTAAAGAGTCCCTGTCTCCCGTAGCAATGAAGCATTTGTCATCACCCTTAACCGAAGCGGAAAGAGTGCCGAGAATATCGTCAGCCTCATAGCCTGCCTTTTCGACTATCGTATATCCGAGATATGTCAGAAGCTCTTTCAGAATGGGCATCTGACTTCTCAGCTCCTCAGGCATGGGGCGTCTGCCCGCCTTGTAGCCGTCATACATTTTATGCCTGAATGTCGGCTCCTTAAGGTCGAACGCAACCGCCACACGGTCGGGACTGCACTCCTCCTTAAGCTTTATCAGTATTGAAAGAAAGCCGAAAATTCCGTTTGTGAACTGACCGCTTTTTGTAGTGAGTATTTTTATACCGTAATATGCACGGTTGACAATGCTGTTTCCGTCGATAACAAGAAAATTCATATATCTTCCTCCTCGTTCATTATATTATACCATATTTTTTCTTTCTTGTAATGCATTTTTTGAAAGTTTATGATATACTGTAAAAAGAATATTTCAAGGTGACGTGATTGAATGAAAATCGGAGAAACCGTACTGGACGAAAAAAGAGCTGTTCTTGCGCCGATGGCGGGAGTTGCCGACCGTGCCTTTAGAGAGGTATGCGTCGGCTACGGTGCCGCATACGTAACAAGCGAAATGGTCTCAAGCAAGGGTATCACAATGTCTGACCGAAAAAGCCGCCGTCTGCTCATACTCAGCGACGAGGAGCGGCCGGCAGCCGTTCAGATTTTCGGCGACAACCCCGAAATAATGGCTGAAAGCGCAGTCAGATGTCTTGAATTTAAGCCGCAGGCGATTGATATTAACATGGGCTGTCCTGCGCCGAAAATAGCCGGAAACGGCGGCGGAAGCGCACTTATGAAAAATCCCCGACTCGCCGGAGAAATCGTCAGAGCCGTCAGCAATGCGGTGGACGTTCCCGTGACGGTCAAAATCCGCTCGGGCTGGGACTTTGACAGCATAAACGCCGTCGAGGTTGCCCGTATTGCCGAAGAAAACGGTGCCGCCGCAATAACCGTTCACGCAAGAACAAGAGCGCAGATGTATGCCCCGCCGGTGGATAACAGTATTATCGCCGAGGTAAAGAAAAATGTTTCCGTACCCGTTATCGGAAACGGCGATATAACTAACGGCGAAGAAGCGGCAGGAATGCTTGAGGAAACAGGCTGTGATATGGTTATGGTCGGACGGGGTGCTCTCGGCAGACCTTGGGTTTTCGCTCAGATTGAGGCATACCTCAGGCACGGTGCAATTATCCCCGAGCCGCCCGTGAGCGAAAAAATGCTTGTTATGATAAAGCATATCCGGCTTTTGTGTGAATACAAGGGCGAAAGGGCGGGAATGCTCGAAGCCCGGAAACACGCCGCATGGTACACGAAAGGTATAAGAGGTGCGGCAAAATACCGACGTGAAACAGGCACTCTTGAAACGCTGTCACAGCTTGAAGAGCTTGCTTTCAGAATTGCCGCTGAGCACATCGGAGAATAAAATCAGCCCGTCGTGGCTTTCAAAGGAGGAAATTGTATGTCAAAAATCATCAGCTTATTCGGCAGTATTCTTTTTGCGTTTGCTTCCGCTTTCCCCTGGTTATTCTCAAATTTCCCGAAAACGCCCTCAGGTCAGAGCGTTGACCTTTCAAAATTTGAGCTTGTGTGGCAGGACGAATTCAACGAAAGCGAAATTGATTCTTCAAAATGGATATTCCCGCACTGGATAACCGAAAGAAAAGGCGGCTACTGGCACCGTGATATGGTATCTGTTCACGGCGGTAATCTTGATATTTCGACGAAATATATCTCAGGCGGTCTTGACGGTCTGCCCGAAGGATATTACACGGGTGTTATCGAGACACGAAATAAATTTGAGCAGTGCTACGGCTATTATGAGGTGCGCTGTATTCTTCCGCCGTCAAGCGGAATGTGGAGTGCTTTCTGGATGATGAACGAGGGAGTCTATAACATCGACAAAAGCGGAAATGACGGCACTGAGGTCGATATTTTCGAGTCAATGCGCTACAAAGACCATTGGTGGAAGGTCGGCGACAGTGTCAAGAGCGGAATATATTATGACGGCTACGGCGAAGAAAAGCAGAGTGATGACATAGGCTACTTTTTCGCAAATAATCCCTATGAGGAATATAACACCTACGGACTTGAATGGAACAAGGACGAATATATTTTCTATATAAACGGTGTTGAAACGGGAAGAACGTCAAAGGGCGGCGTTTCGGACAATCCCGAATATCTCATTCTTTCGTGCGAGGTTGCAGGAGATAACGGAATTGCCGAAGCCGACAGACACGGAACGGGAAAAATCAGTCTGCCCAAAGACGGCAGCGAAGTGCATTTTCTCGTCGATTATGTGAGAGTGTATCAGTATAAGGATATTCTTAAAAGCGTAAAGGAGAAAAAGCCGTTTGTTTCCGGAATTGAAGCTGTCGAAAGCTTACGCACGGAAAAACACTGATTTGAAACTATTAAACACGGTTGACTGAACAATGCGGTCAACCGTGTTTTTGTTTTGTAAAGATTATAATCTGAAATGTATATAAACAATCAAATGTTCTCGGGAGTATTCGATTTAAATATATCTGTGTCAAAAAAATCAAACAGACTTATACCGAATCCGTCACAAAGCATTTTTATTGTTACAGCACCCGGATTTTTGCTCTTACCGTATAAAATGCTTTTTATTGTTGACGGTGAAACTCCCGACTTAATCGAAAGAGCGTAAATTGACATTTTTTTGCTTTCAAGAAGAAAAAGAATACGAAATTTTATCTCGGAATAAGTATCCATAATTTTATGTCCCCCAACTTTTTTATTGATTATATAATTTTCTATTGACAAAATAGGGCGATATATGATACTATTAGGGCGATAAATAGACTGGGAGGTGAAATTATGGCTACATTGACAGCTTGGATTTGCGGCTGCTTCGGCGTTGCATCAGCTTGCAACTATTGGCTTAGCGTGACACAAATAATCCAAACTCGTTTTATTTTAATCATAAGCACCCATCTGCGGCGTTATACTCCCTTGCCATACGTCAGTATGGCGCAGTCGTATGCCTTGCATCTGAGCACTTCTGCTTAAAATAAAATCTTCGACCTTAAATCGAGGAATTTTGTTCGGTTGCAAGGAAGAGGAGGAAGAAAGGCTGACGCCTTTCGATGACGATGACACAGTAACCGGGCAAAAGTGCCGATTTAAGACGTAGTTCGGATTGTTTGTGGCACGCTATCCGTCACAGATAAGCAACTTTGAAGCTTATCCGTCACAGATAAGCAACTTTAAAGCGTATTCGTCAAAAGAATAAAACCGCCTTTTTTCACGCTTAACGGTTTTTACCGTGTCACGCGCAGAGGCGGTTTTATTTTTATGCGGCGTCGTGAGATTCGATGTTTTTATAAATCTCATCTGATATTTCGAGCATATTCTCTGCAAAAATCGCATACCCCTTACGGGCATCGTTTACAAAAACATGAGTTACCGCACCGACAAGCATACCGTTCTGAATAATCGGACTGCCGCTCATGCCCTGAACTATGCCGCCCGTTTTGTCAATAAGGTCACTGTCGGTGACAAGAACACACATATTCTTTCCGTTTTCGTCATTTGTGTTTATCTTTGTGATTTCAATGTCGTAATACTCTTTTTCGCCGGACGAAACTGTGGATATTATCTGTGCTTTTCCCGTTTCGACTTCACTTTTTGAAGCAACCGGAACAAGCTCATAGGGGAAAGAAATATTATCTGCTTCACCGTATGCGCCGCTCTCGGAGTTTATAAGAACAGAGCCGAAGTGCTTGGGGCTGAAAACGCCGCAAAGCTCTCCCGCTTTTCCTTTCGTCCCCTTGTAACAGCCCGTCACCACCGCCGAAACGGCTTCGCCGTCAACAATCGGTATTATTTCACCCGTGTCGGTGTCGCAAATCGCATGACCGAGCGAGCCGTAAATTCCGGTAGACGGGTCAATATAGGTCACCGTGCCGATACCTGCGGCGGAATCTCTTATCCAGAGCCCCGCCTTGTATTTGCCGTCAGACGCAGAAAGTGCCGGTGAAAACGAAACAGTAAGCTCAGAGCCGCCACGCAGAAGCTTCAGCTTTGTTTCTCTGCCCTCGCAGTTTTGAAACAGCGACGAAACATCTTCACTGCTCTTCACTTTAACGTCGTTTATTTCGAGAATAATGTCTCCCTTTTGTATGCCCGCATTCCCTGCGGGATTTATCTGTCCGTCCTTAGTCTCAACCGTTCCCGTGCCGACTATCATAACGCCGTCGGAGTACATTTTCAGACCGAAAATATCTCCCCCGGGAATAACATAATGCCTTTTCGACACGTGAACCTTTGAGGTCTTGACGGGAATAATATTGAGAAGACTGACGCTTACCGAATAGGTTTCACCCTCTTGTTCTGATTTCTGTGCGCCGGACAAACGGCTGAAGGTAAAAATATGCCCCGAGCCGATTTGACTTTTGTCCGTCACGGCTATTTCATCGGGAATACTTTTCTGACCGTATATCACAAGTGAGACTGTCAGACACAAAACAAGAAACAATATAACACCGGATATTTTCAAAAACTTCATCATTTTCCCACTCCGATACGGCAAAAGAAAAATTGCCGCAGATATAATTTTACCCGAAAAGGCGAAATTATAATCATATTCGTTATCCATTTTCTGATGACACAGTGAATTATTTGTGTTAAAATGATGACGGTGATTAAAATGACGGTTTATTTAATACGGCACGCACAGACCGTGCACAATAAGAAAGGCAAGGTTTTTTCCGGCAGGAGCGACGTATCGCTGTCTGAGGAGGGAAAAAAGCAGGCGGAAAAATGTAAAAATTTTCCTTTCATAAAAGATATCGGCGAGGTGTATATAACGCCTCTCACAAGAACGGCTCAGACCGCCGATATTATTTTTCCGAAAAGTATTCCGAGATATACCGTGCCGGAGCTTTCCGAAATGGATTTCGGCGATTATGAGGGACGTGTGCTCGACGAGAGTGATGAAAATGACGAGGTGTTTTATAAATGGATTAACTGCCCCGAGACACTCACGTTCCCCGGCGGCAACAATTTTTCTCTTCATGCTCTCTCGGCGTATAACGCCTTTCGTAAAACGGCATTAAGCAGTAAAGAAAATGCCGTTGCGATAATTTCTCACGCAACGACAATACGTCTTATTATCACACAGCTTCTCGGTCAAAAGCTGAGCTCCTTCAGAAGCATACCCTGTGAAAACTGTTCTGCGGCAAAAATAACAATTGAAAACGGAATTTTCACCGTTGACGAAATAAACATTACCGCATAGCCGGCATCATTTTCCGTTCACCGATTTGTCAACGGCCGTCATAACCCTTGACGCTATCGGTATTGCTACACTCGAAGCCATGCCTCCGTTTTCGACCACGACAACAACGGCATAGGGCAAATCGCTTCTCTGTGAAAAGCCGACAAACCAGCCGTGCGGCTTTGCGTCTTTTCTTTCGGCACTGCCCGTTTTTCCGCACATTTCAAGTCCCGGAAAACGGCTGTCGGAATAGCAGTCTTTTACATTTGAACGCATAAGCTTTTTCATTTTAAGCGCAGTCTCTGCGCTTATTTTTATTTGCGGACCTATTGTTTTTGTCTCAAGTGAAGCAAATAATGTTGAATTCGATGTTTCTTTAATCAGAACGGGTGTGACTGCGTCACCGCCGTTTGCTATCGCTCCGGCAATCATAAGCATGTGGCAGGGATTTGCAAGCGTTTCAAACTGTCCCACGCCCGACCAGCCGAGCTCCGATTTTGCAATTTTCGTGCTTGTGTTATAACGGCTCGCCGTTATTTTTACTCCGCAGGCGGTCAGACTTTTATTGAAACCGAGCTTTTTCGCCGTCTGAGCAAGGTTGTCCGCTCCGATTTTTATTGCAAGATTTGCAAAATAGCCATTGCAGGATTCGTTGAACGCTTCCTTAAGCTTTATTTTTCCGTGCTTGTTTTTGCTGAAGCAGTTTATCTCGTCACTGCCGACCTTATATGTGCCGTCGCACTTGAATTTTATGTTTTCCGCATTTTCAAGATTTTCAAGTGCGCTGACAGCCGTCACTGTTTTAAAGGTTGAGCCGGGAGTGAAAATTCCCGAAAGAAAACGGTTGATATATACGCCCTCATAGCGACTGCCCGTTTCAAGCTCTGAAGCGGACGGTTTGTTTTCCGGGTCATAAGTCGGCGTTGAAACCATACATATTACTTCGCCCGTTTTATAGTTGTAGACTCCGACTGCGCCTTTATTACTGCCGAGAGCCTGATACGCCGTCTTGCAAACATTTGCGTCTACGGTGAGCGTTATGTTGTTGCCGGATTTGCTTTTCACGGCATTATAAACACCGTTTACGAAATCGTATCCGATAAGATATGAGCGGTAAACGCTCTGCACCCCCGTTGAAATGTATCCCTCAGTGTCACCGACACAGTGCAGTAATGCTTTTCTGACGGACTGATTTGAGTTGTAGACACGTTTTGAATTTTTTGTGGTGACGAGCATTTCTCCGTTTCTGTCAAAGACTGTCCCCGCCGTAGTGAGCTGGCGGTTGGTGTAAAGATGAGAATTAACTCTGTTTGTCACCCACGTTTTTCCGTGTTTTGCATAGGAATATGTCATGAACACCATGCCCGTGAAAAAGGCAATCACGAGAAGATACACAACGTATGCCCTTCTGACTGTATTTCTCATTTTTCTTTCCTCCCGATGTAATGATACACCGACTAATCGTTCTTATACATTTTCGGATATGTTCTTATATCCGCCGCTTTTATAAAGGCAAAGAGCCCCCACGAGCATATCATACTTGAGCCGCCTCTGCTGACAAACGGAAGAGTAACGCCCGTGAGAGGAAGTATATCGGTTATGCCGAATATGTTGAGGCATACCTGAAACAGGAGCATTGCACACGAGCTTATGCAGGCTATTGCGTAAAAAGCCGAGGGCGAGGACTTCGCCGCCTTGACAGCATAGACTGTCAGAAAAGCAAAGGCAATAACTATCGTGAACGCAAGTATAAGCCCCATTTCCTCGCACACAACGCCCCACGCAAGGTCGGTCGTTGAGGCAAAAACATTTCTGAGTCTTCCGTTGCCTATTCCCACACCGAACAGTCCGCCGCTGAGAGAATAGATAATCGTTCTCGTCTGCTGATAGCCCGATGCATCAATCTGCTCCCATATATGACGGTAGACGGCAAAGCGTGAGGCGACCGTCGGCTTGAGGAAAATAATAAGCCCTGCGCCGAGAAGCGCACCCGTGCAGACAAAAAGTATTGACCTGACGTCGCCCGAGCGAATAAACGAAATCACAATGAATGTGAAGAAAAATATCAGCGCAGTGCCGAAATCACGCATGAGAAACAGCACGCCGACACAGCCCACCGCATACACATAATATCTGATTATACTGCGTGAGGTCTGGAGCTTTTCGAGCGTTGCCGCGCCGACATAGATGAACGCTATTTTCACTATTTCAGACGGCTGAAACGAAAAGCCGCCGATATTTATCCAGTTGTATGCGCCGTTTATCGGCCCGAAATAAAGCCTTATTGCAAGAAATGAAAGACCGAGACCGCCGAGTGACATAATGCCGATAAACACTCTCGTTTTCATTACACGTCTGACATCCTTGAGAAGCCAGACGAGAAAAATATACACCGCAAGTCCGGCAATTATCGCCACAAGCTGTTTGAAAAGTCCGCCCGGATATATGCTTGATGTGACGACCATACCTATACCGCAGAGGAAAAATGCGATACACTCTATCTCAAAATTTTCTTTTTTGAAAAACGCAGTCATAATGAATGTGTAGAGCCACTCAAGCGTTATATAGCCGAGAAAGCACAGCACGTTTTCGGCGTTGAGACTGTTATCGTGAACCACCGCAGGCACGCAGGAAAGCACCTGAAAAATTGTCAGAAGCCCGAGAATGAGGCTCACGTCAACGTGCTTGTATTTTTTTCTCAGTTTTTTTGCGGGCGCACCTATGCCCGTATCATTTCCGTTTTGCACCGTGCCGCCCCTTTCTTATCTGTAATCGTCGGTGAACTCGAACAGCTCGTCGCTTATACCGATAACGTCATTATTTTTCAGTACCCTCGTGCCGGATATTCTGCTGTCGTTGACAGTTGTTCCGTTTGTCGAATTTTTGTCCGTGATATACCATTTTCCGTTATTCTCCGTGAATATGGCATGAAGCCTTGAAACCGTCGGATTCTGGACACGTATGTCACAGCTCACACTGCTGCCTATTGTGACGGCATTTTCAATGAAGATATACACTGTTCCCTTTTTCCTGCTTATCAGTGCCGCCTGACCGGATTCCTTTTTATCCGCCTTCGCCGGTGAAGCATAGATAACGTCTGCTTTTCCGCTCTGCGACCGGTCTGCCGCTTTGCTGTCGCCGCCTCTTACCTTTTTGCGCTTTCCGACACGGATAACGGGGTCGTTTGTGACAGTGAAACGGTACTCTCTGTTACTCAGGCAGATAATACAGCCGTCCTCAATGAGAAAGCCCGCTTTTTCAACCCTGACCGGCTTGTCCGATGCTGTCTTTTTTACGTATGTTCCGTTCTTTGAGAGAGTGTCGAAAATATACCATCCGTCAACACGTCTGCATATAACGGCGTGAAAACGTGAGATAACATCATAGCCGAGTATAATATCACAGGTTTTACTCTTGCCGATTGAGGTCTCCCACATATTGAGCGTTATCTTTTCGCCCGTCTGAGTGTCCTCGATATACGCATAGTTCTCATTGACGGGGCGACCTATAAAAAGCGTCATAAAGCACTTGATAAGAATAATGAACGCCATGACCGGTAGTGCATAACGGCAAACACCGACAATCAGCTCCATGTCTCCCGCCTCCTCTTTCTCGTCTTTATTATTGGGATAATATAATAATACTATTTAATAAAATTGTCAATCGCAGGAAAACACCCGGGCTTGTCATTATTGTTCGGCAAACTCTTGACAACAGGGCATACTTTGTTATATAATTGCTTTTCGTAAGTGTGCTTAACTTCTACTACTCCTACGCACGCAAAATTATTCAAAGGAGGTTATGAACATGAAAAGAACTTATCAGCCCAAAAAACGCCACAGAAAAATGGAACACGGCTTCCGCAAGAGAATGGCTGACAGAAACGGTCGCAAGGTTCTTGCCCGCCGCAGAGCTAAGGGCAGAAAGCAGTTGTCATACTGATTCCTGAACAGTTCTTCTCGTTCATAAGAATCTGATTAATTTGCAAAACTATGTGACACTTAAACAGAACACGGATTTCGTCAGAGCGTATTATCGCGGAAAATCCATAGCGAATCCTGCACTTGTTGTTTATTCATTGAAGAACGGTGCGGGCGTTTGTCGTGTCGGCATAACAACAAGCAAAAAAATCGGAAACGCTGTTGAACGAAACCGTTCCCGTAGGGTTATTAGGGCTGCATTTCAGGCTGTGTCGAAAAAGTATTCGATACAGGGCGGCAGGGATTTAGTTTTCGTTGCCAGGGGAAAAACCAAATATTTAAAAAGTACGGCTGTTGAGAAAGCAATGACAAATGCGCTCAAGGAATTGGGAGTGATAAAGTGAAAAAGGTACTGCTTGCCATACTCAGATTTTACAGGAAGCATATTTCGCCTCATTTTCCGCCGACTTGCCGGTATTATCCGACCTGTTCAACCTATGCCGTAGAAGCTATCGAGGTTCACGGCGCATTAAAAGGCAGTCTTCTCGCCTTTTGGCGTCTTTTAAGATGTAATCCGCTGTCAAAGGGCGGATATGACCCTGTGCCCCCGAAAAGACAGAGCTTTGACCTGTCTGACCGCTTATGAAACTGTATTTCTGATTTCCATACGCCAAAAACTTTACGGAGGAACCGAAAAAAATGATGAGTTACTACTATCAGATTTTCGGCTGGATACTCAAGGGCATTTACACAATAGTCAGTAATAACTATCTCATCGCACTGACTCTGTTCACGATTTTCTTCAGAGTTATACTTCTGCCCTCGACAATCAGCCAGCAGAAGGGCGCAGCAAAGCAGATGCGCCTTCAGACAAAAATCAAAAGAATCCAGGAAAAATACAAGGATTACAACAAGCCGGACAAGCAGCAGCTTATTCAGCAGGAGCAGCAGGAGCTTTATTCAAAAGAGGGCTATTCCTCAATGACGGGCTCATGCCTTCCGCTTCTCATTCAGCTCCCCGTTATGTGGGGTCTTTACGGTGCGATATATAAGCCGCTCAGCTACATTCTCAGCATTAAAACCGAGGTATTACAGCCTTTCGTTGATGTATATAACACTCTCGGTCTTTCAAAAACCCCCGACCAGCTTTCGGGCAGAATAACTCAGGCGGAGATGCACATTCTCGACAGCTTTGACGCTATTCTCGCAAAATATCCGAATGCTCCCGGAGACATAGTGCTGAAGATAAGAGAATTTGCAGAGAACTTCAACGTGTTTGGCGTTCCGCTGTATGCACGCCCCTCTTTCGACACGGTTAAAGCTCTCGGTTCGGCAACAAGAAATGAAAAGCTGCTTCTTCTCATACCGATTCTCGCCTGCCTGACTTCACTTCTTACTTCCGTTTATACTCAGAAAAAACAGGAAAAGACAAATCCGCAGGCCTCCCAGATGAAATCCATGAGCTGTATGATGTTTCTCATGGGTCCCGTTATGTCGCTTTGGATTACACTCTCACTTCCGGCGGCTGTCGGCATTTACTGGATAATCTCAAACATCGTAGCTTTTCTCCAGACTCTTATACTCGGCTACACTCATGAGCCGAAAAAAGTGCTTGCAAAGCTGATGGTCGAAGAGACTGTTCAGCGTCGCTCAAGAGAAGAAAACGTCAAGAGCATTGCGGGCAAAAACCGATAAAACTGAAAATTAACCTTAACGGTGGTGAAAAATTTTGATAAAAGAAGCATTTGCAACAGGTGCTACTATTGAAGAAGCGGTCGCCAATGCGAACGCCGCTCTTAACGCTCCCGAAAACGCAGAAGTGAAAAACGAAATCATCGAGAGACCACAGAAGAAAATTCTCGGTCTTTTCGGCGGAACTCCCGCAAAGGTAAGAGCGTATTACGAATATGAAGATTCCTCAGATATGAAAAAGGCCGTCGATTATCTTCTCTGCATACTTGAAGGTATGGGAATGAAGGCAAAGGCGGACGCAAGAGAAGAGGGCAAAGATATTATTATTGACCTTGACTGCGGCGATGACTACGGTATAGTTATCGGCAGAAGAGGCGAAACCCTCGACGCAATTCAGTATCTGACAAGACTTGTTATTAACAAGGGCAGTGACGATTACAAGAGAGTTTCAATCAATATCGGTGATTACCGTGAGAAGAGAGAAAAGACTCTTATTTCGTTAGCACACAAAAACGCTGCCAAGGTAGCAAAATACGGCAGAAACGTCACGCTTGAACCGATGAATCCCTTTGAACGCCGCATTATTCACACGGCTGTTCAGGATATTGAGGGTGTAACCTCTCATTCGGTCGGTTCAGACGCAGACAGACGTGTTGTTATAACGCTCAAGGAAGGCGTTAAGCCGACAAATCCCTCAAAGGGCGGCGGCAGATACGGCTCAAGAGACAGAGGCGGCTATAACAGAAATCGCTCAAGGTCTCAGAATGACGGCGCAAAGTCCGCTCCGGCAGAGACAAGAGAGCCGAGAACCGACGCCGGTGCGGCTTCGGTTTCACGCTACGGCAAGCTTAACTGAATAGCAAGGTGCGGAGCTGTTTTCAGCTCCGCCTTCGTTATATATGCCAAGCGGCAGTATCGGGATTTACCGGTACTGCCGCCTTTTATATTTGCTTTTATGCTCTGTGCCACTTGACACCCTGCGGTGTATCCTCAAGAATAACGCCCTGTGCCTTGAGCTCGTCACGGATTCTGTCCGCCTCTGCCCAGTTTTTGTTCTTTCTCGCTTCGTTTCTCGCTTCAATCATCGCTTCAATCTCTTCGTCAAGGCTCTTTTCACCCTTGCGCTGATAGAGAAGTCCCAACACACCGGTAAGGTCGTCAAAGACCTTAATTGCATATTCGACAAGCTGTTTTGACTTAACACCGTCGTTGACCTTGAGATTTATTTCTTTGACAAGCTCGAACAGTGCACCGAGAGCCTCACCCGTGTTCAAATCGTCGTCCATAGCGGCAATGAATTTGTCACGCTTTGAATTGATGACAGCCATAACCTCGTCATCGTTTTCGCCTTTATCCCCGCAGGCGTTGCTCAGAGCAAAGTCAAGATTATCACGGCAGGTGTAAAGTCTTGCAAGTGAAGCCTTGCACTGCTCAACAGCGTCAAATGAATAGTTTATCGGGCTTCTGTACTGGCAGGAAATCATAAGGTAGCGAATCGGCTCATAGCCGTATTTTTCAGCCACGTCACGCACGGTGAAGAAATTGCCGAGAGACTTGCTCATCTTTTCGTTATCGACCGTGATAAAGCCGTTATGCATCCAGTAATGCGAAAACTGAACACCGTTACAGCACTCTGACTGAGCTA
The DNA here is from genome assembly GCA_045639785.1 of Acutalibacteraceae bacterium. Lineage (GTDB taxonomy): Bacteria > Bacillota > Clostridia > Oscillospirales > Acutalibacteraceae > UBA6857. Next base: position 14,773 of record JAZUDT010000027.1, on the reverse strand, counting down.
TCTCGTTTTCGTGGTGCGGGAAAACCAAATCCTGACCCCCGCAGTGAATATCTATTGTTTCACCGAGATAACGTCTGACCATCGCCGAGCACTCGATGTGCCAGCCCGGTCTGCCCTTGCCCCAGGGGGATTCCCAATAAGGCTCACCCGGCTTTGCGTTCTTCCAGAGTGCAAAATCCATCGGCTCTCTTTTCATTTCGCCTATATTTATTCTTGCGCCCGCCTCAAGGTCCTCAAGAGGCTGATGTGACAGCTTTCCGTACTCACTGAAATTCTTTGTTGAAAAATAGACGTCACCGTTTACTGCATACGCATAGCCCTTGTCGATAAGAGTGGAAACGATGTTGATAATTTCGTCGATATTCTCCGTTGCCTTGGGGTGAACGGTCGCCTCACGGATATTCATTCCCTTTGCGTCAACCCAGAATTCCTTGATATACTTTTCAGAAATCTCCTTGAATGTCAGTCCCTCTTCGTTGGCTCTTCTTATTATCTTGTCGTCAATATCGGTGAAATTCTGAACAAATCTGACCTTGTTGCCACGATATTCAAGATAGCGGCGAAGAACGTCAAAAACGCAGAGCGGTCTTGCGTTTCCGATATGGATAAAATTATAGACCGTCGGGCCGCAGGCGTAGATTTTGTATTCGCCCTCGGTGATTGGAACAAGCTCTTCCTTCTGACGGGTGAGTGTGTTGAAAATTCTCATTTTTCTGCCTCCTTGTATGCACTGAGCTCTTTTTGTAATTTTTCTATTTTTGCGTTGAGCAGACAAAGCTGTTGAGACACGGGGTCGGGTATATGAACCTGGTCAAGGCGGTCAACACGTTTTCCGTTCTGACGCACAACTCTCGCAGGAGAACCGACAGCCGTTGAGTTTTCGGGTATCTCGCTGAGAACAACCGAGCCTGCCGCAATATTGGAATTATCGCCGACCTTAAACGGTCCGAGCACCTTTGCGCCCGCCCCTATCATGACGTTGTTGCCGATAGTCGGGTGTCGTTTTCCTTTATCCTTGCCCGTACCGCCGAGCGTCACGCCCTGATACAGCGTCACGTCGTCGCCGATAACCGCCGTTTCACCTATCACAACTCCGGTGCCGTGATCAATAAAAAATCTTCTGCCTATTTCGGCTCCGGGGTGTATTTCTATATTCGTTTTCTTTGCACATTTCTGAGAAATATATCTTGCAATAAAAAACATTTTATGCTTATAAAACCAGTGCGCCCTGCGATGCATACGCACGGCACGAAAACCAGGGTAAAGAAATATTATTTCAAGACTGCTTCTCGCCGCCGGGTCGCTCTGCCTGACACACATTATGTCTTCCTTAAACCGACTGAACATTAACCTGACCCTCTTCAAAAAGATTATAAGCCGAGATGCAAAAAAGCCTCCGGTGTCGCAAGACACCAGAGGCGCAATAGCACGGTTCCACTCTGACTTATTTCTTTATACCCTTTAACGCAGGAATACGTACCTCCATACTTAAATTCCGGAGGTCTGCCGTCGGGTGCATTTCAGCGGTGCTTTGACAAAACGCTTTCAGCCTTTGCGTTTCTCTCTGAGAAAAAGCCTTCCGTTTACTTCTCCCGACCATTGCTTTATGACTAATACATTATATCACCGGACAGGGAAATTTGTCAATACATTCGGAAAAGAAGTGTTGCAGCTCTTCGGAAAAGAAGTGTTGCAGCTCAGGTGACACAGTCTTATTCCTCGTCCTTATGCCTTTCAAGGTATATGCTGTATATTTTTTCCACAAGCTCTTCGTCGTCAATTCCGACGTAACTGTCATATTCCTCGCTTGTTGCGTCCTCTTCTACCTTGAGAATGAGAAGTCTCTCATCTTCACCCTGTAACGGATAAAGGACAATATATTCTGTTTCTTCGTATTCAATAAGGTCAAGAAAGCCGAAATCGCAGTCCTCTCCCCCGTTATCTGTCAGCGTGATAATTCCGTCGTCGTTCATGTTATCATCCCTCTGTTCAAGTTTTATTCAGCATAAAAATTTACATAAATATTATATCCAAAAAGGATTCAATATCAAGATTTAAGGAAAATCATATATTATTTTAAACTTACGCTGTGCAAGTGCTTACTGTAAAAATATAAACTTGCTGTTTAAGCAATACCGATAAGAATTATTTTAATCCTATCACTACCCTTATAATATCTTTTATTGCCGATACAGTTTTCTCATCGGAAATATTCAGCATTGACAATATTTCCTCCGTATCTTTATTTGTGTCTTTAAATCCGAAAATCAAATCATTTGGCGAAACAGATAGAGCAACACATATTTTTATAAAAGTTTCAACCGTCATCCCTTTTTTTCCGGTTTCGATATCCGCTAAAAACTGATTTGAAATGTTTGCTTTTTCTGAAAGCTTTTCCCTTGATAGTTGCTGTTCTTCTCGTAATTCCCTTATTCTTTTCCCTATAAGCTTGGTATTTTCCGTCATAATCATCACCAATAGTAATAATAAAATAAAATCTTTCAATATAAAATCATCTTTAGATATTGACAATTTATAACTATGGTTGTATAATATTGACATCGAATAGGTGCACATATTCGATAAAACATTTTCGGCAGGTTAAAAATTTTTTTTCGTATTATATTTTAGTCTTTTAAATTATTTTTTCGACGGGATATTCACACGTAGAAAAATAATATTATCTGTCAACAGTTATAATAAAACTTAAAGGAGTATCATTATCATGAGCAGACATTTTCCGAAAAAAATAATTGCACTGTTTCTTGCAATACTTTCTGTTGTTTCTATAGCTATTGTATCAGCTTCAGCTGCAACTTCTTCTTCCGGTAAATCAACAAGAACTATTACCGTCAGCACAAAGGCAAACTGGTTAAAGCCCGGATCTGAATCTATCACTTTAGGACAGACCAAAGGTGTATGCACTGGCACAAAATATAACTATAAGCTTCAAGCCAAGAAAGTTACAAGCAATCAGTACGGTATATGGGATGTTGTAGCAAAATCAACTGACGGCTCACATACTGTAAAAGGAACACTCAAAGGCTCAAGCCTCAAAATCAATTTAAAACCTAATAAAACATACAAAATAACTGTTTCGTGGTCTTCGAATAATACTTTTACCGAATTGGATAAAGGAACATTCACGACTTTGCCCTCATGGAGGGTTAAATCCACAAACAAGGTTTCAAACTACTATTAATCACATTACATTGATTTAACAAAAGACAACATCGTTTCATTTACTTAAAAATGTCAGCAGGATTTTTTCCCGCTGACATTTTTTATATATCATTTTATATCTTTTATGAACTGCTCGCCACAGCCGTATTTTTCATAAACATAATCAATATCCTTATCTCCTCTGCCGGAAAGACAGACAAGAATCGAACCCGATTTATGCTCCTTTGCATACTTAATAGCATAAGCTACGGCGTGTGAGCTCTCAATGGCAGGAATTATTCCCTCATAGCGTGAGAGAAGGAAGAATGCTTCCATCGCTTCTTCGTCGCTTGCGGTCACGTATTTAACCCTGCCGGCATCACGTAAAAATGCGTGCTCCGGTCCTACGCCGGGGTAGTCCAGACCGCTCGCTATTGAATATACCGGCAGCGGCTCGCCGTTTTCATCCTGAAGAAGATAGCTTTCAAAGCCGTGAAGTATTCCCTTTGTGCCGAATTTCATCGTTGCGGCATGGTCACCGATTTTTTCGCCTCTGCCGAGAGGCTCAACACCGTATATCTCAACCGGGTCGGCAAGAAACGGTGTGAACATTCCGATAGAGTTTGAGCCGCCGCCGACGCAGGCGCATACGGCATCGGGGAAAATGCCCGTCATGTCGAGGAACTGCTGTCTTGCCTCCTGACCGACGACAGCCTGAAAATCACGGACTATTTTCGGGAACGGGTGAGGTCCGACAACCGAACCTATGCAGTAAATCGCCGTTTTATACTCTCTGAGATAAGCTTCAAATGCTGCATCGACCGCCTCTTTCAAGGTCTTAAGCCCCTTGGTGACGGGGATTACGTTTGCGCCGAGCATCTTCATTCTTATTACGTTGGGGTGCTGCTTCGCTATATCAACCTCGCCCATATACACGTCACATTCAAGCCCGAAGTATGCCGCCGCAGTCGCTATTGCCACACCGTGCTGACCTGCACCCGTCTCTGCGATAACCTTTTTCTTGCCCATATATTTGGCAAGGAGAGCTTCGCCCATACAGTGGTTGAGCTTGTGTGCGCCCGTATGATTGAGGTCTTCACGCTTGAGATAAATCTGGCAGTTGCCGAAAAGCCTCGAAAGTCTTTCACAGTGATAGACCGGCGTTTCTCTGCCCTGAAACTCTTTTCTTATTCTTCTCAGCTCGGATATGAACTGCGCCGAATGACATATAGCCTCATAAGCTTCGTCGATTTCTTTAAATGCCGGCTCAAGCTCTTTGGGAAGAAAAGCTCCGCCGAACTCACCGAAGTAACCGTCCTTTGTCGGGTATTCTTTAAAATAGTTGTCATATTCTCTGTACGGATTCATAATATATTGCTCCTTTATAACTGAATTTATTTTTATGATAATAATATTTTTGCCGCTTATTTCTCTGATTTTCAGCTACGCCATCGTAAAGTAAGGTTAATCATAATAATCTTCCCCCTGCAAAAAAATAAACCTCTGCTCCGAAAGGAACAGAAGTCTGCTAAGCCACCTTTGGAATTACGTACTGTCATACGCTCTCCGGATAACGGTCGGAGTTACCGTCGAAGCCTACTATGATTTTCGGTCCGCCCTCGCAAGTCCATTCACACGCCATTCACTTGCCGCATCGCACCCCTCACGGCTCTCTGAAAGCTTCAAAACGTGATACTAATCTTGTTCACAGGTTTCATTATTCTCTTTCCTGTATTTTAAGGCACATTTTCGGTTTTGTCAAGAGGAAAAATTTAAAAAACTCTTATCTTATGTCTGATTTCAGAGATATTATTTGTCTTGCATAAGCACATCTTGCGAAAAATGAACATATACACAACTAATCATTTTCATTGTGTATATGTTCAGGCAAGCAAAAATATCACTACCTCATCAGAAAATTCATAGCCTCTGCAATAAGGAACAGAACTACGATAATAATTATAGGTATCAGACAGCCGGAACCCGATGATGATGACGATGACGACGATGATTTGCTGTTCTCGTATTCTCTGTAATATGGACAAGTGCTCTTTGAATAGCTCTTGTAGTCAATAATTTCATCACCTCTTTTTGAACAGTATTCACAGTCAGAATCATGCCATCGGAACGGACAACCATTGCAATTTGCCATTATTTCACCCCCTGTAAGATTTATTTTCGCTAAAACAGTAATTTGCTTGAAACGCATAAAAGCCCCCGTTTTCGATTTGCAAAACTGTTTAGATTAAGATTATATGACAATTCGTCATATTTGTCAATACTAAATATGACATAATGTCATTGGTGATATGATGAAAAACAGATTGAGAGAATTACGAAAAGCAAAAAATCTGACTCAGATTTCAGTTCAGATGAAAACAGGGATTGAGCAGGCACTTTTATCCAAATATGAAACGGGCGAGAGAGTGCCCCCAACGGAAACTCTTATTCAGCTTGCCGATTTTTATGATGTCAGTATGGACTATATTATGTGCAGAACGGATATTCCGGCCATAGTAAAAAGCAAAAAATAAAGCGACCTCATTCGGGAAAATCCCCTTTTGAGTTCGCTTCTTTTTTTATAACAGTTCAACCAATTGAGTCAGATTCTCTATCGTCGCAATTCGGTTGTCGATTTTCTGATTATAAAAATCACCCTGATTCATTCTCACGACCTGCATACCTGCACCAAGGGCACCCTGAATATCATTAATCGGGTGGTCGCCGACAAAAAGACATTCTTCGTTTTTAAAGCCGGAAAGTCGGCATGCCTCGTCGAAAATTCTCCTGTCAGGCTTATACACGCCGAAGTCGCCCGAAATAACGGTAATATCAAACATTTCCCTTATTCCGGCAGTGTCAAGCTTTGTATTCTGCAAAACGGACACACCGTTTGAGATAATGCCGATGGTGTAGCCCCGCATTTTTATCTCTTCCAGCACCTCAACCGCGTGAGGAAGCATTACGACATATTTGCCGTAATCGTTATTGAAGGAATCATAAAGCTCCTGCATTTCGGGGTGACTGTCCCACTGCCACAGCTCGATAAGCTCGGGGAAATATTCCTCCCTTGACTTATAGCCGCCGTCAACGTGCTCCTCCATATCGCTGAGCTTTTTTTCACGCTCCTCTGCGCTTATATCCGGAAAGTATTTCGTAACAAACGCTTCGCAGTACAGACGGTATGCGCCCCGCCTTGACTGGAGGGTATCGTCGAAATCGAAAAACACGGCTTTCACTTCCCTGAGCTTCACCTGTTTTCCGGTCCTGACCGACATGGCATCAAAGCTTATCTGTTTTTTCAGCTCTTCGATATTTGAAAATCTGATTTCGCTTCTCATGTATTTTTTCAGTCTGACCTCAACTTTTTTCCCGTAAAGGTCACCCGAAAAATCAATAATATAGGTTTCGCTTCTTCTTTCCTTTCCGTTCACTGTCGGTCGTATGCCGATATTTGTCACGGAAAGATATTTTTCCGAGCCGATATATGTTTCGGAGGAATACACTCCGTCAAGCGGCACGGCAAAGTTTTCGGGAAAAAGCTGATTTATTGTCGGTGCGCCGAGCTTTCTGCCGAGTCTGTCGCCGCCGACGACCTCGGATTCATAGCCGAAATCAAAGCCAAGCATATTTGAAGCGTCGGTCATATTGCCCGCCTTTATGCATTCTCTTATTCTGCTTGACGAGACAGGCTCGCCTTTGTAGGTCTCTTTATCGCAGACAAAAAGACTAAGCGCATACCTTTCGCATATTTCTCTGAGCGTTTCGGCATTTCCGGCGGCATTTTTACCGAAGCGGTAATTGAAGCCGCAGCACAGTGCCCTTGCACCGAGCTTTTCAATAAGTATGCGCCCGACAAATTCTTCGGGCGAAAGAGACATTATATCGCAAAAATCAATGAAAACACACCGTGCACCCATTGACTTTATTCTTTTCTCTTTTTCATCGTTTGTCATAAGACTTTCGGGGGCTTTGCCGAAAAGCACAGCCGACGGGTGCTTCTCAAAAAGGAGCACAACAGCATCGAGATTCATTTCTTCTGCTCTCTTAACCGCTTCGGATATGACCTTTATATGCCCTCTGTGCAAGCCGTCAAAATTCCCGAGCGCAACAACTGCGCCTGAACTTTTTTCAAGATTCATTCTATCACTCTTTATCAATATTTCGCCGTTGTAACAGTTTTATTTTTCAACATAAACACGTTTGACAAAAAGGCTTATGTTTTCTTCGTCCGTCTCGCCTATTCCGATAAATTCACCGCACTGCGAAAACACCCGATAAAGCGTTTTCGCTTCGGTTTTAACGCCGAGCCTCGTGCTGTCAAGCTCGCCGCCGTTACGAAACCTCTTTGCCTGAGCCTCAGACACGGTGAGCTTATCATAAGCTATCACGTCTTCAACTTTTGAAACGGCAGAAGCAATTTCGCCGTTTTTCATTTTTTCCTCAAGCTCTTCAAGCGTCAAAGCGTCGTTGAGAGAAAATCCGAGTGCCTCGGTACGTCTGAGCTTTGTCATTACTGCACCTGAGCCGAGCTTTTCGCCTATATCGGACGAAAGAGAGCGTATATAGGTACCGGCGGAGCATCTGACCGAAAGGCTGAATGTCTGACTTTTTTCGTCAAAGCAGACAAGGCTGAGAGAATATATCTGCACTTCTCTTGCTTCTCTCTCAACCTCAATGCCCTGCCTTGCAAGCTCATAGAGACGCTTTCCGTCCTTTTGCACGGCGGAATACATCGGCGGAACCTGCTTTATCTTTCCGACAAAAAGGCTGAGCGCATTTTCAAGCTCTTCTCGCGTGACGGCACTCTTCTTTTCGGAAAGAACAGTGCCCGTAATATCAAGGGTGTCGGTTGTCACGCCGAGCTTAATCTCCGCCTCATACGCTTTATCGTGAGTGGGAAAAAGCTCTAAAAATCTTGTTGCACTGCCAATGGCAACGGGGAGCACCCCCGTTGCCATTGGGTCAAGCGTGCCGCCGTGACCCGCTTTTTTTTCACCGATAATATTCCGCAGTTTTCTCACTGCATAAAACGAGGTCATTCCCTCAGCTTTATTGAGACAAATAAATCCGTTCATAGCTTACCTGTTCAGAAATACTCTCTGAGTACCTTAATAATCTCTTTTTTGCTTTCATCCTCACTGAGACTTATTTCACAGCCTGCGGCTCTTGCGTGACCGCCGCCGCCAAAGCGTCTGCATATCTCGGAGGCATCATACGGCTCGTCCGTTCTCATTGAAACGTGGAAAACTCCGTCGTCCTCCCTGAGAGTTATGCCTATTGACACACCCTTAATCTGTCTCGGTATTGATTTTATCGCATTCGCCGCTTCCTCGTCCGCTCCGCTTTCGTCAAACATCTTCTTTGTCAGAGAAATTATCGCAACTCTTCCGTCAAACAGAAGCTCCATGTTTTCCAGAGCCTTTTTTTCAAGAAGAAAATAGCTCATACTTTTCGTCTCAAACATCAGAGTATCTATTTTCACGTGGTCTGCGCCTTTTTCTATTAGCTCACCCGCAAAACGGTGGGTGTCGGCGGTGACGTTTGAATATCTGAAACAGCCCGTATCGGTTGTAATACCGGTATAAAGTGCGTCGGCAATATTCCCGTCAATATCAATTTTCATCTCTTTGATAAGGCGCAGAACTATCTCGCATGCCGCCGCCGCTTTCGGGCAGAGAAGCAGATTTTCCGCATAGCCCGTGTTTGACGGGTGATGGTCAATGCAAAGAAGCGTTCTCTTGCCGTAGCTTGCCTCAAGCGCACCCATGAGCTTTGCATCGGCAACATCGACGGCTATCACCGTTTCATTGCCCTCAAAGGAGTCACCCTCGGCGCACAGATAGGAAAATATCTCGGGAATGGGCTTTTCGCTGACAACCTTTGCCGTCTTCCCCGCTTTTTTCAGTGCGCCGAAAAGCGCAAACGCACAGCCGAGAGTGTCGCCGTCGGGATTTGAATGTGTAACAATAACAAAACGGTCATTTTCCGAAAGAAGCTCAGCCGCTTCATGAAAATCAATCGCTTTCACCGTCGTCACTCCTTGACTTTTCAAGCTTCATAAACATATTTATTCCTTTTTCAACCGAGTTATCCGCAATAAATTTAAGCTCCGGAGTTTTTCTCAGTCTGAGCCTTGAGCCTATTTCACGGCGTATATAGCCCGTTGCGCTGACAAGTCCCTTGACAGCTTCCTCTGCCGTTTCTATACCCTCGAGTGCACTGACATAAACCTTTGCATAGGTTGCGTCGGAGCTGACTTCAACTCTAACTACGGTCAGCATCTTGTCCTTAACTCTCGGGTCCTTAAGCTCACGGATAACTGCGATTATTTCTCTTCGTATATCCTCGGATACACGGTCTATTCTGTGTCCGCTCATCAGTTACCTCGTTTTAAATTATTCTCTGTATTCCTCGATAAAGAAGACTTCAAAAATATCGCCCTCTTTAATATCGTTGAATTTTGTCAGGCCTATACCGCATTCAAAGCCTGAGGAGACCTCTTTAACGTCGTCCTTGAAACGGCGAAGAGAGGCAATCTCGTCCTCGGCGACAACAATGCCGTCACGGACAACTCTGATTTTTCCGCTTCTGGTCACCTTGCCCTCAAGAACATAGCTTCCTGCAATCTTTCCGGCGGAGGAAAGATTCATTACGTTTCTGACCTCGACCTTGCCCAGTGAAACCTCTCTCTGCTTCGGTGCAAGCATACCCTTCATGGCCGCCTCAACCTCTTCGAGACAGTCATAAATAACACGGTACATTCTCATATCCACACCGTCACGCTCGGCATTTGTTTCTGCTACGGCATTCGGTCTGACGTTAAAGCCGACAATAATCGCATTTGAAGCACCGGCAAGCATAACGTCGGATTCATTTATTGCACCCACGCCGCCGTGAATGACCTTAACTCTGACCTCATCGTTTGAGAGCTTCTCAAGATTCTGTTTAACCGCCTCGACCGAGCCCTGAACGTCAGCCTTGACAACGATTTTCAGCTCTTTCATCTCGCCCTGCTGCATTGATTCAAAGAGATTCTCAAGCGTGACCTTATTGTATGCGTTGAACTGTTCCTGCTTTGCCTTGTCTTTTCTCTGCTCAACAAGCTCTCTTGCAAGACGCTCGTCGCTGACGGCGTTGAATTCGTCGCCTGCATTGGGCGTTTCGTCAAGTCCCATAATCTCAACGGGAACAGACGGTCCGGCTTTTTCGACCTTATGCCCTCTGTCATTTGTCATGACACGAACCTTACCCACCGACATACCGGCGACAATAATATCGCCCGAATTAAGTGTACCGTTCTGGACAAGAAGTGTGGCTATCGGTCCCTTTGTTCTGTCAAGTCTCGCTTCAATTACGACACCCTTTGCCGCTCTGTTCGGATTGGCTCTGAGCTCGCCCATTTCCGCCACGAGAAGTATTGATTCAAGGAGGGAGTCAATGCCCATGTGCGTTTTTGCCGACACGGGTACGCATATTGTATCGCCGCCCCACTCCTCGGGCACGAGACCGTGCTCGGTGAGCTGCTGCATAATTCTGTCGGGATTTGCGCCCTGTTTGTCCATCTTGTTTATTGCAACGATAATCTGAACCTCTGCCGCCTTTGCGTGGTTAATCGCCTCTATCGTCTGCGGCATAATACCGTCGTCTGCCGCAACAACTAAAACGGCAATATCGGTCGCCATTGCGCCTCTGGCTCTCATAGCGGTAAATGCGGCGTGTCCCGGTGTGTCGAGGAAGGTTATCTTCTTGCCGTTTATTTCAACACGGTATGCGCCTATGTGCTGTGTGATACCGCCCGCCTCCGTCTCGGTGACGGCTGTATTTCTTATAGCATCGAGAATTGAAGTTTTGCCGTGATCGACGTGTCCCATAACACAGACAACCGGGTCACGGAGAATGAGGTCTTCTTCCTTATCCTCGCTGTCGTCGATAATTCTGTCCTCAATGGTCAGAATTACCTGCTTTTCGACCTTTGCGCCTAAATCAGTCGCAACAACCTCTGCTGTGTCATAGTCAATCGTCTGATTGACCGTTGCCATAATTCCGTAGGAGAAAAGCTTTTTGATAACCTCTGCGGCTGTCATTTTAAGCTGTGAAGCAAGCTCGCCCACAGTGATTTCATCGGCAACCTTAACGACAATCTGAGGTCTTTTTGCTCTCTCTTCTGCAATTCTCTTAAGTCTTTCGGCTTCGGTCTCTCTCTTGTTCTTTTTCTTGCCCTGATACTGCTGTTTTGACTTCTGATTGAGCTTCTGCTTGTTCGGACCCATTTCACGCCCTCTCGTGCTCGTTGAAGCCATTTCGTCGTATTTCTCGTTATACTTCTCAAGGTCAATATTATTCGCTCTCGTGTCAACGTGTCTTGCCTCGCCCTTTGTTCTCGCCTGAAGCTTATGCTCTTTAGCTTCCTTTTCTTTCTTCTGGGCGGGCTGTGACTGCGTTTTCTTCTCCGGTGAAGCGGCGGTTTTGCTCTCTGCCGCTTTCTTTTCGGTTTTCTTTTCAGCACTCTTCTCTTCCTGCTTTTCCTCTGCCGCTTTATCAGGTGAAGCCTTCGCTTCCTTTTTCTCTTCGAGTGCTTTTTCAGCCGTTTCGGCTTCTTTCTGCTTCTCGGCTTCTTCTTTTTCTTTCTTTGCCTCTCTCGCTTTTTCGCCCTTGGCAAAATATTCGTCAAACGACTCAACCGCATACTTATCGGTGATGAGGTTGAACACTATATCAAACTCCTTGGGCACAAGCGCAGATGACGTCTTTTTGTCCTCTATTGAATTTTCACTGAGAAATTCAATCATCTCTTTATTGGTAAAATCAAAATCCTTCGCAAGCTCGCTGACTTTATATTTTTCTCTCGGCATAGTCAAACCTCCTTATGTTTCTCATTAAAAAGCTCTGTCAGCCTTTTGGCAAAGCCGATGTCCGTGACACACAGAACCGCCGCCCTGTTGCCGGTGGCAAAATGGATTTGCTCCATCGTGTATCCGGTATTGATAATCTTAATATCGGTATCCTCCGTTTTTCGCAGAAACTCATCTCTGAGCCTTTCCGAAGCGTCAGATGTGAATATAATCAATTTCGCTTTGCCGGTATTAACGGTCTGCTTGACGGCGTCATGTCCTGAGCAAAGCTGTCCCGCTCTTTCGGATATTCCGAGAAGAGAAAGAAATCTGTCATTCATTCTCCGCCATCTCCCGTTCCATACCGTCATAGACCTCGTCGGGTATCTTACACTCAAGGGAACGCTCAAATCTCTTTGCTTTTCTCGCATTTTTAAGGCACTCGGTATTTCTGCAAACGTATGCGCCTCTACCGGATTTCTTTCCTGTCAGGTCAAGTGAAATCTCATATATTTCGTTTCCGCCGGCATCTTCGCCCGTTTTCGTCTTGACAACTCTCACAAGCTCTTTTTTCGGTTTCATCTCTCCGCAGCCCATACATTTTCTCTGCGGTACTTTTCTGACCTTCATGTAATCACCCCCTCGTGTCTTTTTTTATTTATCAGTCCGCCTGTGATTCAGGCTTTATATCTATTTTCCAACCCGTCAGCTTTGCGGCAAGTCTTACGTTCTGTCCCTTGTAGCCTATGGCAAGTGAAAGCTGCTGGTCGGGCACTATTGCGGTGCATACCCTTGCTCCGTCGGGGTCAACATTGACCTTTGTCACAGTTGCGGGGGCAAGCGCACCGGCGATGTATTCGGCGGCATCTTCGGAAAATCTCACGATGTCTATCTTTTCGCCGCAGAGTGCGTCAACTACATTTGTGACACGGCTGCCTCTCGGGCCTATGCACGAGCCGACCGGGTCAACATTTTCGTCCTTTGACTTGACGGCAATTTTCGTTCTTGAGCCCGCCTCTCTCGAAACGGAGACAATCTCAATCGTTCCGTCATATATTTCGGGAACCTCCATTTCAAAAAGTCTCTTGACAAGACCTGAGTGGCGGCGTGTCATGCTCGCATAGGAGGAGCCGTTTTCTTTTTCTATCATCGCAACATAGACCTTGACAAGCTGGTCGGGTCTGAGGTCGTCGCCCGGGAGCTGTTCGCTCTTTTTGAGATAGCCCTCAGCCTTGCCGATTTCGACCTTTGCGTCGCCCGTCTCCTGATTGACAGATATAACCTTGACCGTAACGGCGTCGTATGAGCGGGATTCAATCTCTTTATCGGCACTGTTCTTTTCCCACTCACGAAGTCCCTGACGGATAACCGATTTTGCCGTCTGGGCAACAATCCTGCCGAATTTCTTTGTGTCAAGCGGTATTTCGACTACCCCGCCGACCTCGGCGTTTTTGTCGTATGCTCTTGCTTCTTCAAGCGTGAGGTCGGTTATTGCATCTTCAACCTCTGAGACAACATTTTTTCTCACGTATGCACGCATAACCTGATTTTCGGGGTCTATCTCACACACGACAATATCTCTGTTCTGATATGTGTTTCTTGTGGCTGAGACAATAGCCGCCTTTATCTTTTCAAAAACATAGTCTGCGGGAACTCCTTTCTGCTCCTCGAGCATTTTCACCGCTTCAAAAAATTCCTTGTTGACATACTCGTTCATTTTGGCTTATCAATCCTTTCAGTATATTTTATTCTTCATAATCGTTGAGCTTTATCCACGACGCTTCTTTTTTCGTGAACGTGAAGCCGTTTTCTCCGTCCGTTATGACGGTTATATTACCATCGTCATAGCTTTCGAGCGTTCCCGTGAAATCACGCTGACCGTCAAGAGGTCTTATGAGCCTCACCATGACGCTTCTGCCTATACATTTTTCAAAATGCTCGGGCCGCACAAGCTCTCTTTCAAGCCCGGGCGAGCTGACCTCAAGGGTATAGCTCTGCTCAATGGGGTCTGCGTCATCAAGAGGCTTGTCGATGGCGTGCGAAAAATCCACACAGTCATCTATGCCTACGCCGCCCTCTTTATCAATGAAGATTCTCAGAAACCAGTCTGCGCCCTCCTTGACAAAGCGAATATCCCATATTGAGAGACCGAGCTCATCGGCATACGGCACGACAAGCTGTCTGACGGTTTCAACCGTATTCATTTTTGCCATAAAATTCTCCTTTCGCTCAACAATGAGACGGGAGCGGGCTTAATGCCCACTCCCGAGTACGTTCTTACAATAGTGATTATAGCACGGTTTCTCTTGTTTTACAAGTCTTTTCGCAAATTTTGTGTAATATGGGAAAAACCGGCTCTGTTTTGAGCTTTTAATTCAGAGAATTTGTTTATTTATCCGAATTAAGCTCGTTCTTTTCGAGGTATTCGTCATAGGTTTCGACTCTGTCGTAGCACTGGCCGGGACGAAGTTCAATAATTCTTGTGGCGACTGTCTGCACAAACTGGTGGTCGTGAGAAGTGAAGAATATTGCGCCGGGGAACTTTATAAGTGCGTTGTTGAGCGAAGTGATTGATTTAAGGTCAAGGTGGTTCGTCGGCTCGTCAAAAATGAGCACGTTTGCCCCTGCGAGCATCATTTTTATGAGCATGCATCTGACCTTTTCGCCGCCTGAAAGAACCTTTGCTTTCTTTGTTGCCTCTTCGCCCGAGAACATATGTCTGCCCAGCCAGCCTCTGACGTCTGTTTCAAACTGAAGGTCCGAATATGTTCTGACCC
>JAZUDT010000026.1:0-53376 GCA_045639785.1 Acutalibacteraceae bacterium | reverse complement strand
AGCCAGTCGGCATTGTTAACCATCTGTGCTTTGCCCTCACCGAATTCAATGAATTTTTCCATCTGCTTTTTGAAGCATTCGGCGTTGTGCTCAATGTCCTCCCGTGTGAGCATCTTTCTCATATCGCTTCTGCCTGAGGGGCCGCCAATCATTGTTGTACCGCCGCCGATAAGGGCAACGGGCTGATTGCCCGCCATCTGAAGTCTTTTCATGAGCGTCAGAGCCATAAAATGACCGGCGGTAAGGCTGTCAGCGGTGCAGTCAAAGCCGATATAAAACTTTGCTTTTCCGCTGTTTACCATTTCTCTTATTTCTTCTTCGTTTGTCACCTGTGCTATAAGTCCTCTTGCGACAAGCTCTTCATATATCTGCATTTGTTTGTCCTCCGTATTATTCAAGATTTTTGAGTGCTTCAAGCTCTTCTTTATTTATTTTTATCTGACCGTCTTTTATAAGCTTCACATCATGCCTTTCGACAACCAGTGCCGCAGACTCCGGTCGCCTGTCAAGCCTGACCCTGAGCATACCGGTAAGAAGATTGTTTTCCACAACCGTTCCTCTGCCTTCCTTTGTATCGACTATTGCACCGACCTTCGGGGTATGCCTGAGAAGATGGTCATAAGACGACTGTTCATATTTGAGACAGCACATAAGTGTGCCGCAGGTGCCGCGGATTTTGACGGGGCTGAGTGAGAGTCCCTGATCCTTTGCCATTTTTATCGTCACCGGCTGGAACGAGCCCATAAATGTAGAACAGCAGAACGGTCTGCCGCATACGCCGAGGCCGCCGAGCTTTTTACTCTCGTCTCTCACGCCAATCTGACGAAGCTCGATTCTCGTTCTGAAAACACCTGCCAAATCCTTGACAAGTTCACGGAAATCAACTCTGCCGTCCGACGTAAAATAAAACAGAACCTTGCTTCTGTCAAACGTGTATTCAACATCGACCAGCTTCATATCAAGCCCGTGCTCTTCTATCTTTCTCGAGCAGATTTCAAATGCTTCCTTTTCCTTTTTTGCGTTTTCCTCAAGGATTCTTAAGTCTCTGAAATTAGCCTCTCTGATAATTGGTTTGAGGGGCGTCACCACTCTGTCGTCGGGAATTTCCTTGTTGCTCATTGCCACCTCGCCGCATTCGGTGCCTCTTGACGTTTCGACGACAACCCGCTTTCCCGTATCGTATTTTTTGTCGCCCGGGTCAAAATAATAGACCTTTCCGACTTCTTTAAATCTAACGCCGATAATCTGTGCCATGTGATTTTCCTTTCAGTTTCTGCCCTGCATCAGAAGGCTTGAAAGCCTCGTGAGGGTAAGATTATTGTTTGCATTTTTCATAACGCTTTCGGAAAGCAAATTAACAGTATCCGTAAATCCGACAAGCTGTTTCAAGGTGAATTTCATGCTGAGCTTCTGAGATATTTCTCTGTCGTATGCGATATTTTTGCCGCCGCTCTTTATAACGGAAGCCGAAGAAAAAGCCGCCGCCATATTTTCGAGCACGGGAGAAAGGAGCTTTTTATCCTTTTCAAACACCGCAGTTTTCAGCATGAACTGAAGCTCGTTTTCGTCGCAGAGGGATGAAAGAAGCTCATTTGCTTTTTCTCTTGCCTGAGCGATTTTTCCGTCATTTGAGTCGCTCTCATCGTTTTCGCCGAGCGTGATAACCGTGCCTCTTGAAAGTATCGTTTCGAGAAGAGTTGCCTTTGACGAGCAAGTCAGAATAACCGAAACGTGGTCGGGCGGCTCTTCAAACACCTTCAAAAGTGCATTTTGCGACTGCGGCGTCATATTTTGCGCCTCTTTAAAGATATACACCTTATTGTCGGAGTCGTTCGCCTTGATATAGACATCGCTTTTCATTGCACGTATAATGTCAACTCCCATTGTCGCCTTTGAGCTTTCCTTTTCGCACACGATAACGTCGGGGTGAACTCCGGCTTCGACTTTCCTGCAGCTTTTACATTTTCCGCACGGGATTTCGTCGCCCTCGCAAAGCATCGCCTTTGCAAGATTTAACGCCGCAAGAAATCTGTTTTCACAGCTTGTCCCTTCAATTATAATTGCGTGAGGTATGCGTCCGGTTATGAAAAAACGTTCTGTTTTCGCTTTCGCAAGCTCCGTCATCTTCACGTTTTCGGTCACGGCACACACTCCCCTTTATAATTTCATGTTATTATACAACATTTTTTCTGAAAAAACAATAGCAAATAGTGCAAATAAGACATAAAGAATGACGGGCTCAATGTGTCAGTCACATCTTGCCCGTCAGTTTATTTTGCTTTATCAGTCCGCTACTTTGCAGAAATTGAATATTGAAGAGGGAAGCTCCTCTTTGTCGGCAGAAATAGTGAATACGATATTTTTTTCATCAACCTCACAAAGCTCATATACCTTTTCGAGGAATGAGGCAAGGTCGTCATAATTTCTTCCGCCTATTCTGAGCGTGGCGTCGCAAAGTATATCCGTTATGTCATGGTCACCTGCGCATACGCCGGCAAGAAAGCCGTAAAATGCCGCATAGCCCTTTATTCCGAAGCTGTCGGTGGAAATGAGCCTTGCACGGTAGTTGACATCAGTCGTGAGCTTGTTCTCTTTTTCAACACAGACAACATTGCCCTTCGTTGTCTCGATAGCGTCGTTGACAAGGCTGATAAGCTTTTTCGTTTTACCTGCGCCCTTGTGCCCTAAAATAAGTGTAATCATAATTTATCCTCCTGAAATATATAATACCTTAACGGTTTATATCCTTTAACCTTTTATTCTCTTTTCGAGCTCTGCCGTCATTTCTTCATATCCCGGCTTGCCGAGAAGAGCAAACATATTCTTTTTGTATTTTTCAACACCGGGCTGGTCAAATGGATTGACACCTATAACATAACCGGAAACGGCAACCGCCTTTTCAAAGAAGTATATCAGCCAGCCGAGATTTTCTTCGTTCATTTCATCGGCTTCTATGATGATATTCGGCACTCCGCCGTCAACATGAGCGATAACAGTGCCCTCAAAGGCTTTTCTGTTGACAAAGCTCAGAGGCTTGCCCGAAAGGAAGTTCAGAGAATCGGGATTTCCCTCCTCTTCACCTATTATAACTTCTTTTTTGCTGTTTGTAAAGAAGAAAACCGTTTCAAACTGTATTCTTTCTCCCTGCTGTATATACTGACCGAGTGAATGAAGGTCGGTTGAGAACACCGCCGACGACGGAAACAGTCCCTTGTTCTCCTTGCCCTCGCTTTCGCCGAAAAGCTGTTTGAGCCACTCATTCATCATTGTAAAACGAGGCTCATAGCTTATGAACATTTCTGTTTTTTTGCCCATTTTATAGAGTGCGTTTCTCATTGCGGCATACTTATAAACGGGATTATTTTCGTAATCCTTGACTGAAAGCTCTCTTCTCGCTTTTTCTGCGCCGAGCATGAGCGCATCAATATCTGCGCCGCTGACAGCTATCGGAAGAAGTCCGACGGCGGTGAGAACCGAAAATCTGCCGCCCACGTCATCGGGCACGACGAAGGTCTCAAAGCCCTCCTCATCGGCTAAATGCTTGAGTGTGCCCTTTTCCTTGTCGGTTGTGACATAAATTCTCTCTGCCGCTTTTTCTTTTCCGTATTTGTCGATGAGAAGCTTTTTGAATATTCTGAACGCAACCGCCGGCTCTGTCGTTGTGCCGGATTTTGAAATGACGTTGACGGAAAAATCTCTGCCCTCACATATTTCAATAAGCTCGGAAAGAGCGTCGGAGGAAATACTGTTGCCGGAAAAATAAATAGCCGGTGTGCCTTTTCTTATATCGTTATAATTCTGCGATTTTATAAATTCGATTACAGCTCTTGCGCCGAGATATGAACCGCCGATGCCTATAACAATAAGAATATCGGAATCCTTTTTTATTTTCTCGGCCGCCTTTTTTATTCTTGCGAACTCTTCCCTGTCGTAACTGACGGGCAAATCTACCCAGCCGAGCATTTCACTGCCTTTACC
This sequence comes from Acutalibacteraceae bacterium, assembly GCA_045639785.1. Classification (GTDB taxonomy): domain Bacteria; phylum Bacillota; class Clostridia; order Oscillospirales; family Acutalibacteraceae; genus UBA6857. Next base: position 49,398 of record JAZUDT010000026.1, on the reverse strand, counting down.
CGTGCGGCTGTCAAGAATTTTATCCGCCTCAATAACCTTTTGTGTATATTCGGCAAGCAGCTTTTCGTCAATAAAACCCCTTGCGTATTTGTCAATAAGCCTGACTGCCATTTTATGACCTCCAAAAACGGTTTATCCGCCCGTATTCATGACGGACAATTACAGATATTTTAATATGTTTTATGTAGTTTGTCAATGAATAACAGCCTTATTTTTACATTTTTTATTGTTAAAATTGCAATAAAACAGCATATTTTTTCAGGTGTAGCAAAAGTCGTTTTATCCTCGCAGAAAACTACTTCTGTGTTCTTCCCAGAGAGGCAAAGAGCATAATGAGCGCATCGGTGAGCTTCATTCGTCTGACTCCCCCGCCGCAATACAGCTCGCTTCTGCCGATAATTTCATCACCGAGCTTAAACTCCACCGCCCCGACAATCTGTTTTTCCTCGACCGGTGCTTCAACCTCTGAAGCAAGGGAAATTTCCGTCACAATCTTCTCTTTCTCGCCCTTTTTCAGAGTGATTTTCTTTGTCTCTCCCACCTGAGGAGTTATTTTGCGCTGTGCGCCCTTTATCACGTTGACATCGGCAATAAGGCTTTTATCAAAATCAAGCTCAACCGTTTCGTAATTTGCAAAGCCGTAATTTAAAAGTGCTTTTGCGCTCTCAAATCTGTCATCGCTTGTCTCACAGCCAAGCACGACGGCAATAAGGTGAAGCGAATCTCTTTTTGCCGAGGCGCAGAGGCATTTGCCCGCCTTTGAAGTGGTGCCCGTTTTAAGCCCGGTTGTGCCCTTATAGAATCTCACAAGCTTGTTGGTGTTGACAAGCTGGGTTTTTCCGTCACGGAGAGAATCCATCCACACCGTCGAATATTTCTGTATTCCCTCATGCCGGAGCAGTTCTTTTCCCATAACGGCTATGTCGTATGCGCTCGACTTATGAGTATCGGTGTCGTCGTCAAGACCGGAGCAGTTGTCAAAATGAGTATCTTTCATATTAAGCTCCTCTGCTCTTTTGTTCATCATATCGACAAATGCACTTTCACTGCCCGCTATATATTCCCCAAGAGCACAGCAGGCATCGTTTGCGCTTGCAATAGCCACAGCCCGCAGAAGCTCATCGACTGTCATTGTTTCCCCGTCCTTGAGCCAAATCTGCGAGCCGCCCTTTGCTGCCGCCTCCGGCGAACAGGTAACCTTATCCTCTGCACTTATTTTGCCCGAATCTATCGCTTCCATAAACAAAAGAAGCGGCATTATTTTCGTCACCGATGCAGGATACATAGATTCATGCTCGTTTTTCGCCCACAGCACCTTGCCCGTTGCCGTGTCCATGAGCACAGCCGCCTTTGCTTTCACATTCAAAGAGCTGTCTTCCTTTTTCTTCTCTTTGGCAAAGCAGGTGACGGCGCACGCAGAAAAAGCCATAATAACGGCAATCAGAACGCATACTGCCTTTTTCATGATAATACCCCCTTTATATTCATCAATGATAAATATATGTTATCGTGGGTTATATTATTCACGGCTAAAGCAAAAACCTCCCCAGGGGCAAAAGTCCGAAGGGAGGCGGATTTTAAGTGATTATATTAATCACGTCTGAAAATATCTCTCGTATATACCTTATCGGCTACGTCGTCAAGAGAAGCATCGTATCTGTTTGCAACAATAACATTGCTTTCTTTCTTGAATCTGTCAAAGTCGTTAACAACGACACTGCCGAAAAACGTGTCACCGTCGGTCAGCGTGGGCTCATAAATAATTACTTTTGCGCCCTTTGCCTTCACACGCTTCATTATGCCCTGAATAGAGCTTTGTCTGAAATTGTCACTGTTGGATTTCATTGTCAGACGGTAGATGCCGATTATGACTTCTTTTTCTTTTTCCCTGTTCCACTGCTCATTGCCTTCGTATGCTCCCGCCATTTCGAGAACACGCTCGGCGATGAAATCCTTTCTCGTTCTGTTTGATTCGACAATAGCCTCAATCAGATTTTCCGGCACGTCCTCATAGTTTGCGAGAAGCTGTTTTGTGTCCTTGGGCAGACAGTAGCCGCCATAGCCGAATGACGGGTTATTGTAATGTGCGCCCACTCTCGGGTCAAGGCATACGCCATTGATAATCTGATTTGTGTCGAGACCTTTCATTTCGGCATAGGTGTCAAGCTCGTTGAAAAATGACACTCTCAGTGCAAGATAAGTGTTCGCAAAAAGCTTGACCGCCTCAGCCTCGGTGAAGCCCATGAAAAGGGTGTCTATGTTTTCTTTTATTGCCCCCTGCTGAAGAAGCGAAGCGAAAATCTTTGCCTTTTCGGTCAGTTTTTCGTCGGAAAGGTCAGTGCTGACAATTATTCTCGACGGATAAAGATTGTCATAAAGAGCCTTGCTCTCACGGAGAAACTCGGGGCTGAAAATGATATTTTTGCTGTTTTTTATTTTACGTATGCCCTCCGTATAGCCGACGGGTATTGTTGACTTGATAACCATTACGGCATCGGGATTGTATTTGATAACAAGGTCGATAACCGCTTCGACGGCTGACGTGTCAAAGAAATTCTTTTTGCTGTCATAATTTGTGGGTGTTGCGATAACGACAAAGTCAGCGTCACGGTATGCGCTTTCCGCGTCAAGCGTAGCCTTGAGGCTGAGCTCTTTATTCTTGAGGTAGTCCTCTATTTCGTTATCCTGAATGGGTGAAATGCGGTTATTTATCATTTCAACCTTTTCCGGCATTATATCGACCGCTGTCACCTCATTATTCTGTGAAAGCAGAGTCGCTATTGATAATCCGACATATCCTGTACCGGCAACGGCAATTTTATACTTTTTCATTGTGTTCTCCTTTTCGGTCTTTGATTTTTATAAAGATATAAGCAAGCAGGCACACTGCGGCAATCGCACAAAATGCGCCCAGACTGTCTATACACACATCGCTGATACGCATCGCACGCTCTGAAACAAAATTCTGATGTATTTCATCGGAAAGGGCATACAGCACGGAAATTGCTCCGCTTATCAGCCATGTTCTGTGTTTTAAATATGTTCTGAAATGTATTTCAAGGAAAAAGCCGAGTGCCGCAAATTCAAGAAAATGCGCCGACTTTCTGACAATAAGCGTTGCGATATGCCTGACACTTTCATAAGATGAAGCAGATATTTCTCCGAAAAGAGCCGTAATAGCCTCCATGAGCCTGTCAACAAAGCCCGAGCTTGTCACCGTCGAAGTCTGCGCCGTCTGCGATGAGAAATAGAAGATAACACCCATAACGGCAATAACGGGCAGAAGAGTGAGAAGAGCTGTACATTTCTGCTTTTTATTAAGTCTTTTCATAGGTAATACTCTTTATACCATTCGGCAAAGCTTCTCAGACCGTCTCTCAGAGACGTTGAAGGCTTATAGCCGAAATCTCTTTCAAGTGAGGACGTATCGGCAAATGTGACCGGCACATCTCCCGCCTGCATCGGAACAAGCTCTTTGTGCAGGTCAAAGTCATAATCCTCCGGCAGTACTCCGGCACGGACAAGCTCCTGCTGAAGAATATCAACAAAATCAAGCAGGTTTTCGGGATTGCTGTTTCCGATATTGTAAAGAGCGTACGGCGCAATCGGCAGTCCATCCTCGCCATTTTTACGCTCCGGCGCACCCTTCATAACACGGTAAACACCTTCGACAATATCATCGACAAAAGTAAAGTCACGTTTACAGTTTCCGTAATTGAAAATCTGTATTTTTTCTCCCTTAAGAAGCTTGTTTGTGAAGCCGAAATATGCCATATCCGGTCTTCCGGCAGGTCCGTAAACCGTAAAAAACCTGAGCCCCGTAGCCGGAATATTATAGAGCTTTGAATAAGCGTGAGCCAAAAGCTCATTGCTCTTTTTTGTCGCCGCATAAAGCGAAATCGGATTATCGACCTTATCCTCAACGCTGTACGGTATTTTCTTATTGTTACCGTAAACCGAGGAGGACGAAGCGTAGACCAGATGCTCCACTCCGGTTTTGCCGCCGTTATATGAATGACGGCAGCATTCAAGAATGTTATAAAATCCGATAAGATTGGATTCAACATAAGCGTCGGGATTGTTTATTGAATATCTGACCCCCGCCTGAGCGGCAAGATTGACAACGACATAAGGCTCATACCGTGAAAAAACAGAATCAATAAATGCTCTGTCAGCGATATTTCCTTTTTCAAAAACAAATTTGTCACCGTATTTATTCAGCTCATTTAACCGGTACTCCTTGAGTGAAACGTCATAATAATCATTCATATTATCGACGCCGATTACTTTTATATCCGAGACTGAGGATAAAAGCTTTTTGCACAGATTTGAGCCTATAAAGCCGGCACAGCCGGTAACCAGAACGGTTTTGTTTTCAAGAGATAAATTCAGCATATTCCCCTATACTCCCTCTTAACATTTTCATAGCTTTCAAGATTGCCTATATCATATCTGCTTCCGGGCATTTCCATAGCATAAACATCTGTCTGTGTGCAGAGCCATGATATGTAGTTCCCCGGGGCATCTGTACCACAGCCGCTCTCAATCCCCTTTTTGACAAGTCGTGCGTCTTTTTTCGCGTAGTAATAAAAAGGCGGACAGCACCAGTGAGTTTCCGGCGACGGAGATTTTTCCGTCATTCTGATTATTCTGTCATTTCCATCGGTTGTGACAACTCCGCATTTGAGAAGCTTCACGCTGTCCGGCTCATAGTAGCGCATAATACATGAGGCTTTCTTTTCTTTTGCATATTCGATAAAACGGGTGAGACTGAAATCGAGAACATTATCCCCCGCTATGACGAGCATATCATCGTCAAGACCGAGCTTTTCTATCGCAAATTCAATATCTTTGACTGCACCGAGCCTTGTTTCATTCGTATTTGTCCCGTCGTCAACGACGGTTATTTTCTGAGATTTTCCGTCTGCCCATTCTCTGAAAAAATCTGCAAAACGGTGATTTGAGATAACAATATATTCGTCAACTGCACCCGAGACATCAATATCGTCAACGAGCCAGTCAAGTATTGTCTTTTTCCCGACAGTCAGAAGCGGCTTCGGGAAATTTTCCGTCAAAGGATAAAGCCTCGTTGCATAGCCTGCCGCAAGGATAAGACACTTCATAAACACACCCCCGTCAGACGCTTACACCGTCAGCACTTTCGCATATATGAACCGAAAATTTATCTCTGAGAAGAGGAAATTCACTGAGATATTCCTGTGTCACTTTTTCCGTGATTTTTTCTTTAAACGACGGGGCAATCAGTGCCATACAGCACCCCTTGAAGCCTGCGCCGGAGAATCTTCCGCCGTAAATTCCGTCGGTTCGGGTCATAATTTCATAGAGCTTTATAAGCTCGGGCGAGCCGGTCTCCCAGTTAAAAATACTGCTTCTTCCGCTTTCAAAGGAAAGAGCACCGAAAGTGTCAATATCGCCTCTGCGCCAAGCCTCTGCGCCCTGCTGAACACGATGAAATTCGGTAAACCAGTGCTCTGCCCTCTTCATGAAATTTTCGGGCAGTCTGTCTTTATACTCAAGATAGGTTTCATACGGTATGTCACGCAGGTTTGTCTCGCTGAATTTTCCGTATTCCATTCCTGACATAGCTTTAAGTGCGTATGCCGCCGAGCGTGCTTCGTCAACTCTCATATTGAATTTCGAGCCGACGAGCGTTCTTTCCACGCCGGAAAAGAAAACGGCGATTTTATACGGCTTCATATTGTCGGGAGTAGAAATCAGCTCATAGCTGTCGTCCTTCGTGTCGAGATAGAGAAGCTTGTTCTTTCTTGAATAAACCTCACAGCTCTGGTCAAGCTTTCCACAGCTCACGCCGACATATTTATTCTCCGCTTCAAGTGCGGTCATAATCAGTTCACGGTCGGAAAGAGATATTTTGTTCACCCGGCACAGCGCGCCGAGAAAAGCGATAATAACCGCCGCAGAGGACGACAGTCCGCCTATCGGCAGGCTTCCGTCGATAACGCCTTTCATACCGGTTTTGATTTCATGATTGCGTGAGAGGGCAATCGTTGCACCTCTGAGATAATCCGCCCAGTCGCCCTGCTTCACCTGCGGAACGCACGAAATATTCCACTGCGCCCCCTGATTAAACTGCATTGAAGAAATTTCTATTTCGCCGCTTTCGTCGGGCGCATACGCAATATGTATTCCCTTGTCTATCGCAAAGCCGAGCACCTTTCCGAGATTATGGTCGGAATGTGCTCCTATCGGGCATATTCTGTAGGGACAGAATACAGTGTTTTCAGGTGTTTTTTTATATGTAAGCTCAAATTGCTCCTGACAGTTCATATCGGACATTATACCTCTTCAAAAAATGTATCGGGCTTGTCGGGCGAAAACTGCTCGTTTGCCCACATAAGCGTCACAAGCTCATCTGTTTCGGAAAGATTTATTATGTTGTGCGTGTAACCGGGAAGCATGTGCACAGCTTCAATTTTTTCGCCGCTGACATAAAAATCAAGCACCTCGTCGCTCCCGATTTTTCTTTCACGTATAAGTGCCTTTCCCGAAACGTCAATGAAAAACTCCCACTTTGAGTTGTGCCAGTGCTGTCCCTTTGTTATTCCGGGCTTACTGACATTGACGGAAAACTGACCGCATTTTTCCGTTTTGAGAAGCTCCGTGAAGCTTCCTCTGTCATCGGTATTCATTTTCAGCGGAAAGCTCACCTTTTCTTTCGGCAGATATGAAAGATAGGTCGAATAAAGCTTCTTTGCAAACGAATTATCGGGTATCTCCGGCATTATGAGAGTGCCCGTCTGCTTTTTGAACAAATCAAGCAAATCGGCTATTTCGCCGAGAGTTACCTTATGAGTGACGGGGCAATAACAGTATTTTCCGTTTTCGCACGGCAAAACATCAAGCCCGTCATACTCGCATCTGTGCTCCCTGCCCTCAAGAGCGTCAAGCATTTCAGAAACGAGGTCGTCAATATAAAGAAGCTCTAAAAGTGTACTTCTGTCGTTGACCTTTATCGGCAGGTCGTTTGCCGTGTTATTACAAAATGTTGCAACGGCTGAATTATAGTTAGGACGACACCACTTTCCGAAAAGATTGGGGAAGCGGTAAACAAGAACCCTTGCTCCGCTTTTCTTCGCATAGTCAAAGAAAAGCTTTTCGCCCTCAAGCTTGCTTTTTCCGTAATCGGATTTTCCGTATCTTCCGATAAGACTTGCCTGAACGGAGGAGGAAAGCATCACCGGGCAACTGTTTGAGTGCTTTTCAAGAAGAGAAAGAAGCGTGTCTGCAAAGTCGCAGTTGCCCTTGAAAAACTCAGAATTATCCAAAGGTCTGTTCACTCCGGCAAGATTAAAGACAAAATCCGCCTTTTCACAGTAATCGTCAAGCATTTGTGCCGGAGTATCTATATCAAATTCAAATATGTTATCTATTCTGAGCTCAGGTCGGGTGCGGTTCTTGCCGTCTCTGATATTTTTCAGATTTTCGACAAGGTTTCTTCCGACAAAGCCCTTTGAGCCCGTAACAAGAATATTCATCAGTCTTTTCTCCAAACCATCTTATTGACCACACCGGTATAGCTCTGTATGAGCTTTATGACCTTATCAGACACATTTTCGTCCGTATAGTCCGGCACGGGGATTCCGAAGTCTCCGTTATTATTCATATCAACGGCAGTATCCACCGCCTGAAGAAGACTCTTTTCATCTATTCCGGCAAGGACAAAACAGCCCTTGTCAAGTGCCTCCGGTCGCTCCGTCGAGGTGCGTATGCATACGGCGGGGAATGAGTGACCGACAGAGGTGAAAAAGCTGCTCTCCTCCGGAAGAGTTCCGCTGTCGGAAACAACGGCAAAGGCATTCATCTGAAGACAGTTGTAGTCCATGAAGCCGAGAGGCTCGTGAGCTTTCACTCTTTTGTCAAGCACAAAACCGCTCTGCTCAAGCTTCTTTCTTGAGCGCGGGTGGCACGAATAAAGAACGGGCATATCGTATTTTTCAGCCATTTTATTAACGGCATTGAAAAGGCTTCTGAAGTTCTTTTCCGTGTCAATATTTTCCTCACGGTGAGCGGAAAGAAGAATATATTTTCCTTTTTCAAGCCCGAGACGTGAATGAATATCGCTGTTTTCTATTTTTTCAAGATATGTATGAAGCACCTCAGCCATCGGTGAGCCGGTGACATAGGTTCTCTCCTTCGGCAGTCCGCAGTCGGCAAGATAACGCCTTGCGTGCTCGGAATAAGCTAAATTTACATCTGAAATTATATCTACAATACGGCGGTTTGTTTCCTCCGGCAGGCACTCGTCCTTACAGCGGTTACCCGCCTCCATGTGAAAAATCGGAATGTGAAGCCGCTTTGCACCTATGACCGAAAGGCAACTGTTCGTGTCACCCAGAACAAGCACTGCATCGGGCTTTATTTCTGCCATAAGCTTATATGAGAGCGAAATGATGTTGCCCATTGTTTCTCCAAGGTCACTGCCGACGGCATTAAGATAAATATCCGGCTCGTCAAGCTCAAGGTCACGGAAGAATATTCCGTTGAGACTGTAATCATAATTCTGCCCCGTATGTGCGAGAAGAGTGTCAAAATATCTGCGGCATTTTTTGATAACAGCCGAAAGCCTTATTATCTCGGGTCTTGTGCCGACAATAATAAGGAGCTTGAGTTTTCCGTTATTTTTAAATGTGTTCATATTGCGCCTCCGCATTATTTTTCAAGCATTTCTCTGACATAATCGGTTGTGAGTATTTTTTTCACCGTGCCCTCAACATCTAAAAGAGTAGTATTGCTTGAGGTATAAGGCTCATCGAATTTCTGACTCTGTCCCTTGACAACGAATTTGTCATAATTGAGGTCACGGTTGTCGGCGCAGACACGGAAATATTTGCCCATATCCTCGCTTCTTACTCTCTCCTCACTCGTCATAAGCGTTTCATAGAGCTTTTCGCCGTGACGTGTGCCGATTATGTTCGTGCCGGTGTCGCCGAAGAGCTGCTGAACGGCTTTTGCAAGGTCGCCGATAGTCGAAGCGTCCGCTTTCTGGATGAAGAGGTCACCCGGATTTGCGTGTTCAAAGGCAAATTTGACAAGGTCAACCGCCTCGTCGAGGTTCATGAGAAATCTCGTCATATCGGGATTTGTAATCGTTATGGGATTGCCTGATTTAATCTGGTCAATGAAAAGAGGAATAACCGAGCCTCTGCTGCACATAACATTGCCGTATCTCGTACAGCATATCACGGTGCCTCCCCTTTCTGCGGCGACACGTGCATTTGCAAAAATGACGTGCTCCATCATAGCCTTTGAAATACCCATTGCATTTATCGGGTATGCGGCTTTATCCGTTGAAAGGCAGACAACTCTCTTCACTCCGGCGTCTATTGCGGCGTGGAGGAGGTTATCCGTGCCGATAATATTCGTTCTGACAGCTTCCATAGGGAAAAATTCACACGAGGGAACCTGCTTGAGTGCGGCGGCATGGAATATATAATCCACACCGGGCATTGCATCGCTTATCGACCTTGCGTTTCTCACATCACCTATATAGAATTTGACCTTTGACGCATATTCGGGATGCTTTGCCTGTAAGTCGTGGCGCATATCGTCCTGCTTCTTTTCGTCACGTGAAAAAATACGGATTTCGCCTATATCCGTTGTAAGAAAATGCTTCAGAACAGTGTTACCGAATGAGCCCGTTCCGCCTGTGATAAGAAGTGTTTTTCCTGAAAAAGCCGACATAATTTTTCCTCCGTTATTCATTCTCAAACAAATGAAATATTTTGTATAATTCTTTTCTTTCGGACGCACCCTGCACCATACCTCCGATATGAATACGGGGACGTGCGCCCTTTTTTATCTTTTTTATATGATTAAAAGCGACCGCTGAAACTGCAAAAGGCAGAAGCAGTTTATGCTCTCTGCACCCCGGAAAGTCAGCTTTCGCTTTTTCAGCGAGTGAAGAAAAAAGCTGTGACAGCATATTTGCCGTGCTTATATTTCCCTTTTTTCCGTCTCTGAAAAGCTTTGCCTGATTGAGCCGCTCTCTGTTTTTCTGACCGAAATTTCCGCTTGAAAAAACGTCCGTTATCAGCTTTTCAAGCTCTTCCTTTGTTGCCGCTTTCTCTGGCCATTCTTTATGAGGCAGACCGAGATATTCTTCGCACAGTGCCGTGAGCACGGCGGCAAATCTCCACAGCCCTGCATTTTTCAGCTTCTCTTCAAAAATTTCTCTGAAAATATCATCTTCAAATTTTTCGGCGAAAACCGCCCAGTCGCAGATATGCCTGAGCCCGACACCTGAGCTTGTCAGGTGCAAAGCGGTGTGAAGCAGAAGCACGAGCCCGTGATGAAAATCGTCCGGCATGTAAAACTCGCCGTCATTGGTCTTTACACATACCGCTGTTTCGATAATATCCGAAAGATATTCTTCTATTATTTCGCCGCTTTCACCGTCGGGGATTCCTCCGATTTTTCGGTGAAGCTCAATGCACGGCGCATACCCTGCGGTCTTTTTATAAAACGAGGTGTGCTTTTCACCCTGAAAGCCCGTCTCGAAGCCCTGTGAGCAAAGAAGTGTGCACGCTTTTTCAAAGTCGTTTTCTCTGACGAGAATATCAACGTCGCCCATTGAACGAAATTGCGGCTCAGGGTAATAATGAGCCGAAGCATTGCCCTTGATGATAACATAAGGCACATTATTTGAAGAAAAAATCTCGTGCGCCGAAACGTGAGCGTAGGAGACATTTGCGCTCTTCATTATAATACTTCTGTTGTATTTTTGCAAATATGAGCGCACGTTTTCGGGAAGTATATCCGTGCCCGAAGCAGAAAAAGCAAGAACGGAAACGGTGTGGCTTATCGCTTCTTTGACAGTTTGAGCAAGGTCGGTATTTTCGTATATCTTAAAATCTCCCCCGAAAAGCGAAGCCGAAACGAGTGAAAGCAGAGTTTTCTGCGAGGGCAAAAGTACGGTTTCCCGAGTTTTTCCCCGCTCTTCAAAAATACAGCTCACAAGCATAAAGAACAGATATCCGACCAGCGCACCGAGCGTATTGTGAAACAGATCATCGGTCTCGTATGAGCCTTTGCTGAATATATACTGTGATATTTCAATAATGAATGAAAACGAAAATCCCGTAAGAACAGTGCGCCACAGTCCCTTTTTGCCAAGTGACACGGGAAGCGTCATACCAATCGGGACAAAGGCAAGTATATTCATCAGAATTTCTTTTCTTATCGAAAATCCCCAATATTTCCAAGGCTTGTCATAGGACCAGAACAGTCTGAAATGATGCTCGGGGTTTTCATACACGGGACGGGTAATAACCGCAGAGGAATAAACAAAAAGACAAAATGCAGGCAGAATAACCCAGACCACCGCTCTGAGCTTGCTTATATTATGCTTTTTTGCGTATGTCAGAGAAATGACTGTCGCAAGCATAACTGCGGCAAAAAACACAGCGTAGCCGAATACTGACCATTTCGGAAAATAGCCGATAAATCCGTTAAAAACCTGCATTTATTGTTCCTCGTCAGATGTCAGCGGTTGCCGTACATCTTTTCGTAGTAATTCATATATTCGCCGGTGATGATGGTCTCCCACCATTCACGGTTTTCAAGATACCAGTTGACGGTTTTTTCAAGGCCGTCCTCAAATTTTGTCTCGGGCAACCAGCCGAGCTCATTATGAATCTTCGTCGGGTCAATAGCATACCTCATATCGTGTCCCTTGCGGTCGGTAACGTAGGTTATGAGGTCTTCGCTCTTGCCGAGCTTTTTGCAGATAAGCTTCACAATGTCAATGTTTTTCATCTCATTGTGTCCGCCGATATTGTAAACCTCGCCGATTCTGCCCTTTCTGAGAACAAGGTCAATCGCCTTGCAGTGGTCCTCGACATATAGCCAGTCTCTGACGTTGAGCCCCTCACCGTAAACGGGAAGCGGCTTGTCATTCAGAGCATTCGCTATCATGAGCGGAATGAGCTTTTCGGGGAAGTGATACGGTCCGTAGTTATTTGAACAGCGGCTTATTGTCACGGGCAGACCGAAGGTTCTGTGGTATGCGCCGACGAGAAGGTCAGCCGACGCCTTTGAAGCACTGTAGGGACTGCTCGTGTGAATCGGCGTTGTTTCTGTGAAAAATAAATCCGGTCTGTCAAGAGGAAGGTCGCCATAGACCTCATCGGTTGACACCTGATGATAACGGATATTGCCGTACTTGCGGCAGGCGTCCATCATAACCTGAGTGCCGAGTATGTTTGTTTTGAGAAAAACCTCGGGTGACTCTATCGAGCGGTCAACATGAGACTCCGCCGCAAAATTCACGACGGCGTCGGGGCTTTCCTTTTCAAATATTTCATATATAGCGTCTCTGTCGGTAATATCCGTTTTGTAAAATGTAAAATTCGGATTTTTCAGTGCACGCTCAAGAGTTGACATATTGCCCGCATAGGTCAGGCAATCAACGCAGACGATTTTATCGTCGGGGTTATTGTCAAGCTCAAAATAAACGAAATTTGAGCCAATGAATCCGGCTCCTCCGGTAACAAGTATTTTCATATCTTTACCTCCCTATAAGCTTTCCGTCGGCTACCTTTTTAAGGTGAGCCCCGTAGGGTGACTTTCCGTAAACCTCGGCGGCACCGATAAGCTCTTCCTTAGTCGTCCAGCCGTTTCTGAATGCAATTTCTTCGGGTGCGGAAATCTCGATTCCCTGTCTTTTCTGAATAATCTGGACATACGACGTTGCCTCTGCAAGAGAGTCCATTGTGCCGGTGTCAAGCCACGCAAAGCCTCTGCCGAGAATCTGAACGTCGAGCTTGTCTTTCTTGAGATACATCTCATTGAGAGTGGTTATTTCAAGCTCACCTCTCGCTGAGGGTTTAACCTCATTTGCCATTTTGCTGACTCCCTTCGGGTAGAAGTAAAGCCCCGTAACGGCATAGTTGCTCTTCGGCTGAGCCGGTTTTTCCTCGATTGAAAGAGCCTTGCCGCTCTTGTCAAATTCGACAATGCCGAATCTTTCCGGGTCATTGACGTAATAACCGAAAACAGTCGCTCTGCTGTTTTCTTCGGCGTCTCTGACCGCTTCACGCAAAATTTTACTGAAGCCATTGCCGTAAAATATATTGTCGCCGAGTATCATGGCGCAAGCTTCATCGCCGATAAACTCTTCTCCTAAAATAAACGCCTGTGCAAGTCCGTCGGGAGACGGCTGTTCAACATAAGAAAAAGAAACACCGTACTGTGAGCCGTCGCCGAGAAGCCTTTTGAAATTCGGCAAATCCTGCGGTGTGGAAATAATGAGAATATCCCTTATTCCGGCGAGCATAAGCGTTGAAAGCGGATAATATATCATGGGCTTGTCATAAACAGGCAAAAGCTGTTTGCTTGTGACCATTGTCAGAGGATAAAGCCTTGTGCCTGCACCGCCTGCTAAAATAATACCTTTCATTTCAAAGCTCCTTTCACTTTCCGTTATTATAAACTGTTTCATACATTCCGAGAAGCTTTTTACAGTTTTCTTCACGGTTATATGTTCTTGAGGCGTGTTCACGCCCTTTGACCGAGAACTTACGTGCAAGGTCGTCGTTTTCAAAAATGCGGCAGATATAATACGCCAGCATATAGGTTTCCTCAAACGGATAGAGGAAGCCGTCCTCGCCGTGCTCAATCATTTCCTGAAGTCCTCCGACACATGACGCTATTGACGGAACTCCCGAAATCATCGCTTCGCCAAGGGCAGTGGAATGATTTTCAATCGACGATGCCGAAACAAACACATTTGATTTAAGAAGATAATCCTGCATTTCCTGCTCACCGAGATAACCGCAGAACTCAAGGTTATCCCGCAGACCGTATTTTTCAATCAGCGATTGAACATACCAGTCATAATCGGGGGCTTTATCCATTAAATATTTTCTTATTCCGGAAAAATTCCTCATTCTTCCCGTTGAACCGGCAACATAAACCTTTACATCGGGATAACGCTGTTTGACGATATTCAAAGCCTCAAGGAACATGTGAAAGCCCTTGAGCTGATATGTATTAGCGGTAAAAACAGTATGTCTTTCACATTTTTCCGGCTCCCACATTTTTCCGCCGTAAAAGCTGTCACGCAAAATCAGTCCGCATTGCAGAAGCACCGCTTCGGGATTTATAAGCTTTGTACAGCCGTCACCCCAAAATGTGCCGCCGTTGACATATCGGACACGCTTGAGTGTATTTATTTCATATTCAGAACGCTGAATATAGCTCTGCTTTTGCAGTGCGAGATTGTTCTGTTCTTTATGTAAAAATCTTAATATTTTATGGAAAATATTATCTTCGGTCATATAATCCGGAATACCGTCGGAAATATGCTGAGCGCAACGATGAACAAATCCCTGCACCGACACAAGAGTTTTATCGGGGTCTGACACACTCGCAAGTGCCCATGTGCGTTCAAATTCCGTACCGTAAAGGTGAACGACATCGGGGTTTTCCGCCCCGAGAATTTTTCTGAAATCGGCTTGCATACTGCCTATATCAGCATTTTTCAAAATGCAATATTTTACGCCGTTGAGATCATATTCGCCGACAAATTTGTCATTCGGAACCGTTGTGCAAACAACAAGCTCATTCCCGCTTGAACGCACTGCGCCAAGTGCACCCGTCAGCCAGCCGCCGGAAACAGCTGTCCCTGTGCCCAGATGATGTGCAAGCTCGGGCATTATGATATTCACAAGCCAAAGTATTTTCATAATCAATCCTCTTTCTTAAGCGTTACACCGACATAGACCTTCTTGCCGTCGTCATCATAAAAGTATGCGTTATTATAAGGGGCAAAGGTGAGTGCTCTGAGATAGTCGATTACCTCACCGTAGGTCGCCTGCTTGTTCATATCAATAGCGCAAAGATTATCAAAATCCTGCTTTGAATTGACGTTGCCCTCGCCCTGCATAGGTGTAAGCATATAGTTACCGGAAAGAATATCCTCAAGGTGTTCGTCGAGCATTTCCATTTCCGTTTCAAGTATGCGGTTATATATATCCTTGGAGGTATCGTCTCCGTGAAGCGGTATTTTTTTCTGCCAGAGAATATCTCCGTGATCAAGCTCGGCGTCCATTTTGTGTATTGTCACACCTATCGGAAGCTTGTTCATAATGCCGAACACCTGCGGAAACCAGCCTCTGTTATACGGGTTATAGCCGGGGTGAACATTGAGACAGAGATGATTTTCGACCATTTCTTTCGGAAAAAGCTGTTTGCAGTGAAGAGAAATAAACATATCGTATTTTGAGAAAAACTCTTCATTCTGTTCTTTCAGCCTTATCGGCTTCATGGCATCACTGCCGGCGAATTTCTCACGAAAGTCCCTGTTCCAGCTTGTGAAATAGAAATCAAAGCTGTGACTGCTCTGAGGCTTTCTCTTCAAAAGGTCGGTAAACCCGTCGAAGATGTAGGTGTTATCGGTTATTATGCAGATTTTCATATCTATTCCTCATTTTAAAATAATATCGCAGATTTCGTCAATATCTTCTGCCGTAAGGTCGGCATACATCGGAAGACAGAGGACGTTTTCCGATATTCTCTTTGCGTTCGGCGTCTTTTCGGCACCGCAGGTTTCGTATTCCTTATAGCATTCAAAGCTGTTTGTTACGGGATAGAAATATTTTCTTGCGAAAATTCCGTTCTCACCGAGCCTGTCCGCAATTTCGTCCCTTGAATACTTATATCCCTCAAACACGACGGGGAAGTATGCGTAGTTATGCTTGACGCCCTGCTGTTCGCTGACGAGCTTTATCCCGTTCACTCCCGCAAGACGGCTGCGGTATCTCTGCGTCGCAACTTTCCTCTTTTCTATTTCACCGTCAATGTGGCGGAGATTGCATATACCCATAGCCGCCTGAAATTCATTCATTTTTGCATTTCCGGCTATATACAAACCGTCCTCTGCGGTATGAAGCCCAAAGTTTTTCATGTCATTGAGAACTTCGGAAAGTGAAGCGTCGTTATAGCACACGGCACCGCCCTCGATTGTGTTAAAAACCTTTGTTGCGTGGAACGAAAACATTGAGGCATCGCCGTATGCGGCTATGCTTTTTCCGTTATATGTAACACCGAAGGCATGGGCGGCGTCATAAACCACCTTAAGCGCATACTTATCGGCAATTCTCTGTATTTCTTCGACATTGCAGATATTTCCGTAAACGTGAACCGGAACAATAGCTACTGTTTTGTCGGTGATGAGACTCTCGATTTTTGTCACGTCCATTGTATAGTCGTTCTCATTCACGTCACAGAAAACGGGCACAAGACCGTTTCTCGATATGGCATGAGTGGTCGAAACGAACGTGAACGGAGTCGTGATAACCTCGCTCCCTTTCGGGAAATTCATCGCCGAAATCACATTTTCAAGTGCAAGATGTCCGTTCGTGTAAAGCGTAATGTTCTCCACACCGAGATATTTTTTGAGGTCGTTTTCAAGCTGACGGTGCTTTTCGCCCATATTTGTCAGCCAGCGGCTCTCCCAAAGTCCTTTTATTTCTTCACAGTATTCCTCATATTCCGGCATTGAGGAACGGGTTACGTTAATTTTCATGTTTTTACCTCCGGGTGTTTGGGATAAATAAATTATTAATTATAAATCATAAATTTATAAAAAGTTAAGCTATACAGTAAATTTTTCTATCTTTTGATTTTCCCTATGACGGATTTGAGAGTTCTTTTAATATGTAACTTATATTCGGAAAGCCATAATAAATCCACCCCAAAGCTGTATTTTGAAAAATAATAATAAAACATCTCAATTCTGCTATAATTAACTCTTGCATTCATACATGCTTTCAAATTATCTCCATATTTTTTAGGGATGGCAACTGAGAAGAATCCTAAATCTTTCATAACTTTTTTTGCCTTTAAAAAATCTTTTATCGGCAAATAAGATGCATAACGTGAACATCCTCTAATCCAGTTCAATACACTTTTGGCAACAAAATCATGCCCGATATCTCCATCACACAAATTCTTGTAGTCCTCAATAACTATATTGGCTAAATTAACATGTCCCTCAAATTTATTCCATAAATTAGTAATTGCATTTTCCTGACCGCTATGTTGTCTGTAAAAATAAAATACATCGGTTGATATCGTTGTTTCAACCGGGGAATTCTTTTTTAAATCATAGATAAAAAATGTGTCTGTTGCCCAGCCCTTCTTATCAAGTAATCTTTCCGTTCTCGGCAAAATACCGTTATCAGTCATAAATGCTTTGCGAATAACAGAACACCAAACTACTGCATCAACACGAGCTCTATTATTACTTTCTAATTCGTTTTTGTCTATACTTCTTTTCTCGTCATCTGTTAAGCTTTCAAAAAAGTCATAAGAGTAAAAACACAATCTGTCGCAATTTGTTTCATAAACTTTTGTTTTAAAAAGTCCGAGACAGTTTTCTCTGATTAAATCATCATGGTCAACGAACCACACATAATCGCCCTGTGCTTTTTCAAGACCGATATTTCTTCCTGCGCCTACACCGTGCTCTTTGAAAATCAGCCTTATGTTTTCATACTTTTCGGCATACTCGTTGAGAATATCTCTCGTCTTATCCGTAGAGCCGTCATCAACACAAATAATTTCATAATCGTCGTAAGAAATATCCTGATTAAGACAGGAATCAAGACACTCCGCTAAGTATTTTTCATCGTTATAAATCGGAATAATGATGCTTAAAAACATATAGTATATACCTCTTGTTGCTCATTATTAAATTATTTTTGAATCAAACCTGATACTTCCCCATGCATTATGATTCCACTGGATTTTATTGGTGTTGTCGGCATCGGCAAGCTTAATCTCTTTATTCTCAAGAACCGTAAACTGAAGCATATTCTGAATGTAGTCATGCCAGACTGCCTTGCCGGAAGAATCAATCTCATGAAATTCACAGCCTATATAGTAAGACCCGGGAATCAAACCATTTAAGTCAAGCTCTATTTCGCTCTTGTTATTTTCACCTGCTTTTCTGTCACCGAAAGGAACAGTGGAAAAGCCAACCGGAGCAGATGTCATGTGATTAATATATATTCTGAGAACAACGTTATATAAATCATTGTTTGTAATCCAGTCAATACCGAGTCTCAACTTCCCGTTCTGAGGAAAAAGATTGTTTTCTTTGCCGGGGAAACAGGCTTTCATCATCTTTAAACCCAATTTACAAGCTTTGTTTCTTTCACAGTTTTCAAGCTCATTAACAGTATCACTTTCACGACTGACCGAAAGATATTTTGCGATACCGCCCGGAGTATCTCCGTCATAGACAACTTTTCCGTGATCAAGAACAATAACTCTCGTGCACAGACGCTGAATGGTGCTCATATTATGGCTGACATAAAGTATAGTCCTTTTGTTTGAAGACGCTTCATCGCTCATTTTTCCGAGACACTTATTCTGAAACTTTGCGTCGCCGACGGCAAGAACCTCGTCCATAATCATAATCTCACTGTCGAGGTGCGCCGCCACTGCAAACGCAAGCTTGACATACATTCCCGAGGAATAACGCTTAACCGGAGTGTCAATGAACTGCTCCATTTCCGCAAACTCAACGATTTCGTCAAATTTAGCATCGATTTCTTTTTTTGTCATGCCCAAAATCGCACCGTTAAGATACACGTTCTCCCTACCGGTAAGCTCGGGGTGAAAGCCCGTTCCGACCTCAAGCATACTTGCAACACGTCCTCTGAGCACTATTTCACCGCCTGTCGGAGCGGTAACACGTGAAATAAGCTTCAGAAGAGTTGACTTTCCTGCGCCGTTATGACCGATAATTCCGACTGCTTCTCCCTCATTAACAGAGAACGATACGCCGTCAAGGGCGAGAAACTTCTCGCCTATATGCGCCTGGTCACTTCCTATTTTGCTGTTGGGGTCTTCTTTTCCTCTCAGCTTTGCAAGCTTCGTCTGCAATTCGGCATTGAGCGTTTTGCCGCCTATTGCACCGAGCGTGTACTGTTTTGATACGTTTTTTATTTCCAGCATTGGTTCATTCATGACTTTGTCTCCTGTTGTTTTACAATATATCCTCTTTTAAGTTCGTTTATCTTCCTGCCTGTCAGCTTATTAAAAACACGCCTTACCGCATATTTAAAAACCCTTATATTGATAAAGCGTCGCTCGTTTTTTGTGAGCCTTGAAAGCAGAAAATCAATACTTTCTTTTTTCTTTCCCCTCTTTAAAAGATACAACATTTCGGGGAGTATTCCGACCATTTCGCTTTCAGAAATATACTCTCTGATTTCGGAAAACTCCTCATCGCTTTTTTCATCAACCGCATCGCCTAAAAGCCTTTTTTGATACCGCTGTATCATTGGGGTAAGGTCATACTTTCCGTTATAGAACTCCATTACTTTTCTTGCAAGTATGATATTTTCGATATTCTTTTTCTTTTGTGAAGTAATTGAGTTATAATTTGTCGCTCCGGCTACGCTTCTTGAACGGTACACCCCGAAGCATCTGTCCATCACATACACAGGACCGAAGTCCTGTGTAATAAACATATCCTGAAAATCGCAAACATTTCTTGAAGCAAGAAACAACGGGTTGTACTTGCTTTTTGCAATTTTAAAGTAGTTGCGAAAAACGGAGCCGAAATCCGAATAGAGCTTACCGTCAAGAAATCCGGCCATATCTATTGAGGTATCGAGAACATCTTTTTTTACATCATATCCGATAAAATCTCCGGCATCGTTAATAACCTTACGGTTATGGCTCACCCTCGAATACTCCGGGTGCTCCTCAAGAAAATCTACAAGCGTCTGAAGTCTGTCTTCGCCGAGCCAGTAGTCGTCGCCCTCAAGATATGCAAGATAATCGCCTCTGAAAAGCCCTTTATCTATGCAGTTAGTAAGCTTTTTACAGCCTCCGACATTGGGATTTGTGAAATATGTAACTATCTTTCCGGGATATTTTTTCTGATAATCAAGAATAATCTGCTGAGTACCGTCGGTTGAGCAGTCATCTGCGGCAACAATTTCAAAATCGAAATCTGTTTTCTGCATAAGAATACTGTCAAGTGCCTCAGCGACATAATCTTCCTGATTATATGTACTCAGATAAACCGTAAGCTTCAAACTGTCACTCATACTGAAATTCAACCCTTATCGTTAATTTCGCTGCCGTAAATCAGCGAATGATTTTTTCTCACTTTTTCCATAACAGACGAAACATAATATGTGTCTTCATAAGGAATCAAAGCCGAATCGTTATATCCGTTTCGTATGCAGTCTGCAAATTCAGCTATTTCGTAAGCATACCCGATTGTTCTTTTTTCCTTAGGGACGGAATATTTATAAACCGTCTTTTTTGCCCATGTTTTCACTGTAAACTCAGACGGTGAAAGAAACATCGGCACTTCGACATATCCTTTTTCCGCATGGATTGTGGCAAAGGCTCCGCCGGTGGCACCGAGACTTTGCGTAACGCTCGCTGTTATTCCGTCTTTAACGAGAACAACGGAAGAAGTAAGGTCAACTCCGCCCTCGGTAATATCGGCAAAAGATGATATTTCTTCGGCTTTGCCCATTATAAGCTCTGCAAAGTGAAGTCCGTAACAGCCTACGTCCATAAGTGCACCGCCCGCCTTCTGCTTAGAAAACATTGACGGATATTTTTCCGGAGAATTTGAGTTCATGCACCTTGTTTCTATATATCTGACACTGCCGATTTCTCCGCTCGATATAACTTCACACAGTTTTTTTATCATCGGCAAAGTACGCATCCACATTCCCTCCATGAAAAAACAGCCGTTTTCCCGTGCCGTCTCTTTCATGCACTGAAGCTCCTGCGTATTTACCGCAACCGGTTTTTCGCATATAACATTCTTTTCCGCTCTGAGAGCCTGAACTGTGTGAGCGCAGTGGAGGACATTCGGTGTCGCAACATATACGGCGTTTATTTCGCTGTCGGAAAGCATTGCTTCATAGGTTTCATAAACAGATAAATTGCCGTACTGCTTCGCTTTTTTCTCAGCAACAGCGGTATTGGCATCAAAAATACCTTTGACCGAAATATTACACTCTGCCGGAAGCATTTTTATATCATGAATCCATCTGTCGGAAACATGACCTGTTCCGACAACCCCGAATACAATGGGGACTTCCGTATTACCTTTACAGCATACCTTATCGGAAACAATAACCGTTTCGCCCTTTTCATATTTCTTTTTGCTTTTGTTTTCAAGATATTTCTGATAAATCCTTTTCAGTCTTGAAATAATCCTTTTCACTTATATCACACCGTATCCATAAATGTTTTTTCGACTCTGCTGAACAGCATAATGCCGAATGTGGCAAGTACTATTGTAAAAATCCAGCTTATGCCGTAATAAAGCCACTCTATTTCACCGATTCCGAGATACGCATACCTGAAAATATTGACTATCGGAGTAACGGGATTGAGCATATAGAGCCAGTGCCACTTTCCGCCCGGTGCGAACACGCCGAATGAATACATATCGTATGCGACGGGTGTGCCGTACATCCAGAGTGAGACGCCGAACGAAACAAGCATCTTGAGGTCTCTGTATTTTGTCGTGGCAGCCGAAACGATAACTCCGCAGCCAAGCGACAGCATAGCAAGCTCAATGAGGATAAGCGGTGTCATCAGCATATAGACGTTCGGGTGAACGCCCTTGCCGGTAACAGCATAAATGACAACGAAAATTATCATGAACGCATACTGTATTGCAAAGTCAATAAGCTTTGAAACAACAGTCGATACGGGCATTACAAGTCTCGGGAAATATACCTTTCCGAGAATACTGCTGTTTGAAATAAACGTGTTGGAGGTGTTTGTAAGGCAGTTTGAAAAATATCCCCAGATGACATTGCCGGAAAGATAAAATATAAATGACGGAACGCCGTCGGCGGCAAGCCCTGCGATATTACCGAAAACAAACGAGAAGACGATTGTCGTGAGAAACGGCTGAATTATAGCCCACGCAGGTCCGAGAATTGTCTGCTTATACAGCGACACAAAGTCTCTTTTAACAAACAGCATTATCAAATCACGGTAATTGAGTAATTCCTTTATCGGAAGGTTAAACCACCCCGATTTCGGCTTTATTACGGTTACGGTATTTTTTTCTTTCATTTAGTTCACCAATCCATCAAGTATTATTTTCGCCGCATATTCCGGCGTACAGTCCGCAAATTCATTAACGATATAGTCTCTGCCGACACGCTCACCCTTTTTGCTTTCGCAAAATGAAGTAAACTTTTTCACTGCATTTTCAATATCGCCGTCTCCCTCATAAAGATTAAGGCACAACGGATACCTTTCCGAATAATACAGCGTCGGGCAGTCCTCCATTTTATAAAAGTTGACAAAGGGCTTTCCCGTATTTATATATTCAAGCGTTTTTGAAGGCATGTGCACGGGCACGCTGTTGCCGATATTGACAAGAATATCCGCTTTTTCCATAGCCTCCAGTGCCTTTTCATAAGGCTGCTGGGGCAGTGTGATTATTTCCGCTTTCGTTTTAATCTCAAACCTTTCGGAAAGCTTGTCGCACTCTCTGCCCATAAAAGTTATTCTGTATTTTTCATCAAGCCGTGAAACAATATTCAGGAAGTATTCCGGGGAACGGATACCCGAATACAACCAGCCGCAAAAAAGAACATCTGTTATTTCGCTGTCCGTTTTATTTTTTGTTTCAACTGTGCTGTCGTCACAGACCATCGGAAAGCCGCAGGTTGCAAAATTTCCGTTACAGTCAAGCTTTTCAAGAGCATTTTTAATAAACGGCGTTGTCAGAATAACATCATTATTAATAATAAGCTCTCTGAATTTTTTTCTTCTGAATTTTGGAAATTCTGTTTTATATGTAATCTCAGGCGGATCCATGAGATAAAGAAACTTTTTCATTCCTTTTAACCGTGAGGCGGCTAAAGCCAGCGGAAAAGGCTCACAGGTTGAAATGACAGCGTCAAATTCAAATTCTTTTCTGATTTCTTTGATTTTGTCCTTGAATATTTCAGAGGATATGTAATCCGAAAATCCGCCTTTATCGACTATTTTTGCCTTAAAAGGAAGGACAAATCTCTGCCTGAAGTTTCTTTCCGAAAAATCAGCGAAATATGCTTTCGCACCGAAAACGGTATCCGGAAGCTTTGATTTATCACCGGCGTTGTCGGCAACAGACAGAATTCTGACTTCATTTGTTTTAGACAGAAAAGGAATAAGTCTGCTTATTAAATTTGCGTTATTTCCCGCCGCAGGATAAAGCGGCGCAGTAATTATCAAAATTTTCAAGTTAATCGTCCTTAATACTCTTTTTCAACCAATCTGCAACCGGCTTCATGGTAATACTCATGTTGCACTTCGATATTGCAAACTCTCTGATTTCACTTGCAATATTCTCTGTCGTATCATTATCATAAATACTGTGATAAAACTCAATCACTTTATTAAAGTCAAGAGGTGAATCATCATAAGGCGCGATAAACTGATACTCATAATCTTTCGGCATAAAATCAACCGGTGAAGAAGTGATAAGCGGCAGACCGTATGCGCAATATTCTCTTGACTTGAGTGAACTGCTCACGGGATAGTTCTTTCTGTGACCGCCGAGAACATCTACTCCGATGAAAGACTTTTCATAAATCTTTTCAAGTGGCTCTCCGGACATTCTTCCGTAAAAGATAACGTGTTCCTCAAGAGAATACTTTTTCACCAGTTCCTGATGCTCCGGAACGATATTCCCGACAAGGTGATAGATAATATTCTCCTTACCGCCACCGTTATAATAGTTATGCAGTCCCTCTATTACCCTGTCGTAGCCGTGCCAGAATGCCGTAGCCGATACCGACATGATATTGATTTTTTCGTTGTCTTTTATTCTTTCGGGAATTGAAACCTTTGAAAAATCATATCCGTTAATAAGGTTAATGCACTTGACTCCCCATATTTCGCTCTGACCGTAAAATGTAACTATTCGGTCAATATATTTTGCGGCTCTTTTTCTTGAAAGTCGCTCTTTTAAAAGAAACGGGAAATTTGAAACAGAAATCCTTGCCTCTGCGTCATAAGGATATGTGGGAATCTCATATACAATTTTCAGCTTAGGATTATTCTTTTTGATTTTTCTGAGATACCTGACAAATGAACTGTCGTGATACACCTGTCTTATATAAAGAAAATCTCCGTCGTCAAATTCACCGCTGTATCTCCAATTTCGCCATGCGGCGGTAAACGGCAGGCGGCGGACTATTTTTTCTTTCTTTGAGCCTGAGTATTCAACGGGAGGAAGAATAATAACCTTGCACTCAGCATAATTATTGAGTGCTTCGCACTGAGCACGAACTTTTCGTTCAACGCCCGAATTGCCCCCTGCATTTTCAGATTCAACGGGTGCAAAAAGATAATAGCCTTTCATAATGCCTCCTTACAGGCGCCAGTATGCGTATCCGGCTCTTTCCATTTCTTTCTTATTGAGCACGCTCTTTACGTCAATAACGACCTTTTCTTCATTTGCCTTGAACATTTTTTTCAAGGTGTCAGCCGAAAGATTTTCAAATTCCTTATGAGAAACTGCGAGAATAACGCAGTCCGCATCAGTTATATTCTCTAAAGGAACAAGGTCGGCGTTATACTCACGCTTTGCTCCTCGCGGGTCAGCCTGCGGGTCAACCATAACCGGCTCGATTCCGTATTCGTTAAGCCTCTTGACAATATCAATAACCTTGCTGTTTCGTGTATCAGGACAGTTTTCCTTAAATGTAATTCCGAGAATTACAACCTTTGCGTCACGAATCACCTTTCCGGCAAGTGCAAGCTGTTTTATTGTCGCATCGGCAACAAACTCGCCCATAGAATCGTTCACTTTTCTGCCCGAAAGAATAATCTGGCTGTGATATCCGAGCTTTTCCGCTTCATAGGTAAAGTAATACGGGTCAACACCTATGCAGTGACCGCCGACAAGACCGGGTCTGAAGCCGAGCGCATTCCACTTGGTATTCATACCGTCAATAACCTCGGCAGTGTCAATGCCCATCTTGTCAAAAACCATTGCAAGCTCATTCATAAATGCAATGTTAATATCTCTCTGGCTGTTTTCCACGACTTTGACCGCTTCTGCCGTCTTGATTGTCGAAACGGGAAAAGTTCCGACTTCTATAACCGTATCATAAATATTTTTAATCTCACCGAGAGATTCTTCGTCCATGCCCGACACTATTTTTCTGATATTCTCAAGCCTGTGAACGGGGTCTCCGGGATTGATTCTTTCCGGCGAATATCCTATTTTGAAATCCACACCGCATTTCAGACCTGATTCTCTTTCCAGAATCGGCACGCAAACGTCCTCCGTAACTCCCGGATAAACTGTTGATTCATAAACAACTATTGAACCCTTTGAAAGATTCCTTCCGACAATAACGCTTGCGCCCTCGACCGGAGTCAAGTCGGGCGTATGGTCAAGATTTATCGGCGTGGGAACGGCAACAATGTAGAAACTCGCTTTTTTAAGCTCTGCCTCATCATAGGTAAATTTAACGGTGGTGTTCCTGAGCACCTCGTCGCCGACCTCATGTGTATAGTCGTTGCCGGAGCGGTACTGCTCTATCCTTTCCTTGTTGATGTCAAAGCCGATAACATCAATCCCTTTGCCGGAAAACGCAACCGCGAGCGGCATACCTACATATCCGAGACCCACAACTGCTATTGATGCTTTCCTGTTAATCAGATTATCATATATACTCATTTTATACCTCCTGGGGTTTTAATACATTATTAAAAGAAAAACTTATACGGACTCAAATTCCCGTCTTTGGAAACCACATTCAAAAACCGCCATATACCGAAAGCACAGAACGCATACGGGGCAAGAGTTTTTCCGATATATTGAATTCGTTTTGAAAGATAGCTCTTTTCAAGCTCAACATTTTCAAAGACAAGCGGAATAAGCACAACCGAAAACTGGAAGTAATAATCGGAAAGTCTCTCGAATGTATTATTATAACTCGCAAATGTCTGAATTACAATAGCAACACCTGTAAGTGACAATAAATTTACATATAGAGTATCGTTTTCAGTCGGCGGTCTGAGTATGAGTGCGGCAATGACAATAACCAACATAATGATAACCTTATTGGCAAGAAACCTCATATCGTGCTCCTGCATCTCTGTATCATAAATATCTGTCATTATGTCAACAAGCCTGTCTCTGAAAAAATACACGATTGTAAGCACCGCACCGAGAAAGAAAACATATCCGCTGCCCATTTTAATTTTGACAATGAAATATGCGGGCAAAAAAACAATCGACGGGAAATGAAACATTGACGCAAGAAAAATAAATATCAGATACCTTACAAACTTTTTTTTCATCATGGCATCAAATGCAAAAATCAGTATTGACATGGCAAGGCTCTGTTTCAATGCGTTAAAATGGAATGTATAATAAAGTAGTCCGAAATAGTATAAAACGCTCTGAATGGGATCGCAGGAATAATTATATATTAATTTGCCAAACGCTATCATAACAAATGCCGAAACCACAATAATAAATACCTGATAGTTTCCGTTTGTAAGGACATATATCAGTTTCATAAGCATATAGAAAAACTTATGATTCTCATTACCGTTCCACACATCGCTCCAGCTTTCGTTTTCCTTACGCTGAAATTCATGAAGATACGAAGAAGAAGAGTCGTTACCTATTGTGTATGCATCACGAAAGCCGAGAACGACAAACAAAGCCAATACGGCAACTATGACAAAATATTTATTTTTTGCTTTATTCCCCCGCAGGATAATCGCAGCACCGAGAATAAATACCACCAAAACCGAATAGGTATTAATCATAGTTTTTCCTCAAACAAAGCTCATAATTTATAATAACGAAATGAAAAATTTTTCTGTCGCTCTCACGAGATCCTCCGTTGAAAACATTTTTCCTCTCAGGCGTGCCTGTTCTTCGTAATGATTAAGCAGTTTTTTATCGGAAAGCATTTTTTTCATTCCCTCGTAAAACGCTTCATCATCATTTTCGGTTACGAGACCGTACTCGCTGTCACCAAGCAATTCCCGCATACCCGAAACATCTGTCACCACCGCCGGTCTGCCGAGAATCAGCCCTTCCGTGATGAAGGTGCTGAAGCCCTCATAAATTGACGAACACGCAAGCAAATCTGCGTTTTTTATATACGGATACGGATTTTCGACAAATCCCGGCATTTTCACCGTAGCCTCAAGCCCGTTTTCTTTTACGTATGCTTCCAGCTCTTTTCTGTCCGGACCTTCTCCCAAAATCAAAAGATTATGGTCAAATCCATCGTCAAGAAGCTTTTTATGTGCCGATAAAAGGCGTTTATAGTTCTTCGGCTCTACAAGTCTGCCTACGCTCACTACGTTAAATTTGTTCTTATCTGTATCGACCGTTTCTGTCGCTTTGCTTATGATTTCTTTGTCATTAACGGTATTATAAATCAGTGCTGTCTCAATGTCTTCACCGTAGAGCTCTCTGAAACTGTTTAACGCCTGACGACTCATGCACACAACTCTGTCATATTTTTTGTAATACTTAATTGTACGTGACGCAAACTCTTTTGGGTTATCCGGCATAGCGTTCAAATCCGTGTGCACCCATGCAAGCTTTTTCGCTTTTTTATTGGTCGAAGAAGCCATAATCTTGGTCGGGCCGCATTCGAGATACGCAACTTCAATATCGTAATCCCCTTTCATACGAAGAGGATACACAAGCCCTGCTTCTGCCTCGGCACGGTAAAGAAGTCGGTTTAGCTTATTGTCACTTTTGTATGCGCTGCGGTAACGGACAGCCTTATCAAGATATTTTTCGCTGTCAACCGGAAAAAGCGTCATAACGGTTATGTCAAATTTTGACTTATCCATATTGTTGACGAGGTTACACAAAACCTTTTCAGCTCCGCCGCCGGTCAGTGTTTCTATAAAGAACAGTATTTTAATCATAAGTTAAGACTTCCCTGTAATATTACACATTAATTCAAATAGCTCGTTTGTAATATTTTCGTACCTATATTTTTCACGTTCTGCCTTATCAATTTTCGACGTTATTTTGCCATTCTGCATTTTTTCGTCGTAAGCTGATTTTATCCATTTTTTCAACTCTTCATAATCTTTTTGCGAATTGGCTTCCTCATACACTATACCGGCATTGCACTGTCTGACTATTTTGCCGAGCTCACTGTTTGGCAAATCGCCGTTAATAATTGTCACCACCGGCTTTTCAACAAGCAGAAGCTCGAATATTTTTCCCGTAACAACACCCTGGTCAGTCTTGGTGTTATGACTGCAAACTATACTGCAATCAATTTCAGACATAATTTCCATAACCTTTTCTCTGGTCACATATCCGTAATTGACACAGTTGGAAATAACACTCTGTTCCTTTGCAAATTGTTCCATAACAGCCCATTCGTTACCTGCATATTCAAACTGAACCTTTGAAATATCAATTTGTCCTTCATCTGCAAGTTCTCTGACAGCTTTTAAAAGAGGGGTTAAATCACGTTTTCCGTAGTAAAGAGTTCCTGCATAGAAAAAGCGCAATTTTTGCTCTTCGGTATTATTAAGACGTTTCTCATTTGAAAAATCATCAGGATCATATCCGTTCGGAATATATGTAATCTTTTCGGGGGGAACATCGTCGAAGAGAAATTTGCTCTTTGCCCCCTCGGACACAACTGTAATATGGTCAGCCGCTTTCTCAAATCTATGCTGCATTTTTTTTGCGGACTTTACCCCGTGAGAGTCATGGTGCTCATAATACATCGGATCTCTGAAATCAGCAATCCATTTATCGGCATAACCTTTTCTCATTAAATACTGAGCAATGAAATGGGCACCAGAAGACGGATATGATGAAAAAACAAGGTCGAACTTCTCATTTTTAAGCTCCTTCTTAACTGTCTTTTTAGCCATATACAGCCAATCGATGCGATATAATCTAAAAAAACAGTCCTTTATCGCATGAGTAATAATTGAACGAAACGGTCTCGTTTCAGCTTTGATTTTCAATTTAACCCCGTTATTTGTTATTCTCTCTCTCTCAGCACCAAGTGTTTTTGAAAACAAACGACTGTGGTAAATATCGAACCTTCTTACTTTATCCCAGTTATTCGGAATCAAAGAATAATCAAGTGCATTATAACTTGTCGGCTTACACGTTATAAGAGTAATATCCACATCATTTTCAATTAAATATTTTAATACTTTTGTATTGGGTATAGAACCGCAAGTATTTATCGGAGCAACAGAGCCATATATCACAAGTATCTTTAACATATTATCCCTCCACGTATTTTGAATACATATTATATATCTTTCTCATAGACTCCTTAACATCTTCGTAATTCGTCACAAGATTACTGATTTGAATACTGTTAATGTTTCTTTTTGAATCATTTATCATCTTTATCCATGTATCAACATCAGAAAGAGACAATCTCACAATGTCATCTTTGATACATGCGTCCGGCGGTATTGCGTCGGAAATAACACACGGAACGCCGTTTGCCTGAGCTTCAATAAGGGCAAGCGGGGTACCTTCAAATAAAGACGGAAAAGCAAAAACATCAAATGCTGACAGGACTTCATTGACATTATTGATATTTCCCATAAGAAAAACGTCATTTTGTAAATTTCTTTTCTCAATTTCACTCTCTAAAAACGCTCTCTTACTTCCCTCTCCGAAAAGAAGTAGTACAGCATTGCTTTTTTCTTCCTTTATCCTCTTGAAAATATCAATAAGAAAGACCTGATTTTTAACAGTTTCATAATGACCGACATGCCCGATTACAAATTTACCGTTAAGGTTGTACTTTTCTCTGATAACACTTCTGTTATGCTCCGAATAAGCATAACTATCAAAATCAATACCGTTCTTTATAACTGTTCCGTATTTATCAAACCACTTTTTACCGTATAGCGCATATCCGGCTTCAACACCGCAGGCTACATATTCATTCCCGCATTTACAGATAAGCGCACGCATACAGATATTGTATATTCTTCTCACTAACGAGGTCTTTCCCTCAATAGCAATGGTATGCGAATGCGACACCCTGCACGGCACACCCGAAATTTTTGCCGCAAGCATTACCACCCCGCAATTAAACATGGTATGCGCATGGACAGCATCATACTTTTCTTCTTTCATAAGGCGAATAAGCCTTTTTAAAAATCCGAATGTCTGATTGTTTGCAACGGGAAAATGAAGAACTCTGTTGCCTTTATTAATAATCATTTCTTCATATTCGCCGATTTCATCGCCGAAAACCAAATAATCAAATTTCATTGAATCATCGGCATACTTTGCTACATTTGCCGCTACGGACTGTGCACCGCCGATATTAAGCTTTGCGCTGACAACTAAAACTTTCATTTTTACCCTTTACAAATCTCTTTCGATAATATCCGCTATTCTCTTACTTGCAAAGCCGTCACCATACGGGTTTGACGCTTTGCTCATTCTTTCATATTCTTCTGTATCTGTGAGAAGCTTTTTAAACTCGCCGTATATAGTTTCTTCCTCTGTGCCGGTAAGCTTCAATGTCCCTGCCGCAATACCTTCGGGACGTTCGGTTGTATCACGCATGACAAGCACAGGTTTTCCGAGCGAAGGAGCTTCTTCCTGTATTCCGCCGCTGTCCGTTAAAATCAAATACGATTGCTTCATAAAATTATGAAAGTCAAGAACATCAAGCGGCTCTATTATTCTTATTTTTGAATTGTCCCCGAGTTCTTCTTCCGCTGTTTTTCTGACCAGCGGATTCATGTGTATGGGATATATTGCCTTTACGTCTTCAAACTCATTTAATATTCTGTTTATAGCCCGAAACATTCTGTGCATCGGCTGACCGAGATTTTCCCGTCTGTGTGCGGTAATAAGTATCAATCGACTGCCATTTGCCCAGTCCAGATTATCATTTTGATAATCATCTCTGACCGTTGTCTTCAGTGCATCAATAGCTGTATTTCCCGTAACATATATTGATGACGGATTTTTCCCCTCTTTAAGCAGATTATCCCTTGCAAGCTCTGTTGGAGCAAAATTGAATTTAGAAATAATACTGACAGCTTGTCTGTTAAATTCTTCCGGATACGGTGAAAAAATATTATATGTCCTGAGTCCGGCTTCCACGTGCCCGACCGGAATATTCAAATAAAAGCAGGCAAGCGCAGTGACAAATGTAGTTGAAGTATCTCCGTGAACAAGAACTAAATCCGGATTTTCTTTTTCCAAAACGCATTTGATTTTATCGAGAATACTTACGGTCACATCGAAAAGTGACTGCTTATCTTTCATTATATCAAGATTATAATCAGGTTCAACAGAAAACGCACGAAGGACCTGCGAAAGCATTTCTCTGTGCTGACCGCTGACGCAAACAACTGTTTTGATATTTTCCCTTGATTTCAATTCATTGACAAGCGGACACATCTTTATTGCTTCCGGTCTTGTACCGAAAATCAGCATTACCTTTTTCAAGTTATCATTGTCCTCCTCTGTTTTAGCTTTTCAACTATATCGTCTGTTTATATACCGTTCTCCGCATTATATACGGGAATAATTACTGAAAATTTCATCTAAAATCTTCCTCATTTTTTATTCAAAAAGCCAATAAAATCAAATTTCTTTTCATAATGCATTATTCCAAGAAAATCCTTGCCGATATAACCGTACGGATACTTATATTTCATAACCGGTTTAATATACAGAGACCAAGATATTTCCGGCAATTCTTTACAGGAAAGAACGATTTTATTGTTGCATTTAAAATTCTCTAACTGCTTTATTTCTTCAACTGTAACCCCGTCTAAATTATACATAATAACATAGAGATTGTCTCTGTTTATTCTTTTCTTTCTTCTTTCCCATTTATCCCTTGCTTCTTCGGCAACTGAATCATGATTAAAGTGAAGTGTCAACAACGGCAACCCGTCTACCCCCCTATATGGGCTGTAGGATAAGGGTTTTCGCTGTTAAAGAATGACAATTCCTGCTCAAGATATTCGTCAAGATGCAGACAAAACTGAACAAAATCCGGCTGTGTTTGATACATATTTATTGTAGGCGTAAGAAACTGTTTTCCAAGCCGATGATAAATATGCCCACCGATACAATTCGGGCAAAGTATTGTAAAGTTATCATTTTTGAGTTTTTTCTGAAAATACTTTGAAACACATTTGTCAATAAAGGCAAACAGCCTTGAATTTTTCCACAATTTAATTATCTTTTCTTTCACGCCTGAACACTCCTAAAATATCAATATTTCATTATTTCTCTCATCTGCCCATTTACAATTCCGACTTCAAAATTGTTTTTGCAGTGAATAAATGCCTTGTTTCCCATTTCTTCGAGTTTATCACGATTGGCGGCAAGAAATTCCATTTTTTCCGCCAGGGCTTCTGAGTTTTTCGGCTCAACAAGAAAACCGTTTTCACCGTCAATTATCGGCTCTCTGCAACCCGGCCAGTCAGTTGTGATTATCGCTCTGCCGCACGACATCGCCTCAAGAATTGTTCTGGGTAACCCCTCTCTGTAATACGACGGAAGCACAAAAACCGAGGCGTTTTTGTAAAACGAAACAGGGTCTTTCACCTCACCCGGAAGTTCAATGCTGCCATCGTTAATATACGGCATTATATCATCTTCGCTCAGTGCTCCTATCGACGAATCGAAGCCTCCGAGGAGTATGCATCTTGCCTGAGGATAATTTCTTTTAAGCCGGCGTGCCGCCTCACAGTACTCCATTACACCCTTTTCACGGATAATACGGCTGACCATAAGGAATACCGGTTCAGAAGGAAGCTCAAAATGCTCAAACCTGTTCATATTGACACCCGAACCGTTGACAAGTGCCGCCTTTTTTTCAGGAAGATAATGCTCTGAAACAAGCTGTGCAATATCATCTTTATTCTGAAAAATAACTCTGTTGCATGCTCTGAAAGCGTTTTTATAGAGTATTTTCGTAATCAGTCTGATTATCTTTGTCTTTATTCCGCCTGATGCATACACTCTTCCGAGACCTGTAACCATTGCGTAAATCTTTTTTGTTCCCGAAAGCTTTGCGGCAAGACTTCCGTAAATAACGGGTTTTATTGTATAGCTGAAAACCATATCGGGCTTTTCGTTTTTCATGACGCCTGAAAGCTTCTTGAAATAGCTCAAATCACCCGCAATACTTGTATTGTCCTTGACCAGCTTGACCTCGATAAACTTTGAGACGCCGAGAGCCTTGATATCGTCAACAAAATCGGTATTCGGTCCCGTAACGATAACCTCGTTGCCGGAAGCTATCATATCCTTGATAAGGTCACCTCTGAAATTAAACACCGTTTTATTCTTTGGTGAAACAACCATTATTTTCATTTCAGTATCCTCCTAAAACGGAAGGTGTGTATTTATGAGATAGTATATTTTTTCTAAATACATTCTTTGTTTGGTCTCATTATAATTAGTAACTGTGATTCCTGTGCTATCAATAGTCGGATTAAGGTATTTAATCATGTCATAATGAGCCTGGTCGGAAATTCGTTTTTCAATAGGAAGTGTAAGGAATGCCTCCATAAGAATTCTATTATTGTAAGGAATCGTTATGTCAAAAGCAAAACGATGTTCACATGTAATAACTTGTCCGCCCCAACCACCATAACGCATTTCCCACAGAAACATATCAGATGAATCGAAATTATATGTGTCGTAAAAAAAGGTCTTATCTATGTAGTCTTTAAAGACCTGATCTGTATCTGCAACAAGCTTTCTATTAAGTATAAAAAGCTTATACATTGTTGTCATCTGTCTTGGGGTGAGCCTCTTGGGCATATTTTTGAAACCGAACTTTTTGTAGTAGTTTGCTCTTCCTATTTCTGAAACCCAAGACTTAACTTCAATATCATGTGTACAGTTGTCATTTAAAGTATAGAATACTCTTTTCCTAACATCGTTCTGATTATTTGAACCAATATTGCCAAAATTATGCTTTAATATGCTTTTGTATTCATCAATATCATCAAAATCCAAATCATTGTTTGATATATAGTCGATCCTATGCTCTACATTTATGGCGTTCGCAATTTTTCTAGCTGCTTCAGCATCTACAGCTTCGCCTTCCATTGAAATATAACTAAAAAACTGGAATTTTTCATAAAAACCATTTGCCGCAGCAACTGAACCCTTGCTATCCATCCCGCCGCTCATTGAAATAGCAGGTTTATTCCATTTCTTTGAAATCAATAACAAATTATTTCTCATAATTTCAGAAATATAAGCAATTTTTTCAAAATACTCTTTATCGTTCTTGCACATGATTAAATCTTTCTTGGGATAAAACCTTGAAAGAGAAAAGGAACCATTGTAATACTCAACTGAAACATTTGGAACTATTCGTTTAAGCTCATCATACGAAGACAAATCTCCTGGAAGAAAAGAACCGTAATAATGATAAAACTTGTAAGAAATAAGTCTTTTAACATATTCAGAAACCCGTAAATTACAAATGTCGCCGATAAGTTGCATATGGGTTGATAAATAAAAAAAACCATTCACTATTCCATAGTAAGCAATTTGCATTCCGGCGCAATCAGTATTTAACACAAGTTTCCCATCTGATATCCATCCAATTGTGAATACCCCTGTCAACTCATTAAGAATATCATATTTTTCATTTTCATCTTTTGCTTCACAAATGCTATTTATAATGACGTTTTCATCAATTTCCATAGTAAAAGGATTGTATGCGTGTCCAATCAAAAAACAATTACATGTATTTCCGTATAAACAGTACATCTTTATACCTTTATGTATATAAAAATGATACCCTGAAAAGAATACATGATTCCAGTTTCCGTAAAAAGGATACGCACATATGTCCTGTTCTTTATCCGTCATCAAAAAACCTC
Organism: Acutalibacteraceae bacterium; assembly: GCA_045639785.1. Lineage (GTDB taxonomy): Bacteria > Bacillota > Clostridia > Oscillospirales > Acutalibacteraceae > UBA6857. Next base: position 14,490 of record JAZUDT010000026.1, on the reverse strand, counting down.
TTGTAAAAAGATACTTTCTCAAATGCGGCTTATTATCAAGTATTTCAACTATTTTTTTGCGATTATTATCCATCTTTTATATCCCTCCTATATATTTCCCATTATCACTCCGTCGAGGCGTTTGTCGTTATTCTCACCGACAAAGCTGTTGTGCGGGGTGATTATTACATTTTCCATATCCCACAGCGGGCTTTCCGTTTCAAGCGGCTCGCTCTCAAACACGTCGAGCACCGCACCGCCGATTTTTCCTGCCGCAAGTGCCTCTTCCAGTGCAGAGCCGTCAACAACCGCTCCCCTTGAAATGTTCACGAGCACTGACGTTTTCTTCATCTTTTCAAACGCCGCTTTATCTATCAGATGCCTTGTTTCCTCCGTCAGAGGAAGTGTCAGCACCGTAATATCCGATTTTGTCAGCTCGTCACCAAGATTTCCGAGCCCGAGTATTTTTTCATAGTTTTCATCATTTCGTGGGAAAATGTCAATTCCCGTCACCCTTGCACCGAACGCCCCGAAGCGTTTTGCGCACTCAGTTCCGACACTGCCGCACCCGACAACGCATACGTTTTTGCCGAAAAGCTCGGAAAGCTCTCTGTTCTTTTCCCACCGGTGAGCTTTCTGATTTTCGTGAAAATATTTTGCCTTTTTATACAGATTGAGCACACCGAAAACCGCATACTCCGCCATCGGCACGCTGTAAACGCCCCTCGCATTGTGGATTTCAATGCTGTGCTCTTTTATGTAACCCGTCGGCACTCTGTCAAAACCCGCACTCGTAAGCTGAATATATCTGAGATTAACAAACTTCTCTATCGGGTGCGTAAGGAAGAGACCGTTGCAGACAACACCTTCAACCTCTTCGTATGCGCAGGGAAGCTTTTCAGTCTCAAATTGCAGAAAATTAACGGTATGACCTGCCCTCTCAAGAGCGGGAATATTCTGCTGTGCATTTTTCCATGCTCCGGTCAGAAGCAGTTTCATTCTTTTTCACTCCCTGCTTGTATCAAGTCGCAGACTTCCTTAACCCGCTTCTCTGTTTCTTTATCGTTTCCGACCAGAAAATCGGAATTTTCACACTTCTTTTCAAATTCACGTATCTTGCCCAGACCCGTTGAGAATATCTTTTCAAGTCTGTCCGTATCGGTAATCAGCCCGGCGTTGCAAAAGCTTCTTGAAAGTATAACGCAGGTTGAGCCGAGACGGTAATGCTCCTTGATAACGTATTTTCCGGGAAGCATACCCTTGTCAAGCGAGGCAAGACCGCCAAAACCGTAAGGTATGCCCTTTGATTTAAACTTGCGGCACAGATTTTCGACCGTCCCGTCGGGAAGAAGCTCGAACATAAACTTTTTTCCGTAGCTCAGTGATAAATCGTTGAGCCCGATAAAAATTTCATCTATACCGTCAACATCAAGTATTTCATCTATATTTTCATTTGCTTCCTTTGTCTCGACAAGAAGCAGTGTTTTTGCCCTGCCGCCGACATAAGAAATGAATTTTTCGACTTCACCGGCGGTTTTGAAATACGGAAGCATAACAATATCCGCTCCTGCGTCGATAACCGCAGATATTTCCTCCTGCGACGAGGGGTAGTCTTCTGTTTTTTCGTGAATGGGATTGACACGCACCATGAGCTGAGATTTTGTCAGCACACCTTTGAGAATACGCACATCTTCAGTGGTGTGGCGGTTCTGTACCGTGTCCATGCCGCCCTGTCTGAGGTCTTTTCCTATATATTCGAGGTCAACAAAAATGCGGTCAACGCCGTGCTTTTCGGCAATCAGAGCAACCTGCGGTCTGTTGGTTATATACATCAGCTTCAGCGGCATTTTGTCCCCTCCTCAAATTATTTTTTCACTGTTTCCTCAACATTCTCGTTATCGGCGTTTGTGACAACCTTAAATATTGTCATAAAGAAAATCTTTATATCAAGAAGTAAAGATACATTGTCAACATACCATACGTTGAGCTCAATTCTTCTGTGCCACTCAACGTCTTTTCTTCCGTTCACCTGCGCCCAGCCGGTAATGCCAGGTCTGACTTCAAACATTCTCTTTTGCTCTTCGGTGTATTCGTCATAGCTCCAGGGGTGATATGTAAGCGGAGGACGGGGTCCTATAAGCGACATATCTCCTCTGAGAATATTGATAAGCTGCGGCAACTCGTCAATGCTCGTGGCACGGATAATCTTTCCCATACGGGTAACTCTGTCGTCATCTTTACCGGAATAAACACCTGAGCCGGTGTGCTCGGCATTAACCTTCATTGAACGGAATTTGAGAATTTTGAACACTCTTCCGTCCTTTCCGATTCTTTCCTGCTTGAAAAGAACGGGGCCTTTTGAGTCAAGCTTTATCAGAAGTGCGACTATGAGCATCGGTATTCCGCCGACAATAAGTGCAAGTGCTGCAATAAAGCAGTCCGCCGCACGCTTAAAAAACCTGTTATACATTTACTTCTTCCTTCTTGTCTTTTCTGATATAGGTCGTTACAATCTCTGCAACACAGTCACGTATGCTCTCATCGTTTGAATACGCCTTTGCCATGAGCGTTTCAAGCTGACAATAGAATGTATCAATATCAAACGGTATCGGTGAGCCGATATTAATGAGCTTGTTCGGTGTGGTTTTAAGTCCCTCTTCCTCCATGAGCTTTTCTTCATATAGCTTTTCGCCCGGTCTGAGTCCGGTATATTCAATCTTGATGTCAATGTCGGGTTTAAAGCCGGAAAGCTTTATGAGATTTCTTGCAAGAGAGTCTATTTTAACAGGTGAGCCCATGTCAAGGACAAATATCTCGCCGCCGTTTGCGAATGTTCCCGCAGTAAGCACAAGCGAAACTGCTTCGGGAATTGTCATAAAGTAACGGATAATATCCGGGTGAGTGACCGTCACGGGACCGCCCTGCTCTATCTGCTTTTTGAAAAGCGGAATTACCGAGCCGTTTGAGCCGAGAACATTACCGAATCTGACTGCAACAAATTCTGTTTTTGCGTCAGCGGGAATATCGCACAGCACCTTGCTGTCTTCAATATGAGTGAATATCTTGGGTATATCTCCGGCCTTGCCGCTCTTGATTTTTGAATCGAACGACTGAATAACCATCTCGCACAGACGCTTGCTCGCACCCATTATATTTGTCGGGTTGACAGCCTTGTCAGTGCTGATTAAGACAAATCTCTCACAGCCGTTGACTGCCGCCGCATACGCCGTCTTATATGTTCCGATAACATTGTTTTTGATTGACTCGCACGGGCTGTCCTCCATGAGAGGAACGTGCTTGTGCGCCGCCGCATGATAAACAATGTTCGGTCTGTATGTCTTAAATATCTGCTCAAGCCGCCTTGAATCTCTGACCGAACCGATGAGCACTGTCAGATTAAGCGACGGACACGTTCTTCTGAGCTCCTGCTGAATTGAGTATGCATTATTCTCATAAACATCGAAAATTATCAGCTTTCTCGGCGCGTGCTGTGCTATCTGACGGCAAAGCTCACTGCCTATTGAGCCGCCTCCGCCCGTGACAAGTATTACCTTATCGGAAATTGCGGAGAAAATTTCGCTGTTTCTGACCTTTATCGGCTCTCTGCCGAGCAGGTCCTCGACCGAAACCTCTTTCATCGCCGCTATGGAGACCTCGCCTCTCACAAGCTGATAAAGACCGGGAAGATTCATAACCTCACAGTCAGTCTCACTGCATATATTGAGGATTTCACGCTTGTCATCTTTTTTTGCAGACGGAATTGCTACATAGATTTTCTGAATATTGAATTTTTCAACTGCCAAAAGTATTGAGTCTCTGCCGCCGAAAACGGGAACATTGTCAATATATCTGTTCCATTTATACGGATTGTCATCTATTATACAGCACACACGTTCATCGCTGTCGTCTGACTTGTTAATATCTCTGAGAATAATCTGACCGGCGTCGCCTGCGCCTATAAGCATTACGTTGACCGTTTTTCTGCTTATGAAAACTCTCTTCTGCATCAGCATAAACCGGTAGGAAAAACGTATTGCCACGACGAGCGCAAGCTGGAAAATTGCACCGAATATGAAATACGAAACAGGCATTCTTTTGTATTCGCCGTTTCTGACACTCATATAGATAATAACTGATGCCGTATAAATAGCGGACGCAAGCAGAGAGCCTGCCGTAGCTCTGAAAAGCTCAACAAAGCTTGCAAACCGCCACATTGATTTATACATTTTAAGGCAGAAAAAAACCAAAACAGCGACTACTGCGTAAGGAATGACAAAATTCTGATACACTCTTAAATAGAGGTCGGGAATAAGGGAAAATCTGCCGTCAAAACGAAGCCACAGTGCCGCAAGATAAGAAACCGAACAGGCAAAAATATCATAGATGATAAGGCAAATCGTTATCATCTTCTTTTTTTCAAGCTTATGCAATCTGTCCTCTGTTTTCATATTTACACCTTCCGAAAGTTAATCCGTCACTACTGTTATCCCGCCGGATTTATTTTTTCTTCTTTTTATGTTTCTTTTTGTCTTCTCCGTAACCGTAGCCGTAGCCGTAACCGTAGCCATAGCCGTATCTTCCGTACGCTTTATAAGCATAGCCGTAGCCGTAACCGTAGCTTTCACCGTAGCCGGAGAAGCCTGACTGTGCCCCGTTAAGAATACAGCCCGTAAACTTCACATCGGTTGACATTATGCTCTCGACGCTTTCGACTATCTTTGAAACTCTTACTGTGTCCTGAAGAACGACATAAAGCGCACAGTCGGCAAAGCTTGCGGTAACAAGCGCATCGGAAACGAGACCGCAGGGCGGTGTGTCGATAAGGATATAATCATATCTGTTTTTCACGGAGTCTATGATTCCTTCGATAAGATTCTTCCTCATGATATTCCAGTAACGCTTATCGTTTTCGTTAAAGGTCATAATTGAAATTCCGTATTTTTCAAGAAATTCGACCTTGTATAAATCACCGTTATCGGATTTATCATTACTGTTGTTTTCAATACCGAGAAGAGGCGCAACACTCGGATTTCTGAGGTCGCAATCGACTATGAGCACCTTTTTGCCGAGATCCGAAAGAGATATTGCAAGATTTGTCACAGCCGTCGTCTTTCCCTCGCCGGGAGATGTGCTCGTAACCATTATAACTTTATCCTCGCCGTCAATCGAGTTGACAAAGGTATTTCTGAGAACACGCATTGACTCGAGGAATCCGCCGCCCACTCTGTCGTTCGTCAGAAGAACAGAAGTGTCTACCGCCTTTTTGTACTTTTTGAAGGTGACGAGCGGAAGCGTTCCTATAACATCGGTTTTAAGCTCGGTCTTTATATCGTTCTTTGTTCTGATGGTCTTGCGTATAAACGCATAAAGAAGTATCCACAAAATGCCTATGGCAAAGCCGATAAGTGCACCGGTAAGCGTTTCTTTTTTATACTCCGAGACGTTTGTCGGCGTCTGCGGCACATAAGGCTCGGTTATTGATGTGAGCTGGACGTTACCGACAATGTATCTTGCTATGGACGGATAATTCTTTATAGCCGACAAAAGGACGGAATAGGTTTTTTCCGGGTCGCCGCCCGTCGCCGTAATCGTGAACATATTTGAGCCCGAAACAGACGATGCGCTCAGCGAAGCGGGAACATAAGAAATCTGCAGGTCTTCGCATATTGCATTCTGAAGAAGATTACTTGTCAGAATATACGGAAATGTTTTTGAAAGCTGTGTAGCCGTCGTTGTGTCGTAATAATACGAATAGCTTGTGAAGCCGCCGTCCGAAATGGAGTTATTCTGAGTTGTTACGGTAAAGGTCGAAGATGCCGAATAGACGGGCACGAAGCGGACATAGCTCTGATAGAAGAAATAACTTCCGACAAGAATGGCAAGTAAAATACAGAGCCACCAGAATTTCAAAAAGCCTTTCCATACGTCGCTCAGATATATGTTTGAAAAAAAGTCGCTTTTGTCACCGGCAATTTTTTCATTTTTTACATTTTCATCATTCTGGCTCATAATTCTCCCCCGTTACCGCCGAATTCAGGAGCTTCAATATTTTCGTCGCTGCTGTCATCGGTATAAATTGTATCAGGCGTCATGTATTTGTTATATCTGCTGTACCGGTTATACTTGTTGTACTTACCGTATCTGCCGTATTTACCGTATTTGCCGTATCTGCCGTATCGCTTGCTGTAATATCCGCTCTCGTCAAAGCCGCTCTGACCGAAAAACGAGAACTCGGAATAAACATCATTGAGCAGACAACCGGCAAAATTGCCGCCGACCTCTTTAATTGTGAGTATTGAGTCATTTATCGACGATGAATAAACAACGTCGGTTCTGACAACAAGAAGTGTTTTATCAACGATTTTAACAAGGTTGGTGACACTTGAGTCAACCGAAATAGGTGCGGTGTCAACTATTATGTAATCGACATTTTCCTTAAGTGAATCAATAATTTTACGGGCTGTACCGTTATCTATATATTTCTGATAGCCGCCGTATGATCTCGTGTTGACCGCAAGGAAAAGAGAGGTCTTTTTAAATCTGAGAAATGAAAAATCTTCGGGTGAAGTCTTACCTGAAAGCAAATCAAAAAACTCTGAATTTTCATTTTTACCCGTCTCAAAAACCTTGTAAAGAGCCGGTTTTTTGCTGTCGAAGTCAAGAAGAAGTACCCTATAGCCTTTACTTGCAAGGGAAATAGCCACGTTTGAGGCAACGGTTGATTTACCCTCATTTTCAGCCACGCTCGTTATCGCAAACACCTTGTCGCCGTATCTGTGGTTGAAATATTCAAGCTTTGCGGAAATCTTATGGAAGCTCTCGGAAAACCGGAGACTGACATAAACGCTCTCGTTAATGAGCAGGGCTTTTCGTGCCTTACGTATGCCCCGTCTTTTTTCCTCATGGGGAATTGCTCCGATAAGCTTTGCGTCGATTTTTTTCTCAAAGGCTTTTTTATCTTTAACGGTGTCTCTGAATATCGAAAGAAACACGATGATAACAAAAACCGCAAACGCAAGTCCGTAAGAAATAATAAGCTTTTTGGTGTCACCCATTCTGTTTGACGGGCTTTTCGCCATTGAAGGCAGTTTTATAATATCAATAACGGCATTAGTGAAAATGTTATCGGAAATTTCGGGATAAACGGCAAGTATAGCGCACAAAAGACGGTATGACCTTTCGGGGCTTGAGCTTGTGACCGAAAGCTCAAGAATATTCGTGTCCGACAAAACAGATGCGCTGACGGACGCATTAAAACCGTTTTCACCCGCATACTCCGCCGCTCTTGATTTCATCGACGGCTGAACAAAAATGTTTGTAAAAACTCCTGCCATCTCCGACGAAACGGTGATATTTGTGCTTGCGGCGGTATTGCCGATTTTGGAGTTTACGACAAGCGTCGCCTTGCTCGTGTACTGCGGCGTATATACCTTATGCTGTACGATGAAAAGCAGCATAAGCCCTATCAGTGCGGCGCATACCACAACCCATATATTTCTGATTATATCTCTGAAAATGCTGTGAAATTCAATTGATACGTTTTCGGTAATCTTTTTATTTTCCATAATCTCAGCTCTCCACTACGACAGTAAGTAAGGTTCTGCCCACTCTGCCCTGTGAATCCGTACAACTGTAATAGACGGAATATGCTCCCTCTTCGTTATACTTGATTTCGGACTTGATTTTAATCTGCGGATTATTGATAACATTTCCATCCGCATTGAGAACCTCGCTGACATATTTGTCAAGATTCAGCTTTTTGTTGAGCTTTGTATAAACAATATTGTCTTCAAGCTCTATCACCGGTGCCGACGGCACTTTTTCTTCGACCACCATAGGTGCTCTGAGCGTAACTATATCGCCCTTGCTGTTCGACGCTTTCATATCAACGTGAAAGATACCGACCTGACCGGACTTATAATCGGAGGAGGTAACAATAACATTATTTGAAATATCGCCGTCGATTGAATCCGTTGCGCCGACAATGGCGGAAAGGTTGACTCTCTCGCCCACCCCGAAGATAAGCGGCTCAAAGAGCGTAAATCTCGGAGAACGGTATTTTTTATACTTGATTTTTCTTGTCACGCTCGCAACGTGATTATCGTTGTCGCACACGGCATAGCTGATTTTGCACACGCCCGGCTCGATAAACTTTGATATTGACTCGACGATTATTTTATCTGTCAAATCGCCGTCCTTTTCGTCGTATGCGGTAACTCCCTTAAGCAGTACTTCGTCTTTGACGTCCGGCCTGACCTCAATAAGCTCACTGTCAACCGTAATAACGGGGTAGGTTTTATCCTCTGTTCTGACATTTTTAAGATAATACTCAACAAAAATGACAGACACCGCCGCAAATATAACGAGAACGACGGTTCTCAATAATTTCATCATATCTTTCTTCCTCCGTATCAGTAAGCAAAGACAGTTTTATTTTCAATAGCCCTTCTCGGGTTTTCGTCAAAGAGCAAATCTGCATAATCCATTGAAAAGTTCTCGCAGACAGCCTCGAAAGCGTTTTCCATTTCGGTAGTTCTCATGAAAGGCGAATGTGCGTCACTTGCAACAAAGTCGGCAATTCTTTTATCAAGCATACGGTATGCGATACGCTGTGCGTCTCTGCCGAAGAAGCCCGAAAGACTGCCCTTGTTCACCTGAAGCAGACAGCCCATGCTCTTGAGCCTCATTGCCGCATCATCCTCCTCCGACACGAAGGAATACCTTTCGGGGTGGGCAATCACGGGAACGTATCCCTCTGCGATTATTTTTGAAAGCTTTTCATAGACCGAGGAGGAATATTCGTGAAAATCAAACTCAACCAGCGCATACTTAGAGCCGTTAATTGTTATGAGCTTTCCCGCAGAAAGCAACTCATGCGTTCTGCTTGTGCAGTAAATCTCCTGACCGCAATAAATCTTGACGGGGACATTATTTTCGTCGAGAGCCCGTCTCAGGGCGGTAACTCTTCCGAACAGCTCTCTTCCCCAATAATTTGAGTATGAATCGGGGATATTGCAGTGCGGTGTGGCGACAATCGCCGAGACGCCGCTCTCATACGCAATTTTAGCCATTTTTATTGATTCTTCTATGCTGTCCGAGCCGTCATCGACGCCGAAAATGATGTGACAGTGAATATCGTACATAGGCTTCCTCCGAAAAAATCCGCATTACTGCTTATACTAAACCATATTATGGTTATTATAATACATTATAATAGAAAATGCAACTGAATATTGGAATTTGTATGAAAAAGGAAGAAAATTGGGGAAAGCGAAAACGCAGGCAGTTGCACACATGCAACTGCCTGCGGGGGATGTAATGAAATCCGTTAATTAAATTCTTTGATGATATTCTTTATGTGTTTAATATGCATTTTTGCCTTACAAAAATCTGCTCTCCATTTTAATAAATATCTTAATGTCGTTATCTTGAGTTTGAATAAAATCAGCCTATCATGTTAAACTCAAACAAGTATCGAATCATATCAGTCAAATCATATAAAGGCTTCCAGTTAAAATCCGTCTTAAACAATTCATTATTCATACAGACGTTCAAATGAATATCTTTTGATTCAGTGCTTATAGTTGTCAGCGGCAAAGAATACTCTTCATGTCCTATTTTATTTACAAGATTTGCAATTTCAACAATTGACGTTTGAATTCCAGTGCCAAGGTTATATACTTCTTTGTATTTCTCTCTTTTGCCCATTTCAGCAACTAAATACAGGGCATTTGCCGCATCACGAACATCAATAAAAGAAAGCATCTGCTTTCCGCCTATAATTTTAATCGGAATACCGGCTATCATATTTTTTACAAATACACCAACAAAACGTGCATTTTCACAAACCGATGACAACCGAATATTGGTCCAGTTAATATCTGTTCCTTGTAAGGCAAGCTTTGTCATTTTTTCGGTTGAGTACTTCGCCATAGCATATAATGAATCCGGTGCAACTTTACTTTGCTCGCTCCAAGGCGAGTTTTCAACACCGCCATAAACACCTTGAGACGAAACATTTATGTATGCCTTTACTGACATTTTTTTTGCAATCCGCAAAACTCTCTCTCCATACTCCAACGAGGAAGCTATTTGTGCCGCATCTGCGCTACGCGAAAACGCAGTATGAATAATAACATCAACATCCCCGTATTTATTCCGGGCTTCTTCTAATTCCGATAATAGACAGCACCTTATTCGCTCATTATTATATCTGTCGATAAGCTTTTGTACGTTCGTCGATACCAATAAAAGTTCCCAGTTACTTGTCTTCAAAATCTTATCTATAATCTCTGAGGCAATCAGCCCATTGGCACCGGTAATCAAAACTCTCATATCAATCCTCTTATCCTTTCAGGATCCATTTTTATCAGAAGCGATTTTCCGCTATTATCAAACACATCGATATGCTTATTTAAATATTCAATATCATTTATCATATCTTCTCTGCTGTCGCAAATCATTACAAATCTCATAATAATTTGTCGTAAAGTATCTGTATCAGGAATTTTATCACCCTCAAAATACCGAAGTTCGTATCTTACAATACTCGATAACTGTCTGACCGTATCCTCTAAGCCTTTGATTTTTTCTACTGTTCCGCTTTTAGCAACAAAAGAAATAACGCCACAGCATTTGTTGTTTATAAAAGGATTTTCTTTTGATAAATCATAATCGGTATGTCCCAAAAGGTTGTGATCGATAATAACCTCTATAGGATTAGTACCATTAACTAAAGATATAAATCTAAACGGTGTCTCTGCCGCACTGCGCAAACCTGCCTCAAATATATAGAAAGTATCTTTACTCGTATTGTATATCCCTTGAATAAAAAGTAATGAATCGGTCAAACCTATGCCCTCGCAAAATCTAAGCATAGGTTGATTTACTTGTTTCAAATAGCTGTCAATAAAAGAGCACGGATAAATTCTGGCAATCGGTATTGAAGTAACTTCCCCTTCATGCACTTTAACAGGATATCTGTTATCAATACTGGATAATGTTGCTTTTCCGTTTGAAATTGTATAATGAGCCGAAAATTCTACACCCTCAGCAAATTCTTCAATAATAATCTCTTCTGAAGAAGAAAACGAAACAGCCTGTGGTATGCGTTGCTCCAATTCACGTCTGTCACGGCATATAAAGACTCCCTGTGAGGCGCATGAATCAACCGGTTTAAGCACACACGGAAACTCAGCAGTATCTTTAAAATATGTTTTAGGACAAGGAACATAGAATTTTTCGCATAACTTACGAAAATTTTTCTTATTATTAACTAAATCCCACTGTTCTTTTGTGCAATAGTAGGGCAAACTACACATATCAGACAGCAACATAGCCTGATTCAAATTAAATTCACTTATTCCGGCTATTACGCCGTTAATATTATTTGTTTTAATATAATCGGCCAGTTCTTCTGTTTCTGCCGTACTTACTGACAGATGCTCATCTGCCTCCTTTTTAAGTTTTGATTCTTCATACGGTATATAATCAGAAACAACTATATAGGCTCCGTTTTGTTTTGCATATTCAAGAATTTCTGCCGAGCCCGCATTGTTTCCTAATATAAGCAGTTTTTTACCGTCGTATTTACCCACTACGAAACTCTCTCCCCTTATCTTTATTCAAAAAAAACCTTTCAAGACAATGAAACCGCCGACTTCTTTCATTTAACTATAACCTTTACATACGTACTAATCGCATTCATAATCTGTTGCAATCCTGCCTCATTTTCAAACTTCAGTATCAAAATTCCGATTGCTTCATTGGCAGCACTGAAGGCACCCACGTTTGCCCCGGATTTAATCCATAGATCCACCTCAAACACATTATTTTTTATTTCATCGGAAATCCATAAACTATCAAATACTCCAGCCTTGTCACTATGCAAAACCACTTCTGCCCAGAAACCATTATATGGCTTCTGTTCCACTCCGATAACAGGCATTCCGACAGCGGCACGAACTGCATTTTCAATAAGCTTGACACCTGTAGCATATTCCAGACATTCTGAGAGCCTGTTTCCTCCACCGCGAGGTGAGCACTCCATAATATAAGCTTTTCCGTCAGTTCCTTCACGAGTTTCAATATTATAAACTGATGTTTTCAAATTCAATAACGTAATCAATCTCTGAATTTCAGAAGTAAGCTCTTTTTGATGTTCTTCTGTTAATGAAGACGGCCAACTGTATGCCGCAGGAGTGTACGGATTTTCTGCATTTGAATCAAATTGCTGAGTATTAAAAGAAACAAATTTCAATTCCCCGTCTACAGAGAAGCTATCGGTATCTGATGAAAATCCACGCTGTTGAATGAAATCCTCAACAATAAACTCGTCGCTATGAGAATAAGATAACGCATATTCAATACTCTTTTTTAAATCTGCAGGATTATCAACTCTGCTAACACCTTTAGAGCCGGCACTGTCTGTAGGCTTAACAATAACCGGCCAATGAAACATATCTATATCTTTAATCGCATCATCTATTGAAGTGTAGCCCTTTGCTGTCGGAACATTAAACCCGTTTTCTGCAAGGAATTTTCTGAATTTGCCTTTATTCTGCAAAATAGAAACCGCTTCATAAGAGCCAACGGATGGAAGTCCCATTTTTTCAGCGACATAAGCCGCAGTTACAACGCCCGGATCACAGGCGAAAGAAATAATGCCGTCTATTTCAAGACGTTTTGCTTCTTCAAGCGTTGCCTCCTTATCAATAATGCTCACATTGCAATATTCATCAGAATATTTATGTGCAATATTGTTCGGCAGATAATCACAAGTAATTACATATAAACCAATATCGTGCGCCGCCTTAATGACAGGTAGCGCATATCGTGTTCCACCCAACAGCATCAGCTTTTTCATTCAAAACACCTCACATCTTCACACTATCCCGAACTCACGAAGTGAGGTCAGAAATTCGTTTACGTCTTTTTTTGCTGTTTCTTCGTCAATGTCATATTCGTCGAGCACGGCTTTCACTGCGTCGCTCTCGTCTCCGCCGCTTTGAAGGCAGATGAATGCGGTGGCGGCTGTCGGAGAAAGGGAAAACAGACCGTTGTATTCGCCCGTTGTATCGCCGACGGGTATCAGCATTGTCTCACCTGCAACATTTCGCAAGACGACTTTTTTCTTTATTTCCATTTTACTCACCTTTTAATCTTTCGGCTTCGTTTTGCATTATTTCGGCGAATTTGCCGATGTATTCGCAGACATACTCCGGCTTTTTGCCGTATGCGCCTGTTTCGCACAGACAGGCGGCGGCGCATACCGTGCAGATATTTTTATACTTACACGAGCGGCACTCGTGCGGAAGCCTTATCGCTTTTGCCTGCTCTCTGACGCCCTGCCAGCAGTCGGAAAATTCCTTTTCAAATACGTTATATTCACCGGCGGGCAACATTCCGCACGGGCTCATATTGCCACGCCAGTCAACCCAGAAGGTCGTTATTCCCGCACGGCAGTTTATTCCGTCGCCCTCGTCATTTTCTTCTATGCAGTCACTCTCACGCAGTAAAATACCGTTTTTTGCTTCTTCGGCACGTCTTAAAAATTCCTGCTTTGAGTGCCTGAGAATATCGTATTTCACCTTGTAAAATGCGCCCTCGCAGGCGGAAAATCTGCCGCTGTTGACGCCCGCACTGCCGAAACCGCTTCTGAGTGGCGGATACATATAGGTCGCCATTTTGATATTAATTCCGAGCTTTTCCGACAGAGCGTAAATCTCCTCCATATCGCCGCAGTTATACGGTGTGACACTGCAGTTGAGCTTAATCTGAACTCCGGCATTTTTCAGCTTTTCGATATTCTCAACTACGGTTTTGAATTTTTCGGTGCCGCAAAGTGATTTATATGTTTCTTCACTTGCGCCGTAAAGCGAAATGTTCATTCTGTGCGGAGTGTATTCACGGAAAAGCCCGATTAATTCATCGTCTATGAGAGAGGCGTTTGTGTTGACCGACATAATAAATCCGAGCTTGTTGAGCTCTTTGTATATGTAAGGAAAATCTTTTCTTATAAGCGGCTCGCCACCCGTCAGAAGAAGAAAAACAACACCTGCATCACGGGCTTTTTCACCGAGTGCTATCCATTTTTCGGCACTGATTTCATTCTCGGGGACAAAGTCGGGAGAATGAATATAGCACATTTTGCAGTTAAAATTACAGCGTGGCGTAAGCTCAAATGTGCCTGATATGGGTATGCCCATAGCCTTGCCCTTGGAGTGAAGAAAGGTCGAAAAAACAGGCTCGCCGTTTGGCGACGTTCTGTTGTCGATTAACTTAGACATATTCTCCCCTCCTTATATCAGGTTATTATATCAAAACAATGTGACAAATTCAAGTATTTTTATCATGTATGAGGATATATACTGTAGCTTTACAATAGATGTGCGACAAAAGGTATAGAAAAAGTGATTGAGTTCTGATAGAATAAAGTTTACCACAACCAAATCTTACAGAAAGGACTCAATCACTATGAAAAGTATACCACAGAAGAAGAGATATTGTCCA
>JAZUDT010000025.1:0-24782 GCA_045639785.1 Acutalibacteraceae bacterium | reverse complement strand
GGAGCGAAAGATACCGATATCGTAATGCTGGCACCCGTATCCGTCCACGCCGCTCATCTGCGTCAGGGCATCGGCTCGGCGATGATAAAGCTCGGCATTGAAAAAGTGAAAGAAATGGGTTTTGCGGGCATTATGGTGGAGGGGAATTTCCGCTTTTACAATACCGTCGGTTTTGTGACCTCCTCCGAATATGGCATTTTCCCCGTCAGTGGGTACCCCATGACCGAGCCGAGGTGTCAGATGTGCATGGAAACGTACCCCGGCTCGCTCAAAGATAAAGGCGGGTACGTTGTTTACGATATGTACTATAACGCCTGAAAAAACTTCAATTTGTCGCGTTAAGCGAAAAACGACTTGTGTGATTTCTTACCCCAAAAAATACGACGTTTGGTCGCTTTTAGACATGTAAAAACCTATTTTGTCCACCTGTCAAAAGAGGTTTTTACAATGATATCCGTTCCTTGCGGAACGGGTGATATATCTTCGGTATGATATCCGCCTGCGGCGTATGAGGGGAACTGATATCATAATATTTGCCATAGCAAATATATCATGCCGAGCAAAGCGAGGTATATCATGCTTGCATTGACAGTCACAGTTTGTCGGGCAAATACAGATATCAGCGTTAAAAAACCGTTTATCCTTAAAGCAGGTTAAACGTTTTTTTCTGTCTGATTTAAAATCTGTGTCTGATTATCTGAGCATAAATATCAGAGCCGTTATTCCCGCACCGGCTAAAAGTGCGGCGGTGATTTTCGCAAAATCGGCGAAAAGCTCTCTTTTCCCCACCCTGCTCTTTGGCGGAAGAGTTGCCGCACCGGCGATTTTTCCCGCCTTTTCACGGATTTTCCCCTCGCTGACAAAGGAGTATTCCGGCTTGACGAAAAATATTATTCTCTCAAAATATTCACACGCAGTGTCGTTCACCTCAACGACCTGGTGATTAACACCCTTAATCATAGAAATTTCCTCCGAAAAATTACTTCGTTAATATTGTGGTCGTCGGAAATTTTTTTATACTTTGATATTTTTTACAAAAACGAGCAAGGCAAAAGAGCCGCTTCATCAAGGGATAAATCTCCCCGGTGAAACCGCTCAAATCGTTTCCTATGTACCCGCAGTGCCGATGCACGGCTTGTATAATCTGCATTACGCAGGTGGGTGAATGCCTCCGTTTTCACGCTCCCTTCGTCCGCACAAGGCGGGAGGTCTGCAATCCGCCGGCTGAGCCTATTCTCCCTTTAAAAAGTTGTTAGGTTATAGTGCGCCGCACTGTCAAACACCGCAGGTTGTTTTTTATGTATGCGCCCGCATTGACGCATACTCCGTCTTATTCGTCCGAATCGCCGTCCTCGTCGTATTCAAACATCTCGTTGATTCTGTCCTGAAAAATGTCTCTTATTTCGGCAAATTCATCTTCATCGTCAATCTGGACAAGGTAAGTGTCACCGTCCTCGTTTTCGATAACCTTGAGCACCATAACGTCGCCGTCATCATCGAGAATTTCCTCTGCGCTTTCAAGCACCGGAAGAAGCGCAACATATTTTGCCTCGTCTGTTTCTATTCTGTCGATTTCCTCAAACTGATGCTCAACTCCGTCGTCATCGGTGACGGTTATTATGTCAAAATCAAATTCGTTTTCCTGCATGGCTGAGTTTCCTTTCTTTCATCTGCTTTTATTCTAATATTTTTTCCCCGTCAAGTCAATATATTCGCCCTCTCAAACAGATGAAAATTTATTACAATTTCTATTCTTTTTTTGCAATTAATATGTTATACTGACTTAAACAGCGGATTTTAACTCATTTACATATATAACGTGAAAAGAAAGAAGGAATTTGAAATGCAGACTGCAACGGTATTCGGGGAATGGAAAATCAAAAAGCCTATCGGCACGGGCACACACGGCAAGGTGTATGAAATTGAAAATCCGGGCACTTCAAAATGTGCCTATAAGATAATGAAAATACCCGTCCAGTGCAATAATGCACCCGATGCATTCCCGAAAAAAACTCAGGAAATATGTCTCAAAGAAGTCAGAAAAGAGATTGGAGATTCCATTAAATTCTTACAAACAAGAGACAGAGGCAGATATTTCGTCTCTTATGAGGACTTTTCATTTTCAAATTCAGACGATTTTAAAACTCTGACTCTCCAGATAAGAATGGAGTGGCTTATGAGCCTTTCCGACGTTATGGAACAGACCTTTCTCACGGAGGACGAAATACTGCGCCTTTCGATAAATATATGCACGTGCCTTGAGAAGTGCCGTGAAATGAAATATGTTTATTCAAATCTCAAGCCCGACAATATTTTCATTACACCCAAACGCTGTAAGCTCGGCGATTTCGGAAATTTCGGCAATTATGAGCCGGTGAATATGAATGTCGCAATGCGAAAGACGCAGGAATACTCTGCACCGGAAACAGTAAAAACGGGAGAAATCAACCTCACCTGCGACACCTATTCTCTCGGACTCATAATGTATTCACTTCTCAACTCAAACCGTCTGCCGTTCATACAGGCAGGTAACAAACCGGTCGGCATTAACGATATAAATACGGCGGTGCATAAAAGATGCTCAAACTTTGTTTTCCCCGAGCCGGAAAACGGAAGCATCGCCATTCGCAAAATAATAGCAAAAGCCTGCGCTTTTTCGCCGGAGGCGAGATATGAGTCTCCGTCTCAGATGAAGAGCGATCTTCTCTATGTTCTCAACAAGCAGGAGGAGATTTATGCCGAAGAAAATGTGGATATGGCAAAAAAGACAGCCGAAAAGCCGGAGAAGCCCGTACCCGTTGTTGAGGGAATAAAGACCTACGCTTATGACGACAGCCGCAGGAAGAGCATTTCGATTGATAAAAAGAAAAAGATACTGCTTATCGCCATAGCGATTGCGTTTGCCGTTCTCGTCGGACTCATCATCGCAACAGTGGTAAGAGATGTGAGCTCCGCCGAAATTTCATTTCTTCCGGAGGCAATGCTTCAAAATTATGGATTCAGACAAGCTTTTTCTCAATACCTTATATGACAGACAGAGAGTCTGCCGTGACAAGGGTATTATCACCTTTACGAAATTTCTCGACCTTAACGGACAGAGTGTTTTTTCGTCCATGTCCCGTGACTGCGGCGTTTTGCAGTTCCTTTTCGGCGGATATGCTCAGGCGGAGAGAAAAATCGGCGTGTTCGTCCCCGCTTCATACGGCATTACGCCAGAGGACGAATTTGAGGCGTATGCGCAGGAAATTCCGCTCTGCGTTATAAGAATCGACAAGGACAGATTTTCATCACTCTCACACCGTGACTATCTCGGCGCAATAATGAACACGGGCATAACACGTGAGAGCATCGGAGATATTGTCACCGACGAAAACGGCGCATACGTTGTTGCATTTGACGAAATCGGGCAATATCTCAAAAATGAGCTGTCACGCATCGGCAGGGCTACGGTCAAAACAAGCAGTTCGGATTTTTCATTTATCAGCGCAAAAACTCCCGACACGAAGGACAGCTTTGTGACCGACGCTTCTCTGCGGCTTGACAACATTGTCAGTGCGGCTTTTTCGCTCTCAAGGAAAAATGCCGCCGCCGAAATATCCGCCGGTAAGGTGTTTGTCAACGATATTCTCACGGAAAAAGCCGATTACCGTGTGCCCGTCGGAGCAAAAATCGTTCTTCGCGGCAAGGGCAAGGCGGTTTTGAGCGAGCAGACGGGAAAAAGCCGCAAGGACAGACCGCAGATAGTAATAAAGCGATATTTATAATTTTCCGCAGAAATATTCGCACGTGAGAAACCGATATTCAAAGATACAGTCAGAAAAAAACAGCAAAAATATCATTACCCCGTAAATTTTTTCATCTAATTTACGGGGTGATATTTTATGCTTGAAACAATAATAGGCTTTTTATCAAACATTCTTCATTTTGCGCTTCATCTTAATTTTACGGGCTCGTTCCCCCGTGCGCTCACGCCGAAGGAGGAAAGCGAGCTTTTAAAGCGCATGAAGGACGGTGACGCAGAGGCAAAAAACAAGCTCATTGAGCACAATCTCAGGCTTGTCGCCCATGTCATCAAAAAGTATTATTCAAACTATTCCGACCAGGAGGATTTGATTTCGATAGGTACGATAGGGCTTATCAAGGCGGTCAATTCCTTTAACTGCGAAAACGGTGCACGCCTTGCCACCTATGCAGCAAGATGTATTGAAAACGAAATACTCATGCACTTTCGCTCAATGAAGAAAAACGCAAACGTCATTTCGATAGATGAACCGATTGAGACCGACAAAAGCGGCAACCCTCTGACACTCATGGATATTATCTGCTCGGAGGATAATCTGACCGATGACATTGACCGCATACTTAAAAAAGAAAAGCTCTATCGCTTTATTGAGGAAATCGGGGACGAGAGGGAAAAAGAAATTATCGTGCGGCGTTACGGGCTCTACAATACGGAAATCATGACACAGAAAGAAATCGCCGCAATGCTCGGAATTTCAAGGTCATACGTGTCGAGAATCGAAAAAAAGGTTCTCGGCGATTTAAGAGACAAATTCTCCGAGTAGCGTGGCTCGGAGAAAAAGCACTGCGGGGCGGCTTCACAAACGCAAGTCGCACAGCGCAGTGCTGATTTTATACTGTAATTTCTTCCTTAACCGTTTCGGTTTTCTTCTTTTTGATTTTCGCCGATATAACGAATACCGCAAGGGCGAGAACTGAGCCGACAACGGCGGCGGCAAGGTCAATCATTGTGTCAAGAACCGGAAGCTGCTCGGCTCCGGCATTTCCTCTGCCGAAAAGAACGAAAAAGAAATATCCGTCCGTATATACATTGTTGCAGAAGCCCTGCATATATCCCTGATTGTTGGCGTTGCCGAGAATATAGTCCGAAACAAACTCAAACATTTCCCAGAGCACCATAACAACATAGGAAAACGAAAAGGCTCCGAAAGCTCCCCACTTCTTCGGGACTTTCTTCCCTGGCAGAAGTGCTTTCATAAGCTCATAGCCTATAAACACCGTCAGGAAACCCGAGACAACATGAAGTGCCTTGTCATAAACCCCTTCATAGCGGTAAAGCTCAATATAATGCCCGAAGAACGAGCCGGCAATAACAAAAACATCGAGACAGGTCTGCACTCTGAAAGGTATGCGCCCTAAAAATAAGCTTTTCGGGAAAATAAAAGACAGAATCGGAACAATGAACGTAACGATGAAATTTGCCCCAATCATTACCCAGACCATATAATCTCTGTCGGAAAACAAAGTGCCGAAAAACGCAACAAGCATCATGACACGCATAATCCACCACGCTATATATTCCGGCAGACGAAGCTCAGATTTTGCTCTTTCAAACTGCGACTTAATATGCGCTTTAAATTTCATTTCTCTCAACCTCCGACAAGTGAGTATATATTATGCGTCTGAAAATGTCAATGAATGAATAAAAATGTATTATCTTCTTTACTATTTCTTAATATATCGGATTAATTTGCGAGCCTTTTTTAATAATATTAGCCGCTCACGGGGAAAATGAAAAAGCGTATGGAAAATGTGCAATCTGTGCAAAACACAGACGGTAAAATTATTATTTTGTTTTATCAGATACGAACAGTAATTATTTCCCCTGTGTAATTTTATACTTTACCCTGTTGCCGTAATGGGTTGACGTCAGAAAACCGAGCTTTTCAAACTTCAGAACAAAGCTTCTTATTGTCGCATACGCCGCATCTGAAAAGTCCTTTTCAAGCTGTTTCGTCGAGAAGCTTTCTGCGCCGTACCGTGAGACGACAAACTGCCAGAGCTGTGTTTCTTTCTCTGTGAAAGTACCGTTTGCAACTTCCAGCCTGTACTTCCCGAACACATCAGCAGAGACCTCATATTCGCTGAGCTTATCGTACACGTATTCACTGAAATATTTAACAAACGCAGTGACATCAATTACTCCGCTTTCTTTTTTGTTTTCTTCCGTCACGGTGTATGCGTCATAATAATTCTTGACTGACTTAGAAATGTAGCTTGAAAACGGAATAAAAAGTGTCGTTCCATATCCTTTCTGAACAAGATACCACAAGTGCATCAGACGAGCCATACGTCCGTTTCCGTCAAAGTATGGGTGGATGTATCCTATATAGAAATGAATCATTGCCGCTTTTGCAAGTTCATCAATATCGTCTTTTGCATTGATGAATGCAATCAGTTTATCCATCGCTCCGGTTATTTTTGAGTGATTCATTCCGGTATGCTCAACCTTTGCTCCCACCACAAATACGTCATCGTGACGATAGAAACAGCCATTTTTAAGCTGTAACTCTTCATCAAGATAGTCGCCGACAGACATCGCATAAAGCTTGCCGATATTTTCTTTATTGATGATATTATTCCTGTCGGCAATAAACTCAAATCCGTTTTTCATACCGAGAATACGCTTCTCAATCTCGTCTTTCGGCGCATACCCTTTAAGGATATTTCTGACACTTTCACGGCTGTAATCAATGCTTTCGATTTTTGCCGTTGAGATGATTTCGTCCTCGACCGCTTTTTCACCGTATGCCCTCTCCTGAGCCGAAATGAGAGTTTTGAAAGCGGACACATTGACTTTACAACAGCTCGGAATGAACACAATGTTTTTGCCGGAAAAGTCACATATAGGAAGCTTTTTGTAATACAGGTCATTCAAAACGCTCATATATTCATCGAAGTCGTCTGAATACTTATACTTGAGCTTTTTAAGCGAATGTGCATATTTGTCGTTGAATATCTGATTGAATTTATTAATATCCATATTAACCTCCCGATACTAATTAGTATCAATATGTATCAGTATATTCTGTTTTCTTAGTTTTGTCAAGATTAAATCATTGCATACACCGGAGGGTATAAAAAATTCCGTTCGTCTGAACGGATGGCACTAAAAAAGCAAGTCTTTCGACTTGCTTTTTACATGGAGCGGATGACGGGGCTCGAACCCGCTACCTCCACCTTGGCAAGGTGGCGCTCTACCAGATGAGCTACATCCGCAAATATGGTGCCTCCGGTCGGAATCGAACCAACGACACGGGGATTTTCAGTCCCCTGCTCTACCAACTGAGCTACAGAGGCATATTTTAGCGGATAACCGAAGCTATCCGCCCTTTTTGGCGACCCGGATCGGGCTCGAACCGACGACCTCCAGCGTGACAGGCTGGCGTTCTAAACCAACTGAACTACCGGGCCATGTGGTGGGAACAACAGGGCTCGAACCTGTGACCCCTTGCTTGTAAGGCAAGTGCTCTCCCAGCTGAGCTATGCTCCCAAACGTGCCGCTGTATGCGACTTGACTAATATACACTAATAAAATTATTTTGTCAACACTTTTTTTAATTTTTTTGCGCTTTTGCGGAAAATTTGTTTAAGGCGAATTTTGCCCCGTTTTCAATAGGTATAGATTAAGCTTTAACGAGCAAAATACTAACGGTGAAGCCAATGAAAAAACTGAAATTAACAGTCTGCGGATTTTTTGTCGGCATAATCAACGCTCTTTTCGGTGCCGGCGGCGGAATGATAGCCGTGCCCGCCATGACGCACATGGGACTGACGCAGAAAGAGGCTCAGGCGACTGCCGTCTCTGTCATTCTGCCTTTGACGGCGGTGACGAGTGCGATATATTTTTATAACGGCAATATTAATTTTTCCAAAGCTCTGCCGTTTATTCTGCCGGGTATATGCGGTGCTCTCATCGGCTCGTTTCTTCTGAAAAAAATCCCCGATAAGCCGCTGAAAAAGCTGTTCGCCGTTTTTATGATATGGGCGGGAGTGAGGCTGATTATCAAATGACAGACAGCGTATGCATTGCGGCACTTCTCTCCGGAATCTTAGGCTCAATGGGCTTCGGCGGCGGAAGTGTGCTGATAATATATCTCACTTTATTCCTCTCAATGCCGCAGAAAGAAGCACAGGGCATTAATCTCATCTTTTTTATTCCGTGCGCAGTTATATCCGTTCTCTGCAATCTGAAAAACGGATTTGTCAGACTGAGAACAGCCGTTTTTTTAATCCTCGGCGGGGTTTTCGGTGTGCTTCTCGGCTCATTCATATTCGCCGGAATACAGTCAGCCCTGCTCGGAAAAATCTTCGGAGGCTTTGTTGTAATAATGGGGCTGATAACCCTCTTTTCAAAAGGAAAAAACAAATGACGCCGTGAACTCGTCTTCGGCGTCATTATATTTTTCTTTATGTATCAGACTATTGCCTTTGCAAGCCCCTTGACCTTTTCCGCCACTGCGGGGAAAGCCTCGTTTCTGACCGTTTCGATAGCCTCCTTGAGAAGCTCCGGAGTGTTGCTGAACATTTCTTTCATGAGATTTTTGGTATCTTCGTCAATGCCGGACCATGCATTCTTTGCGCCCTTGACAGACGAAACAATATTCTTTGCGAAGTCGAGAAGTCCTCTTGCGCCCGTAGCTTCAATTATTATATCGGCAACCTCGTCAAGCGTTTTTGCTTCTTCTTCGGTTGAATTGAAGATAACATTGAGGAGAAGAACGTCAACCACCTTTGCAAGAAATCTCAAATCGTCCTTGGGTATAACGGTGTCGCCTTTTATCTGCCAAGTCAGGAGGTCATGCTGTAACGGCCCGAGAAGTCTGCTGCTCTTGACGGGAGTATAGTCGTCATCATGAGCAAGGAGCATACCGACGAGCGAGCAGTCGGGCACGAAATGTCTGTATTTCGGCAACATATCACGGTACTGCTGAGAGCTGACAAAATCAAAGTTGTGGAAGCCCGGACCGTCGTTGTTATATAAGCACTGTATTCTGTCTCTGACTTCCTTGTCACAGAACAGTGCGCCGTAAAGCGCAACATTGCCGCCCTTTGAATGACCGCATACAATAATATCACCGTCGAATATTTTGCCGACGTTGTTGAGATAATCAACGGCAAGCTTGTGTGAGGGCACACCCTTCTTTGTGTAGAGGTCGATATCCTCTTTCCAGCCGATGAGCGTATCGTCTGTGCCGCGAAAGACAACAACCTTTTTCCCGTCGGGGAGAATGAGAGTTACCGCACCGAACTGCACAGCCGGTGATTTTCCGAAGGTCTCCGTGCAGGCGACAACCTTCATTTCCGCATATCTTCTGCAATTTGCCATCTGCATAAGAAATACGCTTATCTTCTTCGGAAGTACAAGACCTACTGCCTTGTGCTTATAGCCGTTGTAGGCGTACATTCTTCTGCACACCTCGTCAAATGCCATCGGCTCATCGTCAAAGCCGTTAGGCGCAACCTTTTCAAGCTGCGTGTAGAACATCTGACAAAGTGCAATATTATCCGCATCACAAAACGGCTTTTCGGTGAAAGAAATATCGCCGTAATCCTTTAAAAATTTGCTAGCATTTGCCATAATTTATGCCTCTTTTCCGACTTTTGTTACTAAATTATTTTATCACAATAAACGAAAATGTCAACAATTAACAAATAATTAAAAACAACTCGCGTAAAAAATTTTTCTTCGGCAAAGCGTTATTCTCCTGCCTGTAACTTATTTTTCTTATGCAGAAATAAATTAAGAACAAATTTTTAAAAATTTTGAAATACATATCTTATTGCTTGATTTGTGCGGATATTTGTCATAAAATTGTTCTAATCACTTTTTGTCTTTAGGAGGAGTTAATATGAACGAACAATTCAGACCGTATGCCGAAGAAGCTTACGGCATTGTCACGCATGCGGCAAATGAAATCGGTCCCCGTCTTCCCGGCGGAGACAACGAAAGAAAATTTCACAAGTACATGGGTGAAAAGCTTGAAAGCATCGGTATCAAGCCGAAGGTTGAGCCGTTTGCGGTTTCGCCGAGAGCTTCAATCGGCGGCATTCCCTATGCAGGCTGGATAGGAATAGTGCTCAGCGCACTGACTTATCTCGCTCTCTCGATACGCCCCGTCTGGGCTCTCATGGCTATTATATGCGTATGCACGTGGATATGGCTCATCTTCTCCGTCTTTTTCTATAAGAGATGGTTCGACAGATTTTTCAAACAGAAAAAGTCACAGAATACATACGGCGAGCTTCTCCCCGCCGACGGAAAATATGATTACACAATAATCCTTTCCGCTCACACGGATACCTCATGGAACTGGAAGCACTCCGAGATGAACTACGCCCGCAAGGGTAACCCCCTCAAGGGAATAATCATCACCTATATCAAGGTCGGCTTCGGTGCGGTATGCTTCTTTGCTCACACGGCAATTTCGATTTTCATGACTCTGGCTTACAGCGGATTATTCGCATGGTCAAAGAGCCCCGCATTCAACGCTTTCTTTGTTGATTTCAGACACGCACTTTATTTCATTCCGCTTATTCTTGCAGTCGGTTGCGGCTTCCTCATCATGTGGTGCGACCCCGATGAGAACAATGCCTCCCCCGGCGCAATGGATAACGCAACAGGCATAGGTCTTGCATACGCCGTCACAAAGTATTTCAAAGAAAATCCCGACAAGATGCCCAAGAACTGCCGCATCATCGACTTTAACTGCGGCTCGGAGGAAGCAGGTCTTCGCGGCTCAATGGCATTCACTCAGGAGCACAAGGGCGAGGATATTCTCAAGAACGCATGGAACATCAACATTGACTCCGTTGCCGACGATGATTACTTCGAGGTCGTTATCAAGGACGACTGGCAGATGACAAGATTTGACAAAGATCTGGAGCAGATGTTCAAGGATACGTTCAAGGAGCTGAGGATTGAGAGCAAGACCGGCGGCTGTATCCACAACCCGGTCGGCGGCTGTGACTCGACACCGATGACCAAAGCCGGTATCAAGTCGGTTACCTTTGCCGCTCAGAATCCTGTTCTCACTTATTACTATCACACCTTCCGTGATACACCGGAGCGTTTCACAGTTGACACAGTCGGAAAGGGCTTTGAGGTTATACTCGGAGTTATCGACAAAATCGACAAGTTCCAGCAGGAAAAAGGCTTCAACGGTCCCCGCACAAAGTAAAACAGTCAAAGTCCCGAATCTGTCTGATTCGGGACTTTTTATATCATTCTAATTAACGATTTGTTAACAAACGTAATTTTTAGTTGACATTTTCCCTCTCTTATGTTTATATTGTTACAGACCACTAAGAAAGGAGACCAATACAATGCTTGATTTCATCAAAGCTCTTTATGATGCAATTATGGGCATTTTCAGCAAGGAGACCGACCCCGAAGGAACAGAAAAGGGCGACATTTTCGCAAAGATTAAGGCCGCTTTTGACAAACTTTTCGCAAGTCTCGGCTGATAATAAGCGGAGTTACATAAATCGCCGCAAACAAAATAATATTACGGAAGGGAGTTTAAGTCATGGAATTCTTCACAAAGCTTTATGAGGCTATCATCAGCATCTTCAAGTCATTCGTTGGCGAAGACAACAACATATTCAATTCAGTTAAGGCTTTCTTTGATTCAATTTTCGAGAAAGACTAATTGGTCGGATTTGAGCGGAGTGCTTCACGCACTCCGTATTTTTTTCTGAAATAAAAACGGCTTCGGGCATTACCAAACACCCGAAACCGTTTGTTTTTTTAAGTTGCTTATTTGCCCTGTTCGGCAATAAAATCAGCGTCAAGGCATGAGCAGGAAACGTAATTTTCCTTATTTTCCTCACACTTGCAGTTCTTCTTTTCACAAAGCTTCTTGACTAAAACATAAACGCCTGCAACAAAACCTGCAACAGCGGCAATGATTCCGAGAACCTTGAAAACTTTTTTGATGGTATCCATATTTTGTTCCTCCTAAATTATTTTACTTGATTATACACCGAATATTGTGCCGTGTCAACAAAAAAGGGCTTTTTAATAATTAAAAATATTTCTTCAATAGGTTATGTCGATACTGACCTCATACAATCCGTGAAAACTCGCCGTTATATCCGCCGAAAACACTTTTCCGTCTATTCTGCCCTGCACGACCGAAAGAGAATATCTGACTGATTTCAGTCTCCCCCCGCCGTCAACACACGCATTTATCGCACAGCCGCTGTAACAAAGCTCAAAATCCGTCATCTTAAACGCTGAGGGAAACGAAAGAGAGGATAAATCGGAAGTGTCAAAGAGCCCGTTATGATTTGCCGCACCCAAGGTCATTGTCTGTTTTTCGTCCTCAAGCACAAGCTTAATGTCATAGCCGCCGGAGGTGTTTTCGTTTGCCGAGGCACTTTTCACGGCACTTGCGCTCACCGAGGCATTTCTGCCCGGCGGAGAAATAACGTCGAGCGGAGTCTCACCCGAGCCGTTAACGTCCTTTCCGCCGGAAAATGAATAGGTTGTTTTCGGCTTGTTGCCGAGCTTTCCGATTATTCCGTCGGCGATTTCTTTAACGGCGTTCCCTCCCGTTACGCTGTCAACGGAAAAATCGGAGGAGGTGTTTTTAACCGCAGTAAAATTATCGCTTTGCTTTGCCGAATTTATTACATTCAGCAGTGCATTTGTTATTTCCGTTTTTCCCGACGGAACGCTGAGTTTTTTTGTTTCACCTGCACCGTAGGTTGAGAGGACCTTGTCGCCGGTCGTCATATCGAGTGAAAACTGCGTTGTCGGGACCGACTGAGTCTGAGGGGGTACATCTGTAACTATGTCAATATTTATTCTGTCTGACACAGTGCCCCCGTCTTTGTCTGAATTATTCTTTGCACTGTTTCGCACTATGAAAGTGCCCGTTATAATTCCCGCCGCAAAAATCCAGAATACGGCGACAGCGCAGATAAGTGCTTTAAGTGCTTTTCCCACAAGCTCACCACCGGACAATTATGTAGTCTTTAATAAGCTTTCCGCTCACCACCGTCTTGATGTCACTTGAGCCGACTGTGCAAACGGCTGTAATTTCAAAGGGTACGGTCAGAGTGATAGTGTCGAAGTTTCCGTCCGAATTGATTTTTGCTTTAAACTGTGTTGCGGAATAGTTGACCGATAACGACTTTATGCTGACATCGTCACTGACCGTCTGTGCTATTTCGTTCTCATCTATCATTCCCCAAACACCCGAGTTAATTCTCGGCTTTGAGCCGTAGCCTGCCGTTTCACTCTTCAGTATGACATTCATCAGGTAGCCCGAGCCGTCCTTGACCTTTTCGGCGGACTTGACATCGGTGTCCCTGAGCACAAATCCGTCTGCCGGCACGAAAAGCTGTGTCGGGGTCAGTCCGTCCTCTGTGTATCCGCCCGTAAAGCTGAATGTTTCGGTACGGTTTGAATTAAATGATTCAACGTATGCGCTTATGATGCTCTTCTGTGCGGAGCTTCCGCTGCACGAAACGAGATTTGCATTAATTTTTGTAGAAAGTGAGACATAAATTTCTTTTTCTTTGGCTATATTCTTCATTGCGCCCGTGAAGCTGTTTACACAGCTCTGCGCCACCGTCACGGCAGGGTCTGTTATGGCACTGACGCTGTCACAGCAGTCGCCGTAAACCGTCTTGAGAGTGGTATTTATATACGGCGCAACGGAGTAGGAGTATTTTGCACTGCTGCCAAGACCCGTTAAGGTGCAGGTTGTATCAGTCACCGTTTTAAGATAGATATACTCACCGTTTTTCACGTTATAGACTTTGTAGCCGGAAGCGTTTTTCACGCTGTTCCATTTAAGAGTAATGCTGTTTTTCGTCTTTGCCGAAACCTTGAGCTTTGTCACAGTGAGAGGCTGAGTGGCAAAGGTGAACGGGTCTGTGAAGCTACTGTAAATCCTCTTTTTGCCGACATTTGCAAAGGCTCTGACCTTGTATTTTCTGATTGTGCCCTCGGAGAGCATTTCTCTGACCTCGGTCTTTTTCGTCTCAAGAAGCTTGACATATTTTTTCTTGGATTTTGAATAGACATACACTTCATAGCCGGAGGCGTGTGCGGCTTTGTCCCAGAGGAATGAAAGCTCGTCATAGAAGTATGCACCGCCCCTTACATTTTTAACATTTCCGAGCTTCAGTGTTCTCGGGCTGAACTTAACCCAAGTGCTGTAATAGGTGAAATTATCCTGTTTTAAGTATGCCCTTATTCTGAACTTATATGCCGTATCGGGTGAAAGCCCCTTAACAGTATATGTGAGTTTCTTCGTACTGCCAAGCTTAACCCACTTGCAGTTTTTCTGAATCTGGATTTCATAGCCGGTCGCACCGGAGGCTTTGCCCCACGAGAGAGTGAGGGAGTCAAACTTCTTTTTTTCTGCCGTCGGTTTCTTCGGCGTGGGCATATTAATTTTCACAAAGCACTCTGCTGTGGCGTCGCCGAAAACGGAGGTGCAGGTCACCATATCCGTTCCTATTCTCTTGCCCGTGACCTTGCCGCTCTTTGAAACGGAAGCATTTTTACCCGACATTGACCAGGTGAACTTGCGAAAATATGCATCGGAGGGAGATACGATGACACTGAGAGTCACGCTTGCACCCTTTTCAATGGAAAATGAGCTCTTCGGAAGCGATATTGACGACGGATAGAGCGCACCGTATTTTAACGAATGTGATTTTGCAAATTTTTCCGCCGCTGAGCCCTTTTCACAGAATATCTTGACGTTTGCACACTTTCCGAATGCGTTGGAGGCTATCTGTGTCAGCGAAGAAGATACCGCAACATTTTTAAGATTTGTGCAATACCAGAATGCCGCCTCCCCTATTTTCCTGACACCTATCATTTCAACAGTGACAAGCTTTGTGCATTCCTGAAACGCCTGATTGCCTATTTCTTTGACTGTCGAGGGAAGCACAACCTTTGTTATCCGGCGGTTATCCGGCGTTGCTTCATAGTATTCGGCAAATGCCTGATTGCCGACCGCCGTGACCTTCTTTCCGCCGACCGATGACGGAACGGTAACTGCGCCGCCCTTTCCGCTGTATTTTTTCAGAGTGAGACTGCTGCCCTTTGCGGCGAAGATAAAATCACCGCTTTTAACATCTGACGCATACGGCGTAATATACAGTGACGAAAATAACATAAGCACCGAAAGTATAATCGCCGCCGCCTTTGCATATCTTTTCATTAATCTGCCTCCCCAAGCAATACTCTGCCTTTAATCAAAACCGCTTCTGCACGGTAAAATAATCGTATTTTAGATTTTACCATCTTTGCTCCGTATTTTCAACACAATACTTATTAAATTTTTAATTACGTTTCAATTTATTAAAAAAAATATTGAAATTACCCGTTATTATGGTATAATAAATATCACTGCAAAAAAGGAGGAGAATGTATGACCGGCATTGACGCTCTTCTCAAAGAGATAAAACGCATACACTTTATCGGAATCGGCGGCTCGGGTATGTGTCCGCTTGCTGAAATTCTGCATAGCTGGGGATATGAAATATCCGGCTCTGACAACAACCCCGGCGACAACATAGATAAGCTCAGAGGTATGGGCGTTCCCGTTGTTATGGGGCAGAAAGCCGAAAACATCACGGGGGCTCAGATGATAGTCTACACCGCCGCTCTTCTCAGCGACAACCCTGAGCTTGTAGCCGCAAAGGAAAGCGGTATTCCCACGTTTGAACGCTCAAAGCTCTTCGGCGCAATCACGAGAATGTACCAAAACTGCGTCGGTGTCTGCGGCACTCACGGAAAGACTACCACTACCTCTATGATTTCACAGATACTCGTCATGGCGCAGAAAGACCCGACGCTCGTCATCGGCGGAAAACTGCCGCTCATTGACAGTCACGCAAGAGCAGGACACAGCGAAACAATGGTATGCGAGGCGTGTGAATTTGTCGATACCTTTCTCGACCTTTCGCCCGATGTCGCTCTCATTCTCAATATTGACGAGGATCATCTCGACTATTTCAAAACCCTTGAAAATATTATCCGCTCGTTCAATAAATTTGCTTCTTCAGCAAGCAAAACGGTGATTTATAACGGTGACGATGAAAACACGCTCAAGGCTCTTTCCGGCATTGAGGGCAAAAAGATGATTTCATTCGGCAGAGGCAGTCAGAACGACTACACCGCTTCCGACGTCACATATAACCGGGGCTCATTCCCCGAATTTGACGTTATATATTCGGGCAAAAAAATCGCTCACGTAAAGCTCAGCATACCGGGCGAGCACAATGTAACGAATACCCTTGCGGCATTTGCGGCAGCAATGCTGTGCGGCTGTACTCCGGAGGAGTGCAAATCAGGTGCCGAAGCCTTCACCGGCGCAGGCAGACGCTTTGAGGTGCTCGGCGAGGTCGGCGGAGTTACGGTTGCCGACGATTACGCCCACCACCCGAAGGAGCTTGAGGTCACTCTGAATGCCGCTTCAAAAATGGGCTATAACAAGGTCTGGGCTGTATTTCAGCCTTTCACATATTCAAGAACAAAGCTTCTCTTTGACGACTTTGTGAGGGTGCTTAAGATACCTGAGCGTTGTGTAATGACCGAAATAATGGGCTCACGTGAAGTAAACACCTACGGCATTTATACAAAGGACCTTGCGGATAAAATTCCGGACAGCGTTTGGTTCAATACATTTGAAGAGGTTTCGCAGTATGTGTCCTCTAACGCTGAAAAAGGCGACCTCGTTATCACTCTCGGCTGCGGCGATATTTACAAGGCGGCAAGAATGATAGTAAGCAAGCTTGAGGAAAAACAAAAGAAAGGAATTTAAGGAATGAATTTAGTAGGCAAAGCAAAAAATCTTATTTCCGATTTTAAGCTGCACTGGAAAACTCCTGCCGAGGGCAGATATATGCCCTTTAAGGAAATTGCGGCTTATGCGGGCGGCGGTATAGGTGCTTATTTCATTATCACTCTCGGCACCACACTCATAGTTTCGACAACAAATATGATAGTCGGCGGTGCAATAGGCGTCGCTCCGACTGATATGTATTTATTGTATATAATAGCGACTATTGCGAATATTCCCCTCACGGCAGTAAGAGCCAATATGATAGACAATACTCGTGGCAAGCACGGCAAATACCGGCCGTATCTTCTCAATATGGGTATTCCGACTGCGCTCATTGCCATTGCTTATGTCTGGTTCCCGTACGATATGCTCGATGCAAAATTCGGTGAAAGCACCGGCTACATTCTCACCTGCGCCGTTGTGCTTCTGTGGAACCTGCTTTTGCAGTTCTTCTTCAATTTCTTCAATGACGCATACACCAATCTCATACACGTTCTGTCCCCAAATACGCAGGAGAGAACCGATGTTCTTGCAATAAAATCAGTTGTTTATTCTCTTGCCCCGTCAATCGTCAACATCGCTCTGCCGATAGTTGCCGAAAAGGTGGCAAACAACAATCTTTACGATATAAGAGTTTACCGTGTTTCCTACCCCGTATTCGCCATCATAGGTATCGCTCTGACGATAGTTGTATATGCAAACACAAAGGAAAAAATAGTTCAGGCGAAAACGCATACCATTCAGGTTCGTTTCATCGACTCGTTCAAGGCTGTCGCAAAGAACAAGTATTTCTGGATTATCGCTCTTGCCGGCTGGCTCGGCTTCCTTGAGAGCGCATACGGCAGTGTTATTGACTGGTCATATAACTACGGTCACGTTTGCAGTGGCTCAACAATATCCATTATCCGCACCATAATCAGCAACGCCTCTCTCTGGGGTATGATTTTAGCTCCGATTTGCGTTCGCCGCTTCGGCAAGAAAAAGGTGCTCATCGGCGTCAATATGATGAATATTGTCTGTATTCTCGCCATGATGGTTAACATTAAGAATATTATCTGGCTCGCCTTCTGCATTTATCTCAACTGGTTCTTCGGCGCATTCGAGCAGATAACGACTCCCGCTATTCAGGCGGATATAAGAGACTATCACCAGTATAAAACCGGTGAACGTGTTGACGGAATGTTTGCCACCGTTCAGACGATAGGTAACATTGTCACTCTCGCCACTTCATCTGTTCTGCCGCTCGTCTATAAGCATTACGGCATTTTCGAGGGCAACGGATATAAAAACTCATACGACATTCTCGACACCGAAACTGGCGACCCCGGTCTTCTCTATAAGGTGCTCCCCGCACTTATCATCATGGCGGCAGTCGGTGCATTCCTCAATGTCGTGCCCTACTTCTTCTATGACCTTAATGAAATAAAACAGAAGTCCGTTATCCGTATTCTTAAAATCCGTGCCGCTCTTGAGGACTACAAGAACGGAGAGCCTCAGGAAGAAAAAATGAACGAAGCCGCCGATATTATCGTCAAATCCCACGAAATGCTCGGTGCTTCACCCAAGACGCTTTCAAGGTCAAGCTACAAAAAGGTTAAGGACAAGGAAGAGCGCAAACTGGCAAAGGCTCAGTTCAAGGCTGACCGTGAATATAATGAAGAAATCGAAATTGCAAAAATCGTCTGTGAGGAGCTTCATAAGTACAGCACCGACGAATACATTGCAAAGATTGAAGTCAGCCGCAAGACCGTTGAAGCAGGTCTTAAGGGTATCATTAACGGCAACCTTGACGAAATAAACACCGACCTTGCACAGGCAAAGGCAATGCCCGTCGGCAACGCTATGGAAAAACAGCTCAGACGTGCCGCAGTTGAAACGGCTCAGAGCAAGAAGAGTGCGGTCAAGGCATACAAAAAGTACTTCGACGGAAAAGCCGACTTTGCTGAACCCGATTTTGCTGTTCTCGAAAGCTTCTTTGACGCAGAAGACGAGTGCGACGAAAAGCTCAACAAGCTCTATGAGCAGAAGAGAAGCACGGCTAAAGGCGACAAGGCTCTGGCTCAGGATATTGAAAATGAAATCAAGAGGGTCAAGGCGGACAAAAAGGCGGCTCAGAAAAATTCAAAGGCGGAAATGGACAGACACGCTTTCTTCGCCCGTGCCGCAAAGCCGTATCTTGACGCAAAGAAGCTTCTTGACCAGATGGAAAATTACAGCCATCTTGACGAGATTACCGCAAAGTATGCAACCGTCAATAACGCTGAGACAGCGTAATGCTTCTGTTTAATTGACTTATAAAGCAAAAAGATGATTTAGGAACGGAAATTCTTAAATCATCTTTTTTATGCTTTAATCTGATTTTTCACAGAAAAATATCCGCCCTCATCTGAGCGGATATTTAATCTTTAAAAATTATTCGTCTTTGAATTCGCCCTTAACGATAGCAACGAGCTGCTCGATAAACTGCTTAATACTGTCAAGAACTACCTTGATAACGTCAAGTATATTCTGTAATTCAGGTATCATCGATATTACTCCTTCCGTTAATTTGTTGTTTACATTATATCACCGCATTTTATATTTTTCA
Organism: Acutalibacteraceae bacterium; assembly: GCA_045639785.1. GTDB lineage: Bacteria > Bacillota > Clostridia > Oscillospirales > Acutalibacteraceae > UBA6857. The sequence goes on along the minus strand of JAZUDT010000025.1, from coordinate 5,579 downwards.
AGATATAATTTACAGTTTAATTATTTATTAAATTTTTTCAATAAATAATTTCATAAAGTCTGTGTGTTTTTGTATTTTTATCTCTAATTCTCCCGAATGACGTGACAGATATTCTATTTTATCACAATCACATCTGACCGAATATTCGCCGTCTGCCATGCACACTATCACGGTGCTTTCACTTTCACACGTTTTTGTCAGAGTGATGACGGCTTCGGTGAAATCACGGCTGAACTTGCAGGAAGAAACATGAGTGTCAAATCCGGTTGTAACCGTTCCCGCCTTGTAATAAGCCGCCGCCCACACATTGAGCACGGACGAAAGCCCGCCGAAATTGTGAAACCAGCCTCCCCTGCCCGTTGTGACGGAGACCATTTCAAACGTATAGTAGGAATGTTCCGTTTCCCTTTTCCACACGTCAAGAGCACGCCTTGCAATTTCAAAGGCAAAATCGGCATCACCTATATCAAGCATGGCTTTAAAAATAAACCACTGATGAGGGAACCAGACATTACCGTTCCAGTAGCCGTTTTTTCTGAAATACGACGCCTGCATATCGACTGCGCTCAGACCGTAGGGCGAGAGCATACATTTTTCGCTTTTGAGGTGATTAAGCACCGCCGTTTTCTGCTCCTTGTTGCACACTCCGGCAACTATCGGATAAATTCCGTCGGTCCCCCGATTGAGGTTTTCGCCGTCGAGCATATATTTTCCCACAGGATTAAGATTTTCGTCGTGAAGAACATAGCTGAAATATCCGCTTTTGCTGTCCCATGAATAGCGGTTAAGCGCAAGAGTGAGCTTTTCAATATCCTTTCGGTATTCGTATGCGTCATCTGTTTTTGAGAGCGTTTCGGCACAGCGGAGCATGATTTTTGCGATACGTATGCCGTGAGAAGATGTAATAACGGGAGCGGTTGTGCCCCGAATATTGTCTTTCATCATCTGAACCTGCGCCGGATAATCGTCCATACCAGAGCAGGAATAGAAATAATCGTAGGTGGTCAGAAGCCCGCTTTTCAGCTTCGCCGTAGTTGACGAGCGTGTTTTTCCGAGATAAAAATCATAGTAGAGCTTCAGTCTGTCATAGTATTCCTCCGGCTTTGCATACCCTCTTATGACAATTTCACGGAAAAGATAAAACTGAACGGGCACAAGCGAGCCGTGATGAACAAACGCATAGTCAGGATTATCACTCCGGCTCAGATATGTTTCGAGAACATAGCGGGCAAAATGCGGAGCATATTCAAGCATGGCAAGCCCGATAAAGCCGGAATCCCACGTGTAGAGACAGTCCCACCGCTTCCCCGGGGTGTGGTGAACGATGTATCTGCCGTGCTTATATATCGGATAAACCACATTTGTCAGCACAGCCGCGCGAAGAAGCTCGTTTGAAAGGCGGTATTTTTCGCCCGCCTTATTGAGAGGAAGCGGATTATATGCCGACAGCTTTTCACGGTATATTTCTTCATAGCGGTCACGTGCAAGACATTTGTGCCCGCCCTTTGATATAACGGCATATTCCGTAACGCTCGAATTCGGCTCACAGAAGAGGGTATGCACGAGCATATTGTGGAAGAAGCCGGAATCGCTCTTCTTTCTCTTGAAGGAGCCGGAAAATGTTTCCGTGAGGTCGTCAAAGCTCTCGTCGTTATTTGAAAGCCGCACATTGAGGCAATCCTCAAGACAGCCGGTATCAATGCGGCGAAAACGTGTGTTTTCATTAAAGGAATAAACTCTGTATTCGCCCCTGCCCTCGCCGTAATTCAGCCGTGCTTCATATCCTTTTTCGGTTTTTCTTTCTTCTATATCGGGTATATATGCGTGCTTTTTTGTTTGAACAGAAATCAAATCGGCGTCGCTTTTTTCGCAGATGATGAAAAAGTCGAACTCTGCCGCACCCTTTCCGAGAGATACAAGCTCTGCTTTTTCCGGCACAGTGTCAATTTCAAATGTAATAAGCCTCAGCTCATCGGAAGCGGGAAAGACAAGCTTTTTCTCTCCGTTCATAAGGAAGACTGCATCCTCTTTTCCCTCGCAGTAGCGCACGCCCACCTGCTCGCCCTGCTTATAGGTGATACCGCTCGTTCTGTAACGGCAGACGAGCACCGGCTCTGAAAAGCTTATTTTTTCAAGCTTATATGTAACCGTGTCCCCCGCTTCTCCTCCGAACGGAGCAAGATATTTGTGCGGTATATGCCACTTCGAGGCTCTGTCGCCGAGCCCTTTACCCGAAACAAAGCGTTCATCGGTGAAAACGCCCTTTATTGCCGCATCGGCATTCTGCTCGTCCCAGGGACGTTTTATTGCATAGTTATAGGTTTCATAATCGGTCGCATCAATACAGAGACATTTTTCCGGCTTATTGAGAAAAGCAAAGGTCTCTGAGCGGTACTCCATCGAAGAAAAACAGTTAATGATAAAATTCTGTCTTAAACCGGTGTTATTGAAAAACTCCGTCCTTGCAAGTATTTCATCATCATTCAGTCTTATATAAGACACTATTGCGTATATATCATCTTTATTTTCAAGGTCAAACCTGTAAGAAAAGAACGAATAATCACTACTGCACTGCCACGCACGGCAACCGCACATAAAGGTTGCATTGGGCACTTTTGCATCGCAGGCAAAAACAGCGGGCGATACGGTGAAATCGAACCGCACGCCCTCAGTCATATTTTCATCTGCAATGCGTGAGATTCCGAGATACTTTTTACCGTAGGGTCCCCATAGCGGAAACATATCATCAAGTAATTTCATACTCTTACCCCGCATTATCGGATTTTGTTTTAAACTCTGTCACGGCACCGTCGCCTTTTGTTTCATTGCCGTTTTCGGAAATGAACGCCGCTCTCACCTTGAATGAATAAGCGGTGTCGGGTTTAAGTGACGTTATCGGCAGACTTGTCTGTGAGGCATCGACCTCGTATTCTCTGTCTCCCCAGTCATTAACAGATTCCCGGAAACGGTATATAACATATCTGTTGGCGTTTTCAACGCTCTTCCACGTCAACACAACAGAATTTTCCGTAATTTCGGTTGCCTTGAGCTCTTCGACAGTGCCCGGTTTTTTCGGCTTGACGTTAAAGGTTCTTTTACCTTTTCCGTTATAGTCGCCTATTCCCTCAACCGTTATTGTAGCCTGACCGACCTCAATATTGTTTTCATATTTAACGGTGTAGTCTCTGTCTCTGACAAGACTTTCGAGACCTTCTATAACTATATCCGGCTCCTTTGCCGTGCCGTCATATTCATAGTTAAACGAAAACTCACCGGCTCTGTCCGTATCTTTATAGAAATTACTCGCAAGCAGGATTTTGTGTCGGCTGAGATTACGGTAGTCGATTTTATTAATAAGCTCGGGCACACCGATATAAAGTGCCGCAAGCACCGCCGCAAATGCAATAAAGCCGGCTATTATTTTCTTTTTGGTTTTATGCTCCCGCTCCGTTTTAATTTCGCTACTGTCCTTCTGATGTATTCTGACGGCGGAAATATCCTTTTCGCTCTCGGGCTTTTCTTCCGCCTTTTCAAGCTTTTTCTGCTTAGCTCTCTCTTTTATTCTTGCTTCTTCTATTTCTTTTGCAAGACGTACGTAGGCTTCTTCAAGCTCTTTTCTCATCGAATACGGAGTCTGATAACCGTCCGCTTTTTCGGGCGAACACGCTTTCATAACGATTTTTGTTATTCTCTCCGCATTATATGACGGCTCGGGAAGCTTTCTGCCGGAAAGTCGCTCCTTTATTGCTTCCTCTCTCGTCATTTCACCCTCAAACGGAAGTTTTCTGCCGTTGAGAAAATAATACATCATAAGTCCGACTGAGTAGGTGTCACAGGCATTGTTGAGATAGTCCGTGAGCGCATACGGCGCAGAAAATGCAAGCTTTTCTGTTTCGGTAGCTTCAAGCTTTCGCACTGAGGCAACCGAGAGGTCGATTTTTCCTATTCTGAATTTGCAGTTGTCATCGACAAAGATTATATCCGGCGTGAGCGTTCCGTGAATCATATCCGCCTTTTTCAAGTGCTCAAGCCCACGACACAGGTCAATGCCCAATTTGAGCACACCGCCCTGCGTCAAGCCGTTTTCGTCGATAAAATCAGAGAGCGGCATAGCGTAATCAAACCTTGCGGCGGCAAGAGCACGTGTCAGACTTGTGTCTGAAATATCATAGCTTTCCCTCAGGCTCAGCCAGCCGCCCTTTCCGCTCATGCTTCTCAAAAAAGCAAGCTCTTTCTTAGTTTCCGCAAGCTTTTCGGCGGTGTATGCCCGAATTTCGTCTTCGCTTCTCGTTTCTTCGCCGAGCGTCTCTGCGTTTTCATCGGTGTACGGAAGAAAGACTGCCCTGACAAGCGAATACTTTGTCTGTGAAACAGTCTCTTTTTCAGCCTGATACATTTTTTCCGAGTCGCTTTCGCTGAGAATATAGGTCAGCGTCCAGTCCGGAAGCAACTTTGAAATATCACTGTCGTTCATAAAAAAGTCCTTTCGTTTAAACCGATATAAAAAGCTTTACCGAAATATTATATACCAAATTTAACCGTTTGTAAATCTTAATAATATAATTAGTGATTTTTTATTTTTGCAACGGCGCATTTTTCAAGGCGTGAAACCTGTGCCTGAGATATTCCCACCTCCTTAGCCACCTCAGTCTGGGTTTTGCCCCGCATAAACCTTAAATCGAGAATCATTTTTTCCCTGTCGGTGAGCTCCTCTATCGCCTGCCTCATCAGTATTTCGTCAATCCAGTTTTCGTCCGTGTTGCTGTCGCCTATCTGGTCCATGACATATATCGTATCGCCGGAATCGGTGTATGCCGGTTCATAGAGCGAAATCGGGTCAACTATCGCTTCAAGCGCAAGCACAACCGTTTCTTTTTTCAGATTCATCGCCTTTGCCACTTCCTCGACCGCAGGCTCTTTTTTCGTCTTCGCCGTCAGTTCCTCTTTAACCTGCATTGCGTGGTATGCAATATCTCTGACTGAACGGCTGACTCTGACGGGATTATCGTCACGGAGAAACCGCCGGATTTCGCCGATAATCATCGGATAGCAGTATGAACTCATCATGACGTTATACAGGTCGGGATTAAAGTTGTCTATGCCCTTGATGAGCCCTATACAGCCGACCTGAAACAAATCGTCGGCGCAGGCATTTCTGTTTGAGAAACGCTGTACCGCACTGAGTACAAGGCGCAGATTGCCTCTGATGAGCTCGTCCCTCGCCTTTTTATCGCCGAGCCGGACACGTCTTAAAAGCTCCTTATTTTCCTTATCGCTGAGCACTCTCAGCTTCGACGTATCGACACCGCATATTTCCACTTTGTTGAATTTCAAATAAATCACCCCGCATATCTGAGTTTTGACAGATATGCGGGGTATGAAGATATGCAATTAATGGATTAGACCTCGATAAGCTCGTATTCCTTTTCTCCGAATCCGATTTCACAGGCGGCGTCTATCGTATGCGCCCCGTGTCTCGTTTCGACACGCTCGAGAAAATGCTTCTGCCCGGGGTCGTCCTCTGCGGCATAGACGAGGTCAAGGCATGCCTTATCTATGGCAACGGGGTCAAGCGAAGC
>JAZUDT010000024.1:0-2281 GCA_045639785.1 Acutalibacteraceae bacterium | reverse complement strand
GCATCTTTTATTATGACGAAAACTACATGCCGCCACGCAGAAAAAACAGCCGCCACGACCTTTGCGGTTATCAGCCCAAAAGCGGAACGGCTGTAGCATACGCTTATGCTGTGCAGAAGAAAAAGAGAATATTTAATCTTTTCGGGTAGGTCGCAGCGGTTTGCCGCAACCTATACAACTGATTTATCACTTAAACAACCCTTTTCTGTAAAGGAAAAATGTTGCAACGATTGATATTGCGGCGATTACGAACACCATAACGGAAACGCTTGTCGTAAGCTGAGGAGCGATAAGGAAGATTACAACTCCAAGTGTCAGAGGCAGAATAGCCGCCTTGGGGTTGTCGCTTGCATACTTGAAACCGAGCGCGCCGAACATTGCCGGAATAACTGTCTTGAATGCCGGACGGAAGGTTGGATTTTCAAGAATGGGTGTGATAAATGAAATGAGAAGAACTCCGGCGGCGATGACAACCGTTGTGGTTATCGCACTGACGGCAACCGAAATTGTGGAAACAACCTCATTTTCCGGTGTTCCGATGTCCGTGCCCGCCATTTTTCTGGCATTCATTGCGCAGGGAATTTTAAGGTTTGAAAGATTACCCGTGATAAAGGCGAGATATGTTCCGCCCGTGCCGAGCAGGGGAGCGTATGCGATAAGCTCACCGATGCCCGAGGGAATGTCGGCTAAAAGAATGGGCACGAAAGCCACCCAGAAGCCCTTTGAAAAATCGGGAGTCGTTTTAAAAATAACGCATATTCCGGCAGGCAGAGCCATCATAACGAGTAGCATAAAGCCAATCCAGAATCTGCCTATGCGGTGAGTTGATTCCTCGTAAGGCGTCATTTCCGCAATTTTATTATCAGAATCGTTCATCTTGAAACCTCCTTAATCAATGAAAGTCGAAAGCGTCGGGAAAATGTACTGACCGACGACAGATGCAATCATACCGCCGAGCATACTCAGCGCAAACGAATAGTTTTCGAGCCAGTCGAGCTTCTTTTTCTTGATAATTACCGTGAGCAGAGCCATAAGTCCGGCGGAAACGAGCATTGCGATAATGTAGAGCACATTAGCCGGTCTCTCGGTGCCGTTGAGGGTGATGGTGCGAAGCTTGCTCACTGCGTCTCCTACGTATGCGGCGACCATGCCCATAAATCCCGAACAGAAGATAACATCGGTGAATTTTGAATCTTTAGTTGCGGTTTTGGTAATCTTTTTCTGATAGGATTTATAGAAGAAAAAGATGAAAACCGAGGTTGAAATAATGCCCATAGTCATTCCGAAAGCTATTGAAGCGAAAACGGGGGCGGTCATTTTGTCCGTCGGAAGCTCCGTGCCGAGCAGAGCCTTTGCGATATTGTTTGCGGCGGGAGCTTCATACTGGAGCGAGCCGACAACCGAAAGGCGTGTCCAGGGGAGGGGATTACCGAGAGACGGAGCAAGAGAGAGCACACCCACTAAAATTGCAACCGACGGAAGAAGAGTAAAGGTTGCGCTTGAAAGAGCGACCTTGCGAAGCTTTTTTGTTTCCATACCGAGCCTTTTTCCCTCTTTCCATGCTCTGACGAGAAAGATTACCGCTTGTATAAGCACTATGCTGATAATACCGCCCGCAAGCAGATACATCGGAAGAGAGTTGGCTTTTTCGAGAAATGTCATATATTGTCCTCCTAAGCTGAAATATGTTTAATAATACACGAAAAGCGGCACAAAATCAAGGCAAAAAGCATTTATATTACGTTTATATTTTTTACTCACCTTATTCCGCCGGATTTATGTCGTTTAATTGACGCAATGACCCCATTCTGTAACATAACACGGCTTTGATTAATAGTATGAAAAAGAGAACGAAATACATTCTCAATAATTATAAGGAGTGGTTCGGATTGAATAACGGTTTTTACAATCCGTATGCACAGCCGTATTGCGGAATGAAGACTCAGAATTTTCAGAATATTCCGCAGTCTGATGCTCACGAAGCGCATACGGAAAATAAAATGTGCTGCAAAAAAACAGAGCCGGCAATTCCCGAAAACGCCGTACCGGCAATGGCGTATGTTCCGTTTCAGACCGGTTTTGAAGTGTATGACGGGGCTAAGGCACTGAGAAGAGGAACTCTGTTCATGTGTCTCGACAAGCCTTTTACGGGGTGTTGCCGTAATGGATAACAGCCTTCTTTATCAGCTCTCGGCGGCTGATTTTGCAATGTGGGAGCTTCATCTCTACCTCGACACGCACCCCTGCGACGAAGAGGCAAAGTCGCTTCTGAAGGAGTACT
>JAZUDT010000023.1:0-49364 GCA_045639785.1 Acutalibacteraceae bacterium | reverse complement strand
TTGGCACCTCGATGTCGGCTCATCACATCCTGGGGCTGAATTCGGTCCCAAGGGTTCGGCTGTTCGCCGATTAAAGTGGTACGCGAGCTGGGTTCAGAACGTCGTGAGACAGTTCGGTCCCTATCTGTCGTGGGCGTAGGATATTTGAGGAGTGCTGTCCCTAGTACGAGAGGACCGGGATGGACGCACCTCTGGCGCACCAGTTATCATGCCAATGGTACAGCTGGGCAACTAAGTGCGGTTCGGATAAACGCTGAAAGCATCTAAGCGTGAAGCCATCTCCAAGATAAGATATCCCATAGCACAAGCTAGTAAGACCCCTCAAGGACTATGAGGTTGATAGGCTGCAGGTGTAAGTGTAGTGATACATTCAGCCAGGCAGTACTAATAGGTCGAGGGCTTGACCATATTCTTGGTACAACAGGTTTGTTTCCGCATTCTACTCTTTATTTGGTTTTGAGGGTACAATCAAAATATCGCTTATAAGGCATCGGGGCAATAGCTTCGGTGTTTTTTTCTGCTCAAATTCTTTGTGCTATTGACATAAAACCCAAGCGGGATTATTATATTTATGTATATTATTCGGATTATTCCGTTAAAAAAGGAGCCTTTATATGAATTTTTCAGGTGTTGAAATCAATGTTAAAAATCCCCCCGTGCTTGACAAAACCTTTATTCCGGTTTTTAAGTTCAACCGTGCGTTTCTTGCCGGGGCAAAAAAGCCGTTATCCGTTGCTGTTGAAAGAGCCGACGGTCAGATGGCAACCGTTCACACAAAAATCTACGGCACTCCCGAAATGGAAAAAGCCGATTTTTACTACATAAACCGCCTTGTCAAAACTCTGCTCTGGATGAAGGGTGGCTTCAAGGTCTATGTTGCGGGCGACGAAAAGATTTACGCATACCTTAAAAAAGCCTTTTCAAAGGGCGGCGAGCAGGATTTCGATTTCGGCTATTTCAGCGATATTTTTGAAAGAGAATTTGAGGTCGTTTTTGTTGACAGCGTGCCCGAAGCAAAGGACGCTCCCAAAAAGGTCGGCGGCCACACCGACGGTTGCCGTATCGGCTTTGACGCCGGCGGCTCGGACAGAAAGGTCAGCGCAGTTATCAACGGCGAAAGCGTCTATTCCGAGGAGGTCGTCTGGTTCCCCAAGACAAATTCCGACCCCGATTATCATTATGACGGCATCGTTTCCGCTCTCAAGGCGGCGGCGGCGCACATGCCCCGTGTCGATGCAGTCGGTGTCAGCTCGGCGGGCGTTTACATAAACGACAGAACGATGAACGCCTCTCTTTTCCTCAAGGTTCCGAGAGATTTGTTCGAGCAGAAGGTCAAGGACATCTATATCCGTGCGATTACCGACACCTTCGGCGATGTGCCGTATGCGGTTTACAATGACGGCGACGTGACTGCGCTTGCGGGCGCAATAAGCCTTGACGATAACAATGTTCTCGGTATAGCTATGGGAACGAGTGAAGCGGGCGGCTTCGTCGATAAAAACGGCTGTATAACGGGCTGGCTCAATGAGCTTGCCTTTGTGCCGGTTGACTGTCAGCCGGACGCAATGCAGGACGAATGGTCGCTTGATATAGGTTGCGGTGTCAAGTATTTTTCACAGGACGCTGTAATCAAGCTTGCCCCTGCCGCAGGTATAAGCCTTGACGAAAACCTTTCACCGGCGGAGAAGCTCAAAAAGGTTCAGCTTCTTATGGCTGATGGCGACAAGAGAGCGGAAAATATATACCTGACTATCGGCACATACCTGGGGCATACCCTTGCGTATTATCATGAGCTCTATGACTGCCGCCATGTTCTTCTTCTCGGCAGAGTTATGAGCGGCAAGGGCGGAGACATTATTCTCGCTGAAGCAAAGCGTGTCATCAGCGATGAATACCCCGAATTTGAGGGGAAAATTATTCCGTCACTGCCCGATGAAAAATTCAGACGTGTCGGTCAGTCCGCCGCTGCGGCAAGCCTGCCCGAAATAAGATAAGGAGACAGAAAATGCGTATATATAATGCTGAAATATACCTTGACGGAAAATTCATACACGGCGGAATTGATTTTGACGAAAAAATAAACGCAGTCGGCGAGGATATTACCGACGGCGATTTTGATGCAAAGGGGAGCTATGTTATCCCCGGGCTTATCGACATTCACACCCACGCCGCTGTCGGCGAGGACGCAAGCGACGGCAACGCTCAGGGCATATATAAAATGGCACGCCATTACGCTTCTCAGGGCGTGACTTCATGGTGTCCGACAACGATGACGCTCAAGGAGCCCACGCTCATCAGGGCGGTGCAGGCAATAAAAAGCTATGAGAGAGTTAAGGACGGTGCAAAGGTTGCCGGAGTTAACCTTGAGGGACCGTTTGTCTGCTACGCAAAAAGAGGAGCACAGAATGCCGATAATCTCCATGCGCCCGATTTTGAAATGTTCAGCCGCATAAACGAGGCCTCGGGCGGTATTGTGAAGCTTATTACCGTTGCTCCTGAGGAGCCCGGTGCGATAGAGTTTATCGAAAAAGCCTCAAAGGTATGCACCGTTTCAATCGGTCACACTGACGCATCATACGAAACGGCAATGGCGGCTTACAAGGCGGGTGCAAGCCATGCAACACATCTTTTTAACGCAATGCCGGGGCTTTTACACCGTGAGCCGGGAGTTGTTGCCGCCGCAAGGGACAGCGGAGCAACGGTCGAGCTTATTTGTGACGGACTTCACATTCACCCCGCAGTTGTCAGGCTCACAAGCAGTCTTTTCGGTGATAAGCTCTGTTTCATTTCCGACTCTCTTCGCTGTACCTATATGCCCGACGGCGAATATGAATTCGGCGGTCAGACAATTACGCTCAAGAACGGAAAAGCCTGCATGACGGGAACAGATACCCTTGCCGGCTCGACAATTCATCTTGTTGATGCCGTGAGAAGAGCGGTGAAATTCGGAATAACGCTTGAAAAGGCAGTCTATGCCGCAACCGCCGCCCCTGCCAAGGTTATCGGCGAATACGGCAGTATCGGCTCGCTCGACAAGGGCAAATGCGCCGATATGGTAATTCTCGACAAAGCACTCAATGTTGAAAATGTGTATATTGACGGGCAGTCGATACATTGATAAAATTACACAACGAAAGCGCACGGACTGTTCACCGCAACAGCCCGTGCGCTTGTTATTACTTTATTAAGAATAAGCTTTTACAGCTCAAGCTTTAAATATATAAGATTATCCATCGGATTACCGTTATAGCTTTCGGTTTCTTTAAAGCCGAGTTTTTTATACATTCTTATTGCACTCTCAAGAAACGGAAATGTGTCGAGAAAAATCCGCTCATAGCCGATTTCTTTTGCCTGCGCTATTATTTTTTCAACGAGCATTCTGCCTATCCCGAGGCGGCGGAAGCTTTCACAGACATAAAGTCTTTTGAGCTCACAGCTTTTTTCGTCGTTCTTTTTGAGACCGATACAACCGGCGAGTTTTCCGTCGGCATAAACGACATAAAGCCTGCCGAAAGGCTCGGCGTATTTCACGGTCGGGTCTTCGATCTCAGCGGAGTAGTTCTGCTTTTCAAGGTATGCGCTGAAGCGGCTTTCATTTCTGACGAGCATTTCGGTATATTCGGAGAAAAGCTCTCTGATTTCGTCTGTTTTGTCGTATGCGGGAAGTATCTCTATATTCATTTCAAAGCCCCCTTTTCACGTTCGGATTATAGCATAGAATGAGAGAATTATCAACCGAATTTACCGTTTGTTCGCAAAAACCTCATATACCTATGCTAATATAAAATTGATACGGGCAGACTTCCCGGTATTTCGTAAAAAACGGAGGGAAAAATGAAAATCAGAAAAATAATTTCCGCATTGCTTGCAGCGACACTTTTAATCACAGCTCTTCCCGTTTCTCCGCTTCTCACTGTCTCGGCAAAGAATACGCCGACGGTGTATAAGGGCGTTGACGTCTCACGCTGGAACGGGGATATTGACTGGTCGGTGATGAAAGAGTGCGGCATAGATTTTGCCATAATGCGCTGTTATTCGGTTGACACAGATAAAAGGTTCTATGAATATTACGACGCCGCTTTCAATGAGGGCATTGATATAGGTGCCTATGTGTTCATGTATGCGACAACGAACAAGGAGGCGATAAAAGAAGCAAACGACGTTCTTTTGACGCTCAAAGGCAGAGCACTCACCTATCCGCTGTTTGTTGATATAGAATATGAAAAGCTTAAAAGCATGGACAGAGAATACCTGACGGATTTAGTCATAACCGAGCTTGAAATATTCAAAAAAGCGGGCTATGAAGCCGGTATATACTGCTCGAAGAATTTTCAGCAGTCATATCTGAACATGGATAGGCTTTCAAAATATTACATCTGGACAGCGAAATGGAGCCTCTATGCAACCGAGAGCAACGGCAAGAAATTCTATTTCAAGGATATAGACCCGTATGATGAATCGAAGCCCAAGGGTGATTTGTGGCAGTTCTCAAACGGCGGCTACGGTCCGCACTACGGCACGCAGTCGTATTATCTTGACCTTGATTACTGCTATGTTGACTTTAAAAATAAGCTCAGTTCAACCGCAAGCAAAAACCCCGGCGATTACACAGTGCCGTCACGCAAGCTTTTCTACCTCTCCTCCGATATGATGCAGGGCAGAGATGTTGCGTGGGTTCAGGCGGTGCTGTATCAGCTCGGTTATTCTGTGAGTGTTGACGGTATTTATTCACCGGCGACAAAAACGGCGGTGAGCGAGTTTCAGAAAAACTGCGGCCTTGCCGTGAGCGGAGAAGCCGATGCCGAAACGGTGAATATGCTTTCGTCGGTTTATGCGCATAAGGATTTCACCGCTACGGTCAAATTCAATCCCGACAATTCCGATAAAACCGTTTCAGCCGGAAAGTTCAGCTACGGCAGTGCGATAACCGTCGGAAACGGACTTAAACCCGAAAAAGAGGGATACTATCTCGGCGGCTGGACTCTTCAGAGAGCCTCCGACGGCAAATTCTACTGCACAAACGGGTATTGGCACACTGCGGCAAAAATCGCAGAGGGAAAAATCAAAAAGAGAATTTTCGCCGACGGTCAGAAGTTGAACATTAACAATATCTTCCTTAAATCTGAGAACAGCACCGGCGACACATTCACATTCTGCGCCGTCTGGGATACTCAGATGCCGCCCAAATACACAGTGTATAAGGACGAAACGGTCTATAACGTATATTACAGCTCACTTTCTTATTCCGAGGCGGAAAGCTTCTGCGCTCAGAGGGGCGCACAGCTTGCTTCTTTCAACAGCGGCGATTCGCTCTCGGCTCTCAGTGTTCTGAAAGAGGGCGACAAATTCTTCATCGGCGCAAAGAAAGAGAGTGAAGAGTTTGTTTTCACCGACGGCACAAAGGTCAGCCTGCCCGTTTCGGGTGAGAGCGGAGAATACCTTGCAGTGTCGTCGGAGAGCGTCAATGAGCCCTACACACTCTTTGCCGTTTCCGGCGCAGAAGACGTCAATGGTTTCATCATGAGTTCGCCCTGCACCCATGACAAAATAGTTATCGAAAACTTCAAAGACACGCTCTGCGACAAGGACGGATATTCGGGCGACAAGGTTTGCGGTCAGTGTAAAGCCGTGCTCGAAAAAGGGAGCACCGTCAAATGTGCCGGTCACGCATACGGCGCATACACGGTGACAAAGAAAGCGACGTGCAAGGCAGAGGGCGTCAAGGAAAGAGTCTGTGAGGTATGCGGTTACTCGGCGACGACTGAAATTGCAAAAACGAACAAGCACAGCTTTAAAACAAACGTCATTAAAAAAGCCACACTCACCGAGTACGGAAAGGTGCAGGAAAAATGCACCGTCTGCGGTTTAACCGAAAAAGCCCGCACGGTCAAAAAGATTAAATCGGTCACCCTTTCGGCTGACTCCGCCGCATACACGGGCAAAAAAATAACACCCTCAGTCAAGGTGAAGGACAAGGGCGGAGAAACGCTCGTCAAGGGAAAAGATTATTCCGTATCGTATAAAAACAACAAATACGTCGGCAAGGCTACCGTCACCGTGACCTTTAAAGGCAAATACTCCGGCACGGTCAAAAAGACCTTTAAGATTTTACCGCCGGCAACAGCTTTTAAATCCGTGACGTCAAAGAACAAAAGTGTTACGCTCAAGTGGAAAAGGTCTTCAAAACAGACAACGGGTTACCTTATTGAATACAGCCCCTCAAAGAGTTTCAAAAAAGACGTGACGAAGCTGAGAATAAAAGGCAATTCGACCGTTTCAAAGACCGTATATAATCTTGCAAGGGGAAAAACTCTCTATTTCAGAATCCGCACCTATAAGAGCCTCAGCAAAACAAATTATTACTCAAAATACTCAAAGATTTTCAAGGTAACCATAAAATAACATCTCAGAGCAGACCTCTGTTCGTGAACTTTTTTAAAAGTATTGATTATTTATCGAAAGTATGATAATCTATTAAGGAACATTAAATTACGGAGTTGATAAAGCATGATAGAACCTGTCGAAAAAAAGATACAGGAGATAAATCTTAAAAAGAAAAAGGCTCTCAAAAAGCAGAGAGAAGAAAACCTTATCCGCTGGGGCTTTGACGGAAAGAAAAAGAACAAAAACGATATTCCTCTCATTCTCACCGATGAGGAATACGAGGCTATTCTTGAGGCGGACAAGTCCTACAGCGGCGCAGTCAAGTCGGACAAAAACTTTCTCTCCAATCTTCTCGTGATACTTGCCATTGTTTCCGCTGTTATCGGCATTGTCGCCGGAATAGTGCTCTATCAGATAGTGACCGACATCGGTTTTATCTATTTTACAATCAGCGTAATATTCGGCGTTCTTCTCGGAATCGTCTTTCTTGCTCTTTCCGAGATAATAAAACTGCTTCAGCAGCTTGTGGATAGAGATTAAGGAAAAAGAATAAAGAAAAGACGGTTAGGAATTTTCCTGACCGTCTCTTTTTGTTTGATTTTATAACACCTTTGAAAGAAAGTCCTTAAGTCTGTCGCACTGCGGGTTTTCAAAAATTTCTTTCGGAGTGCCCTCCTCGAGAATTTTTCCGTCATCCATGAACATTACCCTTGTCGCAACCTCTCTTGCAAAGCCCATTTCGTGAGTGACGACAACCATCGTCATTCCGCTTTCCGCAAGGTCCTTCATCAGTTCAAGCACCTCGCCGACCATTTCGGGGTCGAGCGCACTTGTCGGCTCATCGAAGAGAATGACCTCGGGGTTCATCGCAAGTGAGCGGACAATCGCAACACGCTGTTTCTGACCGCCCGAAAGCTTTGACGGATAAACGTCAGCTTTATCCTCAAGCCCTATTCTTTCGAGCAGGGACATCGCATTTTCGTATGCCTCCTGCTTTATCTGCTTAGTAGTTTTTATTTCCTCACCGCATTTTTTGTCCTTTGAGAAAAACTGCTGTCTTTTGAGCTTTCTCATTTTCTGCTTCTGCGTGTGAACGGGGGCAAGCATTATGTTTTCAATGACCGTTTTGTTGTTGAAGAGGTTGAAATGCTGAAACACCATGCCCATCTTCTGACGGTGCTCGTTGATGTTTACACGCATATCGGCAATATCAACGCCGCCGAAAACAATACTGCCGGACGTGGGGTCCTCCATACAGTTGAGACAGCGCAGAAAGGTTGATTTGCCCGAGCCGGAGGGGCCGATGACGACAACCTTTTCGCCCTTTTTAATCTCGGTATTAATATCCTTGAGAACATGGAGGTCGCCGAAGGATTTGTTAAGATTAATTACCTTTATCACTCTTCCTCAGACTCCTTTCCATGATTTTAATTCCAAGAGAAATAATACACACAATAACTATGTAGATGATAGCCATTACAAGATATGGAACCATGAATTCATAGTTGTTTGTACCAATATCGTTAAAGACCTTGTATAAGTCCATCGCACCGACGAAGGAAACGATTGAGGTTTCCTTGACAAGAGTAATGAACTCGTTGCCGAGAGTCGGAAGAATATTTTTCACCGCCTGCGGAATGACAATCTTGAACATAGTCGTCGCATAGCTCAGACCGACCGAGCGGCCGCCCTCCATCTGACCGGGGTCAACGGAAAGAATACCGCCTCTCATTATCTCCGAAACGTATGCGCCGCTGTTGAGACCGAAAACAACGGTGGCGACATTGACGCCGTCCATGTTCATACCCATAAGGGGAAGAAGAACGTAGTAAAAAACGAGAAGCTGAACGACCATAGGTGTACCTCTGAAAAGAGCGACATAAAGAGTGCAGATTTTGTCGAGCACACGGGGAAGAAGCTTGTATTTCGGCAGAACTCTTATTGAAGCTATGAGTGTGCCTATCACGATACCGATTAACAGACCTATGACGGCTATTGTCATGGTGTTTTTCAGACCGGTGGCGATATTTCGATAGCCTCCGGCGTGGATAAACACGTCAATAAAGCCCTGAACCTTCGCACTGAAGTTACCCATTGGAATCTCCTTTTAAGACAACAATACCTCACTTTTCAGCGAGGTGTTGTTGATTGTTTTTATGCTTTGAATTATGCGTTAGCGTTGATTGCGGCTGTGATGCAGTCAGCGGGAGCACTGTCTATAATAACATAGTTAATGTTGCCGTTGACGAGGTCCTGAACTGCGAGTGAGCCGTTCTTGTAGCCCTTGCCGGTGACCTTGAGGTTGTTCTCTGCATAGTCAGCTTCGTTAGTGACGTACATACCGCCGGTTGTGCCGTTCTGGTAGCCGATTTTGGTGTTGGCATCAAAGCCCTGAAGAATTGCGAGAACAGAGGCTGCATCTGTGCAGGTGCCAAAGGTTGTGTCGTCAGCCTTGACAACGATTTTCTGTGATGCCTTGTAATATGTATTTGAGAATGTTACGAATTCTTTTCTCTCTTCCTTAACGGTGAGACCTGCCATTGCTATATCGCACTTGTGCTGACCGACTGAAAGGCAGACAGCGTCAAAGTCCATGTTGTCGATAACAAGCTCCATACCAAGCTCGTCGGCGAGAAGCTTTGCTATTTCCATATCAATACCGCAGTAGGCATCGCCCTTTGTGTATTCAAACGGCTCAAAGCCTGCGTTTGTTGCAACAACAAGCTGTTCCTTTGTGTCGTCCTTGACAGCGGACTGAACGAGAACGGGCTCGCCGTCGCCGAAGTAGTTGTCACAGATTTTGTCGAATGTTCCGTCGCTCATTATCTTGTCGATAAATGCGTTGACCTTTTCGAGAAGCTCAGGCTGGTCTTTGTCAACACCGAATGCATACTCTTCTTCTGTCAGGTCGATACCGACAACCTTAACAACATCTTTCTTTTCTTCGTTTCCTCCGTTATTGCCGCCGCAGGCTGCAAAAACGCCGAGAGCGAGGATTGCTACTAAAAGCACGCTGATAATAATCTTAACTTTTTTCATGATTTTTGTTCCTTTCTCAGCACATTTTCGGTGCTCTTGTTTTATTGTGCCTTGATTATAGCACCCGAAATGTATATTGTCAACACTTTTTGCATAAAAATACAAACAATATACAAATTATTTTGAAAAAACTTTTTGTGCAATGCATACAAACACTGACTAAAAAGCCTTGATTTTCAGCCGTAACAGGGCAAACAGATGATTGAAAAGAATAAAAACGGCTTAGGAAATTATGCATATATGCAAATATTTGCGTATATTTTTCCGCCGAAAGAAAAAACAGTTTTCTATTTTAATAATCCTCTTTTCTTTTTAATATTTTGGTGATAGAATGTCTCTGTAATAAATTCACCGGAGGGGACGACTGTGGACAGACAAAAGCTTATTGATACACAAGGCTGGTTTAAGGAAGAGCTTGAAAGATGCACGAATTTCTGGCTCAAAAACGGAATGGACAAAAAATACGGCGGCGTATATACCTGCCTCGACAGAACGGGCAAAATATATTCGACCGACAAGAGCGTATGGATGCAGGGCAGATGCGGCTGGATATTCGCTTTCCTTTGTAATACATACGGCAAAAAGCAGGAGTGGCTCGACGCATCAAAAAGCTGTATCGACTTTATGGAAAAATACTGCATTAACCCGAAAGCAGAGGGGAGAATGTATTTCACCGTCACCGATGACGGAAAGCCTTTAAGACAGCGGCGTTACTTTTTCAGCGAGGCATTTTACGCTATGGCAAACGCCGAATATTACCGGGCGACGGGCGAAAAGGAATACATCGAAAGAGCGAGAAGAGCATACGACCTGTATTGGAGCCTCAGTCACGGTATGCCCGACCCGACGGGGCTCGGAGCAAAAACGGAGCCCTCGACAAGAACGGGCAGAGCGTTCGGTATTCCGATGATATATCTCAATGTTTCGTCGGTTATGCTTGCCGCTGACCCCGAAAATGCCGCACTCTACAACGAACGCTCAAAAAGCTGTGTTGAGGATATTTTCAGATATTTCGTCAAGCCGGAGCTTAAATGCGTTCTCGAAAACGTCGCCGAGGACGGCGCGGCACGGCTCAACTATACCGAGGGGAGAACGGTCAACCCCGGTCACGATATTGAGGGCGTGTGGTTTCTTCTCGACTATGCCGCAAGAACGGGCGAAGTTCAATATGTTGAAAAAGCGGAGCAGATTTTCGATAACGCTTTCTCGGCGGGCTGGGATAAGGAATACGGAGGACTTCTCTATTTCACGGACTGTCTCGGACTTCCGCCCGAGGCATACGAGCATGATATGAAGCTGTGGTGGCCGCACAACGAAATTCTTATTTCGGCAATTATGCTCTACCGATACACGAAAAAAGAAAAATATCTCGACACATTCTACACAGTGCTCGACTATTGCCGTGAGCATTTTTCCGACCCCGAATACGGCGAGTGGTACGGCTATCTCAGGCGTGACGGACTGCCCACAATGCCCTCAACAAAGGGCAGTACATTCAAGGGCCCGTTCCACATGCCGAGATGTATGGTAATGGTTGACAGGACAATAGACGCAATATTATCGGAGGAATAAAAATGAATAAAGAGAAGTACAAAGGAATCTTCCCCGCCTTTTATGCCTGCTACGGTGACGACGGAGAAATAAGCTCAGAGAGAGTGGGTGCGTTTGCCCGTTATCTGAGAGATAAGGGTGTGAACGGGCTCTATGTCGGCGGCTCGTCGGGCGAATGTATTTATCAGACTGTTGCCGAAAGAAAAAAGGTGCTTGAGGCGGTTATGGAAAGTGTGGGAAAAGACCTTGTGATTATCGCTCACGTGGGCTGTAACAGCACAATGGAAAGCTGTGAGCTTGCCCGCCACGCGGAGAGTCTCGGTGTTGACGCCATCGCCTCGATTCCGCCGATATATTTTCATCTTCCCGACCGTGCGATAGCCGGATATTGGAATGATATTTCCGCCGCCGCACCGAACACCGACTTTTTCATTTATAATATACCCCAGCTTGCGGGTGTCAGTCTCAACACCTCGCTTCTCAGAAAGATGCTCGAAAATCCGAGATGCATAGGCGTCAAAAATTCTTCAATGCCCGTTCAGGATATTCAGATGTGGACGGACGAGGGAGCGATTGTTTTCAACGGTCCGGACGAACAGCTTTTCTCGGGACTGTGCGCCGGAGCGGTCGGAGGAATAGGGGGCACCTACGCCGCTATGCCGGAGCTTTATCTGAAAATATATGACTGCTTCGTCATGGGCGATATTCAAAAGGCGGCAAAAATTCAGAATGAGTGCTGCCGTATCATATACAAGATGTGCTCTGGTCAGAGCAATATGTATGCGATGATTAAAGAGACGCTCCGCATTCTCGGTGCACCCGACTGCGGCGACGCAAGAAAACCGCTCATCGGTTTTATCGGCGAAGAAAGAGCCATAGCCGAGGAAACGGCGGAAATGATAAAAGCGGCAATCAAAGAATACTGCTGAGAAAAAAGAAGCAAAAAAACAAACGGTTTAAGGGGAAATCCTCTTAAGCCGTTTTTTCACAAAGAAAATGCCCGGAACGGCTGTGCGCTCCGGGCGGGTAACCATTTTAATTACTCTGTAAGGTCAACCTTATCCTCTATACCTAAGAGTGATAAAATTGTGTTGACAACCTGTGAGAAAACCTCAATGATTTTTTCCCAAACTTCCATAAATCTGTCCATCTTTAAATCCTCCTATATAATAAGGTACTCTTATTTTAACGCAATATTACCGAAATGTCAATAATTACAGTACGATTTATTAACTTTTTTAATTATTACTTCAATACCGCCGCCAAAAGATTGAAATGCATACCCCGTTTGTGGTAAAATGGAACAAATCCAAAGGAGGATATGAATATGAATTTTATGAAAAAGTATTTATCCGTTCTGCTCAGTGTAATATTAATTCTTTCCGCTGTCGGTTTTTCCGCCGCCGCAAAGGCGCAGATTAACATCGGGCAAATTCAGGAGACCGACGAGAACAAGCTTTTCAATAAGGACAAGGCTATAAAAGCCGCACTCACGGCGGCAAAGGCAAGATTTGCGACAGAGGGAGTTTCTTTATCTGTGTCGTCGGAGGCGATTGTGACAAAGGTCAGATATGACGCAGACAAAAACAGCTATTCCGTCACCGTCAGGGCACAGCGCATTTATAAGTATAAATGTGATATTTCCGTCAGAAATGTTTTCGGCACAGAGCTCGGTATGCCTGAAAATTCTCAGTACACCCGGCAGGGAAAGGTCAGAGCGTTTTTCGGTCAGTTTTTTGAAAAGGCGGCATATTTCTTCATCGGCATTTTCGGCAAGGACGAGCCGTGAGAGAAATACAGAAAACGAACAATGAATAATACAAAAAATCCTATCGGTGATTGATAGGATTTTTTGTATTGTATAAGAACGACCAAAAGGTACATTTTTAAGCTAAGGAAGCGGAAAAGGCACATAGAAACTTTCTCTATTTTTCTGTTTAAAAGTGCAACTTGTATTCTGGTAATGCTTTAACGGCTTCCAATGTTTCTTCTATGCCGAAGAACAGTGACACACGGCTGTCGCCAACCGGCTCCCACATTGCCGATACCTGCCCTTTGGGTTATTCTTGAAATCAGATAATTCCGAGCGGAATGAGAACGATGAGAAGAACTGCAACAAGTCCCCAGAGACCGATGAGAAAGCCTTTGCGCTTTTTCGGCGACATATCGGGAACGAAGTTCGACGCAAGGAAGAACGGTATGTAGGTGGTCACAAATACGGGGAGAACGCCCCACCACTTATAGACCCAGAGGAATGAGCCGTTTGAGGTGCCTGCAAGGAAAGATTCAAACAGACCGAAGAGAGCCGCCATTTCAAGTGCGCCCACAAGCTTACAGCTTATACCTTTTCTCTTGCCGCCCTTTGTGAAATACCGTTTTGTGCGGTCGTCGGGCAGCATCTTGAATGAAATCATACCTGCGATTGAGAACATCATGGAAAGCTCCCAGCATACGCCGATGAGGAGAATAAAAGTTGTGGAATTGTTGGAAACAGTCCACAGAGGATAGCCCCAGATGTAGCAGATAACGGCGTTGGCGATTTCATAAAGCCAGTGCACGCCGTAGAGTGCAAGACCCGCATAAACGGTGTCGAAATTCTTTTTCTTTATTTCTGTCCAGTAGATATAAAACACGACCGCCAGAATAAAGATAAAGGTCCAGTTGAAATTTTCGGTACTGCGGACTTTGACGGCGTCAACAAGAGCCTTCACTTCGTCCGAGCCCGTGCCCCAGAATTGAAACATGATATTTCCTCCTTATAAAATTATTGTGCTTCGCACAATCACAGTATAGCATATTGTGCAAAATTTTCAATAGGATAAAAGATGTTTGGCAACCGTTTTAAGAATCACCGGTTTTTATCCCGTACACAGCAACCTTTGTCAATGCCGCATCGCCGCCGTCATCAATGAACAGTGTTCTTTCAAATGCAATGCCGTTCTTCTCCATACAGATTTCAAGTATGCAGAGGTAGATGCCTATATCAATACGGTTGAAATAAGTGACAGCCGCAGCCGGCATAATACCTCTTTTGCCGGCTTTTTTGTATCTGAAAACCGTCAGCTCGCCATTACTGTTTTCAACATACCAGGGCTGAGTATTGCAGGCACTCGGAGCAAACCGAGTGATATTTGCTATTCCGAGGTCGTCTCCCGACCATATTTCAGAAAGCTCCTTGCGTTTTGCCTTGAACATATTTTTCCGGTACTTTGACTCATCGTTAATCTTATGAACGGCAATCATGATAACATAATCCAAGCCGTTATATGTCTGCTCGTCCGGCTTGCCTATTCCAAACCACAGACTTCCGATATTATGTGCCACAAGCCACAAATCCAGTTGCTCTCCGAGATATCCGGCATTCATCAGGTAGTTTTCTTTTTTCTCACTGTAAAGCAAAATACAGTACTCGGCGTCTCTCTTAAAGTTCACCTTGTCTGCGGGAACGATTTTTATTGCTGTTTTTATTTCAGGATATAAACAGGCAAAACCGGCATAAGCTTTTTCTATCTCTTCAAGTTCATCATCTGTTATTTTGTCGTTTCCCGTATTTCGGAACAGGTGAAACGACTTTCTTTTGAAAATCATTTCAAAATAATCGACCATAGAATTTATCCCTTCATCTCCCAATTATTTTCAAAGGATATACAGCCTTTTGTTTAATTATAAGCCGCTTATGTTTCTGAGGTTAACTCAAGATGTTCATCCGCTCTGCGTTGGGACAGTAATACTACCGTCTCCACGTGCACCGTTCTCGGGAACAAATCGACGGGGGTTGCTTTTTTCATTTCATAGCCGAGCTCGCCGAAAATCTCACAGTCCCTTGCGAGGGTTGCGGGGTCGCACGAAATATAGACTATCCTTTCGGGCTTCATTTTCGCCGCCGTAACAAGTACGTCTCTGCCGCACCCCTTTCTCGGCGGGTCAAGCACGATAACGTCGGGGCGAATGCCTCTGTCGAAAAGGGTTTTTGCTGCACCCTCTGCGTCATCGCAGATAAATTCTGCGTTTTCGATACCGTTCAGCCTTGCGTTGAATTTTGCGTCCTCAACAGCCTCGGGGCATACCTCAACGCCGATGAGCTTTTTGACATTGTCTGACATCGACAGACCGACAGTGCCGGCTCCGCAGTAAAGGTCAAGGAGAGTTTCACTGCCGTTAATCCAGTTAAGCGAATAGCCGCGATAGCTTATCGGATTGCCTGAAGCATCATAGTCCGTATGCGGTTGTCACGCCGGCTTAGTTTGTCGAGGGGACATCACGGGCTTGTCTGTGAAAGGAGGGGCAAGCCCGTGAAAATGTGTGGGAGCGTAACCCACTAAGCGAAAGTGTCATGTTTAAAAGTATTTTTTTGTGATTCCAAAAATTCATGCCACAGATTAAATATCTGTTCCCTTCGAGTTTTTGTCTTACGCATACAATGAATTCTGTCCATCGTGTCTCTAAAATCAATTAAAAAATTAAAATCGTCAAAAATAATATCCAATACTTGCTCGGGATCTTCTATTATAATTCGTTTGTCATACAAAAAACTTAACACTGCATACATAACTTTCCGTTCGGTATCCTGTTTAGCCGCATAAGGAATTTTTTCTGAAAGTTGCATAATTGTTTCCATATAAGATGGATTATCTACATCCTCTTTATCCCAAAGCGCCAAGTTGTATAATAAATCTTCACTTTCTTCTGCCAATGTTGCCCGTGCATATTCAATAGCATCACTTTTTTTACAATATCCATACTGAATTAAACACAATATATCGCTCCAATTCAAAGATACTAAGCTTTCAATGTATTGTATAGGAATAATAAGTGATAATGAATTTCTGTAATTCTTACTGTTTATCACTAAATTGTTTACAACTACTCTTGATAGAAAACTAATTTGGTATTCCATTTATATACCTTCCTTCTTTGAATAATTGATGACAAACCTTTCCTGATTCGTCTATTATATACTCAAACACTCCTCTTTTACCATTTAAATAACCATATACTTGTAACAATATTTTTTTCCCATTATTAATTATGTAAACTTTTCCTTTGGCTAATTGAGATTCAGATAAATAACTTGCAGCACGATGATAAAGATCACTTTTTAATCCTGAAGCGACCCTATCTGCCGTAACAATTAAATGAGCAACAAATCTACTAACAAGCCCTGAACCCAATAAAATTTTTGTAATGTAAACATTGCCCAATCCAAATACATATCTAAAAGTATTGAGCGCATTTATACCATATCTAGAAGCAATCCTGATGAAAATAAATGGATTTTTCTGAACATACAGTTTAACTAATTTTATTATCTTAGTTCCAGCAAACCAACCTAAAGCAGCCCCACCGACAACAGCAGCAGTCCTGCTTTATTCTGTCGGGCGAGGGAGTGATAATTTCTTTTATCTTCGCAACGGCATAGGTGCTTTTGACCTTTATCACATGAGCGATGATTTCGTCGCCGGGGGCAGTGTTCGCCACAAAAACAGCCATGTTTTCATAGTGCCCGACACCACTGCCGAGAGAGGAAACGGATTCTATTTTCAGTTTTATTTCGTCGTTTTTTCCGATTGACAAAACAATCACCTGTTATTTGAGTTTTAGTTTAATGATAACCGAAAGACCGCCGTAAACGGACTTTTCGGCATAAACAATGCCGCCGTGACTTTCGACTATTTCCCTGCATATCGCAAGACCGAGACCGGCAACCTTTCTGCCCTCGTCTGAGGTGTAGAGCGGCTCAAAGATCATTTCAAGCTTTGATTCCTCAACTCCGTCGCCGTTGTCTGAAATTTCCATTGAGAAATACTGCCCGTCCTCGGAGCAGTTTATTTCAACGAGCTTTCTCCCCGGTCTGAAGTGCTTGACGGAATTGCCGATTATGTTGCCGAAAACACGCCGCATCTTCGTTATATCAACCTCAACCGTGCTGTCAAAATCAGGTTTGTGAAAGATTAGCTCAG
Source organism: Acutalibacteraceae bacterium (assembly GCA_045639785.1). Taxonomy (GTDB): domain Bacteria; phylum Bacillota; class Clostridia; order Oscillospirales; family Acutalibacteraceae; genus UBA6857. Next base: position 32,430 of record JAZUDT010000023.1, on the reverse strand, counting down.
CTCCGTACTGGCTCAGCTCCTCCTCATATCCGTCAACGAGCTTTTCCATCATTCGGGAAACGCTCATTTTTTCCGTGTGCACGGAGCTTTCCATGTTGTAGCTCAGATATTCGTCAAAATCGTCGATGAGCCCTTTAATATCCATCGACTTCTGATAAACGGTGCTCAGATAACGCTGCTTGCGCTCCTCCGAAAGATTTTCCTTTTTCAGCAGCTCCGCATACCCCATAATCGACGTGAGCGGAGTTTTTATGTCGTGTGAAATCGAGGCTATTATCCTTTTCTCGTTCTGCTGCTGCTTGTCAATGGTCTCCGTCATATCGACAAACCGGTTCTGAAGCATACCTATCTGCGAGTGGTGAGAGGTGCGCTTTGGTTTTATGCCGCTCTCGTAACGCTCTATGTTGTGATAGAGACGGTAAACGGGACGAAGCATGAACGCATAGATTATCGCAACGATGAAAATGCCCGCAAGGAAAATTACAAGAAGAATGGCAAAAATGAAACGGAAAAGATAGTTCGAGTCCGTCAGATAGCCCCTCAGAAAATAGACGGAGGAACGCACCATGTATGCGTCGTCCTGAAACTTGAACGGCGTCTGAATTTTCACGTCAAGCATCGACCATTCTCTGTCGCTCGTCAGGGCGATGAGATTGCCGGAGCTGTCCTCGACGTGAATGATTATTTCGCTGTAGGAGTCGATTATCTTTTGCCACTGAGCAGTGTCCTTGGTGTTCTGGAGCCTTTCTATTATTTCATCGTTATACTCGTGAAGAATGAGCGAGTCACGCTCGGAGAATTTTTCGATTTCATTTGTGAAAAGCGTAAAATAGTATTTTCCGCAGGCTACCATTGCTACGAGTATGACGACCACAAGAAAGGCGTTGAACCTTCTGCTTTTATTCATTGTTACTTACCTGCCGACCTGATGAATTTATAGCCTACGCCCCAGACGGTCTTTATGTATTCGCTTTTCGGGTCGATTTTGTCACGTATGCTCTTTATGTTGACCGCCACCGTGCCCATGTCACCGTATTCGGTGTCCCATACGCTTGAGAAAATCTGTTCTCTCGTGAGAACCTTGCCCGCATTTTCCATGAGAAACTGAAGAAGCTGAAATTCTCTCGTCGAGAACGGAACGGGCTTTCCGCTTTTGAACACCTCAAAGCTGTCCGAGTGAATTTCAATTTCGCCAATCTTTATCGTTTTGTCCGAAACGCCGTCGTTTCTCATTTCACGTCTGAGGTGAGCCTTGACTCTTGCGACAAGCTCCTCCACCACAAAGGGCTTTGCAATATAGTCGTCCGCACCTGTTTCAAGGCCGAGAACGGCATCAACCGCCTTTCCCCTTGCGCTGACTATTATTATCGGGCAGAAAACGGTGCCCCTCACCCTGCGGCAGATTTCAAGCCCGCTCATTTCGGGCATCATAACATCAAGAAGAATGAGAGAAATCTCCTCACTGTGAGTTTCGATATAGCGGAAAGCGTCAAAGGCACTGTTTTTCACCACCGTTTCAAGATTTTCGTCCTGAAGAGCGTCCGCAACAAGGGAGGAAATATCCACGTCGTCGTCAACAATAAGTATTTTTTTCATTTCGTTCACCAGCTTCATTTATCAGTGATAATATCGTATATCTTTGCGGGGGTTTCGGCAATATAGGTTGCCCCCGCTTTTTCAAGCTCTTCACGGCTTCCGTAGCCGTAGAGCACGCCGATTGAGTCAAGAGAGGTTTTATGTGCGCCGTTAATATCGTGCTCTCTGTCGCCGACCATAACGGCACGTGAAAGGTTTTTGATACCGCAGGAGGAAAGAGCATAGCGTATAACCTCGACCTTGCCGGTTCTCGTTTCGTCCATGTTCGAGCCGGCAATATATTCAAAATACTGCGAGAGCGAAAAATGCTCAAGGATTCTTTTTGCGAAAAGCTCGGGCTTCGAGGTGGCGACAATGAGCCTTTTTCCGCTCCTGCAAAGCTTTTTCAGAAGCTCCTCAATGCCGTCATATACGCTGTTTTCAAAAATGCCCTTTTCCGAATAATATTCACGGTAAATGTGAGTGGCTTCAACCGCTTTTTCGTGAGAGAAGCCGTAAAACTGCTCAAAGGATTCAATCAGCGGCGGTCCGACAAAGCGGAAAAGCTCGTCTCTGCTTCTGACCTCAACGCCCTCTTTTTCAAGAGCATACCTGACGGAATTCGTTATTCCGATTCCGGAGTCGGTGAGGGTACCGTCAAGGTCAAAAAGAACAATATCATACATTATGTTATCTCTCCTCTGAAATCATTTGAGCGAAAGTATTTCTTCAATCGCATTTCTGTAAGGCTCGGCGCAGGCGGGCACTTTAAAATGCAGGTCGTCAATGAGTGAGCCGAACATTTTGAGCTTAATATCATTCTGCATCTGGAATTTTGATATTGTCTCAATGAGAGCCTCCCTTGTCGGCGCATTTCTGCGTGCCTGACAGGAGCAAAGCTCAATTTCGACGTCGGAATTACTCATTACGCCGAGAGAAAGCGACACAAAGTCTTTGCTTTCGCTTAAATATTCCTTTTCGCCCCTCTTTGTTCTGACAATGATTTTTTCGCACGAGGCAATATCTCTGAACGAGAGAACATAGTTTCTCTTTTCGGGAATGACAGAGAGGTCACCCTCGGCACCTGAAATTCTGAAAATAAGAGAAGAGCCGCTTTCAAGCACCTTATATTTCGTCACGGCGTATTTGCCCTTTTCATAATCGAGAGTTTCGCCGTCGTCCTCATACATTGAAAATTCGTTTTTGCCGCGATAGATGAGAATTTCCATATTTTCGGGGTTTGACCAGTCGTTGTTGTATGCGTCGGCGGAGAGGGGAATTATTGCGCCCTCCTTTGCAAATACGGGTATTGAGCTCAAATCACGGGTTAAGGTGTATTCTCTGCCGCCCTCATATATTCTGCCGGTGAAAATATCGGTGAATCTGCCGTCGGGCAGCCAGACGCTGACCGTTGCCATGTTTGTTTTCTTGCTGCATTTTTCGGTTACCGGCGCGACGAGAAGCTCAGAGCCGAAGAAATAGTTGTTTCTGTGCTTATACGCTTTCCCCTCTTCCGGATACTGATAGTAGAGCGGCTCGCATATAGCTATGCCCTTGCTGTGGGTGCGGTAGTTCATGGAGTAAATATACGGGAGCATTCTGTGGCGCATACGCAGACAGTCAACTGCATACCCGCCGATTTCGTTTTTGAATTTCCAGGGCTCCTTGCCCATAAATTCGTTGTGTGTCGAGTGAAGCCTCATTATCGGGCTGAACACACCGAACTGAACCCAGCGCAGATAAAGCTCGTCATCTTTTACTCCCCAGTGATGACCGCCTATATCGTGACTCCACCACGTGTAGCCGACGTTTGCCGCATTTGCGGTGAAATACGGCTGAAAGTCAAGGCATTTCCAGCTTATTGTCGTGTCACCCGAAAAGCCGAGAGGATAACGGTGCGAGCCAATCTGTGCATACCTTGAGAGAATGAGCGGACGTTTGTTGTCTTTCTTTGAATAAAGATAATGGTAATGGTTGAGAGCCCAGAGCGGGTCAAGTCCCTTTATCGAGGTGTTTTTACCCTGCTGCCAGTCTATCCACCAGAAGTCAACGCCGTCGTCCTCATAAGGCTTGTGGAGAACGTCGAAATAGCTTTCAACATATTTTCTGTCGGTTATATCGAAATCGAAATGCTTTTTATTTGCCGGATTTTCACCCATTTTTTCCGCAAAAGCGGCATACATATCCTCGAAAGGACGCACGCCCTGCGCAGGGTGTATGTTAAGAGTGATTTTGAAATTCTGCTCCTTAAGCCATTTTAAAAAGCCTTTATAGTCGGGGAAAAGCTCCGTGTTCCAGCTGTAGCCCGTCCAGCCGTCGTTCCAGATGAAGTTATACGGGAATTTCTTTGAGCGGTATTTTGCATCGTCGCCGAAGGCTTTGAGGTCAACCCAGTGCCAATCCATGTCTATCGTGGCGACGGTGATGGGAATTTTTTTGTCGATGAATTTCGTCATAAGGTCAACATACTCCTGCTGAGAGTATGCCTTGTAGCGTGACCACCAGTTTGAAAGGCAGTATCTCGGCACGAGGGGAACGCTTCCGCAGAGAGAATAAAGGGCGTTTATTGCCGCACGGTAGTCGTGACCGTAGGCGAAATAGTATTCGTCTTTCTGTGTTGCCTTTCTTTCTTTTATCTGACCGTCTGCGCCGATAAGATGAGATTTTGTGTCGTCGAGAACAGCGACGCCGTTTCTTGAAACGAGACCGTCCTCAAGCTTTATTTCACCGAAGGTGTTATCAAGAGTTCTGTAGGTGCCCTTGAGATTGCCCTCTTTGAAATCGGTGACGGTTTTTCCGTTGCCGAGAGTTACGCTCTCCATTTTCTTTGACGAAAAGCTGTATGTAAAAACAGCTTTCTCCGTGATGATTTTTACGCTTTTGCCGTGAAACTCAACTCTGAAATGCGGCTTATCAAAATTACGGTACCACACGCACTGCGTCGGCTCGTCGGTGAAATGACCGGTTTTGTCATATTCAACTCTGAGAAGCCTGTCCGAAAGAACGCTGAAGCGCACGTTGTCCTTTATGAGAGTGTATTCGGGCAGAGTCTTGCTGTCCGCCCCTATGTCAAAATGCTCATTAAAAAAATCGTTCATCATAATATTCTCCTGTCTGTAAATTATATTCCATTCGATACTATACTATATCCTGCGGAAAAATTCAAGGATATAAAAGCCCGGTGGGAATAAATTTGACATAATACGGCGTTATTACAGTAAAATGTTGATATTTTGCCGTGAACGTGATATAATACGAAACTGTTGCAGTTCATAATATGAAAAACGGGGCGTATGCCCGTCAGGAGATAATGCTATGAATATCATCATTGTCGGCTTCGGAAAAATAGGTTCGAGCCTTGCTGAAAACTTGACAAAAGAGGGGCACAACGTGAGTATCATTGACCGTAACCCCGAGGTTGTCAAAAGGGCGACAGAGGAGATAGACGTTTTCGGCGTTGTGGGCAACGGAGCAATTCACAACACTCAGCTTGAGGCGGGGGTTAAGGAGGCGGATTTGTTAATTGCCGTCACACCCCACGACGAGCTTAATCTTCTCTGCTGTCTTATTGCAAAGAAGAGCTCAAACTGCGCCACCATAGCGAGAGTGCGTGACCCCGAATATCTTTCGGAGCGGGGCTTCATCAAAGACAAGCTCGGGCTTTCCTCGATAATCAATCCCGAGTATGAGACGGCGGCGGAAATCAACCGGCTTTTCTGCATTCCCTCCGCCATTGAGGTTGACACCTTTGCAAGAGGCAAGGTTGAGCTTATGACAATGGCTCTTCCGTCGGGCTCACCCATTGCCGGAAACTCCATTGTCAGCGCACTGGGAAAGCTCAGCGGAAAAATTCTCATCTGCGCCGTTGAGAGAGACGGAGAGGTGACAATTCCGACCGGCTCATTCGTCCTCAGGGAGGGCGACGAAATTTCGTTCATCACTTCACATTCGGACGCAGAGAGCTTTTTCAGAAAAGCGGGACTTGACGTCGGAAAAATTAAAAGAGTGCTTATCGGCGGCGGCGGAAAAATATCCTATTACCTTATCGGGATGCTTCTTGAATACGGCTTCAAGGTCAAGGTCATTGAAAAGGACAGACAGAGATGCGAATACCTCTCGTCAATGTTCCCCACCTCTGTTTCGATAATAAACGGCGACTGCTCGGACAAACAGCTTTTGTTTGAAGAGGGCATTGACAGAGTTGACGGTTTTGCGGCACTGACCGAAACCGATGAGGAAAACGTCATGCTTTCGCTTTTCGCCGGAAAACACTCAAAGGCAAAGCTTGTCACAAAGCTGAGCAAAAACAGCTTTGACGAGGTGCTCGACGGGCTCGGTCTGGGCTCGGTCATCAGCCCGAAAACAATTACATCCGACATGATAACAAGCTATGTCAGAGCGATGAACAATTCACAGGGAAGCAACGTGAGAACACTCTATAATATTGTCGGCGGAAAGGTCGAGGCTCTTGAGTTTTATGCCAGAACCGAGTCAGAGGTCACGGGCATACCGCTCAGCGACCTTGAGACAAAGGAAGACCTGCTTATCTGCTGTATTTCCAGAAACGGAAAAACCATAATTCCCAACGGTATGACAACAATAGAAAAAGGCGATACGGTTATCGTTGTTACCACTCAGACGGGACTCAATGACTTGACCGATATTATCAGGTGAGGGCTGAAATATGAATTATTCAATGATATTTTATCTCCTCGGCTGTGTGCTTACGCTTGTCGGCACCGCACTGCTCGTGCCCTTCGGCGTCGGGCTCTGCTATTCGGAGACGCAGGCGTGGAGCTATCTTGCTGTTGCCGCCGTCTCGATTGTTATCGGCGTGCTCTTCGTGCTCAGAAAGCCGAAGAACAACAGGCTTTTCGCAAAAGAGGGCTTCGTCACGGTTGCTCTTTCGTGGGTTGTAATGAGCGTTGTCGGCTGTGTTCCCCTTGTTGTGTCGGGCGATATTCCCTCGTTTATGACGGCATTTTTCGAGACCGTTTCGGGCTTTACCACAACGGGCGCAACAAACCTCACAGAGGTTGAAACGCTCTCACGGGCAAGCCTTTTCTGGCGAAGCGAAACACACTGGCTCGGCGGCGTGGGCGTGATAATCTTCATTCTCGCCGTAGTGAGAATGACGGGCGGCTACAGCATTCAGCTCATGAGAGCCGAAAGCCCCGGACCGTCAACGGATAAAATCAAGCCGAGACTTAAAACAACGGCGATTATTCTTTATGCGATATACACCGTTCTCACAGCTTTGCAGACGGTCGCACTTCTTATCTGCAAGCTGCCGCTTTTCGATGCTGTTACGACTGCGCTTGCCACAGCGGGCACGGGAGGCTTTTCGGTCAGAAACGCCGGAATAGGCGCATACATGAATCCTGCCGCCGAATGGGTGATAGCGATATTCATGGTCATATTCGGCATAAACTTCAACCTCTACTACCTCATAGTGAAGAAACGCTTTAAAGAGGCACTGAGCAACGAAGAGCTGATAGTTTTTCTCTCGATAGTTTTTCTGACCTGTGCATCTGTTGCGATAAATATAAAAACAGTATTTCCCGATATGTTCACTTCGGCGGGAGAGCTTATAAGAACGTCGTTTTTCACGGTGGCGTCGATTATTTCGTCAACGGGCTTCACGACCGCCGACTTCAATAACTGGCCCGCTTTTTCAAAGCTTCTGCTCATGCTCATAATGTTCTGCGGTGCATGCGCCGGAAGCACGGGCGGCGGAATGAAAGTGATAAGAATAATTATTCTCGTGAAAACGGGAATAAAAGAGGTCGCCCACGCGCTTCACCCGAGAAGCGTAAAGGCGGTGAGAATAGACGGCAAAAAGGTCAGCGGCGAAACGGTGAAAAGCGTTCTTGCATATTTTGCGATAGAAATGCTGATAATCGCCGGCTCCGTTCTTGTCCTTTCGCTTGAAAATTTCGACACGACCACGACGGTCACATCGGTTATCACGTGTATTCACAATATAGGACCCGGGCTCAATATGGTCGGCCCGACAGGCAACTTTGCGTCGTATTCGGTGCTGTCAAAGGCAGTGCTGGTGTTCGATATGCTTGCGGGAAGACTTGAGATATTACCAATACTTGTGCTTCTTTCACCGGCAACGTGGAAGAGGGACTGAAAAAAGGAGAATTATTATGGCAGGAATCTATGTTTCATTGGCACTCGGAGCGGCAAGCCTTGTCGCATTTCTGATTAAGTGCAGAAAGCAGCGTTCGGTTATCGGCGTATTCAACAAGAATATTGTTTCGCTCTTCTTTATCGCTACCGCATTTTTCGGAATCATCAAGGCGATTGACACGGGCAATACGGGAATGACAAAATACGGCGTTATAATGATGTTCGGACTTGTTTTCGGTATGCTCGGCGACATTTATCTTGATCAGAAGTGGGTTTATCCCGACGACAATAAGAAGTATCTTTACGCCGGATTTATCACGTTTCTCATCGGGCACATCTTCTATATTACAGCTGTTTTCAGAAAGCTCTCCGAATTTGTCAGGCTGAAGCCCGTTCACTTCATAATAGCGGCGGCAATAGCGGTGGCGATTGACATATTCAATCTCATTCTCGAAAAGCCGACAAAACAGCATTACGGAAGCTACAAGCTCATTGTCACCGTATATACTTTCTTTGTTGCGGGCACACTTGGCGCAACGGCTACGGCGGCAATATTCACCTACGGCACGGCGGGCTTTGTACCGTTTCTCATCTTTGCAATAGGTGCGGCTCTGTTTCTTCTTTCCGACGTTATTCTTTCGCCCATGTATTTCGGCGACGGAAGCAAGAACACACCGGCAAACTTCATTCTCAACCATCTTACATACTATATCGGGCAGTACATATTCGCTCTCACAATAGTAATGTTTGACTGATTAAACAAAAGCAAAAGCCCGTCCGGCAGAAATTCAGCCGGACGGGCAAATTCACTGATTTTTACACCGAAAAAATTTTTTCCGAAAAGGTGTTGACAAAAAGGAAACAAAGTGATATTATATCCAAGCTGAATGACACAGCCGCAGCGAACAACACGGCAAAGTCGGTGTTAATGGTGATGAGGGTCCACCCGTTCCCATCCCGAACACGGTAGTTAAGCTCATTTACGCCGAAGATACTTGAGGGGCAGCCCTCCGGAAAAATAGGTCGATGCCGACACTCAGCTAACCGCTTCAGAAGAGGCGGTTTATTTTTTTGTGTGAAGAGATTTTTTGCCCTTGAGATGAAGAGTACGGTCAACTTAATCTTTTTGAAAAATATTGCATAGTTTGACTAATATAAGAGCTGAGACATATAATATTAGTGTCTCGGTTTCCGGCAATAAAAAGAATATTGACAAAATGAAATAACAGTGCTATCATTTATTACGGAGACGGGAGACTGTCTCAAATGTTTGTTGTGACTCGATAAGCAACTGAAACAAGGTCGAGCTCAAATGTTTGTCGCTACTCGAGATGCGACTAATTAAAAGATCGAGTTCAAATGTTTAGGAGCTTCAATCAATTTTGAAGCTCCTATTTTTGCGAGGGTACATATATGAAACAGGGATGTTTTTATTTTCTTTCAGATCAATACTTTATTGATTTTCCGGATCCGTACTTAATGAATAACCATGAAACTATAGCCGGCGTTGCACACGACAGACCGTGTTTTTACGCCTTTCAAGATAAATCTACCGGTTTATATTGGATGATACCTTTTTCCTCAAATGTAAACAAATTTGAGGATATTTACAATAAAAAGGTAGCAAAATTCGGAAAGTGTGACACAATACTGTTTGGAGAAATACTCGGTCATAAAAAAGCCTTTCTGATTCAGAATATGTGTCCGATAATTCCCAAATATATAAAAAACGAGTATCTTGATGCCAAAACCTCTTCTCCGGTGAGGGTGGACGGAAGATTTGAGGCACAGTTAATATCAAAAGCAAACAAAGTGCTTGCGTTGCAACGGCGTGGCTTTAAACTGATATTCCCGGAAGTATTGGATATTGAAAAAGAACTGCTTTCGGTTGCTGATTTTTCCGGAGTACAGATATAAAAGAATCTGCATTTAAGGTGCAACTCAAAACGCAAACAAACCGTCCGCATAATTGCCGGTTAACGGGGTAAAAATTGATATTATTGCAAGATTACCCCCGTTAACTTGACATTTCGGGCGGTTTGCGTTATACTGTGCTCGGAGGCGGACAGAAATGAACAGTTTAAATGCCGAAAAACTCTATCCGAGAGAAAAATATCTTTCCAAGCTTCGGGGCTTCTATCATGAATGCGAAATTATCAAAGTGATAACCGGAGTAAGACGCTGCGGCAAGTCTTCTCTTATGAAGATGATTATCCGTGAATTGGCACAGCAGGGCGTCAGTGATGATAATATTCTGTATTTCAATCTTGATAAGCGACCGTATATAAGCATTACCGAACCGGAACAGCTTGACGAACTGATAGAAAAGCATTACCGTCAAGATGCGGTGCAGTACCTCTTCATTGATGAAGTGCAGAATGTCGTGAATTACGAAACGGTTATCAACTCATGGCGGGAAGAAGGCAATCTGTCGATTTTTCTGACAGGGTCAAATTCTTACCTGCTCAGTGGCGAGCTTGCCACAAAACTCACCGGACGTTATCTTGAATTCAATGTATTGCCGCTCACGCTTGAGGAATTTGTCGAAATAAAAAAGTTTTTCGGAAAAGATGTTCCGACCGATTCGCAGGAGCTGCTGAACGAATATATTTACGAGGGAGGATTTCCTTATACGGTTAAGCTTGACACACTTGCCGACAAACGGACTTATGTGCAAGGACTGATTGAGGAAATATATAAAAAGGATATTCAAAAACGGATAAGAATCCGAAACCGAACGGTTTTCGATGCCGTCATGCAATATCTTATCAGCAACTTCGGGGCGACAACAAGTGTCCGGAATATTGTCAGCGACCTTGAAAAGAACGGAATCAAAACAAAAACCGACACCGTAAACCGCTATATTGAAGCATTAATCAGCGCAAAAATCATTATGCCCTGCGACCGCTTTGATATGAAATCGAGAAAATCGCTGAAAGGCGAAAAGAAATATTATCTTTCGGATTTTTCATTTTATTATGCCATGAACACAGATAACCGAATTAATTACGGACCGGCTCTTGAAAATGTTGTTTATAACTACGCTGTCAGCAAGGACTACAAAGCGAGTGTCGGCAGGATAGGAAACCTTGAATGTGACTTTATTTTCAGGGACAAATCTCTTTCCTATTCCTATGTTCAGGTTGCATATACAATTCTTGCAAGCAAAGATACCGAAGACAGAGAATACAAAAGTCTTGAAGCAGTCAGGGGAGATAATTATCCGAAATATGTTGTTACAACAGATAAGCTTCTTCAAAAGAGAAACGGAATAACGCATATAAATCTGACGGATTTTATCACTGCCGGAAAAGATTTTTGAAAAACAGTAAAACTTATCTGAACACACAATACAACAAGGCACCCGTCCTTTGCAGGAAGAGTGCCTTTATTTTTGCTTTTACGCAATAGCCTGAGCTATTCTTTCCATTGCCTCTTTGAGAACCGAAAGAGGGCAGGCGATGTTTATTCTGACATGACCCTTTGCGTCGCTGACGAAATCCTCGTCGCCGTATTCGATATATACGCCGTTTGCGGCAATTTTTTCTTTCAGCTCGCTGTCCGTGCCGTAAGCGGAAAGGTCAACCCATGCAAGATATGTTCCATCGGGGTAGCGGAAAAGAGCCTTCGGCAGTTTTTCTTTGAGGAACTTTTCAATGAAACGGAGATTTTCGTCAAGATAAGCCTTAAGCTCCTCAAGCCAGTCCTCACATTCGTTGTATGCCGCCTGACAGGCGTCGAGTGCTATCGGGTTGGGCATACCCCCTATATGAGAAGCGCGCCAGCTTTCGGCGAAACCGGTGTCGGGAATCACTATGTTTGAAAGCTGATTACCGGCGATATTGAAGGTCTTGCTCGGAGAGGTGCAGGCGATTATTTCCCTGCAGTCGGGGTAGAGGGTGAGAGCGGGAATGTATTTTTCGCCTGTTCTGATGAGGTCGCCGTGAATTTCGTCGCTGACAACGAACACACCGTTTTTAAGGCATATATCAATTACCTTTCTCAGCTCGTCCTCTCTCCACACTCTTCCGGTGGGATTGTGCGGGTTGCAGAGGAAGAACAGCGTGTTTTCCTTTTTTGCGGCAAGCTCTTCGATTTCGTCATAGTTGAAGGTGTAGTATTCGTTATTGTTAATGAGCTTTGAAAAGACGGGCTTTCTGCCGTTATTCACCGCCGCAAAATAAAACGGTGCGTATGCGGGGGTGCAGAAGATTACGCCGTCGCCGGGCTTTGTTTTCTGCTGAACGGCGACGTTAAGAGCCTGAACAACACCGCTTGAATGGGCAATGTTTTCTTTTTTCACGTCCCACCCGTGACGTCTTTTGAACCATGAGATTACAGAGTCGAAATATTCATCAGAATACGGCATGCTGTAGCCGATTATTCTTTTGTCGATTCTTCTCTTCATAGCGTCGAGAGGCTCCTGCGGGCAGGCAAAATCCATATCGGCAATCCAGAGAGGAATATGCTCCCTTTTAAGCCCTGCCACCGTTTTGCCGGCTTCGTATTTCATGCTGTTTGTGTTGCTTCTGTCAATGATTTCGTCGAAGTTATATTTTCCCATATTTTTGCGCCCCTTTCTTTCTGCCGCAATTATAACGCAGTGAAAGGGGCTTGTCAATTAAAAAATATAACGGAAAAACGCCGAAAAAGGCTTTATGTGGATTTTTTCTTACGTATGCGTCGGTTTTCTTCATTTTCACTATTGACACTTTTTGCCGATAAAGGTATAATTCAATGTAATATAAAAGATTGGAGTTGTTATTATGAAAAAGGTATTATCGGTTGTTCTTTCACTGATTCTCGTGACAGGTATGCTCATGTGCTTCTCTGCCTGCGGCGGTAGCGGTGCGGCAAAGAATATCACAATAGCGGTACCCAACGACGGTACAAACGAGGGCAGAGCACTCATGCTTCTTGAGGACCTTGGTCTCATCACTCTTGACGAGGCGGCAGGAGTTACTGCGACAAAGAACGACATTAAGGAAAATCCGTACAACATCGAAATCAATGAGGTTGAAGCGGCAAACATTCCCAACATGTTAAAAGACGTAAGCTTTGCTGTTATCAACGGCAACTATGCTCTTGACGCAGGTCTTTCACCCGCTTCTGACGCACTTGCGACAGAGGAGCATGATTCATATTCAAAATACAGCAACCTTATCGCTGTCAAAGAGGGCAACGAGACCACCGACAAGACAAAGGCTCTCGTGGCGGCTGTCTCTTCAAAGCAGGTTGCGGACTTCATAACCGAAAAATACAGCGGCTCAGTCGTGGCTGATATTGCAAATCAGACTGACGGATACGATGAAACCGTTGACTATGAAGCACTGAAGGGCGAAAAAATCACAATAGGCGCATCGGCAACACCGCACGCCGAAATTCTTGAAGTTGTCAAGGAAATTCTTGCTGAGAAAGAGATTACACTCGACGTTAAGATTTTCGCTGATTATATCCAGCCGAATATGGCTGTCGAGAGCGACGAGCTTGACGCAAACTACTTCCAGCATCTCCCCTACCTTGTTGATTTCAACGAGGCAAACTCAACCCATATAGCTAATGTTCTTCTCGTTCATGCCGAGCCTATGGGCATCTATGCCGGTCAGATGACAGACCTTGCACAGATTAAGGGCTGATAAAAAGATAAGCTACATAACGACTTAAAAGCGGCGAGCGGCTGTCGCATTTAGCGCAGACCGAAAAACAATAACACCGAAAATGGGGATTTTAAAGCATATTCAAGCAAGTGATAACTTTAAAATCCCTTGTTTTTGTATAAACCTGTAAAACTACTTGTTTTTCTAATCGTTTTTTTGCCCACTCGGATTATTCGAGGCACGCCAAGCCGTCGGGACAAAAAAACGATTTCTGCATTAAAAAGCGACAGCCGCTTTGTTTTCGGAGGGAAAAGAATGATAGAACTCAAAAATCTGTCAAAGACGTTCACCACGCCTGACGGTGACTTTGAAGCACTCAAAAATATAAACATCACCGTCGGCGACGGAGATATTTTCGGTATTATCGGCATGAGCGGTGCGGGAAAAAGCACCCTCGTGCGCTGTATCAATATGCTTGAGAGACCGACCTCGGGTGAGGTCATCATCGACGGTGTGAATATGGGCGAGCTCACTCAGAAGGAGCTGAGAGAGGCAAGACGTGATATTACCATGATATTTCAGGGCTTCAATCTCCTTATGCAGAGAACCTGTCTTAAAAATGTCTGCTTTCCGCTTGAGCTTGCGGGAGTGAAAAGAAAGGAAGCCGAAAAAAAGGCTCTTGAGCTTCTTGATACTGTCGGACTGAAAGAAAAAGCCGGCGCATACCCGGCACAGCTTTCAGGCGGTCAACAGCAGAGAGTTGCCATTGCAAGGGCTCTTGCGACAAATCCGAAGGTGCTTTTGTGCGACGAGGCAACGAGTGCCCTTGACCCGAAAACAACCCGCCAGATTCTTTCACTCATACGTGACATAAACAAAAAATTCGGAATAACAGTCATTGTTATCACTCACCAGATGAGCGTTGTCGAGGATATCTGCAGTCATGTTGCAATTCTCGATAACGGCGAGGTCGTGGAGGAGGGCGAGGTCGGAAAGGTCTTTGCCGAGCCTCAGTCTGACGCCGCAAAACGCCTTGTCTTTCCGCAGGGCGAGGGTGAGAGCAATATTATCGCCGGTCCCGCAAATCAGAGGCTTATCCGTGTCGTTTTCAACGGCGCAAATGCCGCCGGTGCCCCCCTCATTGCCCGAATGGCAATGGAAAAGGGCATAGCCGCAAATATATGCTACGCCTCAACGAGAGGAATAGAAGAAAAAGCCTACGGCTCCATGATTCTCGGCATAAGCGGCGGCGAAGAAATGCTTGAGGAAGCGATTAAATTTTTAAGAGAAACACCCGACGTTATTGCAGAGGAGGTAAGGATTGATGATTAACTTTCTGTCGATTTCTTCTCAGTGGGCTGATTTTGTTGCTTCAAAAGATGTTCAGGAAGCGATTAAGCTCGTCAGAACTCAGTTTCTCACCGCCACGTGGGAGACAATCTATGCTACTCTGCTTTCAACTCTCTTTGCCGTAATAATCGGGCTTCCGCTCGGTGTCATTCTCGTTGCGGGAGAAAAGGGCGGTGTAATGCCGATGCCGAAAGCACTTGTCAAGGGGCTCGGCACGGTGATAAATCTTCTGCGCTCGATTCCTTTTACAATACTTATGGTTCTCGTTATTCCGCTCACAAGAGCGATAGTCGGCACGTCACTTGGCACTGTCGCTTCTATAGTCCCTCTCGTTATTGCGGCGTTTCCGTTTGTGGCAAGACTTGTCGAGAGCAGTCTCAGGGAAATCAATCCCAACATAATTGAAGCGGCTCAGAGCATGGGCGCATCACCGATGAAAATAATAGTCAAGGTTATGATACCCGAGAGCGTTCCGTCTCTGCTTTCAAACTTCACTATCGCCGTGACAACAATTCTCGGCTATACGGCAATGAGCGGCATTATCGGCGGCGGCGGTCTCGGAATGATTGCCCAGAGCTACGGCTATCAGAGATACAACTCGGTTGTCATGATTCTCTGCGTCATACTTCTCGTTATCCTTGTTCAGATTTTCCAGACGGTCGGCCTGCGCCTTGCAACGAAGAGCGACAAGAGACTGAAAAATAAATAAAGCAGGTAAGATTAGCAATGTTCAATTTTTTTGCCGATGAAAACAGCCGCCGGGGTGATGAATACGTCATCACGGGCGGTGACTATAACCACATAGTGAACGTGCTGAGAATGAAAAAGGGTGAAAGGCTCATCGTCAGCGACGGTGCGTCGGGCGACCTTTGCGCCGTTGAGGATATATGCGACGGGAGCGTTACGCTCAGAATTATTGAGGAAGGCTATAAAAAAGCGGAGCTTCCTGTGAAAATATATCTCTTTCAGGCTCTTCCGAAAAGCGACAAAATGGAGCTCATCATTCAGAAAGCAGTTGAGCTGGGTGTTTATGCAATAGTCCCGACCCAAATGAAACGCTGTGTGGTGAAGCTTGACGATAAGAAAAAGGAGAGCAGGCGACAAAGGTGGCAGGCGATTGCCGAAAGTGCGGCAAAGCAGTCAAAGAGGAATATTATCCCCGAGGTTTATCCCGTAATGACATACGGTGAGATGCTCAAAAAAGCAAAGGAGCTTGACCTCTTCCTCGTTCCCTATGAAAATGAGATGGGAATGGCGGCGACAAAAGACGCGCTCTCAAGAATTAAAAGCGGAATGAGTGTCGGAATACTCATCGGCAGTGAGGGCGGCTTTGAAATAAGTGAAATCGAAAAAGCGCAGGAGGCGGGCGGTCTGAGAATTTCTCTGGGCGGCAGAATACTGCGCACGGAGACGGCGGCAATAACTGCGGTTTCGATGTGTATGCTCTATACGGAAATGAACACGGAGGCGGAAGAATGAAAGAGCTGCCACGTGAATTTGCCGAAAGAATGAAAAGCCTGCTCGGCGGCGATGAATTTGAAAAATATCTTGAGGCACTTGAAAAAGAGCCGGTGCGTTCATTTCGTGTCAACACGGAAAAAATGAGCACGGAGAGCTTTGAAAGAAGCGGAAAATTCGACTGTGAAAAAATCCCCTACGCCGAAAACGGATATTATTTCACCGATAAAAAGGTGGGTACGCACCCATATCATCATGCCGGAATAATATATGTTCAGGAGCCTGCGGCTATGGCACCCGTTGAGGCACTTGAGATACAGGAGGACTGGTTCATACTTGACCTTTGCGCCGCGCCCGGGGGAAAAAGCACTCAGCTTAAAAACAAGCTCGGCGAAAAGGGCGTGCTTGTGTCGAATGAAATTATCCCGTCGAGGTGCAAAATTCTCACGGGGAATATTGAACGGCTCGGTCTTAAAAACGTGATAACGACCTGCACCGACGCAAAAAGGCTGAGTGAGATTTATCCCAAATGCTTTGACTTGGTATGCGTTGACGCTCCGTGCTCGGGCGAGGGAATGTTCCGCAAGGACGAAAACGCCGTCGCCGAGTGGAGCACGGAAAATGTTTTCGCCTGTGCGAAAAGGCAGAAAGAAATACTTTCGTATGCGGCAGAATGTGTGCGTGACGGCGGATATATTATCTATGCCACCTGCACCTTTTCGCCGGAGGAAAACGAAATGCAGATTGCCGATTTTCTTTCTTCTCACCCCGATTATGAAATAGCCGAATTTAACGAAAAGGTCAGACGTGAGTGCACGCCGGGCATACCGCAGAAAACGGCGCACACCGAATACGCAGGCAGATTTTATCCGCATCTTTTCAAAGGCGAGGGGCAGTTTGCCTGTGTGCTTCACAGTAAAAACGAAAGCACAGAGCGTGCATACCCCGAAAAGAACATATTGAAAAAAGCGGACAGCACGGTTCTTTTCGATTTTCTTGACGACACTCTCACGCGCTATGACAGACGCTTCGTTCAGATGTATAAGCAGACACCGGTGTATTTCACCGACAGCTTTTCTCTGCCCGAGCCGGTTGCGTTCTCCTGCGGAGTGACGATAGACGAAATAAAGAAAAATTACATTTTACCCCATCATCAGTTCTTTTCCGCAATGGGCGGTCTTTTCAGAAGAAAGATTTTTCTTTCCTCCGACAGCACAGAATGTGAAAAATATCTGCGTGGCGACACCTTCGGCACCGACTGTGAAAACGGCTGGGCGGCGGTATTTATCGACGGTGCCCCCGTCGGCGGAGCAAAGGTCGTTGACGGTGTGATAAAAAATCACTATCCGAAAGGACTGCGCAATTTCTGATTGACTTTAATGCGGCAAGATGATATATTTTAATGAGAAAAATATTAAGGAGATAACGCTATGATTAATGAAAGCAGATGGCTGTTTCATATCAACAATATGTTTATGAAACAGGATATTACCGTTCAGATAAAGCCGGAGGAAGACGGAGCTTATTCACTTTTTGCCGTCACGTCAAAGGGTCTTAAGCCTTTCCCGAAGGAAGCGGCGGACACAATCGAATTTGACGGAGATTCATTAAAAGCAAAGATTTCAAGCCCCGATTCACCGATGATGAAAATAGAGATTGAGGTTACTTTCGGTGAAGAGACGGCACACGGCTTTTTCAAGCTCCCGATTCTCGGAAAAATGAAATTCGAGGGCGAAAGAGTTGAGCTGACAGACCTGCCGGTTATCGAGAAAGAAATCTCTGCCGACGACGTAAAGGAAAAGCTTGACGGTGAATAAAAAAACAGAAAAAGCTTATAATAAATGCCACCCTCAGGGAAGCCCGGGGGTGGCAATTTCATATATAAATCTTCTTTATTTCGGAAATCTGACCTTTGCGGTGAACATATCGCCGTTTATTACAAGGTCAAGTCTGCCGCTTTGAACTCTCATAAAATCCTCCGCTATCGAAAGCCCGAGACCGCTCCCCTCGGTGTTTCTCGATTCGTCGCCTCTGACAAATCTCTCTTTCAGCTCCTCAGCCGAAATATTAAGGGGATTTTCCGAAATGTTGCTCATTTCGACACAGCCGTAACTTCCGTCACGGTAGGTTTTGATATATACTCTTGTGCCCGGCATTGCATATTTCTTTATGTTGACCATGAGATTGTCAAGCACTCTGCACGAGAGCTTTGAGTCGGCACAGACCTGAATATCGCCCTCCGGCTCCTGAATAACGACGGTTAAATTCTTTCCGGAAAAATCCTCTTCGTATTCACCGACCATCTGGGCAGTGAGCTCGGAAAGGCTCATTTTCACAAAATTCACCGCAATATTTCCGGCAGAAGCCTTTGACGCTTCCACAAGGTCGTCAATGAGCTTTTTGAGTTTTTCGCTCTTTTCGGAAAGAACACCGATATATTTTTTCGCTTCTTCATCCTCAATATCTCTCTTTGAAAGCAAGTCAACATAGTTGATAATTGAAGTCAGCGGAGTTTTAAGGTCGTGAGAAACATTTGTGATGAGTTCCGTCTTTGTTCTCTGCTCCCTTGTCGCATTTTTAACGGCTATCGAAAGTCCGTCACTGACGCAGTTTATATCTTCTGCGTATGCCCTGAGCGAAAGGGGCATTTTTTCTTTTTCAAGCTCAGAAAGGTTTTCACCCATACGCATTCTATGAAGTGAAGCGAAAATATCTCTCACCGCCGTAATATATCTCATAAACCACCGTATGAGGAAGTACTGCGCTATTCCGACAGGAAATACAAGAAGGATAAAAGCCCCGTTTAAGTCCGATAAGAAAAGAAGCAGAATGAGTAAAATAACATCAATAACCGAAACAGCGGGAATGAGCACCCGAAGTATTCTTTTTCTGAAATCCTTATATTCCGCCCCGCGTCTTTCTGTTTCGGCTATTCTTTCTTTTCTCTTTTTAATAAGGTACATCGCCAGCTTCACAACCGAAATATTTTTCAGAAGCGAACGGTTTTTAATGTGACGGGCTATATATAATATCCAGTCCGCAAGAATGAACAAAGAGACGACACAGATAATAAGAAAAGCTGCCTGTCCTCCCCTTGTGACAATCGGAGAGGAAAAACCTGTCTCATAGTCATAATGATAGCCGTGCGAGAAAAGAAGCTCACAGCCTCCGTAAAACGCCAGAACGATAAGTCCGAAATTTATCGCCGTTCTGAGAAGAGTGAAAATTGAATCGAGACGGTGCAAATGGATTTCATCGTCATAGCTTTTTCTGCCTGTCATAAAAGCGAGTGCGATAATACAAATAAGCCAGCCGAGAAGACAGACGAGAACGGGAGGGAAAGTGTCGCCTAACATATCGCTCGTTTCTTTCGCACTTTCGGTGTGAGAGAACGGATCTATTCCGCCCGAGAGACTTTCGTCAAAGCCTGCCCAGACAGTGAAAACGGTATCTGAGGAGACTCTGTTTTCAAAGCTTGTGCCGGTGTTGCAGACAAGGCGTTCAAAGTCATTTTCCCATCCTTTAGCCCTGCCGCTGAAGAACACATAAGAATTCTTGCCGCAGGTGTCTTTTATCAGCCTTTCGACATTTTCCGTCGTAACCTTTTTATCCTTTGCCGTGACATTTGCGGTGAATCTTCCCGTGCTTTCGTCAAGAACGGCAAAATATGCGTTCTTATACTTTGAAAGGGAGTCATTTATATTTTTATACATTTCAAGGTATTCATCCTCGGAGATGATTCCTTCACCGTCATTGACAAATGCTTCAAATCCGCTTTCGGCGATAACGTCCCTGTTTAAGGTTATCTCATAAGTGCCGCTGTAGTATTTATCCCCCATATATGCACTTTCAATCATGATAACCGCATCGGCTTTCGAGGCCTTGACCGCTTTCATATTATCGCTGACAATATCGGGGTGATATTTTGCACCGCCGCTGCTTAAAGCACAGCTTGCGGTTTGCTCCCGCTCATGCCATGCGTCGGAGTAATCATAATATGAGAACAGAGCCGATCTGTATAAGCCGTCGGTGATGCCGCTGCTTTCACTTTCTTTTTGTGCAGCGGACACTTGCGGCTCGGTAGGGGAAAAGGTCGTCACAGTGTTTTCGTCATCGCCAGTATTATAGAAATTATCGGTTTCAAATTTGTAATTACAGTCATAGGGAGAATGGGCAAAAATTCTATAGCCTGCTTTTCTTTCGTAATAAAATGTACTGTCAATCGTAAGAGGGAAATTTCCGATTTTTTTAAGCGAGATATATCCCTCGTCGAGCGAATAGAAAACGAAGTAATCCGTGCCGAACACGGTGCTTTTACAGAGCACATCAATCAGGTCATCGCAATATTTATCAAGGCTTTTCTTTTTGTAATTTTCATATCCCTTGCTGTCACCCGAGACATAAAACAGACCTTTATCCAGAGCTTTACCCAGAAATGTTTGGTATTCGTCATAAATTTTCGATTTATAGAGTTCTTCTCCGTTTCCGCCGAAAAATTCCTCAACTGCCGCCGCCGCTTCACTGTATGCGTTATTCTGTTCGAGATATATCCAGAATCCGAGAGCCTTTACGGAGCCGACAAACGCAAACACGACCGAAAGGACAACGCATACAAGTCTGATTATCGTGAGCTTATCAAAGTTTTTCCATTTTGTATCCAATACCCCACACCACCTTAATATATTCGGGATTTTTAGTGTCAAATTCAATCTTCTCACGTATGCGCCTTATGTGCACCGTGACTGTTCTGTCCGAGCCGAAGGAGTCCTCGTTCCACACGTGCTCATAAATCTGTGAGGAGGACAGAGTTCTGCCGAGATTGAGCATGA
The DNA here is from genome assembly GCA_045639785.1 of Acutalibacteraceae bacterium. Classification (GTDB taxonomy): domain Bacteria; phylum Bacillota; class Clostridia; order Oscillospirales; family Acutalibacteraceae; genus UBA6857. The sequence continues at coordinate 11,483 of JAZUDT010000023.1, read as the reverse complement.
GGTATTCGACTATTCCGTATTCGGTTGCGGTCAGTCTGACCTCTTCGCCGTCGAGAGTGACCGAGTGAGCGGCGGTGTCAATGGAAAGACCGCCTGTAGTGATGACATCGGGCGAAGAAACAAGGCTTCCGAGAGAGACATAACGTCTTATCTGCGACTTTATACGGGCGAGAAGCTCAAGCGGGTTAAAGGGCTTTGTCACATAATCGTCGGCACCGAAGCCGAGCCCCGCTATCTTGTCGGTGTCCTCACTTTTTGCGGAAAGGAAGATAATCGGCACGTTGCTTTTCTCTCTTATCGACATTGTCGCCTTTATTCCGTCCATGACAGGCATCATAATATCCATGACGATACAGTGAACCTCGTTGTTTTTCGCTTTTTCAACTGCTTCTTTTCCGTTATAGGCGCAGAGGACGGAATATCCCTCTGCACGAAGATATATTTCGACGGAATCAACAATAGCTCTGTCGTCGTCACACACAAGAACGCTGTACATAGTCTGACCTCCGATTGAAATTGCAGCTTGATTATATGCGGGAATAGTTACAAATCAGCTACCTTAATTATCAAGAAAATATTACAAATCAAATATCTATATCCAGCTCAACGGGGCAGTGGTCCGAGCCGAAAATATCCGTGTGAATTACACTGTCTCTGACGGCACCTTTTATTCTGTCCGACACGATAAAATAATCTATGCGCCAGCCGGAGTTTTTCTCTCTTGAGTGAAAACGGTAGCTCCACCACGAATAAGTGACCTTTTCGGGGTAAAGGTATCTGAAGGTGTCGCAGAAGCCCGACGAAAGAAGCAGGCTGAATTTGCCTCTTTCCTCGTCGGAAAAGCCGGGATTTCCCCTGTTCGTTTTCGGGTTTTTAAGGTCGATTTCATTGTGGGCGACATTGAGGTCACCGCAGAAAATGACGGGCTTTATTCTGTCGAGAGCGCATACGTATTCTCTGAAAGAGTCCTCCCAGTCCATGCGATAGTCAATGCGTTTGAGAGAGTCCTGAGCGTTTGGCGTGTAGCAGGTGATGAAGTAGTATTTTTCAAATTCGAGGGTGATGAGTCTGCCCTCGCTGTCGTGCCGCTCAATGCCCATGCCGTATGTAACCGAGAGCGGTTTTTCCCTTGTGAAAATTGCCGTGCCCGAATATCCCTTTTTTTCGGCATAATTCCAGAACTGAAAATAGCCGTCGGTCTTTAAATCAAGCTGTCCCTCCTGCATTTTGCTCTCCTGTATGCAGAAAATATCTGCGTCGAGCTTTTTGAACGAGTCCTCAAAGCCCTTCTGCACGCAGGCTCTCATTCCGTTGACGTTCCACGATACGAATTTCATATACTGATTTCCTTTCAGAAAAATAAACTGCACTTAGATTAAATCCTATTTTTAACCGTCTGTCAATAACTTGGTCAAATTCGGGACAAAAAGTCATTTTTATTTCGCTTATAATTAAATAATATTTCATTGATTTATTCCATGCTATGAAGTATAATAGACAATGCAAAATTGAATTAGTATGTGCAGAAATGCACCTGTTCATAAAAATCGCTTCAGAAAGAGTGGTCAACATGAAGAAAAAATTATCCGTTTTCCTTTGTATCGTTATGATAATCACGGCGTTTCCGTTTGCGTCCTCGGCGGGCGACAAGGTGGAAAATCCTCTTGCCGGTGTGACGGTTGAGGAGGAGCTGACGCTGTTTTACGACGACTATTACCCTGAGGAGAGCTATACTCTGACTGCGGTGCCCGCCGGTGAAAACGAGGGTGACGTGACGGATATTTCTTCGGCTGAATGGCGTTCTCTTGACCCGAAGATCGCCTCGGTCCGGGCGGACGAAGAGGATAGCCTTAAAGCGACTGTCTCGGCAGTCGGAACAGGCACGGTCAACATAGTTATAGAGGTGACAAGTACTTCGGGGCAGACATTTTCCGACGTGTGTAAGGTTACTGTCAGAGCGAGCCTTAAAACGCATTATGACGCTTTTAAGATTATGATGAACGAAATACCGGCTGACGTTGACGACAAGCCCGCAAAGTATGCCTCAGCCGCAATGACACAGCTCAAAAGCACCTTTTCCGAGATACAGGAGCACTTTAACCTCTCCGCACAGTATGAAAGCTATGCGCTTTGGAAGACGGCTCTGCTTGATAATGTCAGAGAAATGAATGACACTCCGGATAACTGTCTGCTTATTGACGGCTGGAAAACAAAGGTTATGACAGCCGCAAGCTCTCTTTCAAATTCGGTTATCGCAACCGAAGCGGACGAAGAGTTCTGGGCAAAATGGAAAGAAGCTTATGACAAGCTTCCCGAGGACGTGGCAATAGCCTATGCTCTTCTGCCGGAGGAAAGAGAAACCGCATACACCGAAAAAAGCGTCAAAGCCGTTTTTGACGTTCTCGCAAAGTATAAGGACGAATGGCTCAAGAGCGAAAAAGATGAGCTTGACTCCCTCGCCGAAGAGCTTTCCGGTGCGATAGACTCACTTAAGGAGCATACCACACAGCTCTTCTTCGACAGCGGAAAGGTCACAAAGAATTACGGCGTCGGCACATTCAGAGTGCCCGTCAATGCCGTCGGATATGACGAGGTTGAGTGGTCATCGACAGACGACAAAATCGCCACCGTCAACCAGAACGGCGATGTCACGATTTTAAGCGCAATACCCGAGGGCTACACAAAGAAAGTGAGAATAATAGCCGTTTCATATAAAGAGACGGCAAGCTATGAGCTTGAAATTATCAATCCCGTTTCTTCAATCAAGGTCTCGGAGAGGCTTGCCGTTCTTATCGGCGACACGAAGAAAATAACGGTCGAGGCGCAGGGAACGGATAAAGAGTGCCCCGTGACGAATGCCCCCGTTCTTGAGTTTACGTGCGACAATGAAGAAATCGCCACCGTTGACGCAGACGGCGTTATCACCCCGCTTCAGAAGGGCAAATGCAATATCACCGTCAAGGTGAAGGACAATAAACTCGTTTCCCCTGTTGTATGCGAGGTTTCGGTTGCACCGGCGCAGAAGGTGACAAGGCTCACAGTTGTTCATTTGCCCGAATTTGTGACGGTCAATGCATCGGCTGAGGCGAAGCTCTATGTTTATCCGCCCCAGGCGACAAACAAAACAGTCAAGTGGACATCTTCGGACGAAACAGTTGCCAAGGTGACGGAGGTCACAACGGACGAGCTTTCCTACGCTACGGCAAAAATTACGGGCGTGAGCACCGGCAACTGCGTAATAAAGTACGAAGCTACCGACGGAAGCGGAGTCAGCGGTTCGTTTTCACTGACTGTTCAGCCTCTCGTGGCATTTATCACGTTTAACAAAACCAACATAACAACATATATCAACAGCACCGACACGCTCAAAATCGAAGCCACCTGTCAGCCGATTAATGCGGGCAATCAGAAGCTTCTCTGGATTTCAAGCGACGAAGACGTTGCCACCGTTGTTGACGGAAAGATAACCGTTCACAAAACGGGCACCTGCACCGTGACGGCAATCGCACAGGATGGCTCCGGTGCTTCAAAATCGGCAAACCTGCTCGTTCTCGGCGACTCAAGGAGTATCGTTATGGAGGGTGCGCCGGCGAAAATGAATGTTGACGACAAGGTAAATCTCATCTGCACCGTTGTCACAAATCAAGGTATAAGCTATAACGTCAGAGACTGGTCGGTCAGCGACAAGGAGCTTGCCTCAGTCACAAGTGACGGTCTTTTCACCGCACTTCGCCCCGGAAAGGTGACTGTGACGGCGAAATATTTTGACGGAAACTCTGTTTCAAAAACGATAACTATAGTTGCACCGCTTAACGGAATTTCACTTCCGTCAACTCTGACTGTTTCACTGGGCAAGACAAAAACTCTGACGCCGACATTTGAGCCGGAGTATGCGACAAATAAAAATGTTAAGTGGACAACGAGCGACAGCAAGGTTGCTTCTGTTTCAACAGGAGGCGTTATCACCGCCGCCGGTACGGGCACGGCAATAATCACCGCCAAAAGTGAAGAGGGCGGCTATGTTGCAAGCTGTAAGGTTATCGTCATCAAGAACGTCACTGACGTCACAATAAGCAAGACTTCATATACGCTCACTATGGGCAATAGTGAGAGCTTCAAGCTTTCGGCAACGGTTTCACCGTCGGACGCAACAACAAAGGATATTTCATGGAGCTCGGACAACACCTCCGTCGCCGTCGTTTCTTCGAGCGGAGTTGTCACGGCAAAGGGACCCGGCACTGCGAAAATAACCGTAAAAACACTTGACGGCGGCTACACGGCAACGTGCAAGGTGACGGTCAAACAGCCGCTCAAGGGGATTGCGTTTTCATCGTCAAAGGCAAGCTTTTACGTCGGTGAAAAAAGGTCGCTCAAGGTCGTTTTCACACCGTCAAATGCCTCAAATAAGGGATTAACATATAAAAGCTCCGACAAGAGCATAGCGACAGTGAGCGAAAGCGGAGTTGTCACGGCGAAGAAAAAGGGAAGCTGTACGGTAACTGCCGTTTCCGACGACGGCGGCTACAAGGCAAAGTGCACCGTAAGCGTTAAGAAAAAAGTAAATGTTCAGGACGTAAACATCACAAAAAGCTCGGTGACTGTGAATGCCGGAAAGACAAAACAGCTCACAGCGGAAATTTATCCCGATAATTCTTCGGTTAAGGACGTAAAGTGGACAGTCTCGGACAAGAGCATAGCCTCTGTCAATTCTAATGGTCTCGTTACTGCTCACAAGGGCGGAGTTGTCACCGTTAAATGCACGAGCGTTGATACGGGTGTGTCTGACAAATGCAAGGTCACGGTCTATGAGGGAGTTAAGAGCATTACTCTCAGTGCGACGTCGGCAACTCTCGTTGCGGGAAAGACGAAAATTCTCACCGCCTCGGTGTCGCCGTCAACAGCCACCGATAAATCTCTGACGTGGTATTCGACAAATAAAAGCATTGCAAAGGTGTCCTCCTCCGGCAAGATAACTGCGCTCAAGGGCGGCACGTGTAAAATAGTCGCAAAGAGCAAGGATAACCCCGATATAACCGCAAAGTGCACAATCACCGTTCTCCAGCCGCCGACAAAGATAACGCTCAGCGAAACGGAGCTTGAAATTTCAAGGGGCGACAAAGCTATTCTTACGGCGTCGGTCAGCCCGCAGAACAGCTTTGATAAGAATATCACATGGTCATCGAGCAATTCCTCGGTCGCTTCCGTTTCGAGCACGGGAATTGTCAGAGGCGTATCGGCAGGCACGGCGGTCATCACCTGCAAGAGCACGGCAGACCCGTCGGTCAAGCGTGTCTGCAACGTCACGGTTTATCAGCCGGTCACCGGTGTTAAGCTCTCCGCCGAAAGAGTTACACTGACAACGGGCAGAACAAAAACTCTCGTTGCTACGGTTTCGCCGGCAAAGGCATCGAATAAAAAGGTCACGTTCTCCACGAGCAACAAGAATGTTGCCCGGGTCAGCTCAAAGGGCGTCGTTGACGCAATCGGCCCCGGTCAGGCGACAATTACGGTCAAGACAAAGGACGGCTTCTACACGGCAAAATGTCTGGTTACGGTTATTGAACCGGTAATTTCGGTTTCTCTCGACAAGAAGAGCACCACGATAAGTGTCGGCAAGACAAAGACGCTTATTGCGACTGTCAAGCCCTCAAAGGCCACGAACAAGGACGTTGTCTGGCGTTCATCAAATCCGCTTGTGGCGAGAGTTTCACAGAGCGGAAAGATAACCGCACTCAAGGAGGGTACGGCGACAATAACCTGTACCACCGATGACGGCGGCTACAAGGCGAGCTGTAAGGTTCACTGCATAATTCCCGTCAATGCCGTCAGCGTGAGCTCGGCTGAGCTGACGATAAAGAAAGGCTCGACAAAGACGCTCAGGGCGAATATCTATCCGTCGAACGCAACCGTGAACGACGTGACGTGGACGACAAGCGACAAGAGTGTTGCGACCGTCGATAAGCAGGGCAAGATTACTGCGGTGAAGAAGGGCGTGTGCATAATCACCTGCACTACGAAGCAGGGCGGAAAGAAAGCAACGTGCATTGTCACCGTGAAGTAGCGCATACAATACTATTATATATAAGCAGACAGGTTTTTCGCCTGCCTGCTTTGTTTTTCGGGTGAATTTCGCCATAAAACCCGTTTGCGCCGTACCAAAAAATGAGCAAAAAGACAAAATTTGCCCTCAAAAACGCATACTTTAAAAAATTGTTGACAAAATTCTCTTTGTAGTGTAAAATACTACGGTATGCGATTATACGCATTACTATATCTTTATGAAAGGAGATGCACATATTGCCAACCTTTAACCAGTTAGTTCGTAACGGCAGACAGGTAGTTGAGAAGAAAGCCAAGGCTCCCGCTCTTTTAAAGGGTCTCAACTCAAAGAGAAACATTATGACTGATAATGATTCTCCCCAGAAGCGTGGCGTATGCACAGCAGTCAAGACGGCTACACCCAAGAAGCCGAACTCAGCTCTTCGTAAAATTGCAAGAGTTCGTCTTACAAACGGAATCGAAGTTTCAGCTTATATTCCCGGCGTAGGTCATAATCTGCAGGAGCATAGCGTTGTACTTATTCGCGGCGGTCGTGTTAAGGACCTTCCCGGTGTACGTTACCACATCATTCGCGGCACGCTCGATACTCAGGGCGTTAACGGAAGAATGCAGGCTCGTTCAAAGTACGGTGCAAAACGTCCCAAGGCAGCAAAGAAATAATGCTCCCATCTCTTGAAGGTCAGAGGAGATGTAAAACTTTTTGAATTGACAATTCTTCTTGCAGGCGGCGGCGTATGCCGTGAATGCAGAGTATATATATAATTATGTATGCCTCGCATTTGGTGCCACGGGAAATTGTCACTCGAGTACCTATGATATCATTACTATTATGAAGGAGGGAAGCGACGTGCCAAGAAGAGGCCAGATTGCAAAACGTGATGTTTTGCCGGATCCGCTTTACAATTCAAAGCTCGTAACACGTTTAATAAACAGTGTTATGTACGATGGTAAGAAGGGTGTTGCACAGAAAATTGTGTACGACGCCTTCGACATCGTAAAGGAAAAGACAGGTAAGGAGCCCCTTGAGGTTTTTGAGGCAGCTATGGAAAACGTAATGCCCGTTCTCGAGGTTAAAGCCCGCCGTGTCGGTGGCTCGACTTACCAGGTTCCTATGGAGGTTCGTCCCGAGAGAAGACAGACTTTAGGTCTTCGCTGGATAACACTCTATGCCCGTCAGCGTTCGGAGAGAACGATGAAGGAAAGACTTGCAAACGAGATTATGGACGCTGTCAACGAAACAGGTTCAGCGTTCAAGAAGCGTGAAGACACCCACAGAATGGCTGAAGCCAACAAGGCTTTCGCACATTTCAGATGGTGATAAAGCTTTTCTGAGTTTGCAGAAAAAGATTTTATTCTAACAGGTACAATTTGGAGGTAACTATGCCAAGGCAGGTTTCACTTGAAAAAACAAGAAATATCGGCATTATGGCACACATTGATGCCGGTAAGACAACAACTACGGAGCGTATTCTGTATTATACAGGAAAAACTCACAAAATAGGCGAAACACACGATGGCGCAGCTACTATGGACTGGATGGAGCAGGAGAAAGAAAGAGGAATTACCATTACCTCCGCCGCCACCACTTGTTTCTGGAAAGAGCACAGAATCAACATTATAGACACCCCGGGTCACGTTGACTTTACCGTTGAGGTTGAGCGTTCACTCAGAGTCCTTGACGGGTCGGTAACCGTTCTTTGTGCAAAGGGCGGTGTTGAGCCCCAGTCGGAGACAGTCTGGAGACAGGCTGACAAATACAGGGTTCCCCGTATGATTTATGTCAACAAGATGGACATTATGGGCGCAAACTTCTATAATGTTCTTGATATGATAAAGGACAGACTCAAGTGTAATGCAGTCCCCATTCAGCTCCCGATAGGTGCGGAATCGACATTCAGAGGCATTATCGACCTTGTCAGAATGAGAGCGGAAATCTACTATGACGACAAGGGCAATGATGTTCGTGATGAGGAAATTCCGGAGGATATGAAGGAACTTGCCGAAAAGTACCGCAACGAGCTTATCGAGTCAGTCGCCGAGCAGGACGAAGAGCTTATGGAAAAGTTCTTCGAGGGTGAAGAGCTCGGAATCGACGAGATTAAGCAGTGCATTCGCAAGGCGACCATCGCTAACGAAATGGTGCCCGTCACGTGTGGCACTTCATATCGCAACAAGGGTGTTCAGCCTTTACTCGACTGCATCGTTGATTATATGCCCGCTCCGACAGATGTTGAAGCGATAAAAGGCGTTAATCCGAGAAATGACAAGGAGGAGGAGAGACATTCCTCCGACGATGAGCCGTTTGCCGCACTTGCGTTCAAGATAGCGACAGACCCGTTTGTCGGAAAGCTCTGTTTCTTCCGTGTTTATTCGGGCACGGTTGACGCCGGTGCTACAGTGTTTAACTCGGTTAAACAGAAAAGTGAAAGAATGGGTCGTATTCTTCTCATGCACGCAAACCACAGAGAAGACATTGAGCGTGCGTATGCGGGCGACATAGCCGCCTGTGTAGGTGTGAAGAACACGACGACGGGCGATACGCTCTGCGACCCGAAGAGGGAGATAATCCTTGAAAGCATGGATTTCCCCGAGCCGGTTATAAGAGTTGCTATTGAGCCCAAAACAAAAGCAGGTCAGGAAAAAATGGGCATTGCTCTTGCGAAGCTTTCGGAGGAGGACCCGACATTCCGCTGCTACACAGATGAAGAGACAGGTCAGACCATCATCGCAGGCATGGGCGAGCTTCACCTTGAAATTATCGTTGACAGACTTCTTCGTGAATTTAAGGTTGAGGCTAACGTAGGCAGACCTCAGGTTGCTTACAGAGAGACCATAACACAGCTTGCCGATGAGGATTGCAAGTATAAGCGTCAGTCAGGCGGTTCCGGTCAGTACGGTCACGTCAAGATTAAGATTGAACCGAATCCGGGCAAGGGCTATGAATTTGTCAATGCTGTTGTCGGCGGCTCAGTCCCGAAGGAATACATCCCTGCGGCTGAAGCGGGTATCAAGAGCGCAATGCTTTCGGGTACACTTGCCGGTTACAATGTTGTTGACGTTAAGGTCACGCTTTATGACGGCTCTTATCACGAGGTTGACTCATCTGAAATGGCGTTCAAAATCGCAGGCTCAATGGCATTCAAAAATGCTATGAGAAACGCCGCTCCCGTTCTTATGGAACCCATCATGAAGGTTACCGTAATCACACCCGAGGATTATACCGGTCTTGTTGTCGGCGATATTAACGGCAGAAGAGGTATAATGCAGGGCATGGAATCGAGAACGGGCGGTGTAACGCAGATTTGCGCCCATGTTCCTCTTGCAAATATGTTCGGTTATGCGACCGACCTTCGTTCAAAAACGCAGGGCAGAGCGCAGTACGTTATGGAGCCGAGCCACTATGCACAGGTTCCCAAGTCACTTGCAGAGGAAATAGTGACCAAGAAATCAGGCAGATAATTCAATAAAACTATTGCTTTTTTTCTCGGTTATTGATACAATTAAACAAGCAGTGAAAACTGTAAAACAAACAACTTATTGAAAAATTAATCATAAGGGAGGAAATTTTCCAATGGCAAAGCAGAAATTTGAAAGAAATAAGCCGCATGTAAACATCGGTACAATCGGTCACGTTGATCACGGTAAGACAACTCTTACCGCCGCTATCACAAAGACGCTCGCTATGAAGGGTTACGCCAAGTTTGAAGCATACGATATGATCGACAAGGCTCCCGAAGAGAGAGAACGTGGTATCACAATTAACACCGCTCACGTTGAGTACGAGACAGACAACCGTCACTATGCTCACGTTGACTGCCCGGGTCACGCTGACTATATCAAGAACATGATTACCGGTGCTGCTCAGATGGACGGCGCTATCATCGTTATCGCTTCAACAGACGGACCTATGGCTCAGACAAAAGAGCACCTTCTTCTTGCCCGTCAGGTTGGCGTTCCCGCAATCATTGTTTTCATGAACAAGGTTGACCAGGTTGACGACCCCGAGCTTCTTGAGCTTGTTGAAATGGAAGTCAGAGAAACTCTCGCTGAGTATGAATTCGACGAGGATTGCCCGATTATCAAGGGTTCAGCTCTCAAGGCTCTCGAATACAACGGCGGCGACATCAATGCTCCCGAGCTTGCTTGCATCTGGGAACTCATGGAAGCTGTTGACTCCTATATCCCCACACCCGACCGTAAGGCAGACATGCCCTTCCTTATGCCTGTTGAAGACGTTTTCACAATCACAGGTCGTGGCACAGTTGCTACAGGCAGAGTTGAAAGAGGTCAGTTAAAGCTCAACGAGCAGGTTGAAATCGTCGGTCTCACAGAGGAAAAGAGATCCACAGTTGTTACCGGTATCGAAATGTTCCACAAGCTCCTCGACTATGCAGAAGCAGGCGACAACATCGGTGCACTTCTTCGTGGCGTTCAGAGAACTGAAATCGAAAGAGGACAGGTTCTTGCAAAGCCCGGCTCAATTCATCCCCACACAAAGTTTGTCGGTCAGGTTTACGTCCTTACAAAGGATGAAGGCGGCCGTCACACACCGTTCTTCAACAACTACAGACCCCAGTTCTATTTCAGTACAACTGACGTTACAGGTGTTATCAATCTTCCCGAAGGTACAGAAATGTGCATGCCCGGCGATAACGTCGATATGAAGGTTGAGCTTATCACTCCGATAGCTATTGAAAAGGGTCTTCGTTTCGCTATTCGTGAAGGCGGCAGAACCGTTGGTTCAGGCGTTGTTATTGAAATCGACGAATAATTTTCCGCTAATAAAGAGAGTATTCTTCGGAGTACTCTCTTTAGGAATATATTAATAATTTTCAGGAGGGAAAGTTATGGAGTTTTTTGATTTAATCTCAGCAATCGTATTGTTTTTTGTCAATTTCGGAAACTTCCTCAGAGGTGAGGGTGACGACGAAGTTGCACGTGGAGTTTTAGGTTTAATCGAAAAGACATTAAACGAAATAAAGAAGTAATTTGAACAGGGAAGAGATATTCTGACGGATATTCTCTTCAGAAAGTACGGAGGTATATTATGGATTTCGTAGGTTTTTTATCTGAGGTTATAATGTTCTTCGTCAGATTTGGATTCTTTATCAAGGGTGACGGCGACGACGATACCGCACAGGGAATCTTAGACACAATCCAGAAGACATTGAGAGAAATATTCAAGTAATTTGAATACATACACAGCCGCTTCTCAGAAGAGGAGCGGCTGTGCTTTATCATCAGACACTTAACGGGGCTGTCGAATTTAGATGCAGAAATCGTTTTTTTGCCCCGACGGCGTATGATGATACTCCGAGTGGGCAAAAAAACGATTAGAAAAACAAGTAGTTTTACAAGTTTATACAAAAACAAGGGATTTTAAAGTTATCACTTACTCGGATATACTTTAAAATCCCATTTTC
>JAZUDT010000022.1:0-30706 GCA_045639785.1 Acutalibacteraceae bacterium | reverse complement strand
CCGGAAAGGGTTATGTGATTATGTTTGAACAATTAAAGCAGCTTATTTGTGAGTATGCGGACGTAAAACCGGAAGAAATAACGGAAGAGACCAATATCCGTACGGACTTGGCACTTGATTCTCTTTCGCTTCTCAATCTTGCCGTTGCCATCGAGAGCGAATTCGGTCTTGAAGTCACCGATGAAGACGCAATGAAGCTTGAAAGCGTAAAGGATGTTCTTGACCTTATCGAAAGCAAGAAATAATTTTACATTTAAATATTGACAAACCTACTTAGTGCGGATATAATGTATAGGCACTTAATATGAGGTAAGATATGGTTATTAATCTTGAAAATGTTTTTAATAACGGTGTTGACAGAATTCCGGTTGATTTCGATTTCGATTTTTCGGGTGTGGAGTTTAACAGCGTGTATCCATTCACAACGCCTGTGAAGCTTCGTGGTGCCGTCATTAATGAAACAGACATTGTGTATATCCGTGCGGTGGCTTCTCTGAGATTTGATGCCGTTTGCGACAGATGCGCACGTGAGTTTTCAAGAGATATGACCGTTCCGGTTGAACATATCCTCGTTTCCGAACTAAATGAAGAAGATAATGACGAATTCATTTTAGCCGAGGGTATGCAGCTCGATGTTGAACAATTAGTGCTTGAAGACATCTTGCTGTCCTTACCGATGAAAACACTCTGTAAGGAGGAATGCAAGGGCATGTGTTCCCAATGCGGCAAAAACCTCAATGACGGTCCCTGTGATTGCAAAAAGGAGATTGACCCCAGACTTGCGGCTCTCAGCGAGCTTTTCGCAGAGGACGGCGAATAAGTTAAAAATTTTGATTTCAATATAAGGAGGTGCTGAAATGGCAGTACCAAAGAGAAGAGTATCAAAGGCAAGAAGAGACAAGAGACGTTCAAACGTTTGGAAACTCAGCGCACCGACACTCGTTAAGTGTCCCAACTGCGGTGATTACACCGTACCCCACAAGGTATGCGGCAGTTGCGGCTACTACAAGGGCAAGGAAATCGTCAAGCTTGATGACGAGGATTAAGTCCTTTGAAACTGACAGGAAGGTAGAGATGAGAAGCCATCTCTGCCTTTTTGATTATTTCGGGAAAGGTCGGTTTTTATGTCAGTAAAAGTAAGCAGTGTCCGCAAATATTCTGCGGCATATTTTCACGGGATAAGAAAGGGTTGTGTGATTGACGCCATAAACTCTCACGAGACAAATGACGTTCTTGACTACCGTTTTTATCTCAGCGAAAAAAAGCTCGAGATAGATTTTACCGATGAAAAGGGAAAAAAGAAAAAAACCGTTATCCGCAAGAAGCCGGAGTCCGATATAGGGCTTGAATTTGAAAGCTACCTTATGGACAAACAGCAGTGTTGTAAGAATAAGTGCATATTCTGTTTCATTGACCAGATGCCGTGCGGTATGCGGGATTCGCTCTATTTTAAAGATGACGATTCACGCCTTTCGTTTCTCACCGGCAGTTATATCACGCTGACAAACCTTTCACAGAGAGAAATCGACCGCATTATCGAAATGCACATCAGCCCGATAAATATTTCGGTGCATACCATGAATCCTCAGCTTCGTGTTGAAATGATGAAAAATCCGAGGGCGGGCGAAAGTCTTGAAATAATACGCCGCTTTGCTAAAGCCGGTATTAAAATGAACACTCAGCTTGTTCTCTGTCACGGGATAAATGACGGAAAAGAGCTTGAATACAGCCTCAGTGAGCTTGGCAAGCTTTACCCCGCAGTTGAGTCGATAGCGGCGGTGCCGGTGGGGCTGACAAAGTACCGTGACGGACTCTGCGATATAACGCCTTATGATAAGCAGACAGCCGCAGAGGTAATCGACATAATAGAATGTTTTTCGGATCATTTTCTTTATTCAAACGGCACAAGGCTCGCTTTTGCCGCCGATGAATTTTATATCAAAGCCGAAAGAGAAATCCCCGGTGCTGAATTTTATGAGGATTTTTCACAGCTTGAAAACGGCGTCGGAATGTGGGCAAGCCTTAAAAGTGAATTTTACTGCGCCCTTGGCGAGGAAAATGATACGGCTACGCCCGTGAGAAGTCTCAGCATAGCCACCGGTGAAGCCGCATACCCGCTGTTAAAGGAGCTTGCAGATGAGGCGTGCAAAAAATTCGGCAATATTTCGCTTGAGGTTTATAAAATAAAAAACAACTTTTTCGGCGACAGCGTGACTGTGGCGGGGCTTGTGGTCGGCAACGACCTCATTTCACAGCTCAGGGGCAGAAAGCTCGGCGACGAACTTCTTATTCCGTCGGTAATGCTCCGTTTTGAGGGGGATATGTTCCTCGACAATGTTACGCTTGAGGAAGCCGAAAAAGAGCTGAGTGTAAAAATTACTCCGTGTATGAATAACGGATATGAATTACTCAAAATTATCACGGGAAGGTGACTGAAATGGCAAGACCTGTTGTTGCAATAGTGGGCAGACCCAACGTCGGAAAATCGACGCTTTTCAACAAGCTCACCGGCGAAAGAACAGCAATAGTTGACGATACCCCGGGCGTGACACGGGACAGAATTTACGGTGACTGCGAATGGCTGGGCTATAACTTTCTTCTCATTGATACGGGTGGAATTGAGCCTGCCTCAGATGATATTATTTTGTCTCAGATGAGACGTCAGGCACAGCTTGCAATCGACAGCGCAGATGTTATTATTCTCGTTACCGATATGAGAACGGGCGTTGTTGCGACCGACCATGAGGTTGCCTCAATGCTTCAGAAAAGCGGAAAGCCCGTTGTGCTGTGTGTCAACAAATGCGACTCGATAGGCGAAACGCCGCTTGAGTTTTACGAGTTTTATAATCTCGGCATCGGCGACCCTGTTCAGGTTTCGTCCGTTCACGGTCACGGAACGGGTGACCTTCTCGACGAGGTTATTAAATATCTCCCGAGAGAGGAAGCACAGGAAGAGGACGATACGGCGGTAAAGGTTGCCGTTATCGGAAAGCCCAACGTCGGAAAATCGTCGCTTGTCAATGCAATTTGCGGCGAGGAGAGAATGATTGTTTCAAATATTGCCGGCACAACGAGAGATGCAACAAATACCTATGTTGAAAACGAGTACGGAAGCTTTATATTCATTGACACCGCAGGTCTCAGACGTAAAAGCAAGGTCGATGACCAGATAGAAAAATACTCTGTTTTAAGAGCGAAAATGGCGGTCGAAAAGGCGTCGGTGTGCGTTATTATGATTGACGCAACCGAAGGCTTCACCGAGCAGGACAGCAAGGTTGCCGGCATAGCCCACGAAATGGGCAAGGCGTGCATTATCGCCGTCAATAAGTGGGACGCAATAGAAAAAACGGGAACGACTATGGATACATTCCGCAAGAAGCTGATGAACGATTTTTCCTTTATGTCCTATGCACCGATTATATTTATTTCGGCGAAGACGGGGCAGAGGCTTGACCGGCTTTTCGAGCTGATAAATTTCGTTGACCAGCAGAATGTAATGCGTATTTCCACAGGAAAGCTCAACGATGTTCTTGCCGAGGCGACACAGAGAGTTCAGCCGCCGACGGACAAAGGCAGAAGACTGAAAATATACTATATGACGCAGGCATCGACAAGGCCGCCGACATTTGTCTGCTTTGTCAACAGAAAAGACCTTTTCCATTACAGCTATCAGCGTTATATCGAGAACCGCATAAGAGAAGTTTTCGGTCTTGAGGGTACTCCCGTGCGTTTTGTAATAAGGGAAAGAGACAATAACAATAAAAAATAAACCGCTTCTGCGGCCTGAAAATTAAAAGACAGACTTTTGCGATTAAGTCTGTCTTTTGTTATATGCGTAATTTAAAATGCCTTTCGATTATCAGATATTCTGAATGAGAAGCAATACGTATGAAAAAATCATATTTAAAAATGCTTTTGCAAAATTAAGCGGCAGTGCAAGCAGCGAGGCAGTATAGCTCTCGTCAAGAGAAGTCGGCTCAATGCACTCTTTCTTTTCGGTTTTCTTTATTGCAAATTCATCAATGAGGCTGACCTCTTGAGTTTCGTCATCAACGCAGTAGGCTTTATAAATCAGCTTGTTTGAGTTAATTTCCGTTGTGCAGAAGCATCCGCCGTTATCGACGGTCGGAAAGACCTTGTCGGCGACGCTGAGAATCGGATTTATGGTCTCGTCATTGACACCGTATCTTTTTATTCCCGCAGTCGAGGGGAGGGTATATACGGTGCCGTCGGGATTGAGGGCAAAGGTGGTTTTACTGCCGTTATATATTTCGGTTATGTATTCGGTGTCTGTCACTTCATCGCCGTAAACCGGCTTTGTTCTTAAATACATGTGGTCGTGACCTGAGAACACCATATCTATACCGAGTTCGTCAATTATGGGAATGAGTATATTTCTCATAACTATTGTGTCGGGCTTATTAATATTTTTACCTGCGGAATAAAGTGAGCGGTGTGAAAGAATGATTTTCCACTCGGCGTCGGTGTTCGACATATCGTTCATAAGCCAGTTTCTCTGCGCCTGACTCATCGGGAACATATCGTTTGTGTTCAGAACGGCGAAATGAGCGTTGCCGTAGTCAAACGAATAATAAACGCCGTCAGGATACTGATTTCTGCTCTCGTCAAGGCAGAACATATTGTTAAAGCAGAAGGTGTTGAGCTTGTCAGTGATACTGCCGTCGTGGTTTCCGGCTACGGGTACCTGTGTGAAACGGCTGTTGAAGGCTTTGAAATTATCGAAATACCAATCCCACTCCTCGTTTGTGTTTGGGTCAACATAATCTCCGAGATTTACACAAAACTCAGCCTCGGGCATTGTTTTGTATGCGCCCTCGGCGGTCAGAGATGAATGTCTGAAATCCTTTTCAAAGCTCGCCTGAACATCTGCAAGTGTGATGAACGAGAATTTATCGTCGCCGTTGTCGGTGACAAATGTTCCTTTTTCGCTCCACAGCCCCTTTGAAGCATCTCCGACACGGTAGAAATAAGCCGTGCCCGCTTCAAGGTATGTCACTGCCACCTTATGGTAATAAAAGTCACGGTATTTTCCTGTTTCTCCCTTATACGATATCGCTTTTGAAAAATTGCTGTCATAGTCCGTGCATTTGACAAGCTGAAGGTCGGTGTCCGTTTTTCCCGATGTGTACCAGCAGAAGCCTCTGCCCGTCCCGCCGTCCTTATACATGGTACAGCTCACACGCTTTATTTCATCTTCTGCCGCAAAGGAGCAGAGCGACAGACTGCCGAAAAGAAGTACTGCCGTGAGAAAAAAAGAAACCGAAATTTTAAATGCTTTTTTCATAATTTTTACCTCAAATGTAAAATTATGCTGTAATTATACCGTATTCGGCTTCTTTTTTCAACGATTTAATAAAACTTTAATTTTTGCTCTAAATTTCCATTGCCGATAAAAAATTTAAGGTTAAAATAAGCACGCATTATTTTCCGTCAAAAAAATAAGCGTGCCGAAAACACAGCGCATACCGCAAAAAATAATACCGCACGGCTTTCGGGCATTCACGGTCAGTCGCTCTGCGGCATAAAATATTACGACTCTTCCGAAAAAACGTGATTATTTCCATTTGCCGCTGGCAAGAATAAGAGCGTAGCAAAAACGGACGGAGAGTGATTTATATGCTGATTAAAAGGGGAGAGATATATTACGCTGATTTAAGCCCCGTTGTCGGCTCTGAGCAGGGCGGTATGCGCCCCGTTCTCATTGTGCAGAATGACGTGGGAAATAAGTTCAGCCCGACCGTTATTGCGGCGGCGATAACAAGTCAGCGTTTCAAAACAAATCTTCCGACGCATATTCAGGTCAATGCCCGTGAATGTGGTCTTTCAAAGGATTCGATAGTGCTTCTTGAACAGGTCAGAACAATAGATAAACAACGCCTGAAAGAAAAAATGGGCAATCTTGACGAAAAGGATATGTCGAGGATTGATAAAGCTTTATCGGTGTCATTCGGTTTAGCATGAGTATCGCATAATAAACAGGGGACTGTCTGCATCTGATTGCGACAGTCCCTTTGTGCCGGTTGTCATTAAATTTTTGCTTATACAATTTCGCCCGTGCAGAAATCGTCGTCGGAAACACCGGTGATTTTCACTTTTCTGATTTTGTTGCAAAGGCTCTCGTCGGCTCTGACCTTGACGGGAGTATAGTTTTCCGTGTAGCCGCCGATAAGTCCGTCCTTCGTCCTGCTTTCAAAAAGCACGCTGACGGTCTTGCCGATCTGCCGTCTGAAAAATTCACGGCGGATTTTTTCCGTCTCGTTAATCATTATTGCGGCACGCTTTTCTTTTATACATTTTTCGACCTGCGGAGAATACTCCGCCGCCTTTGTGCCCGGTCTTGCGGAATAGGGGAAAACGTGCACCTTTTCAAATCTGACCTTTTTCACAAAGGCGAGACTTTCTTCAAAATTTTCATCTGTTTCCATAGGAAATCCGACCATAACATCTGTCGTCAGAGTGCACTCACTGAAAGATGCTCTCAGCTTTTCGCAAAGCTCATAATACTGCTCTGCGGTGTAGTGGCGGTGCATATCCGACAGAGTTTTGTTGCAACCGCTCTGGAGTGAAATATGAAATTGAGGGCAGAGCTTTTCGCATTTTGAAAGCCTCTCAATAACGTCGTCAGTCAGATGGTCGGGCTCAAGGGAGCCAAGGCGCACTCTTTTTATTTTTTCGTTTTCACACACCCTTTCGACTGCGTCGGGCAGTGAAAGACCGGTATCCCTGCCATAAGACGAAAGGTTAATTCCCACAAGCACGATTTCTTCATAACCGTTTTCGCCCAGCGCAAAGACCTCTTTTTCTATTTCTTCAATCGGCTTTGAGCGCACTCTGCCACGAGAAGTCGGAATAATGCAGTAGGTGCAGAAACGGTTACAGCCGTCCTGTATTTTTATATCTGCCCTTGTTCTTGCGTCGAAAGAGGCTATGTTCGTGTTTTGGTATGCGTCACCGGTTTTATGCTCCGAGACGGCGAAAATCCGCTCTTTATTTTTAAGGCGGTCGTTTAAAGCCTTGAGGAGAAAAGCGTTATTTTTATTCCCGAGCACAATATCCGCTTCGGAGAGCTTTTCAGCTTCCCGAGGATACGCCTGAGGCATACAGCCGGTGAGAACAACCGTTGAATCCGGATTTTTTCTTTTGAAGCGGCGGACAGCCTGACGGGTTTTCTTGTCCGCCTCTGCCGTCACGGTGCATGAATTTATTACGTAAATATCGGCGATTTCATTTTCGGCCACGATTTCGTAGCCGCCTTTTGCGAGAGCCTCGCTCATCGCCTGAGTTTCGTATCGGTTGACCTTACAGCCGAGAGTGTAAAAACAAACCTTCATAATGAGCCTCTTAAAAATAAGTTGCTGTAATTATATAACAAAACCGCTGTTTCTTCAATATCTTTAAGAGAAAAGTATGGCTTTTTGAAAAGTGTGAAAACGCGGTTGAGAAGATTATTGTATAGACTAGACAGCAGAGCCAACCAATTTTATCGGCACTGCTGTCTTATAAATTGATATGTTACAAATCGTGAAAAAATAACTAAAAAACTTAATTGCATAGATTGTGATGCGAATGACCGACCATTATTTACCAATTAACTTTTTTATCGAATTATCTATTTGATTTGATATGATAAAAATTACCTAAACTAGCATTAGTTATTAAATCATATTGAAATGATGTATCGGCGTTATATTCAGATAACAATTTATTAGGATCAAATCCGTCAACCCAATCACTTGGTTCTGTAATAAATATAACAAAGCTGTCATTATCATCTAAACATTTTTCAAATATTTCTTTAGATGATAAGTTGTCCGCAGTGTCCATATATATTGTATCAAATGATTTATATGCCCAAAAATTTCCTGTTAATACGGCAGTATCTTTAGCATCTTTATTTTTTACAACAACCAGTAATTTTTCATCATTATATTCTTCTAATTTTTGCAAAATTTCTTCATCGCTTTTGACCAAATAAGAAGATGCGTTATTACTGTAGATTAAACAGCTGTTTGTAAGTGCAAATACAGTACCTATTATCAGCGAGCATAATTGCAATTTAGTGTATTTGTGAATTAAACGATCAAGCATCAATACAGCAAATAGATAAAACAACGGAATAACCATAAACAAGTATCTAATATAAACATATTCCCCACCGATAAATGTAATAGCCAAATAGAATAAAACTAATACTGCTGTTAACCACAGAAAATATTTATCACGCGAAAAATCTTTTTCACGATAAGTACTTTTGTGTAGAGAGCGCAAAAAGCAAATAAAGTTCGCAATAAGAATTATTACTACAAAGACAACTATCATTTCAACTATTCTGAAATGATATGATAGATACTGTACTGTTCTGTACGCAAGTGATATTATCTGTGTACCCCACAGCTTAAAGTTTAAAAGATTGTTTGCTATTTCAGTGCCTACGTTATTTGTTGACGAACCAGTTGCTTGAGATAATACATAAGGGAATGATATAAACATCAGCAAAACAGATGCTAATGAAGTGCCACCAAATATTAAAGAATCTTTAATTTTCTTCTTAGATAGCATATATAAACATAGCGTTAAAACGGCAAAGAAGGCAAATACAACAAAATAGTATTGCGTCATAGATCCGAAATAAATGGTAACGGCATTCAAAATTATCAGTTTTGCATTAATCCCATTTTTAAATATCTTAATTTGCAGATATGAAAGAATTAACGTAAACATAGTTAACATCATATACATTCTTATAAAAATGCACGTATCGACAGCTAACCATGAAAAACCGTATAAGATTAGGGGGAGCATTTTTAGCTTTTCGGATTCGATTATTTCGCTTGATATAAGCCATAAAAAGAATTGGGCGATAATGAAGCAGATAATGTTGATAGCGATACCAAACCATTTGCTGAATATATTTGGGAATAATGAACATACAAAATGAAGCACCCAATAGTAGAACGGGGGATGACAATCTGTTGAGTTGTTCTTATATACGGTTGCAAAAGAAAAACGTTCATTATCCTGTACAGTTACAAATTCATCAAAATCGTCTCCGGAAATCCAATTTCCCCACAGCCAATCTGCAGATGAAAGTTTATCTGCATTATGAGAATTTGAGAGAATATAGGAGTAGTTTTCATCAATATGATATCCAGTTTTGTTTGTTCCAACGAGTATTATCATCACAGATTGAAGTAACACAAAAATTACGATAAACATTTTTGTCAGATTACCAAGTTTAGCATCACTGTTCATTTTTTTCTTTCTCCTTAAAAGCAAAAAATCTTTGACCGAAATAATTGAGTATTACAAACAACCCCATTCCGACGAGCATGGCACCATTATCCTGAATAGAGACACTCTGATTTGAAAGAATGTGTCTTACGATAGGCTTTGCTATTCCGTAAGCAAGGAAATAACAAGTTGCTATATTGATAATAAATCGTAAAATCGGACGCCAACCTTTTTCCACATTTTTAAAGGTGAAATATTTATTCAGAAAAAAGCTGACAATACTTCCAATTATGTAGTTTGCCGCAGATGATATCCAGTATGAAAATCCAAAGACGTTATAGGCAATGAACATAGTACCTGTTCCAACAGCAGTATTAATCAAACCTACCAATATGAATTTCCAAAAGGTAATATCAAAAAGTTTTTTGATTATCTTCATTTTTTTTGCTCCTTTCCGAAATAATATATTTCGGTCTGTTTTTTACTTCATTACATACCTTTGAAACATAATATCCTTCAACGCCAAGAGCAATCATTAATATTCCGTTCAACAACAATTGAATCAAAACACAACATTTGAATTCGTCTAATGATTTACAAACAATCGAAATAATCAGTAGTATCACCATTGCTACTTCAGACAAAATGCCAAACACTGTTGTTAATTGCAGTGGGAAATACGAGAAAGCGGTAATATTACTAACCGCATATTTTATAAGAGACTTTGTTGACCACTTTGAAACTCCGTTTTGTCTGTCTGATACGTCAAACGGAATTTGTACAGTTCGATATCCAACCCACGATGAAACTGCCCTGAAAAAAGCATCTTTCTCTCGAACGTTTAAAACGGATTCTATTACTGTTCTATCTAGCAATTTAAAGTCAGAGGCCTTTTTTATATCAATACCGACAGCTTTACTCATTATACTATAAAAAGTGGATGCGCATATTTTATGAAACAGTCCTTCTTTGCCGCGACTGTTTTTGATGCATTCTACAACTTGATAATTGTTTTGCCAAAGCCTGTACATTTCGGCTATTTTTTCAGGCGGGTGTTGCAAATCACAGTCTATTACTATGGCGCACTCACAGTTTTCACTGTATGCTTTTTCTAATCCGGCATATATTGCTGCTTCTTTTCCAAAATTGCGCGAAAAGCGTATTCCGATAACATTGTTGCTTTTTGACAATTTTGATATTTCTTCCCAAGTACCATCTTTTGAGCCGTCATCTACGAAAATAATCGTATTCATGATTTTCTCTTCATCAAGAATACGGCTGATTGTTAAAAAGGTATTTTCAATGTTTTTTTCTTCGTTGTACGATGGTATTACAACGAATAATCCATGTTTACACTCCATTTTTTTGAACTCCTGTTTTTTACAAAATTATTATCGGATACTATCGTCGATTTTGTACACCTTACGCATGACTTAATCTAGATTCCCATATGTAAAGTGATAAGCGCACACAATATATCAATTAAAGTATGGCATAAAATATAGAAATAGTCAATAGATTTCCATTCTAAAAATACGTTATTATATCAAAGCCACGTTTTATGGAGGCTTTTCCGTATTTTTTTCTTATTGCCTCAATCTGTGCTTCAAGTCTTTCTGCTTTTTCCTCCTTTTCGACGTCGGAAAACAGGCTCATCTGACTGCATACCCCGTCATTTATGAGATTGCTTGCACATATAGTGACGGAGCGAAGCTCGGGCATAGATGAAAAGTTGCCAAAGTAAAGCTCCATTGCCGCCGAGACAAGGGAATCGGCAAGGCGCGTGGGCTCGGAGAGCTTTTTTTGCCTTTCTGTTCTTACGAGGTTAATATCTCTGACCGACAGAGAAACGGTCGAGGCTATTACTCCGTCACGGCGCATCTGCCGTGAAATGTTTTCAGCCAGCGGAATAAGCGTTCTCTTCACTTCTTCCGCCCCTTTAATGTTACTGCCGGGAGTTGTGCCGTTTGAGTAGCTTTTTGCCGCAGGAGCTTCGTTTTCGCTTATAACTCCGGAGTGCTCAAATCCGTTTGCACTCTGCCATATTTCGAGCCCCTGTTTTCCCAGATGCTTTATGAGAAGCTCAGGCGGGCAGAGGGCAACGTCGCCGAGAGTGAGAAGCCCGAGCTTATTGAGAACGGTCATGGTTGATTTTCCCACGCCGATTATGGAATCGGGAGGCAGACACCATATTTTTTCTTTAAAGTTTTCGTGTGAAATTACTGTGACTGCGTCAGGCTTCTTCATATCGCTTCCGAGCTTTGCGAAAACCTTGTTAAAGCTTACGCCGACGGAAATGGTCAGCCCCATTTCACGCTTTATACGTTTTCTCAGCGTGTCGGCTATTTCTTCTCCCGTGCCGAAAAGAAGTCCGCTTCCCGTCACATCAAGCCAGCACTCGTCTATGCCGAACGGCTCGACCATATCGGTATATTCACAGTATATTTCTCTCACACGCTTTGAAAAGGCGCAGTACCATTTATAGTGGGGCGGAACGCACAGAAGCTCAGGGCATTTCTGCTTTGCCTGCCATATCGTTTCGGCGGTCTTTACTCCGCTTTTTTTCGCTTTCTCATTCTTTGCAAGAACGATACCGTGCCTTTCCTCCCTGCTTCCGCATACCGCCATAGGAAAATCGCTGAGAGCGGGGTCAAAGTATGTCTCAACAGACGCAAAAAAGTTGTTGAGGTCACAGTGCAGTATCACTCTGTCACTGAGCTTTCCGTACATTTTCTCACCACCTTATAACGAACATTTGTTCTATTATATATCCTCAGTTCTTAATTGTCAAGACCAATATTAAACAGTTTAAAAACAAAAATCCGGGCATTGCCCGGAATAGATGATATATCAGCCTTTAAAACAGCCGTTTTTCGGAATAATATTAAAAAATTATTCTTCCATCTGTTTGCCTAAAAACGAAGCGGCAACCTGGACAAGCTTTACGTCTGTCTGTGAGGGCACTCCGCCTTTTTCGTCGGAAAGAACCGCCACCGCTCCGAGAACGTCACCGCTGCCGATTATCGGTGACATGACCGACACACTGGGCTCAAGTCCGTCGGTGACGCTGAACGAGCTGTCGCCCTGTGAGCGCACAAAGGTCTGACGGCTTTCCATATAATTCTCCATAAAGGGCGAAATCCTTTTTTCGAGAGCATCTTTTTTCGGCACACCCGAGACGGCGATTATATGGTCTCTGTCGCATATAACAACGGGCAGATTTGTGGTTCTTCCGAGAATTTCCGCATACTGCTTTGTGTAAGGACCGAGCTCTCCGATGGGGGAGTATTTCTTGAAAATGACTTCTCCGTTTGCGTCGGTGTATATTTCGAGCGGGTCACCGCTGTTGATAACATTGACAGTAAAGACCTTATCCGCACGCTTGGCGGATTTTTGGGTAAGTACGATATCCTTACTGCCTTTCGGAAAATTTACGGTTTCCTCCCTGCCCTCGACGGATAGAAGGGCATCAACGTCTGACTTGAGTTTAACATCAATGTAACCGTCGTAAACAATAATACGGTCAACTATTAAGCCGATGTCACGCTTATCAAGCTTTTCTTTTGAAAGGATTGAATCAAAAACATCAATTACCGTTTTTGCTTTGCGGTTAGTTTCGATAATCGTATTCCTTAGATTATTAATTTCAGAAAATTGTTTTTCGAGGTTTCCGATGCTATTCAGCAATTCTTCCTCGAGTTCATCGTATATACGAGCTTTGGTTCTGGCTTTTGTATCTGCCATTCCGGCGTCAATCAGCACTTTTTCTTTATACAATGCCTTTAATTTTGCTTGGGCCTCATTGAGCTGAGCTTCGATACTCTCCACGCTTTTTCCGATCTCAGCTTCTCGGGTGGGCTGTTCTTTTATAATCTTATCCAGCTCAACGAACATGGATTCACTGTTATCCTTTACTTTTTTTATAAAGGTTTTCAGCATTCCGTCAAGAATGTCAACCCGGATATGATGTGATGTACAACCTTTAAGACCTCTGCGGTGATAGGTGCCACAGGTGTATGCAGGTGCAAGGTCCGGGCGGGACATTGAAAACATTGGGCTTCCGCAGTCGCCGCAGAACAAAAAACCCGAATAATCGGTGGCGTATTTCTTTTCGCCTCGGTAGTTATTGGCTGAACGCTTTTTAAGCATTTCTTGTGCGTATGCGAAAGTTTTTATATCAATTATCGGGTCATGTGCGTGTTCGATAACTATCTGGTTTTCATCATCCACCCGCACATCTTTGCCGTTAATGCCCTTGCGGGTATATTTCTTCTGACGGAGAGTACCGATATAAAAGTCGTTTTTTAAAATGGACTGGACCGTGATTATGCTCCATTCGTTTTTGCATTTCAGTTTAGTGGTCTTGCCCTCGGATTCACGCTGGGCGATTTCATTTGCCCTCGGCGTGGGTATGCCGCTTTCGGTCAGATGATTGGCGATTTTCTTATAGCCCCACCCGTTATTGTAAAGTCTGAAAACCTCCCGCACCGTTTCGGCAGCAGGGGGGTCTATCTCGTAGGTCATTTCCTTAGTATTTGTAATGCGATAGCCGTAGGGGACTGCACAAATCCATTGCCCGGATTTTTGTCGGTTGTCGATTAGTTGCTTTATTTTTTTTGAAGTGTCAGTAACGGGCATTTCGTTCATGAGGAATTTGAACTGAATTAGCATCCAGTCATCATGAGTAGGATAATCGATATTATCGCCGATGGATATAATTCGCACGCCTGCATCACGCAGAGTTTCGAGTTCTAAAAGCCCCAAGCTGTTGCGGCGGGAGAATCGGGAAAAGTCCTTGACGATGAGTATCCGCACTTCGCCGTTCATCAGCTCTTTTCGCATCACCTGATAGTTTTCACGCTGTGCAAAGGTATAGCCGGAGCGGTCACGGTCTTCATATATTTTCAAAGTCGCATCGGGAAAATTCTCGGTGACATAGTCTGCAATTATTTTTTTCTGATTTTTTATACTCGTATTTTCGTGCGAATCCTCGTCCAAATCTACGGAAATTCGGGTATAGCCAAATATTGTCAATTTTGTTCATCCTTTCTTTCTAAACAACTAATAACATTGTAATTTGCTTCTTAAAATTTGTCAAGTCTTTAAAACAAAAAACAGGAAACATTCAATAATGTCAGAATGTTTCCTGTTAAATTGGTAGTTTCATGATTTTTCTACTCTTTTCTAAAAAAGTTAAATGAGGTTACAGTTATAAGCTAACAAGGCTTTCGTGTTGTCAAGAAGATTTTCTTCACCTGAGCGAAAAACACAAGCAAAAATTTTGTTTGATTTGCATTCCGCCAAGAAAGCCTTTAACTTTTCTTGCTTTTCTTCATTTTTTTCATCGTCATGACTAAGCCACACTGTTGCTGTCTTTTTTTCTCTGTCAAAATTTATTTGCAATAATCATTCCTCCTTTCATTAGTTAGTATTGTCATTTTTTGAAAATTATTTCGGTTTTTTCTTTCAGAGGGCAAGCCGTAGCCTGCCCCCTGATGATATTCTCCCTTTATTTCTCTGCTATTTCTCCCATTTTATGCCCCAAAAGCGAGCTTTTTTAACGAGGGCTGAGCGGCAAGATAGGTCTTGCCACGATTAATGTATGTCCTCACTCTCGCCGATGGCAATCCGCTCCTGATCGCAATTGAATCGACAGTTTCGCCCTCTGCATGGGCCACAAAAAACTCGATATTACGTCGATTTGCCGGCTTTGCATCGGAATATATGCGATGAATAGCGGAGGTAGCATCAGAGGAAATCAGGGGTTCAATCCCTTCGCTGAAGGATTCATCAAAGAATTGTGGAGGGGATATCAACTCTTCACCGTCCTCGAAGGCTTCAAAATCGACCAAAATTCGATTTTCGAAGTCCATATGAGCCTTATGAGCTCGAACCTCGGAACGGACGGCGTTTTGTACTACCACATATGCGTAGGTTGAAAACGCCGCTGATCCGTTGTAGCGGTTACGGGCTTTCAAGAGCTTCAAAAGACCTATTTGGACGAGGTCGTCAACATCAAATGATGCATCTGCACCTGCGAAATAAAAGGTCTGTCTAACTATGCCCCGAACAAATCTTTCGTATTGGGCGACGAAAGCATCGTCAGACATTTCCAGCACGGCTCTTCGCCGAGCATCAGCCTCGGTGGGGCTGACTATAGTTTTTTCTTTCATATTTTTTATCCTTTCATAATTTTAAAATAGTTACACGGCGGCTTTGAAGCCCTTCAAGAGAACAATCGGATTTCCGCCTTCTTTCGGCCGAGCGGACTTAAATGTGAGTCCGTTTTCAACGCATCGCCTTCCGAAGACGATTTTGCTTGGCACAGCCATTTCAGGCCTCGTCGCTTTTGACCACGCCGTAAAAAAATCATAGAGAGCTGACCTCTTGATTTCGGCATTTTCGTCCGCTACCAGGCAATTTTTCAAGAAAGTATCGATGATAATTTCACTGTCGCTGCGGCTGCTCTTGAGGCATGCAGTAGCTGTCATTACCTCGGTGGGCCTTTTCTCAAATTGCTCAATTTCGGACATTACATAGCCTTGCAACAGCCAGTTAAGCATTGCCGATTTTACTGCTTCGTCGGAACAAAGACGTTCCCGCAATGTCTGATCTTTATTGACGCCGTCCTCGAAATGATTATCAAATGGTATGACAATAGCTCTGTCACTCTCAACAATCGTTTCATCGCTGAAAACCGGGAGTCGATTGCAGCATACGACGATCTTGGCGGTGGATTTTATACGCTTTGTTGCTTTATAGATTTCACGGCAAGAAATTTCATCGCTTCCCGAAAGTGTTTTCAAAAGGTTTACATCAATTACAGCATCGTTATTGAATTCATGCACAACGGCAAGATGCCTGCCGTCAAGCTGGGCAATATCATCACTATGGCCTGCTGAAGCTGTTGTCTTCAAGAAAAGAGTCTTCTGGTCAAGAGTCGTCGCATAATCGCCGAGCGTTTTAAGGGTTAGTTCCATAAGTGTGCCTTTGCCGTTTCTCGTAGTTTTGCCGTAAAGCCAAAAGCTCTTATCAGCGGATGTGCGTGTCCCGATTGTATATCCGAGACATTCGCAAAGAAAGCGTTTAAGAGGTGCTCGGTTGAGCATTATGTCGTTCAAAAATTTATTCAGTTCAACGCTTTTAACAGTCGGGTCGTAATCGACATCTGCCATTTTGGTTAAAAAATCTTTCGGGGTATGCCGATGAAATGACATGTTCTCGAGATTTATCGTGCCATTTTTTACATTTAAGAATTGGTCCTTATCAAATGCATCCTTTGCAAGTATGCAGCTTTCATATGTTTTTACATCTTCAATAAGATCTTTTCGGCTTTTCGAAGAATCGAAAGAATTCGTTATTTTTTCGAACCTTTCCCGGGTTTTCTGATTACTTATATTGTTCTTATAAATGACGAGAGAATCGATAAATATTCTGGCGAGATCATACATGATTTTGCCACCTTCATCAGGTTCCCATTTCTTACCGGTATAGATGAACCAGCCTCTGCCGTTGACGTATCGGGCAATATCTTTAACACACTTGGCAAAAAGGGCAGATATGTGATTTTTCATATCATAATAAAAATCTTTGCACGCCGGATTTTCTTTTTTTATTACAGCGAGAAAATGTTCCCTGAGTTTACTTTCCGAAACAGCACCGGTGTCCGGGACTTTTTCGGTTGGCTTTATTTCCGAAATCGCATCTTCCCAGACGGCATCAAGGTCTATATGCCCTGTCGGGATTTCTTCTTGAGATATGTATTTTTTGAAGAAACTACGCCCGAGCCCGCCGATGCCGTTTTTTATGGCTGTTGTGACTGCGATGGCATGTATGATACCGTCGGTTGTGTTTTTGTGCGTTTTTAAATCGACATCTTCATGTTCCATCTGCTCAAAGATGATGTTATCAATGCACCGGCTACCGTTTAATTCTTCGATTTCTACAATTCCGTTGAAACTAATCACGTCATCAGTGCCGGCAGATGCATTGCAGAGCAGATTGAATGTTTTTTCTCTGAGCATAGAAAACACTTCCGGTTCAGTGCACTCCTCGGCAAAGGGAAAGTAAAAGAGAAAGTCGCAAAATTCGCTGCCAGAGTCGGAATCTGGATAAACAATATATCCTTTTAAGTCAGGAAAGAAATTGTCAAGAGTTTCTTTGGTGACCCATTCCTCTAACTCTTTGTCATAATTGCTTACAGGTACGATTAGTGCATCAGCCTTGAAGTTTTCAACTTCACCGTCTGCATTGACTGCGGCAAAAGCTGCCGTGTGGGGCTTTTCGGACAGGTTTTTAAAGTCGTCTGCCGTGTTGACTTCGATGATGTTAAAGCCGCCATCGGGCTTTTTGTTAACATAAATTTTCATATTAATACCTCGCTTTCTTTAATTTATGTAACATGAGATAGAAAAGCTTAAATTATATATAACGGCAGACTTTTTCAACGTTTCAAGGTTTACTTATCCTTCATTGACGGAGCATTTCAAAGCTGAAACAGGTTTTCAGGCTGGTCGCGTTGAAGCACTTAATTTTGAGCTTTTCTGTTCTCTAATGGATTATACTGAGTTCGTCCAAAAATCTTGGATAATTTCGACAATTTTTTTATTAAAATTTATTAAAATCGAAAAAATACTGTATAGTGTATACTAATATACACGCAAATTCCGCTATAAGTATGCTGCGGAAATAAATGTTTTTTCGGCAGTCATAACCTCAAAAATTATGACATCTGTAGCAATGTAGCAAGGTTTTTTCGTAAAACTATATATTTATATAGTATTTTTTCTTTTTGCATTATTTTCAGAAAAAGTCTGCTACAATGCTACATTCGATATATGCTTGCTACGCAAAGAACAGTTACAATATATTGTACTTTATCAGAGTTTATCTGTAGTAAGTGTAGCAGGCTTATCATCCGCAGGTCATTTTTAAGTGCCTGCAGGAGAAACAAAACTTGTCTTATCGACAATTTGGTTTTTCCGAACAGCTTTATTCAGGCAGTCGGAAACAGCTTTATCGTAAACTTGCCTGCCTGTGCATAATGTATTTACTTCATGCAAGCAACGAAGCTAAGGCTGTTTAAGCATCATTTTCAGAAAGACGTTTTTTCGCTTTCAGGGGAGTGTTTTCTTTGGAAAGTGGATTCCAAGACGAGCATTCATGTGCTAAGCACAAGGTCTGTAACTTTTCAATGGAGTATACTTGAGTTTGGCCCCAAATCTTGGTTTTTTTTCGAAAAAATTTTTGCTTTTGAAGGCCAAAAATGCCCCAAAAAGCACGAATTTACAAAAAATACATATTTACTCAATAAAAAAGCTATAATTAAAGCCGCTCTTTAGACCTTCATGGCCTGGAGCGGCAATGTTTATTATGGTTGTAAAAAGGAGTCGGATGCATAACATTTGTGAGCGTAAAATTTATCAAGAAACAGAAAATTAAGCCTACCAGCCTACCGGATGGGTATCTTTCCCTGGCAGTCACAAAAAAATAAAGCTGCTATTTCCATTCCGACCGAGTCGTCGAAACAAATAGCAGCTTATATGTTTTTAATATGCTTATTTTTGCCCCTAAAGCCCCATTTTTAACTTTTCCTGTTATATATATATTTATAATATATATATAACTATAACCTTGCCGAGGACAAAAATTAAGCGAATAGTGGGATGTCGAAATTACCCCCGTTAAACGGCAATTTCGAGCAAATTTATCATTCACTAATTGAAGCAACTCTATGCTTATTAAAAAACAGTTGCGATAATCTCAGTGCTGGTATATAATGGTATATAATATATTATTATGGGTTCAGTGTATTCATTAATTGCTGTTTGCTGAAAGGAATGTAATCGTGGAAATTATAGATAATGTTAGCAAAACATTAAGAGATGATTTATCAGTTGAATTGAAAAAAGGCAGTAAATTATCTATTGCTGCTGCCTGTTTTTCCATATATGCTTTTCAGGAATTAAAGAAAGAACTGAAAAACATTGATGAGTTACGTTTTATTTTTACCTCACCTACATTCACGACCGAAAAGGTAAAAAAAGAAAAAAGAGAGTTTTATATCCCCCGTCTTAATCGGGAGAGAAGCCTTTACGGAACCGAATTTGAAATTAAACTTCGCAATCAGCTCACGCAAAAAGCAATAGCTAAAGAATGTGCCGAATGGATACGGGAAAAAGTAACATTTAAGTCCAACGTAACAAACGAAAATATGGCCGGATTTATGAATGTCGACGATAAAAATTATATGCCGATTAACGGATTTACAACGGTTGATCTTGGTTGCGAGCACGGTAACAACGCTTACAATTTCGTGCAAAAAGTTGAAATGCCTTTAACGCAGTACTATTTAGATTTGTTCGACACAATCTGGAACGATAAAAGCAAAATGCAGGTTGTAACCGATGAAGTTATTGACAGTATTACTGCCGCATACAACGAAAATTCACCCGATTTCATTTATTTTGTTACGCTTTATAACATTTTCAACGAGTTCCTTGAAGATATATCCGAAGATGTTCTCCCTAATGAGGCGACAGGCTTTAAGGATAGTAAAATCTGGAATATGCTTTACAATTTCCAGAAAGATGCTGCTCTTGCAATAATAAACAAGCTTGAAAAATATAACGGATGTATTCTTGCGGACAGCGTAGGTCTCGGTAAAACTTTCACGGCACTTGCAGTCGTTAAGTACTACGAAAACAGAAACAAGTCCGTTTTGGTTCTTTGCCCGAAAAAGCTTTCTAACAACTGGAACACCTATAAGGATAATTATGTCAACAACCCCATTGCTTCGGACAGGCTTCGTTATGATGTTCTGTATCATACAGACCTCAGTCGTACTCATGGCACATCAAACGGTCTTGATCTCGGTCGTATTAACTGGGGCAACTATGACCTTGTGGTTATTGATGAATCACATAATTTCAGAAACGGCGGCAAAGTATCCGGTGACGAAGATGAAAAAGAAAACCGTTATCTTCGGCTTCTTAACAAAGTTGTCCGTGCAGGCGTAAAAACAAAGGTGCTTATGCTTTCTGCCACACCTGTTAATAATCGTTTTACGGATCTCCGAAATCAAATTGCCCTTGCGTATGAGGGCAACACTGATGTTATAGATGAAAAATTAAATACGACACGTTCCATCAACGATGTTTTCAAAAATGCTCAACGTGCATTTAATGTATGGAGCAACTATGAGCCGAAGCAGCGTACAACGGAGAATCTGTTAAAAATGCTTGACTTTGATTTCTTTGAAGTGCTTGATTCGGTTACTATCGCCCGTTCCCGAAAGCACATACAGAAATACTATGACACGGCAGATATCGGCACATTTCCCACTCGTCTTAAACCGATTTCCCTAAGACCCGCTTTAACAGACTTAAAAGATGCCATCGGATATAATGAAATATTTGAAGAGCTTATGAGACTGTCTTTATCAATATACACCCCGTCGCATTTCATATTGGCAAGCAAAGTCGATAAGTATGCCGAGCTTTACGGTGATAACAAGGTCAATGTAGGCTTTACGCAGGCAAATCGTGAGCAGGGTATTAAGCGTCTGACGGCTATTAATCTAATGAAACGAATGGAAAGCTCTGTATATTCATTTAATCTCACCACGAAACGCATACGGGAATTGATAGAAAATACCATTTCGGCTATTGATGAGTATGACAGTCAAAGCTCAAAACAGCTCGACTTAACAGATATTTCCGATTTTACAGAGTTTGACGAAGAAGACCAAAGCAGTGAAGACATGTTTTCTTTCGGAAAAAAGGTCAGAATTGATCTTGCGGATATGGATTATGTCTCATGGAAAAAGAGCCTTGAAAAAGACCGTGACGTTTTGGAGCTTCTGAACCTTATGGTCGGTGATATTACTCCCGAATATGATACAAAGCTTCAGGAGTTGTTCAGAGTTCTGAAGAATAAAATTGAAAATCCTATCAATGACGATAACAAAAAAGTTATTATATTCACAGCCTTTGCGGATACGGCAGAATACCTGTATGACAATGTCAGCAGATACATAAAAGACAGTTTCGGACTTGATACGGCAATGATAACCGGTTCGGTTGACGGAAAAACAACCGCACCGTTAAAGCACAGAGACTTAAATACAGTCTTAACCTGTTTCTCCCCGATTTCAAAGGATAAGCATCTTCTGATGCCGAACGATAACACAGAGATAGATGTTCTTATCGCAACAGACTGTATTTCGGAAGGTCAGAATCTTCAGGACTGCGATTATCTGATAAACTACGATATACACTGGAATCCGGTGCGAATTATTCAGCGTTTTGGTCGAATAGACCGTATCGGAAGCAGAAACAGTGTTATTCAGCTTGTGAATTTCTGGCCTAATGTGACTCTTGACGAATATATTGACCTTAAAGCTAAAGTCGAAACCCGTATGAAAATTGTCGATATGACCGCAACGGGCGATGATAATATTATAAGCGATGAGGAAAAAATCGACCTTGAATACAGAAAATCTCAGCTTAAAAAGCTGCAGGAAGAAGTTGTCGATATCGAAGAGATGTCAAGCGGCATAAATATAATGGATTTGGGCTTGAACGAATTCCGTCTTGACCTTCTTGATTATGTAAAAGAGCATCCCGATATTGATAAGACACCGTTTGGACTTCACGCCGTTGTACCTGCAACCGATGATGCACCTGCGGGTGTGCTTTATGTGCTCAAGAACCGCTCAAACAGCGTAAATATTGATAATCAGAACCGTCTTCATCCGTTTTATATGGTATATATTTCCGACAGCGGTGACGTGGTATGCGATCATCTGTCACCGAAAGAGATGCTCGATAAAATGCGACACCTCTGCAAAGGAAATGTTGAGCCTGTAACCGAGCTTTGCAAAGCATTTAACGGTGAAACCCGTGACGGCAGAAATATGTCAAAGTATTCCGAACTTCTCGGAAAATCAATTTCATCTATTATTGAGGTGAAAGAAGAAAGCGATATAGATTCATTTTTGGGCGGCGGTCAGATAAGCTTCCTTTCAAACACTATAAAGGGACTTGACGATTTTGAACTGATTTGTTTTCTTGTTGTAAAAGAAGCTGATACAAAGCCTGCCGTTAATGACGAATTCCGGGTGGTTGTCGCCGGAAGCAGAAATTTCAATGATTATGCCTTGCTCTCAGCAGAACTCGATAAATATCTTGCCGATAAGAGCAATGTCATAATCGTCAGCGGAACTGCCCGTGGTGCAGACAGAATGGGTGAACGCTATGCCGCAGAGCATGGCTTGAAAATTGAACGGTTCCCTGCCGAATGGGGCATATATCATAAAGGTGCCGGTCCTGTGAGAAATATGCAGATGGTTAAAAGCTCGGATGCGGTTATCGCATTCTGGGACAAAGAATCGTCAGGCACAAAAAATATCATAGACTGTGCAAGACAGGAGCATATACCCTGCAAAGCTATTTTAATCAGCAACGATAAATGAAAGGCTGAAAATCTATGTTCGGATTATCTAAATCGACCGAAATAAATAAACAGTTGCCGAAAAAGGCGATTTATGCTAAATTTAATATGAACACGTCGGCAAGAGAAAAATTCGACGCTGATATTTCAAAACTATCCATTGTAGCGGAAATATCGCCCTCAACGGTTAACATTGTTAAAGGTGAAACCGTTTCGTCGATATTTGTTTTGCTTGTGTCTTTGAAGCGGAAAAATTTCGATGAAAAAACGCTTTCCCTGCTTTCAAAGCTGATTGAGCAAAACATGCTCTTTGTGCTTGAATATGAAAACGAAAGAAAACTTGCCGTTTATTACGGAAAGCTTATTCAGGGTGAATGGGTGACCTCGGAGAATGTTTTACTGAGTCTGAAAGGTCTTAATCTTGATTCGGTTTGGGAAAACCTTGTCAAAGACATCGGCAGCATTACAGTTTCAAGCGGCAACACCCTTGAAGAACAAATAGCCGCCGATGAACAGAAAGCAAAGCTTGAAAAAGAAATAGCACGGCTCGAAAAACTCGCAAGGGCGGAAAAACAGCCGAAGAAGAAGTTTGAACTCGTGCAGAAGATAAATGAAATGAAAAAAAATTTGGAGGATTGAAAGGTTGTCAAATGATCATAACTCAACAGAAAAGATTTCTATATTACAAGAAAAGGCTCTGAATGTTTCTCTGCGTGATACTTCATTTTTTGAACAGTACGAGTGGTTAAAAAAACTTACAGAACCAATGAATAAAGCAAATGAAATATTTAGCAAAAGTCGAGTGTTTCCAAAATATGATTATTTGAGTCGTTTGAATTCAGTCGCTTTAAATTTTAATGTAATGCCTCAAGTTAATTGTGATGCTGTTTCAAAAACCAACAATACAGCGTGGAATTCTCTGACAGAATCACTAACAATGGTAAGCAATAGCTGCAATTCTATTATCCAACAGACAGTTTTAGAAAAAATAGATTTTTTAAAAAAGTTGTGTTATTCGCCATTAGACGAACTATTTGAAAAATTACAAATCTCACGGGATGCTTCAGAGAGATATAAAGAGAAATATATGCAAATTATGTATGAAACGAAATGGTTTCCCTATGCGAGCTGGATTGCGGATATCTCACTGTTATATGAGTTTAATAATATTGTAGCTTCAAGTCGTGGAGCAAGTAAAAATCGAGAAAAAAGAATTGATAAAGCAATAATATCTTATTACACTGATGTAAAAATCCGAGCCATCAAAAAAACATGGTGGAAGTCAGAACTTGATTATTGTATAAGAAAAGCCATCTGTCAATCAATAAATGCATATTTAAGGGGCGAATATGCCCTTACAATTTCTTGCCTTTCAACAGTGTGGGAAGGTTTAATTTACATGAAAGCGAAAGATGTTACTACATTAGAGCGAAAACGTCAACGTATGCAAGAAACAAAGCAAGAATTAAAAGAACTTGTTGAACATAATGATTACAAATTGATATTTAGTGATTATTTCGATAACTTTATCGTATCTAACTGCAATGAAGTAAACGATGTTATGGAGGGGGTTCCTAATCGACACGGCGTTGCACACAGTTGGTATAAAAAATATCCAA
Organism: Acutalibacteraceae bacterium; assembly: GCA_045639785.1. Lineage (GTDB taxonomy): Bacteria > Bacillota > Clostridia > Oscillospirales > Acutalibacteraceae > UBA6857. The sequence continues at coordinate 6,383 of JAZUDT010000022.1, read as the reverse complement.
ATAAAAAAGCCGCACTTAATGCTATTTTAATAACCGACTTTATAATTGATTTACAACCAATTGAACAAACGGAGGACTAACCATGGACAACCTTAAAATGCATACGCCGAATAAGGCTGATGAAAACTTTGAAAAACTTGCGGCTTTATTTCCTGATGCCGTGACAGAAACTATAGTTGACGGAAAAGTCGTTCGTGCGATTGATAAAGATATGCTGATGCAGGAGATAAATACGACTGTTGTCGAGGGCAGAGAAGAACGCTATCAGTTCACATGGCCCGATAAGAAAAAGGCTATTCTCACCGCTAACGCACCGATAAACAAAACCCTCCGTCCGTGCCGTGAAGAGAGCGTTGACTTCGACAATACAGAAAATCTCTATATTGAGGGTGACAACCTTGAAGTTTTAAAGCTTCTTCAGGAGACCTATCTCGGCAAGATAAAAATGATTTATATTGACCCGCCTTATAACACGGGCAATGACTTTGTCTATAATGACGATTTCGCTGAAGATGTTGACGATTATATTCAGCACAGCGGACAGCTTGACGAAGACGGCAACAGACTTGTTCAGAATATGGAAAGCAACGGCCGTTTTCACACCGACTGGCTCAATATGATGTACCCGAGATTAAAGCTTGCAAGAGACTTGCTGACAGATGATGGCGTTATTTTTATCAGCATTGATGAAAATGAAGTTGAGAATTTGAAGAAGATTTGTGACGAAGTGTTTGGGGAAAGCAATTTCATTTCTCAATTGGGATGGCAAAAAGTCTATTCGCCCAAAAATCAGGCACGTTATTTTTCAAATGATTACGAGTTTATTTTGTGCTATTGCAAAAATATTGAACATTTTTCTATCGGAACGCTACCAAGAACACCTGAAATGAATGCCCGATATAAAAACCCCGACAATGACCCCCGTGGTGATTGGAAACCTGGCGACTGTGTTGGAACTGGAGAAAGAAAAAATGGACATTATGATGTTATAAGTCCTACAACTGGAAAAGTGTTTAATGTTCCAAAAGGTAAGCATTGGGTTTATGCTCCCAGTACAATGGAGCGATTATTAAAAGAGAATAGAATTTATTTTGGAAAAGATGGTAATGCTTTCCCGTCAGTTAAGCAATTCCTTTGTGATGTCAGTGGACGTCGTGCGTCAAGTCTTCTCATGTATGAAGATTATGGACATACAGATATGGCAAAAAAAGACCTCATAAAGCTGTTTTCAGATTTAGTCAAAGTGCCTTTTGATACTCCCAAACCAGTTAAACTTATAAAAATGTTGACAATATTAGGGACGGATGTGGAAGATATAGTTCTTGATTTCTTTTCTGGATCTGGAACTACTGCACAATCAATTATCGAATTAAATAACGAAACTCAAGAGAGTAAACGAAAATATATTCTCGTTCAATTACCCGAACCATTGGAAGATAATGAAGGGGCGAAAACGATTGGCATTAATACAATTAGTGATGTTGGTAAAGAACGAATCCGCAGAGCAGGCAAAAAAATAGTCGAAGAACAGGCACACCTTCTCGGTGCCGCTGAAAGCGGAGCTTTAGATGGTCAACAGGCATTTGCCGAGTTTACCACATCTGCCGCAGCACAAGAGCGTCAGAACGCTATAAGAAAGAATCTTGATATCGGCTTCCGTGTTCTCAAGCTCGATGAAAGCAATATGAAAGATGTCTATTATGCTCCTGCTGATACAGACCAATCTATGTTTGAAACGCTCGCTGATAATATTAAAGAGGACAGAACACCCGAAGATCTTCTTTTCCAGATTATGCTCGACCTCGGCGTTCTTCTTTCAAGCAAAATCGAAGAAGCTGAAATCGGCGGAAAGAAAGTATTCAATGTTGCCGACGGTTATCTCTTAGCGTGCTTCGATAAAAATATCGGTGAAGACACAATAACGGAAATTGCAAAGAAAAAGCCCTATTACTTTGTAACCCGTGACAGTTCTATGGCTTCCAGCAGTGTTGCAACCAACTTCGATCAGATTTTTGCTACATACAGTCCGGATACAGTCAGGAAGGTATTATGATAATGCAATTAAAAATAAATCGGAAAACTGATTTTTCAAAAATTTATCCGCAGTTGATTGCAATTTGCAAATAACTGAATTTAGGAGTAAAACAATGAACTTCAAATTTAAAATTCAGCAATATCAGACCGATGCCGTTAATGCCGTTACAAAGGTATTCAGCGGTCAGGGCCACTATGAAAGAACGGGATTTATCCGTGACCTCGGAAGAAACAGACTTGTTTCTTCACAGTATAACTGGCAGAGCAAGGATGAATACGGCGAAATAATTGATTATGAGGATGTCTCCGGCTATAAAAATGAAGAGGTTGAGCTTTCCGGTGAACAGCTTATCAATAATATTCACGCCGTTCAGAGTGCGAATAATATAAAGCTTTCGCCGAACCTCATAAACGACCTCGGATGTTGCAGCCTTGATATTGAAATGGAAACCGGCACGGGTAAAACATACGTTTATATCAAGACTATGTTTGAGCTTAATAAGCTTTACGGTTGGAGCAAGTTTATTGTTGTTGTGCCGAGTATTGCCATTCGTGAGGGCGTTAAGAAGTCGTTTGAGATAACGACGGAGCACTTTATGGAGCATTACGGCAAAAAGGCTCGCTTTTTTATCTACAACAGTTCTAATCTCAATCAGCTTGACACATTTTCCGCAAGTGCCGGAATAAATGTAATGATAATCAACACGCAGGCGTTTGCTTCTTCTCTTAAAGAGGACGGAAAAAGCAAAGAAGCCCGTATAATCTATTCGAAGCGTGACGAATTCGGTTCACGAAGACCGATTGATGTTATCAAAGCAAACAGACCGATTATTATTCTTGACGAACCGCAGAAAATGGGCGGAGAAGTAACACAAAAAGCTCTCAAGAACTTCAATCCGCTCTTTACCCTCAATTATTCGGCGACTCACGCAAAGCAGCATAATCTTATCTATGTTCTCGATGCTCTCGACGCATACAACAAACGGCTTGTCAAGAAGATTGAGGTAAAGGGCTTTGAAGTAAAGAATTTCAGGGGAACGGACAAGTATCTGTTCCTTGAGCAGATTGTTCTTTCAAGTAAAAAGCCGCCGATGGCTCGTATTGAGATAGAAGTCGGATTGCAGAACTCTCTCAGCCGAAAGACAAAGCTTGTCGGTGTCGGTGATGACCTTTATTATGCCTCACAGGAAATGGAGCAATACAAGGGATTTACCGTCTCCGAGATTGATCCTATCCGTGGAACCGTAACCTTTACCAATGGTGAGGTTATCGGAACGGGTGATGTTGTCGGTGATGTTTCCGAAAAAGATATGCGTCGTATTCAGATAAGAGAGACTATACTTTCACACTTTGAGAAAGAAGAAAAGCTCTTTAATATGGGCATAAAAACCCTTTCTTTGTTTTTCATTGATGAAGTCGCAAAATACCGTCAGTATGACGAAAACGGTGAAGAGGTTCTCGGCGAATACGGAAAGATGTTTGAAGAAGAATATGTTTCTGCTTTGAATGACAGAATCAACCTTTTCGGCGGCGAATATCAGGAATACCTCAGAAAAATGTGCAGTGATGTTTCCGCCGTTCACAAGGGATATTTCAGCATCGACAAGAAAACGGGCAGAAGTGTTGACAGTCAGCTTAAGCGTGGCAGTGAGTTTTCGGATGATATTTCCGCTTATGACCTTATTCTCAAAAACAAGGAGCGTCTTCTGAGCTTTGAAGAACCGACAAGATTCATTTTCTCTCACTCGGCTCTTCGTGAAGGTTGGGATAATCCGAATGTCTTTCAGATTTGCACGCTCAAGCACTCCGACTCGAATACCGCAAAGCGTCAGGAGGTCGGCAGAGGCCTTCGCCTTTGCGTTAATCAGAGCGGCAGCCGAATGGATGCGGAAAGCTGCGGAGATACCGTTCATGACATAAATATGCTCACGGTTATCGCAAGCGAGAGCTATAAGAGCTTTGTTTCGGATTTGCAGTCCGATATTAAGACAGTTCTTTATGACAGACCGACAAAGGCAACTATAGAATACTTCACCGGCAAGACGGTTATGGTTGGTGAAAAACCGGTTGTGATTGATGAAAAGCAGGCAAGGACAATATATAAATATCTTGCTAAAAATGACTATATAGACGATGATGATAAGGTCACGGATGATTACAGAGCCGACCTTGCGAACAAGTGCCTTGCACCTTTGCCGGAAGCTGTTGCTGAGATTGCAGATGGGGTTCACACGCTTATTCAGGGCGTATTTGATGACAGTGTCCTTGAAAGCATGATAACAAATGCTCACGAAACAAAAGTCACCGAGAATCCGCTCAACGACAATTTCGATAAAAAAGAATTCCAGGCCCTCTGGAACTATATTAATCATAAGTATGCGTATGCTGTTGATTTCGACAGTGACGAGCTTATCAGAAATGCTATTGCTCACATAAATGATAAATTATTCGTTTCCCAGCTTCAATACACGACTTCTGTCGGTCAGCAAAAGGCAGACATGAATGAGTATGAGGTTGACAGAGGCGATTCTTTCGGCAGCGTTAAGACAAAAACGCAAACGCTCAGACACGCAGAAGCAAGTCGGATTAAATATGATATTATCGGAAAAGTGGCAGAGGGTACTGTGCTTACCCGACGTACTGTAGCTGCTATTCTCTCTGGCATACGTGAAGATAAATTCTATATGTTCCGAAACAACCCGGAGGAGTTTATCACAAAGGTAATAAGACTTATCAAAGAGCAGAAAGCAACTATGATAGTCGAACATATTACATATAACAAAATTGAAGGTCAATACGACTCCGATATATTTACAGCCGAAAAGACAAGTCAGAGCTTCGACAAGGCATTTAAAGCTGAAAAGGCTATTCAGGATTATGTTTTCACCGACGGATATGCCTTGGACGGAAAAAGCACCGAACGCCGATTTGCCGAAAGCCTTGATGCAGCTGATGAGGTTTGTGTTTATGCAAAATTGCCTAAGGGATTTTCCATTCCCACACCTGTCGGCAATTATTCGCCGGATTGGGCTATTGCGTTTAATGAAGGCACAGTCAAGCATATCTACTTCATAGCTGAAACAAAAGGAACCATGGAGAGCCTAAATATCAGACCTATTGAAAGGGCAAAGATTGATTGTGCCAAAAAGCTCTTCAATGATATTTCGACGAGTCATGTTCGTTATGAAGCTGTCGACGACTATCAACATTTGTTGGATGTAATGAATTCTATGAAATAACACTTCCCAACAACAATTGTTATAATAAACAAAATCACCGCTATAGCCACCCACAGATGGCATATAGCAGTGATTTTTTCTTTATTCTGTTGTTTCTCCTTTCAGTTTTTCTATCTCTGTTTCTTCCTTCTCTTTCTTCTCCGTAATCCGTCTGAAAAAGGTGCTTTTACTTATTCCCAGCTTTTCCATAGCTTTAGACGCTGTTATTTCTCCTTTCTTCCACTTGTTATATAGTTCACCGAACTCTTTCTTATCAAACTCCTTTCTCGGTCGCCCAAATGGTGTTCCGTTCTTTCTCGCTGCGGCTATACCTTCTTTCTGCCGCTGACGAATAGTTTCTCGCTCCTGCTGGGCGATGGTAGACAGGACCTCTATAAGGATATTGTTTACCATTTCAAATACCCACTCTTGCCCCTCTGGTAGGTCTATTGTCGATGTTGGCAAATCGAGTATTTTAACTCTTATCCCTTCAGCCTTATAGTGTTCCAGCTCTCGCTTAATATCCATTTTACTCCTACTCAGACGGTCAAGGGATTTTACCACGAGAGTATCACCAGAACGTAACAGGTTGTTCCGCAGGTAGTTATAGCCGATTCGGTCATTCCTTACGCCGCTGATTTTATCAGAGATTATTCTGTCCTTTGGTATGCCAAGTGCTTCGAATGCACTAAGCTGTCTTGCAAGATTTTGGTCAGATGAACTGACTCTTGCATAAGCATATGTTCTTCTTTCGATAAATCTTCACTCCTTCCTATTGTATAGGCGGCTCTCACTTCTTCCTCCTTTTTCATCTTTTGATTACTCATTTTTGTCTTCTTTTCGCCGCCACAGGGTGTCATAAAGTTTACTCGCTTTTGGCACCACTGACCTTGACTTTTGACATACTTATGACACCTGTTTTTTGTATCTTTTTTATCGGTGTCAAAATGTACACTTTTTGGTGCAGCTTGATACGGCGGCTCACTTATATTGCTCCTCAGTTTTCCCGCTGTTATTCTTCTGCAAACCTTTTTCGCCGCCTGATTCGTGTTATGGGGCTCGTCGACAAGCTCCTCGCCGCCCCTGTTAGTTTTTTAATAAAAATATAAATAACAATTTTTAAAAATTTTG
>JAZUDT010000021.1:0-5290 GCA_045639785.1 Acutalibacteraceae bacterium | reverse complement strand
AAACCGCAGGAGTAGTGATAATGCAGTGTCTCGTTGCATGGGTAGCGGCGTTTGCGGTGTATTCGATAGGAAGTCTGATAATATGAACAGATACGATATAGTTTTAATTGCAATCATTGCGGTATGCGTATTGGCGGCTGTGCTCTTTATGATAAGGAGAAAGAAAAAGGGCGGCAGATGTTGCGGAAACTGCGGAAGCTGTCAGGGCTGTTGTGCGACACAGTGCTGTGATAAAACAAATAATCCGGCAAAAAACAATGCCGGAGAGTAATTTGAAATTCTGAAAAACACGTAGCTGTCGCATTTAGCGCAGAACGAAAAACAATCACACATAAAATGGGGATTTTAAAGTATATCCAAGTAAGCGATAACTTTAAAATCCCTTTTTTTGTATAAACTTGTAAAACTGCTTGTTTTTCTAACCGTTTTTTGCCCACTTGGAGTATCAATAAGCGTGCCTCAAATAATCCGAAGCCGTTTTATCTTGAGTATAAGCACTCATCTGCTTCGTTATACTCACTCGCCATACGCAAGTATGCCTCGCTCGCAAACCTTGCACCTGAGCACTTCTGCTCAAGATAAAATCTTCGACCTTAAATCAGGCAATTTTGTTCAGTTACAAGGAAGAGGAAGAGATAGGCTTGCGCCTTTCGATGACCGATGACGCAGTAAATGGGCAAAAGTGCCGATTTAAGGCGTGTTTCGGATTATTCGAGGCACGCTGCGACGTCGGAACAAAACACGCTTTCTGCATCTGAATTTGACAGCCCCTTTTGTGTATTACCACTTATGTTCATTCAATATTTCAACATATCTTTTTGCTCTTTTCTTCGCTTTCGGCAAATCCATATCCGAATAATTGCCGCATTCCTCAGGTGTTGCGCCCGGGATTGCACCCTCAAAATCCGCAACAAACAAAAAGAGCTCTTTCATAAGAGAGGTTACGTCCTCAACGGGCATTTGCCCCGACAAAATAAGATAAAAGCCCGTGCGACAGCCCATAGGTCCCCAGTAGATGACACGGCTTTTGATTTTTTCATTATTTCTCAGCCATGTTGCGCCGATGTGCTCGATGGTATGCACCTCGCCGGTATTCATAACAGGTTCAAAATTCGGTCTTGTAATGCGAATATCGTATGTTGTCACTGTGCATTCACACGGTGCGCCGTCGGGCACTGCACTGTCCTCACGGCTGACATAGACACCCGGAAGAAGCTTATTGTGGTCGATAGTAAAACTCTTTATTCTTTCCATAGCAGTAATAGTCACCTTTCATTCTTACCGAAAGTCCCGCCGAAAAATCCGGCGGGATAATTTTATCAAATATAATCGTGCTGTTCAAATTCAGGCAATGGGAATTTCCCACGCATCGTAGCCCTTGACGTTTTTCCAGCATTTAAAGGTCTTTGCGCTCCTGTCTATGTAAGCAAAATAGAAGCAGTTGGGCTCGTTTTTATCCTCGTTGTTACGGCTGAAGCCCTGGAAAAGAAATTCGGTGATACCGTTTGAGGTTTCATAGCCCTCGGAATGATGATGACCGTGAAGCGACATGAGGAAATCGCCCTCGCATGAGCTGAAATCGTAGGGGTGCTTTACACCGTCGCAGTCGATGAAAACGCCGGCTGTTTTATTCTTTCTCGCAAGAAGCATATCGAGGAATGACTGCTTGACATCGGCATATTTTTTACTGCCGCCGATAAAGTAGTCGGAGCCGGTGAACACACTGCCGTCACGTCTTGTTATTTCGTCTCTGAAAAGATACGGGTGTGCAAGAAGAACTATATCACTGCTGTCCTGCTTTGAAAGCTCACTGACAATAAAATCTGCCTGTTTTGAGGTTATTTTTCCGCCCTCATACTTCCAGGGGAAGCTCATCGGGTCTATCGAAAGATAACGGACATTGAAAGCATCGTCCTTCACCACAAAAGCATTATTTGATTGAGCCTTGACTGCGCCCGGTGTCGGGAAGAAAAGCCCCGAAAGAATTTTCACGGGCAAAACATGGCTGTCGTGATTGCCGCAAAGCTCTATTCTCTTTTCGGTGGGAATGCTCTTTGTCGCATACCTGTAAGCAAGAAGCTCGAAAGGATTGAAAAACAGCGTAACCGTATCGCCGAGATTGATTATCTTCGACACCTTGTTCCAATCGACAATTTCATTCACGTATTCAAATGTTTTATTGAAAAGCGTAACTCCGCCGTGCTGGTCAGTCGAAATTATCATCGGGATTTTGTTCTCATCGCCGTCAACCTCAGAGATAAACTCGTTATAGTTGTCAAGCACCATTTGTTCCCATCCGGATTTTGCGTTATCGTCATCGCACCCGTACGCTGACGCAGTAAATGTAAATGTTGCAAATACAATAGTAAGTGCAAGCAGAACCGACAGTATTTTTTTCATGATTGTTTCTTCGTCCTTTCAGATTTTATCAAAAGATGGCTATGCGAGTCGCAACGTTAAGAAAGAACATACCTATAAGCACCATAAACCATGACGGAGCTCTTGACTCGCTCACGTTCATTTCCGCATACACAGCCTTATTCACAAGCGTATCGACGGTGGAAGAGCTGAATATTTTTTGAAGCGGGGAAAACACGTTATAGACTATCATGTGAAGTGCAAGCTCACCGGCGAAACGCTCATAGCTGTCAAATGTCAGCTCCGTTTTCGTCGTTTCGGGGTCGTAACCACGTTCGGCATAATAAGCACGGCTGTTATCGACCACGCTTTTAACATATTTTCTGAACGTGGAAACCGTATAAAGCTCGGGGTGCTCTTCGATATTTATGCCTATGTAGAGCTCGGCTTTTCCGTCATCTCTGACCTTAACGGTGCAGTCGGTGTCGGCAAGAAGCGACTCAAGAACGGAATCGCTCAAATCGGCGGCATTGAGAAACGCATAAGAAGAAAGCGTTTTTGAGAGTGCCTGAGCCGACTTTTCGCCGGAGAGCATTTTAACAAAGCCGTTGCTTATTTCTATTTCCGCATCTTCGGAAACGCCCGTCAAGGCCGTGAAAAATTCCTCCGCTATTGCTTCGGCTTTCCCTTTCGGCACCTCTATTTTTGCGCCCGAAACGGCTCCCGCCGAAAGTGCACACGTCGATAAAACAAGTACAACCGAAAGAATCAATGAGATTAGTTTTTTCATATTAAATCCCCCTTTCATCACTGACGAAATTATACTACCTGTGCAGGAGATTGTCAATATTGACACAGACTGAATTTTAACGCAACTTGATTATTAATTTGCCGTCCGCCGTGACTTCATTTCTCCTCTCAGCAAAAAACCGGCGCATACCAAACGTATGTCACCGGTTTTGATTATTTTTATATTATATTATTTTCCGTCATTGTCCGTGTCTTCATCTTCATCTTCCGAATTTTTAGCCTTTGCCATTGCTCTTGCGTTCAGATAGTTGTTCAGATAGCCCGAAAGCAGAGCGATAAACGCCAGAATTACAAATGTGATGAGCCCGAGATAATTCGAGGCGGCGGCGAAAACGTCTTCGCCGAGCTTTATTGTCAGAAAGCCGAGCACCATAGCTACCGGCTGAAACAGATAATAAATCATGTTCGTATTGCGGCGCATGAGCGGAAAGTCAAAGAGAGCCGCCGTCCCCGAGTCGTTAATGTCTCTCTGCACAACGTCCTGCAAAACGATGAGGCACACCGAAACGGCAATCAGAGGCATACCGACAAGGCTGTCATAATAGCCCGGGACGTTGAATTTGTTGAGCAGCAACGGCTCCAAAACGATGAGCCCTGCGCCCAAAGCAATGCCGCCGATATAAAACGCAGGGTGCAGATAGGTCCAGCGTGAAACGGTACGTGCGAGTATTCCTCCGAGAAGCACATAAGGGAGAGCACAGTTGATGAAATTATGGGGAAACGCATTGTAACCCATAAAGCTGAAATGGAAAATTCCGTTGAGCTCGCCCGTTGCTATGCTGAAAAGAAACAGAGCGGCAAACAAAAGCCAGTCGAGCTTTATCAGCCTCAGCAGGTCGAGAAAATAGATGATGATATAAGCGTAAAGGAGCGACTGAACGTACCAGATAGCGTCGCCCATATTGAAAGGCCACGTGTTAAAGGCGAGGAAATTTATCCACACCTGCTTTATTTTAAACATGGGCAGAATATCCGCACCCATAGAGCGGTAAACGAGATAATTTATTCCGACGTATGCGGCGAGCATTATGACGAAAGCGAGGGCTGTTCGCTTTATTGAGCGGGCAATGCGCTGTCTTCTGTTCTCGGGGTCGCCGAGCACAAGAATACCCGAGAGGATAAAAAATGCAATCGGGGCAAAGCCGCAGAGGGTCTGAATAAGCCCGCCGAATTTTGTCGGAAAGCCGAGCATATTCACGCAGGCGCAGAACATCAGAAAAAGACGCAGTCTTTCGATATTCGGGTGACCTGTGCCGATAATATCACGAAGCGACAGCTTTTCAATCAGTCCGTCTTCAATTTCTTCATCGGTCAGTAATTCTTCGTTAACAGTTGTTTCCATATCAAAAATCCTTTTTAAAAGTGAAAGTCTGAAATAAGAAAAGAAACGCGGAAAATGATTTGTTCACGGGGAAAACCCCAAAACAGTTATCATTTTCCACGAAAACAGTTTAGAATAAGTTTAAAATTTATGACTTGTTTTTCTCAAGCCAATCAAGAACCCTTTGATAAGCAACAGTATCACCCGCCGCAACAGTTCTGATACCATCTGTCGGGTCAGGGTCACCTATCAATATTGTTTTCCCTGCACTCCACTCTGAATACCTGGAGGCAAATTTACCGGTATATCCGTACCACGAAAAAGCCGAAGGGTCGTCATCTAAATATAAATCGAAGTCGTTGTCGTACATTTGGTTGAAATTTAACACACTCTGCGGCGTCATCCAAATTGTCTTTACCGTGCTATCGTCAACATCACTACCGCCACCGCCGCTGGTCGCAATGACGTCCAGTGTGTCAAACTCAATTATTTCAATATCAACATTCTGCATTTTCATCGGTTATTCCTCCCTCCGAAAGATGTAATCATGCGAAACATATCGGGGTACACTACCCCCTTGAAATATCCATCCAACGGCATTATAACTTGTCCGAATGCTTTTGTCAACTGTTTTTTCTTCTTTTTTGATAATTTCGGCATTTTTCGGGCGAAATTTCGCATAAAAGAGGAATAATCCCCTCACCAAGCTCCGCTTGGTCCCCTCCCCTTTAGCAAGGGGAGCTTTTTACTGCCTCCTTTGTCAAAGGGAGGGGGACCGGCGAAGCCGGTGGAGGGATACCG
>JAZUDT010000020.1:0-6935 GCA_045639785.1 Acutalibacteraceae bacterium | reverse complement strand
CGTCAAAAGCGATCAACATACGACAGTATGCTGACCGCTTTTTCCTTGTTCTTCATCTTAAATATGCTGTTTTCAGATGCTTTGCAGTTTTGAATGAGATAGAATTGTCTCAGACGACGCTGACAAAGCCGCAGGAATACTGACGTATTTCAAGGCTTTTCGGCAAGTATGAGGCGATTATAGCCATTCAAAACCGTTTTCTCCCTTTGTGAAGCCGCCCAAAGCTCCGCTTTTGTTATCACCAAAACTTCACATTATACGCCGCAATAAAGTCCTTAAACCAGAAGATATAGCACAAAACGAGTGCAACCGAGACGATGAAAAGGCACACGATAAGGACGATATCCTTTGCACGAAGCCTTATGTTTTCCTGCGACTTGTCAATTAAGCCTATGGATTTGAAAGCGGGCATGAGCGCACCGAGAATGAGCGTAATGAGCACCGCCTCAATCGGGAACATGACCAGGTTTTTGATAATTCTCGTCAGATTCACAAACGCATACCCCGAGCCGTAAAAAATATTCATATAGGGCTTCATGAGAGCCGAAGTGAGGATAATGTTGCAGACGAGATTGACGGTAAATTTAGAGGCGAGAACTCTCGTAGCGGAAAGTCTCTTCTTCCAGAGGAACAGACCGAAAATGAACGAGCTGAGCATTTCGACAAAAATGAACGGGAAGAAATAGGGACCCGATGGGTGAATAAGACAGCCGAGGGTGTCGCTCACTGCGCCGACGAGAAGCCCCATAAACGGGCCGTAAACGAGTGAACCCAGAGAGTTGATATAGCAGTCGAAAGAGACTTCAACCCCGATGTCAACGGGTATTTTAATAAATTTCACCGCAATTCTCAGAGCGATAATAAGAGAAGCGAAAGCAATCATCTTAATATCCTTGAGATTTTTCAGTGCGCTTTTTCGGTATGCGGCGGAGAAAATACTGCCGCTGTCGGAAAGTGGCGAATTAAGTTTTGTTTCTGCTTCGGGCATAAGAAAAGTCCTCCTTTTATGCCCGCCGGCATAAAAAGGGGACTGCTCCTCTTTTTATTATTCAGCGGGATGCGATTTGCATACCGCAAGAATAAATCTTTTCGTCCGTCTGACAACTCCCCGTTCAGGCGACACTTTACGCATGCAAATCTACTCAGTTTTTTAATATACTACACCAAACGTGAGCGTCTGTCAATAATTGTTATAAACTTAACGATGACCTGTTGTGTCTGTAGGAAAATTCAAGCTCGTTATATCTCATAATGATAAATTTGAGAATATCGTCTTTCGTGTATGCGTCCCAGTTTTCCGCCCATGCCTTGAGAAGAGCGACTATTGCTCCGGCGTAAAAATGCGAGAGCAGGGGAACGGGCGAGAGAATTGCATTGCTGTTTTCGCTGGAATAAGTAAGCTTTTTTTCAAGGTAATCGGCTATGGCATTTTCAAGTGCCTGAGAAAATGCGGTCGAGTTATTCATCATATTTAACTCAATGATGAAACGGCGGTTGTCGCTGATAAATGAGATAATCCGCTTGCACATATCAATATATGATGTTTTGCCGCCGAAATCAAAAAAGCTGTCCTCTTCGGGAAGATTAAGCTCCTTAAGCTTCTGGTTGAAGCAGAAGTTGACGAAATCCTGTTTGTCTAAAAAATGCTTATAAAATGTGGCACGGTGCACTCCCGTTGCACTGCATATTTCAAGCACGGTGATATTTTCATACGGCTTTTCACCGAGAAGCTCAAAAAATGTTGAATAGAGCCGGCTGTAGGTTTTCTGAACACGCAAATCAAGCTTTTTTTCGTTTTCCTTATTCATTATAATTGTCCCTCATTTCGTTAAGGTTGTTTTTAATTTCTTCGGTTATCCTTTTTATTTCGCCGGAAAGCTTGCTGACGCTCGAACGAATATCCTTTGAACGCAGATATTTTCCGGTATTCTTTGAAATGTTAAGTTTGAATTTTTCAATATGACTCTTTTTCTTTATCTGTTCTTCAAATTTCTGAACACGCAGAACGGCCTGCAAGATTATCTCGTCACGCTTGTCGTTGATAATATCGTTACCCTTATCGAGAGTTGTGCTCAGAGTGTCATATTTTTCGCTTATACCGAGAAGGAGCTTGTCAAATTTTCCCTCCGCCGCAAGCTTAATTGACGCATACTTCTCATCGACAGTGTTCTTTGCACCGAGTGCGTCTTCGGAAACTGCCTTTCTCAGCTCAAGAAGCTTTGAGCGCAGTTTGTTTATACCGACGGCCTTTATGACGGCAAAAACAACGTCGGTAATAAAAACGCAGAGAATTACCGATACGGCGATAATAACCGTCTTATCGCTCAGCCTTGCAAAAATAAGCTCAACCCTGGGGTGAACAAGCTTTACAAATGCCAGCGAGCCCATGCCCCAGATTATAGTGTGTTTAAGGCAGATTCTTCCGCTAAGGTTAAGAAGCTCGTCCTTGTAATTCCACCAGCGGGCGTTGAAAAGCTTTTCCATAATGAAGCTGGTCAGGTATTCAACTATGTCACAGAAGACCATGCCGAGAAGAAAAACCGCTATGGGATTATTACGAAACGGGTTGTAGAGGAGAACTTCCATAACGAGAGTGCCCGTGCCGTATATCGGGCACATGGGTCCCGTGAGAAAGCCCCGGTTAATCGGTTTTCGTTCACCTATTGAGCAATAGGTGCTCTCAAAAGCCCAGCCTATTGCACTGTAAAAGAAAAAGTACAGTATATAGAGAAAAATATTACGCATAGAATTATTCCTTAATGAGTCTGTTGAATTTATCCTTGTAGCTTTTGCTGAGTGAATAGAGAAGCTCTCTGTTTGCACAGTATTTATCGGTGAAAACGATAACGAATCCCTCCTTGTGTCTCGGAGGAAGCGTCAGCGGAAACATGTGATGTCTTATCATATCACGCTGAATTTTATTGAGACTGCTGTCGAGCTCGACGGCGTTGAGAAGAGCAAACATCGGGTGCTTGTAGCCGTGAGGTCGGTGCCAGTCGCCGGAGGCATCACGCCAGTCGTAATAAAAAAGGTCGTGAAGCAGTGTCGCCCGTGCAATCATTTCATAGTCCCAGCCGAGTTTTTTTGAAATCAGATAACTCAGATAAGACACGCTTGTCACGTGCTGTAAGCGGTTTATATCGAGATGCTGTTCATATTGGGCAAGCGACTGAACCTGAGGCGAAAAATAGAGGTCTCCGACAATGCCGAAATACTCACCGGCGTTTTCACCGCTGAGCTTATATGACTTTACGTATGCATCGAAAAGCTTTGACATAGCCGCACCTCCGGAACATATTATATCATTTTTCAGAAAATAGACAACTGAATAATAAAAAAATGAACAAAATTTACATTATCTACACATTTTCGGTAATTTCTGTTTTTGATATACGGTAATAGTGACATACCTGTCAAGATTTTCAGTTTTTTTCAAAATAAACTTGTAATAAACATAAATTGTCTGTATAATAGTTGCATAATTTGTTTTGGCTGTATGCGCCGTTTTATAACGGTTTGCGGTATGCCGTTCGGAAAAGGTGAATATTATGCTTGGTAGGTATGTAAGGGTAAAGGTTACTTCACCCATGTATTCCGTCAACAGGCGTTTCGGCTATGAGTATAAGCTGAATTTCGGTACTATCGAAAGCGGAGCAGGCGCACGTTTTGCTTCGCAGGGGGCTTATATTATGGGTATAAGTCACCCGGTCAGAAATTTTGACGGAAGAGTTATCGCCGTGATAAGGCGTCACGCAGGTAAGGGCGTAGCGTGGGTTGTTGCGCCGAAAAGTACACGTTTCATTATTAATGATGTTAAAGAGGCTGTTTCTTTTGCCGAAAATACGGACAACTGTGATATCGAGTGTCTCTTTGAACGCTCGTGCGGAGCTGTTGTCTTTTGCGGTGAAGAAAACAAAAAGGTACTGCTTATAAAGAACAAGAGAAGCTCACACTGGGGCTTCCCGAAAGGTCATATCGAAAAGGGCGAGACTCAGGAGCAGACCGCCATCAGAGAGACAAAGGAAGAAACGGGTCTTGACGTTGAGATTATTGACGGCTTCAGCAGTAAAAGCGAATACACAATTCAGGGCAAGGTCGAAAAAGCCGTCATTATTTATCTTGCAAAAGCGAAAAATACCGACGTAAAAATACAGGTCGAAGAAATTGACGAATATACCTGGGCTGATTTTGATGATGCCTTGACAATGCTGAAATTTGACAACGACAAGGCTATTCTTTCAAAGGCGATGGACTTTATCAGCCGTTTCGGTATATGACGGAGGCGGACGTATGAGTGAACAGCTTGCGGATTTTTTCGTTACAAAGCTTAACGGCGTGTTGCCGCCGGAGCTGATTATATTTGTTATTTCACTTTTGCCCGTGCTTGAGCTTCGGGGCGGTCTCATTGCCGCAAAGCTTCTCGGCATCAACTTTTTCAAAGCCTTTGCGATATGCTACGTCGGCAATATGATTCCCGTGCCGTTCATTCTCATTTTCATTCGCAGTATTTTCAACCGCATGAAAGAGCACGGAGTGCTGAAAAAAACGATTGATAAGCTTGAAAAAAAATCGCTTGAAAAGGGCGAAAAGGTTAAAAAATACAGCGATTGGGGGCTTCTGACCTTTGTCGCCGTTCCTCTTCCCGGTACGGGCGGCTGGACGGGTGCGCTCATAGCGGCTTTGCTTGATATGCGGCTCAAACGCTCCGTGCCGCTGATTGCGCTCGGCGTGTTTATTGCCGGAGTTATAATGTCAGTTATCAGTTACGGACTTCTCGGACTGATTTTCTGAGTTTCCTGATTTGCAAATTGGTGATGTTATGAATAAATATGCAAAACATCTTTTTGAACTCAGTGACGAAAAATGCCGTGAATTTAATGCAAAGCTTATTCCGAATATTGATAAAAAGACAATCATCGGAGTTAAAATACCGCTGATAAGAAATTATGCAAAAGAGCTTGTCCGGTCGGGAGACTTTTATGATTTTCTCAGCTCTTTACCGCATACCTATTATGAAGAAAATCAGCTTCACGTCTGTATCGTTTCACTGCTTAAAAATTACGATGAAGTGATTGAGCTGACGGAAAAATTCCTGCCGTTTGTCGATAACTGGGCTGTCTGCGACGGATTTAACCCGAAATGCTTTGCAAAAAACAAAGACAGACTTTATGAGAATATCGTCAGGTGGATAAATTCTGAGCATATCTACACAAAAAGATTTGCGATTGATATGCTTATGGGGCATTATCTCGGCGAAGCTTTTGACGTTTCACATCTTGAGCTTGTCGCTTCGGCGACAGGAGAGGAATATTACCTCAATATGGCTGTTGCGTGGTATTTTGCCACCGCTCTGTCGAAGCAGTATGCTGAAGCTGTCAAGGTAATCGAAAATAAAACTCTCGCCCGATGGACGCACAATAAAGCTATTCAGAAAGCAGTCGAAAGCCGCTGTATTGATGAGAGCACAAAGCAATATCTTAAAAGCTTGAAAATCAAATGAAAATTTTTACGCCCCGTTACGTGAAGTAACGGGGCGTATGCGTAACCTGATAATTAAAGCTTTGTGACTATATCATAAGTGTCCTTAGCAATCATCAGCTCTTCATTTGTCGGAATAACCAGTAGCTTCAGCTTTGAATCGGGTGTTGAAATATCAACCTCTTCACCTCTGAGCTTGTTTTTCTCCTCGTCGATTTTTGTGCCGAGGAATTCAAGATTTTCCGCCACTCTCGTTCTGTACTGGGGATTGTTTTCACCGATACCGCCCGTGAATACAACGGCATCTATTCCGCCCATTGCGGCGGCAAATCCGCCGATATATTTTGTGAGCTGGTGGCAGAGCATTGACTCGACAAGCTTTGCTCTTTCATCGCCGCTCTTTGCTCTTTGCTCAATAGTTCTGTTGTCACTTGTTCCCGTCAGACCGAGCATTCCGCTCTTTTTGTTCATAAGCGTATCCATTTCATCGGGTGAGAGATTTCTCTCTTTCATAATTGTCGTGACAATAGCGGGGTCAATCGAGCCGCATCTTGTGCCCATGAGAATACCCTCAAGAGGAGTGAGACCCATTGTCGTATCAAAACACTTGCCGTCAACAACGGCCGAAATAGATGAGCCGTTACCGAGATGGCAGGTGACAATTTTTGTGTCCTTTCTGCCGAGCATTTCAGCCGCTCTCATTGAGACGTAGCGATGGCTTGTACCGTGAAAACCGTAGCGGCGGATGCCGTCTTTTTCATAGTATTCATACGGCAGGGCATACATATATGCATAATCGGGCATTGTCTGATGAAAGCCCGTGTCGAAAACAGCTACCTGAGGCACGTTCATAATCTTTTCGCACGCTTCAATGCCGCTGAGATTTGCGGGGTTATGAAGAGGACCGAATTTGAAGCATTCTCTTATTGCTGACTTGACCTTTTCATCGACAAGCACCGAGCCGGAGAATTTTTCTCCGCCGTGAAGGACACGGTGACCGACAGCACCGATTTCGTCGGTGGAAGCGATAACGCCGTGTGTCTTGTCAACGAGGGTGTCGAGCACAAGCTGAATAGCCTCGTTGTGATTTTTCATCAGATGAGCTTCTTTTATGTTCTTTGAGGAATCTGACGGAACTTTGTGAGTGAAGGTGGCGTTTGCATCGCCGATCTGTTCGCAGATACCCTTAGCGAGAAGGGTGTCGTCCGACATATCAATAAGCTGATATTTGAGAGAAGAGCTACCGGCGTTGATGACAAGAATTTTCATTAAAATACCTCCGAAAAAATAACCTTGTTAAATTTTTACTTTTATATTATAATGAAAGACGCTGATGATTTCAATAGCAAAAGCATTTTTTCGGGGGAAATTTTATCATGGAAATTTTCGGTACTGTCTGCGAGTTCAATCCCTTTCACAACGGGCACAGGTATCTTTTTGACCGTATGAGGGAAAAC
>JAZUDT010000019.1:0-3514 GCA_045639785.1 Acutalibacteraceae bacterium | reverse complement strand
ATTGCATTCATTGAAAAGCGTTTCGGGCTTGATGAAGACACAATAGTTGTCACGCACGACGCAGTGCGCCCGTTTGTGACGGAAAGAATGATAAACGAGAGCATTGAAGAAGCGAAAAAATACGGTGCTTCTGCGGCGGCGATACCGGCAGTTGATACGGTAATTGAAACAGAAAACGGTAAAATAACAAATGTGCCGGACAGAAGCAGAATGTATATGGTTCAGACTCCGCAGACATTTTACGCAAAAAAACTGCGTGAAATTTATAACTCTCTCACCGAAGATGAAAAGAAGGCACTCACCGACTGCACCCGTATATATGTGTCAAAGGGCGAAACGGTGAAAATAATCAGCGGTGATGTGAAAAACATAAAGATAACCTATCGAACGGATATTGAATAAGTAAAAGCACATAACAAAAAGCGGTTTTAGGGCCGGAAGCACCTGAAACCGCTTTGATTTTATTTTCCGAGCTTCAAAGTTTTGTCATAAGCCGCTCTGACAGCCTCGATTATATCCGAGCGAAACGCACCTTTTTCAAGTGCTCTCACACCCTCTATCGTTGTTCCGCCGGGACTGCAAACGCTGTCCTTGAGCTCTGACGGACCTTTATCCGTTTCAAGAAGAAGTGCGGCACTGCCTTTGAGCGTCTGTGCGGCGTAAAGGTATGCCTTATCTCTGGGCACACCGCAGTCAACCGCTCCGTCGGCAAGAGCCTCCGCCATCATAAATACATAGGCGGGACCGCAACCCGAAAGTGCGGAGGCGGCATCAATGAGCTTTTCATCTATGCTGTCAAGCTTTCCCGTTTTTTCCATTGCCGAGAAGAAAAATTCGTATTCCTCATCTTTCACCTTTTCGTTTCTTGCACAGAGCGTCATACCCTCGCCGACAAGGCAGGCGACATTGGGCATTATTCTTATTACCGGGCAGTCGCCGAGCATTTTGGCGACCTTTTCGGCAGACGTTCCGGCAAGCATCGAAACAACAATGAACCTGTCCTTTCTCTCGCTGAGCACCGGTGCAATTTCTTCGGTGAGAGCAGAGAGAAACTGCGGCTTCACACCGAGAAAAATATATCTGCTGTTTTCTGCCAAAGTCTTGACCGAAACCGCTTCTGCGCCGATTTCGGCGGCAAGCTTTTCTGCTTTTTCACTTATTTTATCGCTGACGGCAATACCTTTGCCGCCGGTTTTTTTGCTTATTCCCTTTGCCAGCGCAGAGCCCATATTCCCCGTGCCGATAAATCCGAAATCAAACATACTTTCACCTCACCTGACCGTCGCCCCTGACGACGTAATGATAAGTCATCATTTCCATAAGCCCCATAGGACCTCTTGCGTGCATTTTCTGCGTCGAAATTCCCATTTCACAGCCGAGACCGAACTCTCCGCCGTCGGTGAATCTCGTTGAGGCATTCACATAGACAGCCGCACTGTCGGTGTTATTGATAAAGTAGTCGGCTTTCTCCTTGTCACGGGTAATTATCGCTTCGCTGTGACGGGTTGAATGAGCGAGAATATGCTCCACCGCTTCTTTCGTGTTCTTAACCGTTTTCACGGCGAGAACATAGTCGAGAAATTCAGTGTCAAAGCTATTCTCTGTCGCTTTCTCGCCGTCAATATATCTGCCTGCCGTTTCATCAACGATGAATTTCACCGGATTTTTTCTGCCCGCCGTCAGCTTTGTGTAAAGCATCGGGAGAAATTTCTCTGCTACCTCCTCATCAACAACGCATACCTCACAGGCGTTACAGACCGACGGTCTTGATGTTTTGGCGTTATCGACAATATTCGCCGCCATCTCCAAGTCGGCGGTTTTTTCAACGTATATATGACATATACCCGTGCCCGTCTCAATGCACGGCACAGTCGCATTTTCAAGGCAGGCTTTAATAAGTCCGCTTCCGCCCCTCGGAATAAGCAGGTCAATATATCCGCTCGCTTTCATCATCTCGACTGCGCTTTCCCTCGTGGTGTCGTCAATAAGATTTATCACGTCGGGATTGATATTTGCTTGGGCAAGTCCTTTTCTCATCGCCTCGGCGATTGCCTTTGATGTTCTGTATGCCTCTTTGCCGGTGCGCAGAACGCATACGTTTGAGCTTTTGAAGCAGAGCACGGCGGCGTCTGAGGTGACATTCGGGCGGCTCTCATATATTATGCCGATAACACCCATCGGGACTGCCGTCTTTTCAATGACAAGTCCGCTCGGTCTCTCAATACGGTTCATCACGTGACCGTTCGGGTCCTCCAGAAGCATAACCTCACGCATACCCGAAACCATTGAGCTTATTCTGCTCTCAGTCAGTGTGAGGCGATCTATCATGACGTCGCTGATTTTTCCCTTTGCGCTTTCAATATCAAGTGCGTTTTGCTCAAGAATTTCGGTTGCGGCATTTTCCACCGCCGCCGCCATTTTTTCAATCGCCGCATTCTTTTCGTCCGCCGTGAGACGTCTTATGTCTTTTTTTGCGTTTAACGCTCTTTCAAGTATCTCGTGTGTGTTCATTATGTCAGCCTCTTTTTCCGAAGAATCTTGTGCCCACCTTTTTGCCCTCGGCTATATCATAGAGGATATTCGGGTCGCTTCCGTTTGCGATAATCATATCTATCCCCTCTTTTGTGACTATTCCCGCCGCCTTGAGCTTTGTGAACATTCCGCCGGTGCCGAGTGAAGAACCCTTGCCCTCACCCATTTTTATTATCTCGTCTGTCAGTGTTTCAACATACGGAATAAGCTCGGCGTCGCTGTATTTTCTCGGGTCCTTTGTGTAAAGCCCGTCAATATCAGAAAGAAGCACAAGAAGGTCTGCGCTGACGCTCGTTGCGACTATTGCACCGAGAGTGTCGTTGTCGCCTATTTCTATTTCCTCCGTTGAGACGGTGTCGTTTTCATTAATAACCGGCATAACACCGAATTCGAGAAGTCTTGACACAGTGTTTTTGAAGTTGTTGTGATTGACTTCGTTCTTTACGTCCGAATTTGTAATGAGAATCTGAGCTATATTATGATTATACTGCGAAAACTCCTTGTCATATACATACATGAGCTCACACTGTCCGACTGCCGCCGCCGCCTGCTTTGTCGGCATATCCGACGGCTTTTCCTTAAGGTTGAGCTTTCCTACACCCATGCCTATTGCGCCCGATGAAACAAGTATCATTTCATGACCGGCATTTTTGAGGTCGCTGAGCACACGGCAAAGACATTCGACTCTTCTGATATTAATTCTGCCCGTTGAGTGTGTGAGCGTCGATGTTCCGACTTTAACTACAATTCTCATTTTATTACCTCCGGAATAACATTAAACTGTATTATACCACAGAGAAAGCTGTTTTTCAACCGTTCAACGCAAAAAGAAAGCCTCCCGTTGTAGCTTTACAATAGATGTGCGACAAAAGATATAGAAAAAGTGATTGAGTTCTGATAGAATAAAGTTCACCACAAACAAATCTGACAGAAAGGACTCAATCACTATGAAGAGTATACCACAGAAAAAGAGATATTGTCC
>JAZUDT010000018.1:0-19891 GCA_045639785.1 Acutalibacteraceae bacterium | reverse complement strand
AGTCGGCGGCATCGGCGGTCAGGGAGACGGCGGCACATGCGAGAAGGATCACATGCGTGTTACCACCGGTGAAAAAGGCTATCACGGTGCAAAAGCAAAACCGGCGGGTACGGTACGCACAAGTCGCACGGTCAAGCTGACAGCGGTCGGCGGTGCATACGGCAAGGGCGGTAACAGCACAATATCAAGCGGGCTTAAATACTTAGATTACTATCAATACAATTGTACAGCTGTTCCCGGATGCAGCGGTGGCGGCGGTCAGGGCGGCGGTGCAGGTGCATCGGTCGGCAACGGCGGTCAGGGCGGCGGTGGCGGTACCGGCGGTAACGGCAGTCCTGCGATCTTCCGATATGGCAACGATTTTTTCGATGTCAAGCTGTATACCGGCTACGGCGGCGGTAATACCGACGGCAACTACATAGAAGAAAGCAATATGGGTCAAGGCGGTGAAAAGTTTATCCTCTCAAAAAACAATTATGTCTTTAATGAAAAGGATGACTATCCGTATCTTGAACTGAAATTCGGTGCTGCCGGCGGTACTGACGGTGTCGAACACGTCCACACCTTTGATGAAAACGGTTGTTGCATCGTGTGTACCAAGCCCGTATGGCTTATTGAGGACGGTGTTTTGCTCGAATACAACGGTTTCGGCGGCACGATAGTTATTCCCGAAGAGGTAACGAAGATTGCCGACAATGTGTTCAGCGGCAACAAAACGGTGACCGATATCGTTTTCCCCTCCGCATTGGAAGAAATCGGCTCCTCTGCGTTCCAAGAGACTATACTCAAGAATATTGATATCCCCGCTTCAGTGAAGGTGATCGGTGATAATGCTTTCAGAGACTGCATAAGCTTAAAAAATGTTACCGTTAACTGGACGGATGAGGATAAAATCGCCACACTGCAGGACGACGCCTTTACGGGCATCGCTTCCGACTGTGTCTTGTCTGTACCGACCGGTACGGCACAGCTTTACAAAAACAATGACGTTTGGAGCAAGTTTTCTCTGATCAGTGACACGGTGCTCTATATGGCATACGATCCGGAATCAAAGACCTTTGTTCAAAAGGTCACCCCGGCGGCACCCACAGCGTTGACCTCAACCGATGAATCGCTCACGCTTTCGGACGAATGGTACGCAGTTGACGGAGAAGTGACGGTTGGCGAAAGAATCACCGTTTCGGGCAATGTCAATCTTGTGCTGAAGGACGGCTGCAAATTAACGCTCGATCAAGGTCTTGAGATTTTCGCAAACAGCAATCTACATAGCAGTCTGACGATCTACGCTCAGGCAAAGGGAACCGGTGAGCTTGTAATGCCCGGTGTTTCCGAAAACTTTGCCGGCATCGGTATCAGTGATTTTGCCACGCTGAATATCCACGGCGGCATAATCGAAGCATACGGCGGCAAATATGCGGCAGGTATCGGCGGTGGCTACCAATACCGCGGCGGTACGGTCACGGTCTACGGCGGCAGTGTTACGGCACGGGGCTACTCCGGCGGTTCGGGCATCGGCAATGGTTCCTACAGCAGCGGTTGCAGCAGCTTTACCATCTACGGCGGCAAAGTCTATGCATATGGCTCCGGTGATAATGCCGCCGGTATCAGCGGCAATGTCACGGTCAACGGCGGCGAGGTCAATACCAATAACACGATCGGCGGTACGGACAGTAAGGTCGTCATCAATGACGGTAAAGTCACGATCGAAAGCGACAGAGGCGTTATCGGCGGTAATAACAGCACGGTCGAGATCAACGGCGGTGATATTAAAGTAGGTAATAACATTACGATCGGTGTCGAACATTTTTACGGTCATGATGCCGAAATAACAATCCGTGGCGGCAATATCGATGCTTCCTGTTTTTATTATCCGGCGATCGGCGGAAACACCAACAGAGTATATGTGAACATTTACGGCGGAAATATAAAAGCACAAAGTACCGGACAGGATGCCATTGTTGCCACATCGGTCACGGTTTATCCCGATGCCGAAGAATGTGAACGGTTTACCCTCAAGGATTTTTCCGGCAACGTGCTTTCCGGCTCTCCCGTAACGGCAGAAAAGGATATAACAAGTCTCCTTTCCGAAAACCGGGAGATTCAAATTGATTTGGTCTATGAGCATACATTTACAGGTGATTATGTTAATCACGGCGACGGCACACATTCACGCAAATGCTCGGTATGCGGTGTGCTGAATGATGCGTCAAATCACACCTTTGCAAATCACAACTGCGTATGCGGTGCGACCAATGATCACGACTTCAAGGGTGAGTATAAGGACAACGGCGACGGCACACATTCACGCAAATGCACGCAATGTGATGAATACGGTGCGACGGCAAATCACACCTTTGACAATCATACTTGTGTCTGCGGAGCAAAAACCGCAGAAGCAATAGCGGCGGCTATCGCAGAGCTTGAAAAAGCGGCTTCGGGTGCAGTGGCGACTAAGTCAAAGGCTATTGCAAAAGCGGCAAAAACGCTCATAGAAAATGCGGAAAGTGCCGACGAAGCAAATGCAGTATTGGCCGATGCACTCTCAAAGATAGCAGACGAAGAAAAGACGCTCTCTACCGCAAAAACAGCGGCAAAGCAAGCTGTTTCACAGTCAGCCGGTGAAAAACAGAGCAAAGAAATGCAGGCTATCGTCGAAGAAACTGAAAAGAAGATAAACGACTCAAAATCGACTGAGGAAGTCGAGAAGGCAAAGCAGGAAGGCATGGCAAAGGTTGAGGCACAGAAACAGGCTGAAAAACCGACCGAGCCGGAAAATCCCGAGGTGTGCCCCAAGTGCGGCGGCACACACGCAGATAACTTCTTCGGCAAAATTGCTTGCTTCTTCAACAGAGTAATTAACTGGTTTAAGAATCTGTTTAAGTAAGTCTTAATAACAAATTCACGGCGGAGGGTAACCTCCGCCGTGTGGCGAATAAAGAGCTTTCTACCACCGAGAAGGCTCTTTTTTAATTTGTCCCATCCTCCATAACCCCAAAATATTCCGTCTTCTCGATAAGCAGATATTATTACAAGAAAGTTATATCACATATACCGTGACGATAGTGTCAGTACCGATATAAACAGAAAGGCTTATATCAAATAATACCACAAAAATTGACATAATACAATAATTTATGAGGCACTCATGTGTCAAGGCAATTTTGGTGGCAGAAGCGATGAATACATTGTTTGGGTTTACGGTGATGATTCAGTTTCAAAGTATAATGGAGTAGTTTTGCTTGGAAATAAGATAAGTTCCTACAATATTAAGGAAAAGAATGGTCTTTATTATACTGATTTCAACAGAACAATATCAGATGCATTTGCAAACGAATCAATATTAGATATGCAGGGAATAACAGAAGCTTTAAGCAGATATTATTATAAGAACGGAAACAGCTTTGAAGGGATTTCAGTTGCACCTGAATATCAGGAAAGATTTGAACATCTTGCAACGGAAGCTATAGAATATTATTCAAATTAAAAAACTATTACACTAAAAAGCGGTGTATTTTCTGCATCGCTTTAATCATTTTAGACAGATATATTTATACCGATTTTTCCATTTTCGGACAGTTAAATTTAGTACACTTTGAAGCCATTTTAGGGGCACATATAGGGGCACATAGTCGTCGAAACAGTACGACATTTTACGGTATTATACTAAAATAGAAATATGCAAAATTCATAAGGCGAGCGGTAAAAATATCAATATATTGGCACTAAATTACATCAAAACCACAAAATATAGTATTTTAGGATAAAAAAGAAGCCCGATTTTCATCGGACTTCATGGCAGGGGCAGAAGGGCTCGGCGTCTGCTGCGGCGTTGCCTTGCATCCTTGCCCGTTTTGTCACCCAAAACTACGCTTTCGGTACCGACAAAACGCTCCTCGCTACAAACAGCACACTGTGCTGTTTGCTTAACGCTCAGACCGGATTGGTTCTCGCCCTTCACCGCAAAACAAAAACGGACACCTTTCGGCATCCGTTTCCGTTTTGGCAGGGGCAGAAGGGCTCGAAGTTGCCCTCTTGCGGTGCCCGGAGACTCGCCACTGTCGCGGCTCGCTTTCCGACCGCTGCGCCGTTCTCGCCTCGTTTCATCCGCCACCGGCGGCACTTCGGCGACAATGCCCGGCACGCTCCGCCTGCCTCGGTTCTCGCTTTTTCTCTTGCAAAACAAAAACGGACACCTTTCGGCATCCGTTTCCGTTCTGGCAGGGGCAGAAGGGCTCGAACCCTCGGCACGCGGTTTTGGAGACCGCTGCTCTACCAACTGAGCTATACCCCTATAATTGCCCCCGCTTTTGCGGGGGCTTTGGTGGACCATCAGGGACTCGAACCCCGGACCAACCGGTTATGAGCCGGTTGCTCTAACCAACTGAGCTAATGGTCCTTGTCAGTTGACTAAGAGAGTATATCAAATTGATTGTGAGTTGTCAAGGGAAAAATGCAATTTATTTTCATTTTTAAAATGAATTTTGCGTAAATATTCAACGTATTTGCAAATTTAATTTTCCGCCTTTTCCGATTTAATTTTTCCCCTTTTCCGATTTAATTTTTCTTTATTGACACTTCTCCGACAATCATATATAATGAGTGGGATAAATTTACTTTGGAGGAAAATCATGCCGGATTTACTTGAAAGGGTCAAGCCGTTTCTTTCCTATACGCAGAGAAACGCAAAATATTTTCTGGATAATCAGCTTAACACAATGAAGTCGGTTGTCCGCCTTGACAAAAATATCTATCTTCTCGATTATAAAAACGATTATGCCCTTGACGAGCTTCTCGATACGGGCGTGAAAAATCTCGGCGAGCTCATAGGCTTTGCTGCAAAAAAAATGACGTTCGGCGCAAAGCTCTTCAATCTCGGTGAGGCAGATTTCGGTTGCTCCACATTTGAAGCGCATACGCCTGAGGGGGAGCATACCCTCGGGAGAAATTTCGATTTCAAGGAGTCGCCCTGCTTCGTGCTCTGGACGCACCCCGATAATGGGTATGCGAGCGTTTCGGTGGTCGATTGCAACTTTATGGTCTATGGCGGAAAGCATAACAGGCCGTCTGCACTTAATGCAGTCAATGCCCTGCTTGCGCCGTATTGCTGTGTTGACGGCATTAACGAAAAGGGGCTTGCGATAGCGGTTCTCCAGATAAGAGCCTCCGCAACAAATCAGAATGACCCCGATAAAAAGGATATTACCACAACCGCAATGATAAGAGCGGTTCTCGATAAGTGCGCCACAGTTGACGAGGCGGTTGAGCTTTTCAAAGAGTACAATATGCACGATTCTCTTTTCACCCGTTATCACTATCAGATTATTGATAAAGAAAAATCGGTTGTTATCGAATATGTCGGCGATAAGCTCAACATTATCGACAATAAAAGCGAGCTGTATGCGGGAGATTCAATGGGACTCCAGTATGTGACAAACTTCTATGTCACAAGAAATCACGGCGACGAAAAGGGCGAGGAGCACGGCATGGACAGAGGGCAGTACATACTGAACACTCTGAAAAAGAATAACGGAATAATGACCGAGCTTGAGTCTATGGACCTTCTCAGCCGTGTGAAGCTCAACTATCAGCACCCGAAATATCCCTGGAGAGTTGTTGCACTCTGGAGTGCGGTCTATAATGCCGAAAAGCCTACCTTGAAGCTTGCCGCCAATATGGACTACACGAGGGTTTATACGTTCAGCCCGTTACAGCCGTATCAGGTGCTTTCAAAAGATGCACTTGAAAACGAATACAAGCTTGAGTGGGATTACCTTTAATAATAATTAAAACGCATGTGAGTAACTCAAAAAATCCGGGGCTTACCTTTCGATAAGTCCCGGTTCTGTTTTTTGTGGCCGTTTTTTTACAGCCCCTTTTAATGCTTATTTCGCTGTTCACAATGTTTATTCTTTTATCTGCGAGAAGAAAAATTCCTTTTTCTCGGGGGTGTTGATTACCGTGACGGGCTTTATCTGATTGAGGGCTCTGCCCTGTTCGACAAGACTGTGGCGGTATGCGGCATAAGCACCGTCCTTGAGCTGATAAACAGCGGGAGTTGTTATCATGCCCCAGCTTATATATTTGGCATATTTTTCGTTTGCCTGCTTCATAAACTCATTGAGAGCTTCTTCAAATTCAGCCTTGCGTGCTGTGGGTATATCCGATTTTGTCTCAACGAGAAGAACATACTTTGCAAGTCTGCCGTCCGTGTCGGGGTAATAGCTGAAGCCCTCAAATTCAATGTCGAACTTCTTTTGAAGCTCAGCGGCAACCCAGTCGAGCATCTGCGTCGAGGTCTTTTCGTTTGCAACATTGAGTCCCATGTTCGAGCGGTAGAGGAACTTGATTCTTTTTGAATTGTTGTAGGTGCCGGTGCATCTGACAATATCCATAATGCGGTATCTGTAAAGACCGGAGAAATTCGTGATGATGATTTCGTAGTCTTTGCCCACCTCAAGCTTGTCAAGCGTCAGAGGTCTTGCATTTTCGTCGCCGTCAACGGGGATAAATTCATAAATAAGACTTCTCGGAAGAAGAACGTAGTCATCGGCATTAAGCTCAACCGCCATAGCCATAAAGCCCTCAGAGGCGGCATAGCCCATATTGTGCATCGGCAGGTCGCCGACGTATTTTTTGAGCTTTTCGGCATAAATCTGGAGAGTGGAGCTTGTCATTCCGTAGCCGAAAGCAAGCTTGGGCCATATTTTGTATGCAACCGGCTCACCGTCAAAGCCCTCTTTGAATATAGCTCTGAGCTCATTTGCTCTTTTCGGGTTAGGCTTCATCTTTCCGTATTTCTGACGAAGAGAATCGGGACACTCAACCGACGGGTCAATAGTGCCGGTTTCAATATCGTGACAAATCATTTCCCAGTTTTCTTCGAGATACTCAAACATCTGAGTCAGAAGCGTGACAACCATAGAGCCGAGATATGTTACCTTTTTATTGCAAAGGCAGAAACGAAGCTGGAAATAGGGGATATTGGTGTGCTCTTCGTCCTCGGGGAAGAGAATATCCTTGGGGGTGGTGATGAAGTAGCGCAGAATGGGCTTTAAAAGCAGGAAAGGAACCTGACCTGCGCCGTTACACATAAGACCGTTTTTAAGCTTGTGACCGTTGAGCGACATTACAAGCGGTCCCATGTATCCACCGGACTTTTTAAGGTTGTGCGTTTTGTAATAAATATCCGCACAGCCCGGAGTGCCGACAAAACCGCAGCAGTACATATTCCACACGTCCTTCGCCGTCTTGGGCTGAAGCTTCGGTTTTCCGACAGAGCCGGAGGAAGCGCAGTAGCGTGTTATCTTACTGCTCGTGATGATATTTTCCTCGCCGTTTTCAACCATGCGGTCAATCAGCGGTGCATAGTCCTCAAATGTAGAAAGGGGGACTTTGTCCTGGAATTCTTCTATGGAATGAATATCGGCAAAGCCGTATTTTTTGCCGAGCTCACAGTCCTTGTTTTTCTCCATGATGAGCTTGAGCGTTGCCTGCTGTGTTTCCATAGCTTTGGAGGTGTAGCCGTTAAACTGTTTGAAAACGTAGTTGCCCATAACTACGCCCCACGTTGAAATAATACCCATGCTTTTTCACTCATTTCACAAAAATATTTGATTTATTTTATCATATCGTGCTGTCGTTTTGCAAGTGAAATTGAATAATTAACGGATATTTAAAACGAAAAACATATTATCGTGTTATAGCAACTCTTCGGCGCATACACAAAATATTCACTCGCTTTTGCTCTTGAAAATAATCATCTGTTATGGTAAACTTAATGTGTAATAATAGGTGTGTTATACGCAGTAACGGTGAGATGCACGATTATTATGCCGTGAAAAAATGCGGAGGTAAAAAATATGGCAAAAAAAAGCGGTGCAAACGCACCGGGAAAATATACGGGAATAAACAAAATACTCAAGATAAATTCGCTTCAGACCTTGATTGACAAATGGTATGACGGCACCTTCAAGGATTTTTTTGATGACTGGAAATGGATATTCTCTTTTTCAAAAAAGTATAAGTGGGTCATCGTTTTCTATACCGTTCTCGGACTTCTCGGCTCAACACTCTCGCTCGGTGCTTCATGGGTCGGCAAAATATTAATCAATATCATTGTCGGCAAACAGACGGAAAATCTCTGGGTGCTGATTGCCGCCGCAGTGTTCTCAACGGTGTTTTCGCTTGTGGTGGGCAGTGTTCTCAGCCGTCTCGGACTTAAAATTTCAATCTATGTCAATAACGATATCCAGTCCGCTATTTTCAGCAAAATCATCGACGCCGAATGGAAAGAGCTCAACAAATACTCAAACGGCGACCTTTTAAACCGCTTCGGCAACGACACAAGCACGGTCGCCGGCAATGCTATCGGGTGGATACCCAATCTCGTTATATCGCTCTATTCTTTTGCCACAACATTCTGGCTTCTGTTCAAGACAGACCCGAACATGGCGTGGATTGCTCTTGGCAGTGCACCCGTGCTTCTCATTATGTCACGGTTCATTATGCGCAAGATGCGTGAATACAAAAAGCGTGTGCTTGAAATGAATTCGCAGATGATGTCCTTTGAAGTGGATACGTTCTACAACTTCGATATGATAAAGTCATTCGGTGTGGCAGGGACAACGGAAAAAAGGCTCAAATGGTGGCAGGGAAAATATAAAGAATACAACCTTGACTACAACAAATTTGAAATCAAAGCAAATATCGGCGTTTCGCTTTTGCAGACGGCTGTCTCTCTCGGTGCTTTCGGCTACTGTCTGTGGCGGCTGTGGACGGGACAGATACAGTATGGCGACATGACATTCTTCCTCCAGCAGAGAGGCGCACTGACAAGCCGCTTCAACTCCCTTGTGGGTACAGTGCCCGGCATGGTGTCGTCGGCGATTTCGGCTCACCGTATACGTGAGCTTGTTGACTTGCCGAAAGAAAAGCACGACAGAAAGTCGCTTGAAAAAATCAGCGGTCAGGCAAAAGACGGTCTGACCGTTCAGATGAATGATGTCTCTTTTGCCTACAGCGAAAACAAAAACGTCTATGAGCACGGCTCATTTGTCGCCCGCCCCGGGGAAATCGTGGCGGTGCTCGGTCCCTCCGGCGAGGGAAAAACGACAATGCTCCGATTACTGCTCGGGCTCATTCACCCCTCTGACGGCTCGGTGACCGTCAGCGACACAGCGGGAAACGAAATGAATATGAACGCCGATTTGCGCTGTATGTTCTCATACGTGCCGCAGGGCAACTCCATTATGGCGGGCACAATCGCCGACAATATGCGACTTGTCGATGAAAACGCAACGGACGAACAGATTATAGAGGCACTTAAATCCGCTTGTGCATGGGATTTTATCGAGCCCCAACCCAACGGCATTTATACAAAAGTCGGCGAGA
The DNA here is from genome assembly GCA_045639785.1 of Acutalibacteraceae bacterium. GTDB lineage: Bacteria > Bacillota > Clostridia > Oscillospirales > Acutalibacteraceae > UBA6857. Next base: position 10,501 of record JAZUDT010000018.1, on the reverse strand, counting down.
GAGGTCAGGGACTTTCCGAGGGGCAGGCACAGCGTATTGCCATTGCCCGTGCCGTGCTTCGTGACGCACCGATAATTCTTCTGGACGAGGCGACAAGCGCACTCGATAATGACACGGAAAAGCGTGTGCTTGAAAACATAATTTACAGCAATCCGAGCAAGACCTGCATTGTCTCCACTCACAGAAAGAGTATTCTTCGCCACTGCAAACGTGTTTATTACATTCACAACAAGCAGGCGGAAGAGTTTATCATGAAGCCGACGGAGGAAATCCCCGAGGAGGACGACTGATAATTACAGACAAAAGGCGCATACGCATCTAATATTTGAAACGCAAGAGAATAAGAATGAATAAGAAAATAATGATTGCCGGTATTTCGGTGGAAATAAATACGCTTTTTGATTTTCTCAGCGGTGACCTGGAATATGACACGGACAAGAGCCCCGATTTTTCGGTCTCCACAAATGAGCAGGATATTGTATTTGAAAAGAAAAAGAGTATTATCGAAAGTGCCCGTGAGGGAATACGCTGTCCCGACTATACTCCCCAAGAGCTTGAAAGCACGGCGGTTTATCGGAAAATCGCCGAAAAACTGCCGGAGTATGACGCATTTGTATTTCACGGCTCAGCGGTGGCTGTCGGCGACAGAGCATACCTTTTCACGGCAAAATCCGGCACGGGAAAAACAACGCATACAAGGCTGTGGCTGAAAAATATCGAGGGCAGCTTTGTTGTCAACGGTGACAAGCCGGTTTTACGCATTATTGACGATAAGCCCTTTGTCTGCGGCACGCCCTGGATGGGCAAGGAGGGCTACGGGTGCAATAAAACTGTTCCGCTCTCAGCCGTCTGTTTTCTCAGCAGAAGCGAAGACAACCGCATTGAAAAGACTGAATTTTCAAAGGTTTTCACCCGTTTAATCTCTCAGGCATACCGCCCGCAAAACGGCGAGCTTGTGGCAAAAACGGTCAGACTTTTGGAAAAAATCGGGCAAGCCGTTCCCGTTTATGAGCTTTTCTGCAACACGCAGGACGAGGCGGCAACCGTTGCTTTCGGAGAATTGAAAGATGACAAAATTTGAAAACGAGATACAGAGCAAGGGCTACATCTTGCACACAAACGACGGCGATTCGATGATGCCGCTTCTGCGTCAGCACAAGGATATTATGGTGATAAAAAAAATCACCGAACCGCTGAAAAAATACGATGCGGTTTTATTCAAACGCCCCAACGGGTCTTATGTCCTCCACCGCATTGTCAAGGTATGCGGGCTCGGTAATTACCGCATTGCCGGCGACAACCGCACTTTCTCGGAAACTGTACCTGAGGAATGGATAATCGGTATTCTTTCCGAGGTCATAAGGGACGGCAGGCATATTTCGGTTGAGAGCGACGAATACAAAGCTTATGTCAGAAAAGTGCCGTTTCGCCGTTTCAAGCTTAAATTAAAGAGATATCCGCAGGCGTTAAAAAGAAAAATCAGAAAGTTGTTACGGAGGTCGTAAAATGGAGTTTTATCCGATGTTAATGCTCAGATGCAAATTCGAGGTTGTCGAGGTAGCAGGGGAGGTAACCGCTGTCAGCGTCGGTGGAGACGGAAATGACTTTAACGGTGTTGTTCTTCTTAAAAATGAATCGACAAGGTTTATGTTTGAAAAATTGCAGGAGGGAATCACTCTGCCCGACCTTATAAAAGACTGCCTTGACAAGTACACCGACAGCACTGTTGAAGAGGTCGGACCTCAGGTGCTTGCCTTTCTCGACTCGCTCAGAGAAAAGGGACTTCTGCTGGCAGACCCAAAGCACGGACTTAAAGTAGGAGACTGACATGGTTTTCACAAACGAATACGATTATCTGCTTCATCTGATACAGTCTGCCCTGCATTCGACCGTGCCGGAGAATATTCCAGACTCTCTTTCGTTTGAAAAGGTGCTCGAATACGGAATAATTCACGAGGTCGCCAACATTGCGTTTCCCGCTGTCGAAAAGCTCAGCAAAGTGCCGGACGAAGTTGTTTTCGGTCGCTGGAGAGGCGAGTACTGGAAAGCGGTGAAAAGGGATATTGCTCAGAAAAATGCACGTGAAGAGGTCCTCGCCGCACTTCATTCACACGGCATATACACCCTTGAGGTTCAGGGTACGGTGGTGAAGAAATATTATCCGCAGGCTCACTTGCGAATGATGTCGGATATTGATTTCATTATTCCCGCAGAAAAGCTTGACGAAGCCGGAGGCATTATGCAGGGGCTCGGCTACAAGACGAAGTCTCCGGACGACACCGAAATTGACGCTTTCAGGGGAAATATTGTCGTTGAGCTTCACACTGAATTTTTCGACAAACCGAGCTTCACCCGAGAGGCACTTACAGACCCTTATTCCCACGCCGTATGCGGTGAGAATTACACGGCGACCGTCAGTGACACGGTTTTTTATCTCTATCACCTGCTCCACACCATTAAGCACTGCGGCAACATGGGCTCGGGAATCCGCCGGATAATTGACCTTTACTATCTTGAAAATGCACTCGGGGGCAAGGTTGATTATGACTATATTGACAGTGTTCTGAAGAAGCACGGCTTTTATGAGATAAAGCAACAGCTTCTTTCGGTGAAAGACCACTGGTTTAACGGCAAAGAGCCGGAAACGTATATTTCGGAATTTGAAAAGGAAATACTCGAATCGGGAAATCACGGCAAGGAAGAAAATTTCTACCGTCATAAATTTGCAAGAGACAAAGAAGAGGGAAAGCACTTCATTAAGCTGAGATTTATACTGCGCTTCTTTTTCCCGTCAAAGGAAGAAATTTATCACGCACACCCGTTCTGCAAAAAGCACCGCTATCCCATTGTGCTTTGCTGGCTTCATCGAGGTCTGATGATATTGAACCCGAAAAGATGGGCGAAAATTTTGCAGGTTCTGTCGAAGTCACGTATTAAAGCAAAAAAACCGCCCTATGAAAACGACTTTGATTTATGACATAACATATCACCCTGTATCTCATGCGAAATGCAGGGTGATTTTTGTTATTGGTGCTTTTAAGCGTGGAAATAAACCCCCGGTTGAACCGGGGGAGGATGAAAAGTTGAACAAAATAATGCCTCCTAATATAATGAAGCTACTTAACATAGCGTTAGAAAATATTAGGAGGTAAAATTATGCAAAAAGAAAATAAAAATGAAATTAAGAAGTTAGCCCATTCAACGTACAGATGTCAGTATCATGTAGTATTTGCACCGAAATACCGGAGAAAAGCAATATACGGAGATATAAAGACAGATATAGGTGAAATACTCAGAAAATTATGTGAAGCAAAAAAGGTCGAGATAATAGAAGCAGAATTATGTCCTGACCATGTACATATGTTAGTAAGTATTCCACCTTACATAAGCATATCACAGTTTGTAGGGTATCTCAAGGGAAAAAGCACACTGATGATATTTGACAGACACGCAAATTTAAAATACAAATATGGTAACAGGAATTTTTGGTGCAGAGGATATTATGTAGATACAGTAGGAAAGAATAAAAAGATAATAGCAGAATACATAAGGAATCAGTTAAAGGAGGATTGGGAAACAGACCAAATGACACTTAAAGAGTATATCGACCCGTTCACGGGTAACAAGACAAAGTAAGCAAAGAAAAAAGCCGCTCGTGAGCGGCAGCTGAGAAAGTAATGCTATGTTAAGGTTCAGAGCCCCTTGAGGGGTACAGCCAGTAATAGCCCCTTGAAGGGGCTGAACAAACCGCCGGTTGAACCGGCGGTTTTGATTGCATCATAGCGGAAATATGAGTCTTTCTATGCTTTAGAATTTATATCCTTGCCATTTTAAACTGGCTATTTTATGTTTTTCAAATTTAATAAATCATTAACTAATGTTTTACTTATTAAAATTATAACTAATTTCTACAAATTTTAATATATCTTTTTTTCAAGTATCAATAAACTCAATCACATCCCCGACCGTTTTAAACTTAGAAATCTGTTTATCAGGGATTTCAATATCAAACTCATCTTCGACACTGCAAACAAGTTGTACAAGGTCATAGGAGTTTAAGCCTGTATCTGATAAAAGAACAGTGTCCTCTGTTATGACAAGCGTATTGTCTCCTGTAGCGTTTCTTATCATTTCCTGTAATTTTTCAAGCATATTATCAACCTCAATTTCTGATGATTTTTTTCGTTGATGTTTTCGGAAACTCTGTATCACGGAATTTCACTTTTGTAATCTGTTTATACTGCGGCAGTTCACGGTTAAGAGATAATATCTGACCGTTTACTGCTTCTTTTTTGTTTTTGTCAAGCCCCTCAGAATATATTTCAGCGGTTATTTTATCATTATCGGCATAAACGAGTATTTCTTTTACGCTGGGGATTTTCTCGGTTATTTTTGCTTCAAGTTCTTCGGGAGATACATTTTTACCGTTTGAAAGAATAATTAGATTTTTCTTTCTCCCAGTGATGTAGAGTAAACCGTCCTTATCAAGATACCCGAGATCGCCGGTCTTAAACCAATCGCCGTCAAAGGCTTCTTTTGTTGCTTTTTCATCTTTGTAATACCCTAAGAAAAGTGTTTCGCCTTTTAATTGAATTTCACCGTCAACTATTCTGCATTCTGTTCCCGGATGTACACATCCGACACTACCCGGAGCATAATGCTTATTTCTTATTGTTGCCACAATAGGCGAACACTCGGTTATTCCGTACCCGTTGGTCAGTTTAATACCGAAATCACAAAAGCCTTTGATATACTTTTCATCAATGGCAGATCCGCCGGAAATAATCATTTCAAGATTACCTCCAAATGCATCATAAACCTCTTTGAACAACTTGCGTCGAATATCAATTCCGATTTTAAGAAGTGAATTGCTGAATTTTATAGCTGTTTTCAGTTTCTTTTCTTTACCGCTTTTTTGTGCGTTGTTCCAAATTTCGTTATACATTGCACCAATAAGCATAGGAACAACGGAAATGTGCCGTGGTTGTGCATATTGTATATCTGACATTACTCTTTTCAGACTGCCGATAATATAGACCTCATGACCTAAAATCATTTGATCAAGTACACAGGACATCCAGCCAAATGTATGATAAAGCGGCAGTACGGAAACCGTGCCTTCGGGTGCATAGAGATTTTGAGCACTGCGAATGGCATCCCGAATTAGAGAACGGTGGTTTAGCATTACACCTTTCGGCTCTGCCGTTGTGCCGGATGTAAATACAATAGCACACATTTTTTCTCTGTCGATTTCACGGGTAAGATAATCGGTGTTTCCGTTTTCAATTTGGGCTTTGCCTACCGACAGACACTCCGCAAAATCTTTCATATTCAGCGTTTTAACATTGCACTTTTCCGCTTCTTCGCTGTAACTGTCCGAATGAATTAGCAATGAAACATCTGCTTTTTTAAGCAGTCCGTCAATCGTTTCAGCGTCAAGTTCTTTATCAATGGGAACAACTACATTACCGCCGTTTACAATGGCAAAATAGGATATAATCCATTCATAACTGTTCTCACCTAAAATGGCAATATGAGAATTTTTTACTTCTAAAGAATCAAGATATGTACCGAGAGCATTTACATCGTTGCGAACATCAATATAGCTTTTGTTGATTTCCTGCTTTCTCTTTTTATACCAAAACGCTTTTTCATCTTTATATGTTTCAGCACAAAAATCGAGAAGTTTTTTCATATTTGATACTTCGGGTACAGAATAATATGGATACTTTTCATTCTTCAATTTAAATTCCTCCGAAATATCCGATTTTTCTGAAATATTCTGCATATTTTCTTAAATATTTGAGGTCAATGTTTTTCCACTCAAAACCGAGATTTTTAAGATACCTGACCGTGAAATTATTTTCAATGCGGATATTGCTATCGTAATTTAGCGTATCATTTTCGTCCATATCATTGATAAAGGTTTCAAATATATGCTCCATGCCTGTTTGCTTAGCGGTTGCTCGCAAAGCATCGGTAAAGGTGCTACCGCTGACAGTCTTCAACTTGAATCCTAATTTGTTGAAATATTCAAGCAGTTTGCTGAAATAAACCACCTTGATACTGTTAATATGGAACACCGTCTGCTCGGTGCTGAAATGCCGAGTAATCGTCATTACGGCATTGGCAGCTTCGTCAATGGGTGTGAACTCCGCATAGTTTGTATCTTTTATTAAATATTCCGGGAAAATGCCGAGTTCTAAAACGCCTTTTACACGGTTGAGAAAAGCATTGCTTTCGTAATTCTTTTGGAACATACCGTCGCTGAAGCGGTTAGTCAGATTGCCCATTCGCATAATGTTCGCCTGCAGGCCGTTTGCCATAGCATCAAGCACCGCTTTTTCAGCTTCAAATTTACTGCGTGCATAAACATTGTTAAGCGGTTGTCCGATATACAAACTGCTTTCGTAAAAGTGTTTTATATTTTCACTTACATAACCGTCAAACTCATCGGCAAAGCTGTTGCCTGAAACACTCAATGTTGAGGTATGAATAAGCTTTGCATTTGCTTCTTTTGAAAATGCAATCAACCGTTTCGTATTTTCTACATTCATTTCATAGAAATACTTGTATGAGCCGTAATGTTTCACACTTGCGGCACAGTTGATAACAGTATCAGCGTTTCCCAAAAGGAAAGTATAAGCACTGTCAGACAAACCGAATTTGTCTTGCGACAAATCACCGCAGAACACCTTGAGCCGTTTGCAGTTTTTATACTTTTCCCCGAAATAGAACGAAAGGAAATCCATTAAACGCTTTTCGCTGTCGGATCTATCTTTGCCACGGACAATGCAATATGCCGTGCCGGTATCGTTATCAAGAAAATCGGCAAGAATATGAATACCGAGGAATCCTGTAGCACCTGCAAGCAGAATGTTTCCTACTTCTGCTTTTTCAGGTTTCGATATTTGTTCAATAGTATTTTTGGCAAGTACTGAATTCGCCTTACTGAAATCAACATTATCAAATGAAACAATTTGCCTGTCTCCGTTCTCAATGCAATCACAGAGTTCTTTTGCGGTGGGATAATCAAATACATTTTGCAGTTCAAAATATATTCCTTCGCTGTGTGCTTTTGAAATAAATTCAATAGCTTTTAAGCTGTCACCGCCCAAATCAAAGAAATTGTCTGTTAAACCGACTTTTTCAACACTTAAAATATCTTTTATCAGTCTGCAAAGTGCTTTTTGCAATTCTGTTTTCGGTGCAACATATTCAGTATTTGATTCGATATTTTCAAGGTCAATTTCGGGTAACGCTTTGCGGTTAACCTTTCCACTTGGTGTAAGTGGCATTTCATCAATGTGAGTAAAAATATGCGGGAGCATATATTTAGGAAGCTTTGTACCTATAACCTTTTTGATTTCTGCAGCTTCTTTTTCTTTGCCTGTATAGAAAGCACAGATAAGCTGTCTGTCTTCACTGTTTTTACGGACTATTACAACAGACTGCTGAATACCGTCAACTGATGAAATTGCATTTTCGATTTCACCGAGTTCTATACGCAGTCCACGGATTTTAACCTGAAAATCGTTTCTGCCGACATAAATAATGTTACCATCTTCACGCCAGTATGCAAGGTCGCCTGTTTTATATAACTTGCCGTCACCGAAAGGATTGTCAATACACTTTTCCTCTGTCAGTTCGGGACGGTTTAAGTACCCTGCACCAACACCGTCACCGGCAATGCAAAGCTCACCCGTAACACCTATCGGTGTCAGGTGCATATATTTATCTACTATGTAGATTTGTGTATTGGCTATCGGTTTGCCGATTGTGATTTCTTTGTTTATTTCAAGCTCATCCACCAAAGCACAAATAGTACATTCGGTTGGCCCGTAAATGTTATAAACATTGCTGTATGGTGAATGGCTTTTGATTTTACTCAATAACGCATCACTGAAAATTTCTCCGCCGATAACAAACGATTTTATTTTTCTTAAATACTCTTTATCTGTACTGTTGTCTATATAATTCTCTATTTTGGTTGGTGTAGAGAAAAACATATTGTTGTCTGAATGTTTAAACAAGGCCTCAAAATTTGTTTGATTATATATTTCATTTTCGCTTGCTAAAATGAGTTTAATACCATGTGCAAGTGTTAAAATAGAATCCATTTGAAAGGCATCAAATGTAACTATAGTAGCAGATACAACGGTATCTACATTATTCCAAAATCTCTTGTTTGCCGTAATGAAATTAGAAATACTGCCTTGTTTTAAAAGCGACATTTTCGGCTTTCCGGTCGAACCGGAAGTATGTAAAGCACAGAATATATCATCTGCTTTTGTTTCACAATTTGGATTTTCTATGCTTTCATTGTTCAGCAAATCAAAAATATTATCTTCATCAATGTAATATTTTGCTTTACTTTCAGAAAGCATATATTGAATACGGTCTTCGGGATATGACGGGTCTATCGGCATATACGCGGCGGAAGTTTTCAGAACACCGAACATTGCCGAAAGCAGATAACTCTTTCTTGTCAACTTTATTGCAACAATATCCCCAACGCCAACACCTTTTGCAATAAGCGAATTGGCAATGCGGTTGGCTTCTTCATTTAGTCCTCTGTATGTAAGTGTTTTATCACAGGCAATAAGAGCGGTTTTATCGGGTGTTTTTTCTACCTGTTCTTCAAAAAGCTGATGAATGCACTTGTCTTTCGGATAGTCAACCGCCGTATCGTTAAAATCCAAGAACAGTTTTTGTTTTTCTATCTTTGACAATATATTTATATCTTTTAAATACATTAATACACCTTTACCCTTCAACAAATCCAATAATACTATCACTTTTGGACCCGGATAACATTTCGTTAATTAGTTTTTTTACATATATTTTGTTTGAATCAGTAAAAATCACACCATCTGTTTTAAATGGTATTTGGCTTTTTTCTTTGCAGATTGCAATACTTTTTTTAGCAATAGAAAGCATCGCATAATCAGACCAAGAATCACCAAATGCTATTGCTGGAAGGCATCCCATTTGATGTATTATTCTTTTAACTTCATTTCTTTTGTTGTAACCAAAGTTATTTGACACATCTCCTGTAAAAATACCATTTATTTCTTTCAGTGAAAAACCATATATTCTATAAATGTTGAATTCAGAATATCTACGGATAATACTTGACGGGGCACCACTAACTATGATAGGAGCCACCTCATTTTGATTCAAAGCTTCAAATATCGTGGATGAAAAATCAAATAAAGCGTTTCTATCAATTTCCATGTATTCTTCAATAGCCGATTCTATGGTTGATTTTTTCTGATTTTTCAAACTCTTTGCAAAAGTTTCACATGCTCTTTTTGCTAACATATCATGTGATATTGAATTCGATTTGTACTTTTCTATATACAAATCAAATTCACTTTTAATCGTTCCACTTATAATATTACGATTTACAAGATAATCAACTAATGCAAATAAAGTGTAGCCGTCACGAATTGTATTATCCCAATCCAATAATGCATACTTCATTTTTTGATCTCCTTAGTAAGACGGATTTTCACCTTATTAATTTCGTCTTTAGTACCTCTAAGATAATAGCCCTCATAAGTATAATCATCTACCAAAACAGTATACACACATCCATCACTCATTATTAAATCATCTGACCAAAAAGATAAAATAAAATGATTCGATATTATTACTCCTGAACAATTCCATTTTCTATGACTTTGTTCGTTTGGAAAGACTCTTTTAACAGTGCCAATAAAATGATTGGTTCTTTTATTGTGTTTAATTGTAAAAATATCTTGTTTAACAACTTGTCCATTCTCGTCAAATATTTCATCTTTCCATGTGCCACTATATTTAGAATTACGATAATATCTAAAATACTGGTAAAGAGTTTTGACTAACCAACACAAAAAACTTACAATTAAAGCTCCTATAATTGAATCAATAAATTCTTTCACACTAACAACTCCTATTAATTCATTTTAATTTGTTCAAGTACCGTTCTATAAGAGTTTAATAGTCTTTTAATAGAAGATTCTCTATACAAATCCGTACAATACTCCGCCATGATAACAACATCATCATTCCTCGGCATAATGTTAAATGTGAAATCACATTTTGATGTAGTTATTGGAATAGGCAACAATTCCGCTTTTTTATCGCCAAATATCACATCTGTCATCTGCTCGCTCTGATATGCAAACATTACATCAAACAGCGGATTTCGCCCCTGTGATTCTATACCGAGTTTTTTAATCAGTGTTCCGAAAGGATAGTTCTGATGTAAAATTGCTTCTATCGAGGTTTCTTTTACTTCATTAAGGAATTCTTCAACTGTTTTATTTCCGTCAGGCTTATTCCTCAAAGCAACGGTATTTACAAACATACCGATTGTGTCGAGATATTTCGGTGTTCTGCCACTTACAGGCATACCGACTACAATATCTTCATTGCCTGAATATTTTGACAGAAGAATATTAAAAGCCGCCATATAAAAGACATACGGAGTTATACCGAGGACTTTACATTTCTC
>JAZUDT010000017.1:0-13396 GCA_045639785.1 Acutalibacteraceae bacterium | reverse complement strand
CGCCGCCGCAGAAGCACCGTATTTTTTCGCTTCTTCAATGCTCTCGTTTATCATTCTTTCCGTCACAAACGGGCGCACTGCGTCGTGCGTGACAACTATTGTGTCTTCATCAAGCCCGAAACGCTTTTCAATGAATGCAATACCGTTCATTACCGAGAGATTTCTGTCCGCACCGCCGGCAGTGATACAGGTTTTACTGCACTGTGAGAGAATTTCGGCTGTTTTATCAATATAGCTTTCCGGACAGACAACGATTATTGCTTTCACAGCGTCGGTTTTTTCAAAAACCTTCACCGTCTTTAACAGAATCGGCTCTCCGCCCGTCTCAATAAACTGCTTTGGTATTTCTCCCCCGAAGCGCAGTCCCGAGCCTGCGGCACAGATTATCGCATACGTCATAACACATTACCTCAAAAATTCACAGGGCTGCCGGTATTCGACAGCCCCCGTTTTATTATTTTATTATATCTGTTCCCATGTATTCACGAAGAGCCTGCGGCACGGTAACACTGCCGTCTGCGTTCTGATAATTTTCAAGAATAGCGGCAACCGTTCTGCCTATCGCCACGCCCGAGCCGTTGAGAGTGTGAACAAGCTGTGCCTTTTCCTTGCCGTCCTTGAAACGTATGGCGGCACGTCTTGCCTGGAAATCCTCAAAGTTGGAGCATGACGAAATTTCAACATATCTGCCATAGGAGGGCATCCACACTTCTATATCATAAGTCATAGCTGAGGAGAAGCCTATATCGCCCGTCGAAAGTGCAACTACACGGTAGGGCAGACCTAAAAGCTGAAGCACTCTTTCGGCGTCATTTGTCAGACTTTCAAGCTCTGCGTATGAGGTCTCGGGCTTTACAAACTTAACAAGCTCAACCTTGTTGAACTGATGCTGACGGATAAGTCCTCTCGTGTCTCTGCCGGCTGAGCCAGCCTCCGCTCTGAAGCAGGCGGAATAAGCGCAGTATTTTATCGGAAGAAGCGAGCCGTCGAGAATCTCGTCTCTGTGCATATTGGTTACGGGCACCTCTGCCGTAGGAATAAGAAAATAGTCGTTATTTGAGACCTTGAAAGCGTCCTCTTCAAATTTGGGGAGCTGACCTGTGCCTGTCATGGAAGCACGGTTGACCATGTACGGCGGGAAAATTTCGGTGTAGCCGTACTGTGTGTGGGTGTTGAGGAAGAAGTTTATGATTGACCTTTCAAGCTTTGCGCCGAGTCCACGATAAAAATGGAAGCGTGCACCCGTGACCTTTGCGGCTGTCTCCGGGTCGAGTATGCCAAGCTCTGCGCCTATATCCCAGTGCGCTTTCGGCTCAAAATCAAATTTTGTCGGCTCACCCCAGCGGCGTATTTCAACATTTTCCGAATCGTCTTTTCCTACCGGTGTTTTGTCACTCGGGATATTCGGAAACTCATACATTATCTTTTTCTGTCTTGCCTCAAGCTCGGAAATGACGGCGTCACCCTTTTTGATTTCCTCTTTTATGGCGTTCATCTTTGCCATTATTTCGGAAATGTCGCCGCCGTTTTTCTTAATAGCGGGTATTTCTTTGCTCGCCGCATTCTGCTGAGCCTTGAGCTCGTCATTCTTTGCCGAGAGGACACGACGCTGTTTGTCAATGTCTGAAATCTCGTCAACAAGGGCGTCCATGTCCTTGTTTCTCGTTTTCATTGCCGCTTTAACTTTTTCGGGGTTTTCTCTGATAACTCTGATGTCTAACATAACTTATGCCTTCCTTTAATGTATATTATGCGTATATTTTATTCTTCGAGTGACTTTGCTATCTTTGAAAGGTCGTCCTTTGAGAAAAACTCAATTTCAAGAGTACCTCTCTGACCTTTTCCGGGCAGTATTCTGACACGTCTGCCCATTGTGCCGCTGAGTGCAAGCTCAACCTCGTCGTAATAGCGGTCACGCTTTTTAACCTTTTTTTCGGGCGTCTTCTTTCCGTTTAAAAAAAGCTTCACCGCTCTTTCCGTCTCTCTGACCGAAAGCTCCTTTGAAATTATCTCCTGTGCAAGAGAAAGCATTTTTTCTCTGTCGCCTAGCGGCAGAAGCGCACGTGCGTGACCGGAGGACAGCTTTCCGCTTTTCACAAGGTCAAGAAGCGTATCGGGCAAAGCGAGAAGACGAAGCGAATTAGCTATGGCGGGACGTGATTTTCCCACACGGGAGGCACAGTCCTCCTGCGTCAGACCGTAGGTGTCAATGAGAAGCTTAAGTCCCTGAGCCTCTTCTATCGGGTTGAGGTCCTCCCTCTGCAAATTTTCAATAAGAGCGATTTCCATAGTCTCGCTGTCGGAAAGCTCTTTTATAACAACGGGCACATCGCTGAGCCCCGCAAGCCTTGCGGCACGCCACCGTCTTTCGCCGGCGACAAGCTGATAACTGCCGTCGGAGAGCGGACGCACAAGAAGAGGCTGAATAACGCCGTGCCTTGAAATGCTGTCGGCAAGCTCTGAAAGTGCTTTTTCGTCAAATTCTTTTCTCGGCTGTTCTCTGTTGGGCTCAATTTCGTTTATCTTCAGCCGCACTGCGCTTGACGGACTGATTTCCTCAAGCGAGTTGTCGGCGAAAAGAGCGTCAAGTCCACGCCCGAGACCGCCTTTTTTTGCTGCCATAAAGACACCCTCCTTATTTTTTACCGTTCATTCTCAGAAATTCGAGAGCAAGCTCCATATATGAGTCTGCGCCACGTGAAGATTTATCGTAATAAAATGCGGGCTTGCCGTAGCTCGGAGCTTCGGAAAGTCTGACATTTCTCGGAATAACCGACGCATACACCTTATTGGGGAAGAAACGCTTGACCTCTGAAACAACCTGCTGAGTGAGGTTGAGACGTGCGTCAAACATTGTCAGAAGAACTCCCTCAAGCTCAATGAGAGGATTGTAGAGACGCTTGACCTGTCTGAAAGTGCTCATAAGCTGTGAAAGCCCCTCAAGCGCATAGTATTCACACTGAATGGGCACGAGCACCGTGTCGGTGGCGCAAAGGGCGTTGAGCGTTATCAGCCCGAGAGCGGGCGGACAGTCAAGGAAAATAAAATCAAAGTCATTTTTTATCGGAGAAAGTGCGGTTTTAAGCCGTGATTCCCTTTTCTCAATATCGACCATTTCAAGCTCTGCACCGGCAAGATTCATATTTGCCGGAAGAATTGAGACGTTTTTATAGGGCGTTGAAACGATAACGTCCGTTGCCTTTGCGTTGCCGAGAATAACGTCATAGCTTGAAAGGGTGATTTCTCTTTTGTTAAGTCCCAGACCGCTTGTGGCGTTGCCCTGAGGGTCAATATCGACAATGAGCGTCTTAAAACCGAGAGAGCCGATTGAAGCGACAAGGTTGACGGCGGTTGTCGTTTTGCCCACCCCGCCTTTCTGATTGACTATTGAAACGATTTTTCCCATTTTTAAACTCCTGTTTCCGAGTGTTTCAAAATATCCGATAGAGCTTTTGCAATATATCATTATATCATAAAAATATTATATTTGAAAGAGGAAAACGAAGTTTTTTTAAATAAGCTGAAAAACGCAGACTGTTTAAGGTATGCGCCGGTTTTATGATACCGGATAGACGGTGAGGGTGTATTTTTTGTCGGCAAAGGCGAGAAACACCTCTTTTTCGCTTTTTATACCCTGCTCACTGAGCCTCTCTGAGAGCCATTTTTCACTTTTTCCGATTTTAACGAGATTTTCTCCGTTTATTTTTCCGTCCATGATAAGCTCGGTCACACGCTCCTCCTGAGGCGGATATATTTTCATATCGGAAGCGGTGAGGGGCTTATCGGCGGCTTTGGGCAGTATGCTGAGTGAGCCGTTATGCTCAAAAACGGCTGTTTCAATCTGATTGAGGTCAAAATAGCCCTGCCCCCGGCAAAGGCAGAGAAATTCGTTTAGGTCGAGCTTTGCCTTTTTGAAGCTTTTTCGGTAAAGCTTATCCTTATCCATAAGGACGACGGGATTGCCCACGACAATTTTTCTCGAGGCGGGGAATTTGTTGCTGACAAGGCTCAGTGCGACTGCTATTAACGCATACACTATCAAGGCGATGAGCGGCTTTAGCGGTTCTTCAAGCTCGGTTGCCATTTCAGCGGCGATAGAGCCGATGGTTATTCCGTTGACATAGTCGAAAACGTCAAGCTGTGCAAGCTGTTTGTGCCCCATGAGCTTTGTCAGAATGAAAAGAGAAGCGGCTGAGGCAAGAGATGTGAGGCATATTTTCAAATAATCCATATAATCATTCCTTTCGCATTTATTATTTGCAGAGTGAAAGGAATAATACAAAACGGGACTTTATGAAAAAGCCCCGTGATTTTATTTATATGTGTAATATCCGTTTGTCTTTTCGGAATATTCACGTGCCTGCTTTTCCGTGAGCATATAGCTTTCTATCGGAAAATCCTTATAGTGCGGGCAGGCGTCAAAGTGATACCGCTTTCCGTCAACTATAACGATATTCCAGTAGTGGTCGGAGTCACTGCCGACACGTCTGACAGCTTCGTTTTCAATGCCCGCCATAGTCAGCAGTTTTCTTGAAACGGAATAGAACGTGAATGAGTCGCCCGCTTTCGAGCGAAGTCCTCTGTAAGCCTCCTGCTCCCAGTCGGATTTTTCTGACGTTCCGTTATATGAAATGTTCTCACGAACGTATGTGTATATCGTTTTGATTTTTTCTTTCTCGCTCATTGACGGGGTAATATTGAGCTTTGAATACACCGAGTCAAAAAGGGTATTCATCACTTCGTCGGTGTAAAGATAGGCTCTCTTCTGCGTGAGCGTGAACATGACCTCTTTTTCGGCTGTGTTTCCGGCTTTGTCCGTTGCGGTGAATATAACCGGATAAACGCCGGGGGTGTTTCTGTCAAAGCCGTCTGCATTGACAAAGACTTCGATTTCTCCGTCACAGTTGTCGTTTGCGGTCACACCGTCGGAAAACCTTATGTTATCACCGATATAGACCGTTCTGTTTTCAGCGAATATCTCGGGCTTCACCGTATCGGGCAGAACCGTCATTGCCACCTTGTAGCTTCTTGTGTTTTTTCCGCCGTCCTCAAGCAGTATTTCGACCACCTGTCTGCCGGCACGGTCAAAATCGGGCTCTGCGGCATAAGAGACGGTGACAGATGAGCTGTCGAAAATCTCCTCGGTGAAGCTTTGCGCCGGTATTCTTTTTCCGATATAGGTCGTCTGACTTTTTATTCTTGCCGACGGGGGAGTAGTGTCCTCAACGGTGAGTTTGACGGTGTAGGTCACCGAGCAGTACATTATTTCGATATTTGTCGAGCCGACCGTGTTCAGAAAATCTCCGCTGACATCGGTGAGAATGCAGTCGCCCTCATATTCGGGTGCGCCGTCAGAGAGAAAGTCTCTGACAGACAGGCTTTCACAGCCCGCTTCAACGGTGACAGAGGGGATTATTTCTTCCGGATACACGGTGAATTTGCAGTCGTATTCGGTCTCGTTTGAGCCAAGGTCTGTCAGGATAACGACAACGTCGCTGTCGCCGAGCGCAGTGTAGTCAACGGGGAATTTAAACCTTGCTGTGACTTCGGTTTCGTCTTTTATGCTTTTAACAAAGTCCCAAGCGGAAACGGTTTTTTCTCCGTATCTGATTTTGACGTGCTTCGGTTTTGCGGCGGGCGCAACGGTATCCTTGACCTCAAGCGTGACAGAGTGAAGAATAATCCCGTTTCTGACGGTGAGGCTGTATTTTCCGGGCTTTGAGGTGTCAATATTGCTGTCGGAGACAAAAAATGCCCTCACGTCGCCGTCAAAAAAGGCGGAGGCAGGCACCATATCATCGCCCGCTTCAACAGTCACCGTGTGTATCACGTCGGCACTCATAAAGCCGACGATAAGTGCCGCCGCCGCAAGAAGCACAACGGCGCATACGAAAACGAGAAGCACGGCTCTGAGGCGTCTTTTCTTTTTATATTCGAGCCTCTTATGCTGTAAATCGGGCGTCAGAGCGTTGCTCATGCCGACAGGCTTCTGCCCGACTGAGTTTTTCTTTCTCATAAGGTATCCTCTTACTTTATCTCTTCTATGTTGTACGGTGTTGTCTGATAGACGAAATAGTTGAGCCAGTTTGCATAAATGAGATGTGCGCTTGCCCTCCACGAAACAATGGGCTCTTTTGAGTCGTCATCGTCGGGGAAGTAGTTTTTCGGCACCTTTATATCAAGACCGGCGTTTTTGTCACGCAGGTATTCCTTTTTAAGTGTGTCGGGGTCGTATTCGGAGTGCCCCATAATAAAAATCTGTTTTCCGCCGTCGGTTGAAACGGCATAAATGCCGGCTTCCTCGGACGAGGCGAGAATTTTAAGCTCGGGTATGCGCTCCACGTCCTCTCTGAGAACTGTGGTGTGGCGTGAATGGGGAACCATAAAGGTATCGTCAAAGCCTCTGAAAAGGATTGAGCCCTTATGCTCGACTCTGTGGCGGAATACACCGAAGAGCTTTTCGTCAAGCTTTCTTTTCTGTATTCCGTAGTGATAATAAAGTCCTGCCTGAGCACCCCAGCAGATGTGAAAAGTGCTTGTGACGTGGGTTTTGCTCCACTCCATTATTTCGCAGAGCTCCTGCCAGTAGTCAACATCTTCAAATTCAAGGTGCTCAACGGGCGCACCCGTGATTATCATTCCGTCGAATTTTTCTCCCTTAACCTCGTTAAAGGTTTTGTAGAACGAGAGAAGATGCTCCTGAGAAATGTGGGTGGAAACATGGCTCGTTGTCTGCAAAAACTCAGGCTCGACCTGAAGAGGGGTGTTGCCGAGAACACGGGCAAACTGAGTTTCGGTTTCTATTTTTGTCGGCATGAGATTGAGAAGCAGAATCTTCAGCGGACGTATGTCCTGCGTCAGAGCCCTTGTCTCCGTCATGACGAAAATATTTTCGTCAAGCAGCGTCTGCGTTGCCGGCAGAAGATTGGGTATTTTTATAGGCATAATATATCACAGCTTTACTTCTTAAATTTTTTCCAGAGCCTGAGCAATATCCTCAAGAATATCATCAATATTCTCAATTCCCACGCTCATTCTTATAAGGTCTGCGCTTATTCCGGCGTCGCTGAGCTGTTCGTCCGTCAACTGACGGTGAGTTGTGCTCGCAGGGTGAAGAACGCTTGTTCTTGCGTCTGCAACATGAACGACGATTGCGGCAAGCTTCAGAGAGTCCATGAACTTCATCGCTTTTTCTCTGCCGCCCTTAACGCCGAAGGATATTACTCCGCTTGTGCCGCCGGACAGATATTTGAGAGCCAGAGCATGGTCCTTACTGCTTTCAAGCATGGGATAGTTTACCCATGAAATTCTGTCGTCATTTTCAAGAAAACGTGCAACCCTGAGTGCGTTTTCACAGTGTCTTTCCATTCTCAGAGGCAGAGTTTCAAGATTCATATTGAGAATATACATTGAAAGCGGGCTCGGCGTACAGCCGAAATCACGCAGAAGCTGTGCTCTCGCCTTGTTGATGTATGCCGCCTTGCCGAATGACTCGGTGTATATAATACCGTGATAAGAGTCGTCCGGTGTGGTGAGCTCGGGATATTTGCCCGAGGCCGCCCAGTCAAAATTGCCGCTGTCGATTATCGCTCCGCCGATAACGCTTGCGTGACCGTCCATATATTTCGTTGTCGAATGAGTAACTATATCTGCGCCGAATTTGAACGGATTGCAGAGCACGGGAGTGGCGAACGTGTTATCCACGATAAGAGGGACAGAGTGCGAATGTGCAACCTTTGCATACCGCTCAATATCGAGAACGGTCAGCGCAGGATTTGCGAGCGTTTCACCGAAAACAAGCCTTGTTCTTTCATCAAAAAGCCCGTCAAGCTCTTCATCGCTCATATCGGGCGTGGCAAAACGTACCTCAATCCCCATTCTTTTCATCGTCACGGCGAAAAGATTTATCGTGCCGCCGTAAATTGAGGAGAGCGAAACAAAATTGTCACCCGCTGAAGCAATATTATACACGGCAAGAAACGTTGCCGACTGACCTGACGAGGTCAGAAGACAGCCCACGCCGCCCTCAAGCGAATTTATCTTTTCCTCCACAAACGAGGTTGTGGGATTTGAAATTCTCGTGTACATGTGGCCGTCTGCCTTGAGGTCGAAAAGCTCGCCCAGATGCTCTGAGGAATCGTATTTATAGGTAGTGCTCTGATAAACAGGCATTACTCTGGGTTCACCGTTTTTCGGCTTGTAGCCCTCCTGAAGGCATTTTGTTTCAATTCTGTAATCGCTCATGATGTTACCCCCTTAAGCGTTTTCGCCGCTGTGCTTTTCGTTCACCGTTTTGCGTATTTTTGCGGTTGTGCGGCTGTGCTCCTTTACCGTTTCGTATTTTTCCGTCTGCGCCGAGATTTTTTCCCTGAGCTTTGATAAGCACAAATCCTCAAGTATATCACTCTTATACGTGACGAAGTATCCCGCCTCATCGCCGGAAATATCTATGCGGTAGAAGAGATAGATTGTATCTTCATATTCCATTACCGTTGCAGTGCGATAATTGAGGGAACTGATTTTCTTGAAAAAGTCCTCGCCGTAGCCGACGCTTGACGGTGTGACAACGTAGGTTTCCGGCGACTGTGTGCCGACAAGGTCAAGATTTGTGATATAGTCGCTGTAAACCGAGTCAATATCCGCACCGTAGTTGAGACGGCTTCTCATATTTGCAAAGACGTTTCTTATATTGTCAAGCTCATATTTGTCGAGAGGCACCGTGTTTCCGAGAGCGTCGGTCGTTGTAAGAGATGCGGCAATAACATTGATGCCGATATATTTTTTCGCAAAAGCATTTTTTAAATCCGAAGACGAGGTCGGACTTATCTTGCTGTCCTCGCCGTAGTAATAATCGAGCAGAGCCGATTTGAGTGCGTTGCTTGTGAGCACCTTGTTCAAATCCTGCTTGGTTACGCCGATTTCGGAATAATAATTCCCGAAAAGGTCCCAGCGGCTGTCGGTTTCGCTTGCTGCCTGCGCCTTTAATGTGTAGGAGAGCGAAACGCCGAGCTTTTCAGCCATCGTGTTTACGGCAACGTATTCCTTTAAAAGCTCAACTGTTTTTTCGGTGATTTCTTTCTCACCGGCTTCCTGAGCAAGCCCCGTTTTTTCCCTGTTCGAGAAAACATAGTCATAGTAGTAGGTATAAATTCCGTCGGTTATTTCCGCACCGCTGATATTCACTGCCGCTTTTTTTGAGGACGAGCATGAAACGAGGGTGAGCATTATTGCCGTGACCGACAGAATAAGAGAAATCAGTCTTTTTTTCATAGTGTATCTCCCGAATAGCAATAGTATAGAATACAGTATTTCAAGCTATTATACACTAATAATTACAAAAAGTCCAGCGAAAGAGGGGCAGTATTGACAAATAAGTGATGTTTTGATATATTTAATGGCATATTTTACAGCCTTGAGGTGTGCCATGAACAAAAAAGCGTTGAAAAGCAATATTTCGCTTCTGCTTGCGGCGGCAATATGGGGACTTGCTTTTGTTGCTCAGAGCGATTCGATGAATTATATAGGGCCGTTCACATTCGGCACGCAGAGGTATCTTCTCGGTGCGCTTGCCATTTCTCCGGTATGCGCTGTCACTCTGACGGGGATAAAGCGGAGAGAGGGGAAAGAGGTGCTGAAAAAGACGGTCGCCCGTTCACTTGGTGTTGGCTCGATATGCGGCTGTGTGCTTTTCTGTGCCGCCACCGCTCAGCAGATAGGAATTCAATACACCCCTGCGGGAAAATCCGGCTTTATCACGGCTCTCTACATAGTGCTTGTACCGATTTTCGGGGGAATTTTCTTCAGAAACAAGACGTCTCCGGGTATGTGGGTGAGTGTGATTCTTGCGGCGGCAGGGCTTTATTTTCTTTGCGTAACCGAGAATTTTACGATTGAAAAGGGCGATTTGTGGGTTATCTCATGCGCTTTTCTGTTTGCCGTGCAGATTCTTTTGATTGACAGGTATGCATCAGGGACGGACAGCGCACTTTTTTCGTTTGCACAGTTTCTTACCGTTGCGATAATATCCGCCCCGATTATGCTTATACGGGAGAGCATTCCGACAGCCGAGCAGATGAGAGGAGCACTTGTTCCTGTGCTTTACACGGGTATTTGCTCAAGTGCAGTTGCGCATACGCTTCAGGTTGTCGGACAGAAAAATGCAGAAAATCCGACGGTTGCGGCACTTCTCATGAGCCTTGAGTCCGTTTTCGCCTCGGTTTCGGGTATGCTCATTCTTCATGAGTCGTTTTCAAAAAGAGAATTTGCGGGAGTTGTGATAATGGCATGCGCCGTAGTGCTTTCACAGATACAGTCGGGCAAAAAGGAAAAAATTACCGCTTGATTCAATAAACGGAAATTTAACCTGCATTTGCTTTTTTGTGAATAATGTGGTAATATAATAAGGTCGATTAAGGCTTACCTTTTTAAAAGAGAGGTATTTTATATGGACAGAAAAGTGTATATCAAGGAAAGACTCCTTATTGACATTCTCAAGGCTGTGCTTGTGGTGCTGTTTTCGGGCGGTATTTATTACGTCTGGATAAGCTTCTATAACCCGTATATTCCCGTTCCGCTTTATCGCTACGGCAACTATCTTATAGCTGTCGTGTTCGGTGCGGTTTATTTCTTCCTTGCACAGACCTACGGCGGCTTTATGATAGGCACCTCGACAGTCTCGGATATTATCTATTCACACGGTATATGTATTGCGCTGACACTCGTTCTGACTTATGTTATCTTTTCCCTTATGAGCGTTTCGCTTGTTAATGCCGTGCCGTTTCTGATAATATTTGCGGTGTATTTTGCTTTTGCGGTTATGTGGGTTATCATCACCGACCGGGCATATTTTAAAATTCACCCCCCGAGAAAAACGATAGTCGTCTATGACCGAGTTGACTCCTATCTGTCTCTGAGGGGCATTAAGAGCATGGACAGGCGTTTCAACGTCGTGGAAACACTCCGTCTGAGAAATACCGACCTCGACGCTCTTTATGATAAGCTCAAAAAGGCAGATGCGGTTTTTCTCTGCGGACTGCCGGCATATTACAGAAATCAGATAGTGAAATTCTGTGTGAAGAACAACAAGGTCGCATACATCAAGCCGAAAATTTCCGATACCATAATAAGGGGCGGAAAGACGATACAGCTTCTCAATGTGCCGGTTTACCGCTGTACGAGAAGCAACCCCAAGCTTATTTATGTTGTGGGGAAGAGGGTGTTCGATATAATCATCGCCCTTGCGGCAATGGTAATTCTCAGCCCGCTGATGATAATTATCGCAATAGCGATAAAGGCAGAGGATAAAGGCCCCGTGCTCTATAAGCAGAAGAGGCTCACCCTTAACGGAAAAGAATTTAAGGTGTGGAAGTTCCGCTCAATGAGTGTTGACGCCGAAAAGAACGGAGTGGCAAGGCTTGCTTCCAAGGACGACGACAGAATAACCTCTGTGGGCAGAGTGATAAGAAAGCTTCGTTTGGACGAGCTTCCGCAGATATTCAACATTCTCGGCGGCTCAATGTCGATAGTCGGTCCGAGACCGGAACGCCCCGAAATAGCCGAACAGTATGAAAAGGAAATGCCCGAATTTGCCCTGCGTCTTCAGGTCAAAGCGGGACTGACGGGGTATGCGCAGGTTTACGGCAAGTACAATACACCGCCGTATGACAAGGTGCAGATGGATTTAATCTATGTTGCAACGCAGTCGTTCATGGTTGACCTCAAGCTGATACTTATGACGGTGAAAATACTGTTTATGGAGGACAGCACAGAGGGTGTTGACGCACTGAGCCTCACCGCAAGTCAGGATAATGACGAATCACTGCTCGACGAGGACGAGCTGGGATAAAAAATGTTCATGTACAGCACGACGGCTGTCGCCATAAGGTGACAGCCGTCTTTCATATAATTTTTAAAGAATTTCAGACAGTATCCGGTTTTCTGTTTCCCCGATGCGGGAAAAATCCATAGCCTGCGAATATATCTTTTCCGTTTCGTCGTGTATGCGTTTTGCTTCCCTGAGTGAAAGCACCGCTTCTCCGATGAGCTCATTCTGAATACGGTGATTAAAAACAAGACGGTTTTTCCTCTT
The DNA here is from genome assembly GCA_045639785.1 of Acutalibacteraceae bacterium. Classification (GTDB taxonomy): domain Bacteria; phylum Bacillota; class Clostridia; order Oscillospirales; family Acutalibacteraceae; genus UBA6857. The sequence goes on along the minus strand of JAZUDT010000017.1, from coordinate 1,308 downwards.
CGCCATTTCCTCTCTGTCGAGAAAGCGGTCGCAGTGGATTGTTCTTGAGGCGTGCGCTATGTCGCAGGCTGAGTGCCGGCGGATAAAGGCGAGCGATAATTCCGGTATTATAATATGCTCGGGGAAGCCGGACGGCTGAAGAGGGCAGAAGCAGGAGATAACGTCATAACCGTTTCTTAAAGCAAGATTTTTCATCTCTTCAAAAAGCATACTGCTTGCAAGCGAGGTCTTATCATCGACAAGGATTATTTCATCGGCAAGGCACTCTGCGGTGCCGGAGTAAAAGACGCTGCCCTGAGGTGTGACGGCGGAGAGAAAAATTCTTTTTTCCGTTCCCTTGCCGTTTTTCTGCTTTTTGAATCTGCGCTTTGAAAAGCGGTCTGAATAGGAATGAATCTTATACTCTAAAACCGAGCTTTCGCAAATTCTCTGAGTGTCATATCTGACCTTGCCCGCCGCACAGAGAAAGCGGGCGCATCTTTCGTGGCAGAGAGAGTTGAGCTTTGTTTTTTCGATAATGGCTTCTGCATTTTCACGCAGAGTACCGCTGTCCCAGTATTCACCGAGATTGATTATGTTTTCAACCGCACCGGGATAAAGCGGCTCTATCACATGGGGCTTTGTTCCGTCGGCAATAAAGAATTTCAGTTCACGGCACATCGCACCGTCAAGGCTGTCGGGGTCACTGCTGCAATGTATCCGCTCAACCTCATAGCCCCTGTTTTCAATTTCAAGAGCGAGCTTTTTTATCAGTGTGCTTTTGCCTGTGCCCGCCCCGCCCTTGAGCACGTATATATGCCATTTTCCGCTGAGCGGATAGATTTCGGGGAAAAATGAGACGAAGCCATCGGGTGAGGAGCAACCCGAAAAATAGTTAATACCGTTTTTTTTCATTATGATACCTCCGTGCGGCAAATTTCATTTACATATTATGAAAAATCGTGCTCAAAGGTGAGGGGATTAAGCCTTGCAAAAGGATATTTGAGGATAAGATAAGGGGCAGTCGCATTCGGCGCAGAACGAAAAACAACAACACAGAACAAGGGATTTTAAAGTATATCCGAGTAAGTGATAACTTTAAAATCCCTTGTTTTTGTATAAACTTGTAAAACTACTTGTTCTTCTAATCGTTTTTTTTTGCCCACTCGGAGTATCAGTAAGCGTGCCTCAAATAATCCGAATCCGTTTTATCTTGAGTATAAGCACTCATCTGCTTCGTTATACTCACTCGCCATACGCAAGTATGCCTCGCTCGCAAGCCTTGCACCTGAGCACTTCTGCTCAAGATAAAATCTTCGACCTTAAATC
>JAZUDT010000016.1:0-6227 GCA_045639785.1 Acutalibacteraceae bacterium | reverse complement strand
TTACAAGATAGAAGCGGTCTGAGAATAAATTTAAATTTCTGAAAATCTTCCTGTTTACTCTTGACAAATTCGCTCAGTTAGTGTATATTATCTCTTGCACTGCGAGGGAGCATAGCTCAGCTGGGAGAGCACTTGCCTTACAAGCAAGGGGTCACAGGTTCGAGCCCTGTTGTTCCCACCATTATATATGGCCCGGTAGTTCAGTTGGTTTAGAACGCCAGCCTGGCACGCTGGAGGTCGTCGGTTCGAGCCCGATCCGGGTCGCCATATTTGCGGATGTAGCTCATCTGGTAGAGCGCCACCTTGCCAAGGTGGAGGTAGCGGGTTCGAGCCCCGTCATCCGCTCCATATTTCGGTACCATAGCCAAGTGGTAAGGCCACGGTCTGCAAAACCGTTATTCCCCAGTTCAAATCTGGGTGGTACCTCCATGAAAAAGACATTTAAGGCTTAATTATTCAACAGTTTTCGCCTTGAATGTCTTTTATTTTTGCTTTTTTTCTTCCGAAAAGCTGTTTTCATAAGAGGCAGGATTTTTGTGTGATAATTTTTTCGTTATTAATTATCACACAAATTATCACGCAGGAGGCTTGAAAATGGCAAATCGCAGGGTAAACGGTGACGGAAGTTTCTATTATGACGAGGACAGAAAGAAGTGGAGATTCTTCTATTCTTACATCGGTTCAGACGGTGAAAGAAAAAGAAAATCATTTAACGGTGACTCAAAAGAACCGCTGTCAGAACAGCTTGAAGAGTTCAAGAAGGGACTTGAAAAAGATGAAGAATGTGGCAAAAAATCTTCTTTAAAGAAGTATAGCAAAGAATGGCTTTCGACCGAAAAAAGAAAACTGAAGCCAAAGAGCTATGAAAGGAAGGCAGAGATTTTTGAGAATCAAATACTTCCTTATCTCGGCAATAAAAAAATATCACAAATCACAAGGCGTGATATACAAAAGCTCTTAAATCAGCTTGATGATGAGGGGTATTCATATTCGACTATTAAGAAGGTTAAAGAAGCGTATCTATGTAAATAAAAACATAGTTGATGTAAAAAGCAAAGATGATGGGCAGCATAGACGGATACTTTTGTTGAGTGTTTCCACAGAAAACCCCGGTATGCCCTTATTTTTCGCATATTACGGCACAAAAGCACGGGCTTTGAATGGATAAGCAGATTGGTTGCAAAAATATATAGGTAAGGTAATCATAAATTCTTACAAGAAATACAGTCTTGACATTTACACGATTTCGTGGCATAATATAAATGCGAGGTGATGACAATGGAAAAGTTCTTATCGGTTAGCGAATATGCCGAAAGATATAAGAAGGATGCCGGGAATATTCGCAGGCTGCTTGCATGCGGAAGAATGGCTGGAATAAAAATCGGCAATCAGTGGGCAATACCGGAAGGCACTGCTTATCCCTCCGATAAAAGGGTGAAAACCGGGGCGTACAAAAATCAGAGAAAAACAGTGCAGAGAAACGCTCTTATCCGTGATATAAAAGCTATGATAGATGAGCTTTCCGAAATATACGGCAACAGTCTTGTTTCTGCCGTTCTTTACGGTTCGTACGCACGGGGTACACAAACGAAATATTCGGATGTCGACATTGCACTCTTTGTCAAAAATATCAGTAAGGATATCACCGAAAGAATGATTGATTGCGTGTCGGGTTATGAACTGATTACCGGAAAGGTTCTTTCCGTAATTGACATCGATTCAGAAAAATATGAAGCATGGAAGAATGTTTTACCTTTTTATAAAAATATTGAGAAAGAGGGCATAGTGTTATGGAAGGTCGCATAGAAGATTTATCCGCATACCGCTTCCGTAAAGCGGAGTCATCGTTAAAAACGGCAGAAAAGTTGTTTGATGACGGAGAATATGGTTTTGCACAAAACCGTGCTTATTACGCTGTGTTTGATGCAATGCGTTCTATCACCGCACTTGACGGCTTTGACAGCAGCAAGCACAGCGGCGTAATCGCATATTTTAATCAGAACTATGTGAAAACAGAAATATTTCCCTCAGAAACCTCAAAAATAATCAGGCTGGCATCTATGCTCCGTGAAAAATCAGACTATGAAGATTTCTACGAGCCTCAACCGGATGACACAAGAGAAGTAATTGAGAGAGTCAGATTATTGATAGAAAATATCCGTGATTACCTTAAGCAGAAGGAAATAATATAATTCACAACAGAATTAATGGAAAGTCGTAAATTTCCTGTGTTTCCTCCATGTTATTCATATATTGTTCGATGAAAATCAACAGACCGAAGAGCGATAAACTCTCCGGTCTGTTATTCTGTATTTGTAAAGCTATCATGTTGATATTCATGTGCCTATGCTTGAAAACAATTTGAATTTCAATCTTTAAGACACCCTATCGGAACAACCAATACACCGTCAGGTCTTTTATATCCGTATTGTGTACCGGTGATAACAATTTTCAAGTCAGGTAAACGAAGCTTTACTTGACTCTCCCGCTTGTTATATTCTTTTATCAGATTTTCGATTTCCAAAAGATGATTTGCTCCGTTTTCAATATCCGCACTGCCAAGTTTAAATTCGATAATGGCGTATCTGCCATCTCTTAAATGAAGTACGCAGTCGGCTTCAAGTCCGTATCTGTCACGGTAATAAGAAACCTTACCGCCATGCGATGACGAATATACCTTCAAATCACGAAAACAAAGTGTTTCAAAAATAAAACCAAAAGTTTTTAAGTCAAGATTGAAATAGGACGGTTCAACGCCGAGTGCGGCAACAACAAGGGACGGATCAACAAATTCTCTTTTATTCGTTGCCTGAATGGCACTTTTTGAACGGATTGCCGGACACCATGCTTCAACATCCTGAATGACATACAGTTTTTTCAATACATTAACATAATCATAAAAAGTTGATTCTGATATTTCGGCATTTGCTTTAATATCGTTGATAATAGATTGATTGGATGCTATCGTGGAAATATTTCGGGCATAAGAGCGAAGCAGCAAATTCGATGTTGTTTCGTTCCTTTTTATTCCGTCGATGTTAGACACATCCTCACGGCAAAGTCCCTCAAAATAACTTTGGGCAACAATCAGTTTCGCCTTATCATTTTTCTTCATGATTGAAGACGGCCATCCGCCCCTGCAAGCCGCAAAAACAAGTTCATCGATGGAAAGCTCCGACTCACAACCGCCATCAAGTGCCGTGCTGTTATCAAACAATTCTCTCAACGAAACCTTACCGTTTGATTCGCCTGTTTCATATAAACTCATCGGATACATTGGCAGTGTATCGATCCTTCCGGTTCCGGAATGCATAATATCGGATTTATCAATAGAGTTGGATCCGGTCAAAATATAAAGACCTTCTTCATTTCTGCGATCAACCGAAACCCTGACGGCATCCCATAAATTGGGTGCTATCTGCCATTCGTCAATGAGTCTCGGGTTTTCGCCGATAAGCAGATTTGAAGGCTTGATTTTCGCTGTTTCCATATACATATCTCTTTTGTCCGGGTCCTGCATTTCTATAAAACTTTTTGCAAATTGCTTTGCAGTTGTAGTTTTTCCGCACCATTTAGGACCGACTATATGGACGGCTCCAAACGCCTCCAATTTTAATTCGAGTTCGCTGTCACATATTCTTTTTATATAATCTCGAGAAAACATACTAAATACACTCCTTCACTTGATATTATATCCACAGCTTTCATAAAAGTCAATATTATCGGAGAGATTTGCGGTATTTCGCCGGAGAGATTTGCGGTATTTTGCCGTAGAGATTTGTGATGCCAAGAGCTTAAATTATACAATTAAGTAACATAAAATTTATTTGCCATAAATATCGGTCACTGACAGGTAAGAATTAGGGGAAAGTCGTAAATTTCCTGTGTTTCCTCCATGTTATTCATATATTGTTCGATGAAAATCAACAGACCGAAGAGCGATAAACTCTCCGGTCTGTTATTTTTTATCTTCACTTTTTCACCGTAACGTTTTTACTGCTGCTGTATGCGGACGCTTTCGAGTATGCGTTAAGTGCCGTTACTTTGACATATATCTTCTTTCCGCCCGTGAGCTTTGTGAGATTATATGATGTCTTTGTCGTGGTCGTCACTTTTGTCCACTTCTTATTGTTCGTTGACTTATATACAACATACTTCTTTGCACCTGTGACCTTTTTCCATGAAGCCGTCGTGGTCTTGCTTTTCGATGATTTAAGCGTAAGTGTCGGGGCAGAAGTGAGCGTGCAACCTACTGCAAACGGTAGTTTGACTAATCCGGCTTTGGTTAAGACTCAAATGGTTGAGTTTATGAAATACAGAAGCCCTATTAACAGTATACGATTGAGAATCTGGTAGCAGATGCAGGGTATGCAAGTGAAGAAAACTTGCTAAGCAAGTATATCATATCGCGCAAGCGATATATCATTAAATTGTGCTATTTGGTTGCGCTAAACAGGGAAAGGTGGGCATTATTGAAATATTGTTACAAACCCCGATTTTTGCAGCAAATCCCCCGTGTGCTATTCCGTAGTATAATCACAAAAAAGAAGCTGTAAAAAACGACCTCTTTTTCAACTATATTCGCCTTGCGGCGAGTTATTGCTTCGCAGTTATAATCCGGCTGATTTAGCCAATTACCACATATTGTCCGAATTTTCGCAGAAAGCAATCATATCGTGAATCTCAAGCACGGTGCCGTCGTCAAGAGTGACCGTGCCGTTCCAGCGTCCGAATACCTGGTGACAGATATTGCCGACGAAAAGCACACGTGCCTTTGTGATGTTATCATAAAACGGTGTCATCGTCATTTCAAATCTGCCGTCCGACGAGGTGAATACCCAGGGTGTCATCCAGTTGCGGGTCTTGAATTTATCTTCATTCAAATATATCTCACCTATTTTGTGAGCCTTGCCGTTGTAGAAGAGAGTGTTTTCCGAAGCGGCACTCATATCACCGAAGCCCCAGCCGATTTCAAAGCCGAAAATGCTGCCGTCTTCAAGCTTTGTGCTTCCGTTGCCCCAGTACCAGTTTTCGTGATACGGCCAGACGCCCCTGCCCCAGTCAAGCACGCAGAAGCTGTCGTCGGGACTGAATTCAATCGTGAGGTTGCCCACCTTGATTGTTCCGGTTACGGGCATACAGTTGACTTTCTGGTTAAAGTAAAACTGCTTATTGTTATTGCGGTTAAACGGAAGAGCCATTATCAGCGATTCGTGATTCGGGAACATATCCATAGAGAGGTCAACGGTGAATTTCTTGCCTTTTGTTTTGCCGTCAAATTTTATTGTGCGCTTTGTTTCGGTGACGTCTATGTCAAGGTTAAAATTACGTTTGTGCTTTGAATATAAATTCGGTGTCATAGCGTCCGGACTTACGCCGTATTTGCCGAAGGTCAGAAGCTCAATATTTGAGACGTCATATCTCTCGCCCGTATCCATATCGAAAAGTCCGAGACTTGCGTTACCGGCGAGTGAAATATCGGCAACGGTGACCTGAAGACAGTATCTGCCGTTTGAAATCTGATAAAAATCCCATTCTTTTATACGGGTGGGGTTTGCCTTGATTTTTTTACGGTCATACTCATACATATTTGTAAAACAGTAGCCCGCCTTTGTGAGAACTCCGTTTTCGTCAAGAAGCGGCGTTTTTTCCGTTATTCTGACCTGGTCCTTTGCCTCTTTTGTACCTGCGGCAATAGCCGGCGCAGAAATCATCGGTGTCACCGTCATAACAAGGATGAGAACTGCCGAAACTAATCTTTTAAATTTCACTGTCAAATAAATCACTTCCGCATTTTTATTTAAGCTGTCGCTTACAGCATAATGTTATATCAAACAGAGCAACTTGTCAATAGATGACGTGCATACTTTTCTCTGATGTAAGCGGTACATCGGGACGCATACAATAATATGTAAGGCGCAGTTGACGCAGAACCGCAGGGGTGTATTGTTATCGGCACAACTGCTCAGAGGTATGCGCTGCTCAGAGTTAATCTCGGCTTTAAACGCAACAGGCGAAACGATAACCGGACTGCGAAGCTGTTATCAGCAGACGGCACAGCTCTATATAATATTAATGTATGGTAATTCTCCACAAACACCCGACCAAGCGTACAAAAGGTCAAGAAGAAACGGAAAAAAGTGAAAAAAGCAGTTGACAGAGTGCGGGAGAAAGTGATAGAATACGAGCACTCTCCGCCGAAAGAGAGCGAAAGCACTCGGAGGAAA
>JAZUDT010000015.1:0-8653 GCA_045639785.1 Acutalibacteraceae bacterium | reverse complement strand
CGCAGACACAAGGCAGGGCGTGGCAATCAATTATGTAGCATAAAAAATGCAGGCTGAAAAGCCTGCTATATGCCGCAAATATTGATAATAAAAGAAATCGAGTATTCATAAGTCAAATCCCTTATGAATACTCGATATGGTCGGAGTGTCGGGACTTGAACCCGAGGCCTCTTGGTCCCGAACCAAGCGCGATACCAAACTTCGCCACACCCCGATAGCTCAGTCATTATATACGAACTTGCATAAAAAGTCAATAGCGCAAATGAATTTTTTTACGCCCTAACAGCATACGGCACGCATCCCGCACGGCGGCGCAACGCATACCTAATATTATTGACAAAATCTGACGCATAGGGTATTATGTACCGGTGCTGAATATCAAGTCTTTTTTCGGAGGAATTTAAATGAAACAAAAAAGAAATTACGAAAAGCTCGTGAAAGTGTTGCAGATTCTGTCGATAGTCTTTATCGTCTTTATGGTCGTTGCCGGAGTTTTCCTCATGAAAAAATACAACATTTCCGTTAAGAATGCGGCGGCTTTCAAAGAGATGCTCAACGGCAATGTGGTCAAGGTCGCTTTGATTATCATTCTTTTCAATTTTGTCAAATCCTTTGCGCTCGTCATAACTCCGTCAATAGTTTTCGTGCTCACGGGAATCGTGTTTGAAAATATGTGGGTCGCCGTCCTCGTCAGTATGCTCTCGATTGCGACGAGCATTACCGTTCCGTATTATCTCGGAAAATTCACCGGCAGTTCAATGGCGGATAAGCTCAAGGACAAATATCCGAAAATCAAAAAATTAGACGAATTTGCCGATGACAACAGCTTCATGGTTGTCTTTCTCGTCAAGGCGACGGGACTCATTCCGAGTGACACGAGCAGTATGCTTTTCGGAGCAATGGGGATTGATTTCAAATCATTCTTTTTTGCCACAAACCTCGGCGAAATTCCGATAATACTCATGTGGGTCATACTCGGTCATAACGGAAATTTCTCCGACCCGAAAACAGCTCTGTATATAATACCGCTCATCGTTTTCGCACTGTTTGCCTCGTTCGTAATGAAAAAATGGACGGATAAAAAATCACGTGAAAAAGCCGCTCTCACGGCAGATAAAGAATAAAATTTTAAAGGGTGCGTTGCTTTTGTCAACACACCCTTTAATCTTGCCGTGCTTATATACTGCCTATCGCCGCAATGGCATTTCTGATAATGCCGAGAAGAAAATTGATTATAGCGAGAATATCAAGCGAGCCGTTTTCCTTATAAAAAGCTTTCATAGTCATATACCTCCTGTCACTGTAACATTATTTTACAGTACAAAGATTGAAAAATGATTACAAAAGTGTTAACCGGTTAATGTTTTTTTAAGTATGCGTTAAATTTTCTGCGCCGCAGATAAAATAAAATTAAAACTTGAAAATTTTTTCGCTTCGCACCGTATATTCTCTTTTTCTCACTTGACTAAATCTGAGAAAACAATATAATTATAGTGATATTTTATTCTGCGGGAGGTAAGGTATGAAAGCAGTTATCAGCGTTATAGGCAGAGACAAGGTCGGTATTCTTGCAAAGGTCAGTTCACAGTGTGCGGAATACGGGATAAACATAATCGAGGTCACACAGTCCGTTCTTCAGGATATGTTCTGTATGATAATGCTTGCAGACATAACGGAAAGCACGGTTTCATTCTCTGAGTTTTCGGAAAAGCTTGACGAAATCGGCAGGGGAATGAATATGTCAATTCACTGTATGCACGAGGATATATTCAATTCAATGCACAGAATCTGAGGTTAGGCTATGACAAACATAAATGACATTCTTGAGACAATTCAGATGATTTCGCAGGAGCATCTTGATATAAGGACGGTTACTCTCGGGATTTCGCTTCTTGACTGTATCGACCCGAATATTAACAGAGCGTGCGAAAAGGTCTATGATAAAATAACGAGGGTCGCCGAAAATCACGTTAAGGTATGCGATGAGATTGAGAAGAAATACGGCATACCTATCATCAATAAGAGAATAAGCGTTACTCCTATTTCAATGCTTGCCGCCGCCTGCCCGAATGACAGTCCGGTGCTTTTCGCCAAAACTCTCGAGAGAGCGGCGAACACTCTCGGCGAAAGCTTTATCGGCGGCTATTCCGCCCTCGTTCAAAAGGGCTTTGCCCCGGGCGACAGAGCACTCATTGAAAGCATACCGGAGGCACTGAGCGAAACAGAGCATATATGCTCAAGCGTAAATATCGGCTCGACAAGAGCCGGAATCAATATGGACGCCGTCAGACTTATGGGCGAAACGGTGAAGAAAACGGCTGAGGCGACAAAGGACAGAAACTGCATCGGCGCGGCAAAGCTTGTGGTGTTCTGCAATGCCGTTGAGGACAACCCGTTCATGGCGGGTGCGTTTCACGGCGTGGGAGAAAACGACTGTGCGGTGAATGTCGGCGTTTCGGGACCGGGTGTTGTGAGAGCGGCTCTCGAAAAGCATAAGGGCGAAGACCTTGCCGCAGTTGCCGAGTGCATAAAGAGAACGGCATTCAAAATAACAAGAGTCGGTCAGCTCGTCGCCACTGAGGCTTCGCAGATGCTCGGCATTCCTTTCGGAATAGTTGACCTCTCGCTTGCCCCCACACCGGCGGTCGGCGACAGCGTGGCGCATATTCTCGAGGAAATGGGACTTGAAAAGTGCGGCTGCTGCGGCACTACGGCCTGCCTTGCGCTTCTCAACGATGCGGTGAAAAAGGGCGGCGTTATGGCTTCCGGTCAGGTCGGCGGTCTTTCCGGTGCGTTTATCCCCGTGACGGAGGACGCAGGAATGATAGACGCCGCAAAGAGCGGAATACTGACAATAGAAAAGCTTGAGGCGATGACTGCCGTTTGCAGTGTCGGTCTTGATATGATAAATATCCCGGGCGATACTCCGGCTGAGGTCATATCCGCCATTATCGCCGATGAAGCGGCAATAGGCATGGTCAACTCAAAGACGACTGCGGTAAGAGTTATTCCCGCAATCGGCAAAAAGGTCGGCGATTCTCTTTCTTTCGGCGGACTTTTGGGCGAGGGACCTGTGATGAGAGTCAACACCGCTTCACCGAAAGACTTTGTTATGAGAGGCGGAAGAATACCGGCACCTCTCCAGAGCCTTAAAAACTGAATTACCCGTAATTCATACGGAGGCGGAAAATGCAACATATATCAAACATTAAAACAGATGAGGAGAGAGCATTTTATAACCTCACTGACGCACTTGTTGAAAAATGCACCTTTGCCGGTGAAAAGGACGGAGAATCCGCTCTAAAGGAGACACGTTATATTGAAGTCAGAGATTGCTCATTTTCTCTTCGCTATCCGCTGTGGCACACTGAAAAATTCAGCATTATTAATTCCGAAACAGACGAAAACGCCCGTGCCGCACTTTGGTATGCAAAAAACGGTAAAATCAGAAGATGCCGTTTTTTCGGAATAAAATGCCTTCGTGAGTGCGAAAATGTAACACTTTTTTCATGCAGAATAAAGTCACCGGAGTTCGGCTGGAAATGCAGGGGTATAGAAATATATGAATGTGAGATAGAGAGCGAATATCCGTTTCTTGACAGCTCGGATGTTGAATTTTTCGACAGCAGGCTCTGCGGCAAATATTCGTTTCAGTATACGGAAAACCTGAAAGTAAAAAATGCTTATCTCGACACAAAGGACGCTTTCTGGCACTCGAAAAATGCAGTGATTGAAAATTCGGTGATAAAAGGGGAGTATCTCGGCTGGTACTCCGAAAATCTCACACTTATAAGCTGCAAAATAATCGGTACACAGCCGCTCTGTTACTGCAAAGGGCTGAGGCTTATCGACTGCACAATGGAAGAAGCGGATTTCTCATTTGAGTATTCCGACGTAGAGGCGGATATTATCGGCGATATTGCTTCGGTAAAAAATCCGAAAAGCGGATATATAAAAGCAAAGAGCATCGGCGAAATAATAAACGAATCGTCTGTCTTTGACTGCCGCTGTGATATTGTGACGGAAAAATGAGACACATTTCAAAAGCGTCGGGATTTACTCTGACAAAATAAATCATTTTCAGCGGACAGCGTGCGTGACACAAAGTCCGCTTCTGTTTTTGTCGCAGAGCTGACTAAAATCTTTCATCAGGGGAGCATTTTTGCGATTTTTTGCAAAAAAAATATAAAATTAGCGAATAATATCTCATTTTCTATGATTTTGTTATGGACTTTTCGATATCATGTATGATATAATCTACTTTGTGAAAAATTTTCTTGTTAAATTTTTGACAAGAGTAAACCACAGAACTATATTTTCAGGGAGGAACATTTATGGTTAAAAAAATCAGCAAAATTCCTTTCAAGGACACACCTGAACAGAGTGCAAAGCTTCAGGCTGTGATCGAGGAGTGCAAGTCAGACAAGAGCCTTCTTATGCACGTAATGCAGGAAGCTCAGGAGATTTACGGTTATCTTCCGTTTGAAGTGCAGAACACGATTGCAGAGGGTATGGACGTGCCGCTTGAAAAGGTCTATGGCGTTTCAACATTTTACGCACAGTTCGCACTTTCCCCCAAGGGCAAGTATCACATTTCCGTCTGTCTCGGCACAGCGTGCTATGTCAAGGGCTCACAGGCTGTTCTTGATGAGCTTTGCGCACAGCTCGGAATCGGTGCTGAGGAATGCACCGACGACGGTAAATTCTCAATTACCGCCTGCCGCTGTATAGGTGCCTGCGGTCTCGCACCCGTTATGATGATAAACGATGACGTTTACGGGCGACTTGAGGCAAAGGACGTTAAGGATATTCTTGCAAAATACGAATAATCCCTCTGAGCTTATCAGGGATTTCACTAAACAATATTACGAAAGGGGAACTTTCTCACTATGAAATCATTAGCAGAACTTGCGGCAATTAAAGATAAAATGCAGGGCAAGGTCGTTATGCGTGAAGGCACAGGCGATATAAGAGTTGTTGTCGGTATGGCAACCTGCGGTATCGCGGCAGGCGCAGCACCCGTTCTCGACGCTTTCGTTGAAGGCGTGAAAAATGCAGGACTTTCGGATAAGGTCACGGTTAAGCAGACAGGCTGTATCGGTATCTGTCAGTATGAGCCGGTTGTCGAAATTTTCGAGGGCGGCAAGTCAAAGGTTACTTATGTTAAGATGACGGCTGAAAAAGCACTTGAGGTCATCGAAAAGCATCTCAAGGGCGGCGAGCCCGTTGCCGAATACACAATCAACAAAAACAACGGCTCAAACGACGAGGGACTCTCTCTCGACGACGCAAGCTTCTATAAGAAACAGCACCGTGTTGCTCTTCGCAACTGCGGCGTTATCGACCCCGAAAACATTGACGAATATATCGCCGTTGACGGTTATGTCGGACTTGCAAAGGCTCTGACCGAAATGAAGCCTGAGGACGTTATTCAGATAGTCAAGGATTCAGGTCTCAGAGGCAGAGGCGGCGGCGGATTCCCGACAGGTATGAAGTGGAGCTTCACTGCGGCAAATCAGGCTGACCAGAAATACGTTGTCTGTAACGCCGGCGGGGGCGACCCCGGCGCATTTATGGACAGACCGGTTCTTGAGTGCGACCCGCACTGTATCGTTGAGGCAATGACTCTCTGCGGTTATGCAACAGGCGCAACCGAGGGCTATGTATATGTCCGTGCAGAATATCCCGTTGCGGTCAAGAGACTTCAGAAAGCTATTGACGATGCAAAGGCATACGGACTTTTAGGCGAAAACATTTTCGGCTCAGGCTTTAATTTCAATCTTCACATCCGTCTCGGTGCAGGTGCATTCGTCTGCGGCGAAGAGACAGCTCTTATGACTTCTATCGAAGGCAACAGAGGCGAGCCCAGACCCAGACCTCCCTATCCTGCGGTCAAGGGACTTTTTGCAAAGCCGACAACCGAAAACAATGTTGAGACTTTCGCAAACGTAGCGACCATCGTCCGTGAGGGCGCAGAGTACTTTGCAAAGATGGGTACCGAAAGGTCAAAGGGCACAAAGGTATTCGCTCTCGGCGGAAAGATTAAGAATACAGGTCTCGTTGAGATACCGATGGGCACGACTCTTCGTGAGGTTATCGAAGAAATCGGCGGCGGTATCCCGGGAGGAAAGAAGTTCAAGGCGGGTCAGACGGGCGGTCCCTCCGGCGGTTGCATACCGGCGGCTCTTATGGACACCGAAATAGACTATGACAACCTTACCGCTATCGGCTGTATGATGGGCTCCGGCGGACTTATCGTCATGGACGAGGACAACTGCATGGTTGACATTGCAAAGTTCTTCCTTACATTCACCGTTGACGAGTCCTGCGGAAAGTGCTCACCCTGCCGTATAGGTACAAGAAGACTTCTCGAAATGCTCGATAAGGTCACCGACGGCAAGGCAACGCTTGAAGACCTCGACAAGATTGAAGAGCTTTGCTACTACATCAAGCAGAATTCACTCTGCGGTCTCGGTCAGACAGCTCCCAACCCCGTTCTGGCAACACTCAAGTTCTTCAGAGACGAATATGTTGCCCACGTTGTTGACAAGAAGTGTCCCGCAGGTGTCTGCAAGAACCTTCTCACATACAAGATTAAGGCTGACAACTGTTTCGGCTGCGGAATGTGCGCCAAGCAGTGCCCGGCAGAGGCTATCAGCGTGACTGACTATGTCGCTCCCGGCAAGAAGAAGCCCGCTTATGCTATCGACGCAAACAAGTGTGTCAAGTGCGGTGCTTGTATGTCAACATGTAAATTCAATGCAATAATCAAGGAATAAGGAGGTGCCGGAAATGGAAGAAAAAATGCTTAATATAAAGATTAACGGTATAGATACTACAGTACCTTACGGCACGAAGATTATCGACGCCGCAAGAAAAGTCGGCATCGAAATCCCGACGCTTTGCTACCTCAAGGATATGAACGAAATCGGCGCATGCCGTTTCTGCCTTGTCGAGGTCAAGGGCGCAAGAGGCCCTGTTCCCGCCTGCGTGTATCCCATTGAGAGAGACGGCACCGAGATTTTCACAAACACCGAAAGCATACGCAAGGCAAGAAAGACAACACTTGAGCTTATTCTTTCGACTCACAAGAGAAAGTGCCTTTCCTGCGTAAGAAGCGGAGACTGTGAGCTTCAGAAGTACTGCAAGGAGTACGGTGTTGACGATGAAGGCCGTTTCGACGGTTGCAATGTTGAGTATGCGCTCGACGAATCCGCACCGCACATGGTCAGAGACAATAACAAGTGTATCCTTTGCCGCCGCTGTGTAGCCGCTTGTAACAATCAGGCTATATCGGTTATCGGCGCAAATGCAAGAGGTATCGACACTCATATTTCATCAGCCTTTGAGCTCGGCCTCGGTCAGACCTCATGCGTATCCTGCGGTCAGTGTATCGTTGCCTGCCCGACAGGTGCTCTCTATGAGAAAGACGACACCGCAAAGGTATTTGCCGCTATCAATGACCCGACAAAGCACGTTGTTGTTCAGACAGCTCCCTCAATCAGAGCTACTCTCGGCGAGTGCTTCGGTATGCCCGTCGGCACTCTTGTCACCGGCAAGATGGTTGCGGCACTGAGAAGACTCGGCTTTGACAAGGTATTCGACACCGACTTTGCGGCTGACCTTACAATTATGGAAGAAGCGACAGAGCTTGTTCAGAGAGTAACAAACGGCGGCGTTCTTCCCATGATTACTTCATGCTCACCCGGTTGGATTAAGTATTGCGAGCACTATTATCCCGACCAGCTTGCACATCTTTCAACCTGCAAATCACCCCAGCAGATGCAGGGTGCCGTCATAAAGACCTACTATGCACAGAAGATGGGCATTGACCCGAAGGATATTGTTTCCGTTTCGATTATGCCCTGTACCGCAAAGAAATTTGAGGTAGGCAGAGATGACCAGAGCGCGGCAGGAGTACCCGATGTTGACTATGCTCTTACCACAAGAGAGCTCGGCAGAATGATAAAGACGGCAGGTATCAACTTTGAGCTTCTTCCCGATGAAGACTTCGATGCACCTCTCGGTGAGGGCACAGGTGCGGCTGTTATCTTCGGCGCAACAGGCGGTGTTATGGAAGCGGCTCTTCGTACAGCGGTGAAGCTTATCACCGGCGAAGAGGCAGGCTCACTTGAATTTACCGATGTACGTGGTATGGACGGCGTTAAGGAAGCCGCATACAACGTCGGCGGTCTCAACGTCAAGGTTGCTGTTGCCAGCGGAACAAAGAACGCAAAAATCATCATGGACAAAATCAGAAAGGGCGAAGCAGATTACACATTTGTTGAAATCATGTGCTGTCCCGGCGGCTGTATCAACGGCGGCGGTCAGCCTGTTCAGCATGCGTCTGTGCGCAACTTCACTGATCTCAAGGCTCTCAGAGCGGCGGCTCTTTACAGAGACGACAGCTCAAAGGCAGTCAGAGTTTCACACGAAAGCTCAGACGTCAAGAGAGTTTATGATGAATTCTTCGGCGAACCGGGTAGCCACAAGGCTCATGAAGCTTTACACACATCATACGTCGCAAGACCTATGTTTAAGAAGTAATTTCAAAAACGAAGCGGGGCTGTCGCATTTAGCGCAGAACGAAAAACAATAACACAGAAAATGGGATTTTAAAGTATATCCGAGTAAGTGATAACTTTAAAATCCC
>JAZUDT010000014.1:0-23849 GCA_045639785.1 Acutalibacteraceae bacterium | reverse complement strand
TTAATCTTCGTTAAAGATTGATAAAATCGCATTAGCCGAGCTGATTTTGGAGTCAAAATCAAGGTGAGTATAGATATTTGAAGTGGTTGCAATATCACTGTGCCCGAGCCATAACTGAATATCTTTCAAAGCAACACCGTTCGCATAAAGCAAAGTTGCACATGAATGACGAAGGTCATGAAAACGAATGTGTTTAAAACCATTGTCATCAAGTATCTTTCTGAAACGCTGCGTGATATATCCAGGTTTGATAAGTTCACCAAGTTCGTTTACATACACATATTCTTTGTACTCGTTGTTGTAGCAATTTCCGCAAATTTCTCTGTAATATGCTTGATGTTTCTTCATTCTAAGAAGTATCTCCTCAAATCTCGGCACAAGTGGAAAAGTTCTTGTGCTTGATTTTGTTTTCGGATTGTCTTTCTGATCAAGAATCTGTTTACCATCGATACAAGTCTGCGTAACAACACTCTTGATAGTTATAGTCTTATTTTCAAAGTCTATTGCTTTCCATTTAAGCCCTACGACCTCTTCTCGTCGCATTCCGTAGAAAGCAGCCATAAGAACGGCAAGCTCAAGATTTGTGCCTTTAACAACTTCAAAAAGTTGGTTCAATTCTTCTTTAGTAAGAACATCGCTTTCAAAGTGCCCTTTTTTCGGTTTTTCAACCTTATCAACAGGATTACTATCGAGCAAATCAATCTTTACGGCATATTTTATGGTTTTTAGTCAATTAAATTATACTATGAAAGCAGCAACCGAGCAACCTTTTTAGGCTACTCGGTTGTTATTTTTTATTCTCGAGGCTGTCTGTTAGTGCGACAGCCGCTTTTTGGGTTTATTTTTTAGCAAAAAGCAAAATAGCGGTGCGCTATCGTCCACAGCATATCACCGTCAAGCAACAAACGACCATGTCAGCGGCTTTGAAAGCTCGGCGTATGCGTTCATTGCGGTTATTGATACATTGTATTTCTTGCCGGATTCAAGCTTGCCGAGGTTTACGGTGTAAACGTCATCTTCAAAGAGATACATATATTTCCCCGAGAAATTATCGTCGAATACCTTTATTGCGTTCTTTGTGACGCTTAATTTATAGCTTTCAACAACAAATCTGTCCTTGGCACCGGTGAAAGTGAGTATTGAATTTCCGTTTTCGTCAAGCGACACCGAGATTTTTGTATCTTTCGGGAAAACAGGTGCTTTGTCTCTTTGCTTCATTTTCAGATAGGAATACTCATAGTTTCGCTTTGCAAGACCGGTGAGATAATATTCATTATCAAAAAATGTATCGGTTATAAGGTCATAGGGCATAACACGCACATTGCCTGCTTCGTCCGCCTCAACAATATAAAACTGAGCCGCCTCATGATAGCTGTAGGGGTAATTGCCTGCAATACAGTCAAGCTCGGTTTCAAAATAACTGAGAGTGCCGCAGCCGAGTGCTGTGTATCCGCCCTGCCATATTGAGCGCGGGTCGTTTACGGGATAGTGAGAATGTCCCGAAAAGTTAATAATCTGGGGATATTTGAGAAAAACCGCAGGAACAGAGGCGTCACCCCAGTTAATACTGCCGTAAATTGTGGCAAAGGGAGCCGGATGCTGAAAAACAAACACGGGCTTATCGCCGGTATCCTTCACTGCTTTTTTTATTGAGCTGTTAAGCCATGAAAGGCGGTTGTTAAATGTTTTGCCGTCATCCGCATACGAACAGAGAATGAAGTGATAACCGTTAATCTTTACGCTTGTGTTCACGTCTCCGCGCTTTTCCGCATACATCTTGTTGCCGAGACTTGCATCATTATCACGGTAGCTTATGTATTCATGATTTCCCGTGCAGGTGAGAAGCTGTGTACCCTCACGCAGATTTTCGGCAGTTATCCGGTTAAAAAGGTCGTATTGCTCCGCCTTGCCCGTGTCGGCAAAATCGCCGGCAACGCACAGTGCGTCAAAGCCTTTGTACTTCTGTCCCTCGGAATAATCGTACATAAAGTTAATAAGCTTTTTAAGACGCTTCGCCTCCGCCGCCTCAGGGTTGCCGCTTAGATGAATGTCTGAGCATACCGCAAAGCGCAAAACCGGAGCGAAGTCCTCCGGAGTTTCAGGCATATCGTTATGCAGGGGAAGACCCGCACCGAAAATGGACAGGAATGAATAAAGTGACACCATGAGCTTCGCAAGCATAACGTGAAGAATGTTCATGAACGAAAACATAATATTGAATCTCCTTTCCGAATATTTCCAGTGTTATTGTAGCACAGTGTTTTAAAATAGACAAGACTGTATTTTTGTATGCGACGGTGTTTCGGTAAAAACACATATATCTCACACAAAATCACACCGGCAGATTTTTTAAACCTGCCGGCACATACTCAATGCATAAATTTTATTTGAAAAGCCTGATAATAGAATCGAACAGTCTTATAAAGAAGCAGTATATCTGTCCCAATGTGCTGTTTGAGTGATATGTTCCGCACTTGGGGCAAAGCTCCTTGTCACCCGACGGCTTTATCTGCTCAAGATTTTTCTGCTCTTCAACCGCCGAAAGACCTTGCTGTTTTGCGTTTTCGACCTGCTCAACAGTCTTTGCACCGTCTATCTCTTTCTTTGCCTCTTCGACGATTGACTGCATCTTTTCGCTCTGATTTTCTCCCGCCGCCTGTTCAATGGCGTTCTTTGCCTCTTTCTTGAGCGGCACAAGCACTGCCAATGCTATTCTTTCTTCGGCACTGCTGTATATCTTCTCAACATCTTCAGTGTGAACGGCGGAGGAAATCTCATATATCAGGCAAATGATTGCCGATTTTTCAGCCTCGGACGTTGAAGACATATACTTTTCGACAAGCTCACCGAAATATCCGTTCTTGAGTTCTTCAAGTGACCTGATATATTCAAGAGTGTCGTTTTCTGTTTTTACGAGTGTTTCTGCGTTTTCGGCTCTGTCAATGAGAGGCTCTATCTCCGATATGTATGCAAGTGAGGCTTTTTCATATTGGGTCGCTTTTGCGTGGCTTTTAAGGCTTGACTTTATCTCCTCTTTATATGACAGCAGTCCGAGTGTCGGGAACGCCTCGTCAAGCTTGTCACGGTAGTCATCAAATGCGTCACGTACTTCTCCGACAGACGTTGCCGCATTGACCTTGTCCCTTATCATGCCGAGTATTGCGCGCATATCTTCGCTGTCGGTCATTTCAAGAAGCTTGTCGATACGGTTGCCGTAATACATCTTTGCGCCCATAAGGTCTTCCAGAGTGCAATTTCTGCAATAGAAAGAGCCGGTGAAGCTGTGCGCGCCGAAATCGGTTTCAACTTTTTTTGTCGTTGTAGCTATATATCTGTCAAAGCTTGCGTAGTAGATGCCTTTGCCCTTTGTCACGCAGTTGCCCTTGCTTGTTTCATGGTAATCTATTTCGGCTTCCTCTTCGGAAAGAATCTTTTGACAGTCTTCGCAGAAGGCTTTACCGGTGCACTTTGAATAATCGTCGCTCCACTTGTAGGTGCAGGTGATGTTATCGTGAGTGCAGGTGCTTTCACCGCATACGTCACAGATAAAGTTGCCGTTTCCGTCAACGTGTTCGGCGTAATATGTGTCTGTTTTTTCATCGTGGCATTTATACTGCGTGCCGATAAATGTGCCATGACTTTCGCCCTTTGACTGATAGAAGAAGTCAAAGTAGCAGTCGGTCTTGCAGAAATATCCTGCCTGTGCGTCAAAGGTAACACCGTCGGCAATAAGAAGACGGACGTCCGGACCGGAGATTATGAGAGGCTTGGTGAGTGTGACGTCTTCTCCGACATAATACCATATATACTCAAGAGGCTCACCGTCATTGACAAACGTATTAGCAAAGGCATAGTAGTCACTACAGGTCGGGTCGTGTGGACAACCGACATAATAGGGAGCACCGCACATATCACAGACGTTATCGTTTCCGAGCGAGTGCGACCCCGGCACATTGTGATATTCACATTCCTCACGTGCGCAGAAATGCCCTTTTGCAGCATCGTCACAGCAGGTCAGCAGATGCCCGAGAGGAAACTCGGTGCCGCCGAGTTCAATCGAAGAAAGCCAGTAAAAGAGGTCTTTCTCTTCACCGATGCATTTTGTGCAACTTTCGTCCTCGTAATAATATCCGTCGAGGGTGTTGAGATAGTACGCCTTGTGACCGAATTTTTCACATGTCGGTCCCTCTGCCTTATATGTGATTATCGCATAAATATCCAGAGTGTCAAGGTTATAGGGGACAACATCTGTTTCTTTTACGGGAGTTCCGTCCTTATAAAGAAGACCGGCAGCATCAATATTTTGGGAAAGGATGATATTGCGCAGGTTATCTTTAAACAGAAGCGTTCCCGCCTTGAAGTCCTTTGTCACCGTTTTTGCGGTGTGAACGGTAACTGAAACTACAAGTCTGGTATAGCAAGTGTCGCAGTAGCCGTCAGTGTTGCTGTCAATGTGCTCGTGTGTATCGCCGGCAAATACCGATAATGAAAGCAATGAAACAGACATTACCAGTAAAAGCAGAGTTGCCAAAGCACGTTTTCCGATTTTTTTCATAACACAGCCTCTTTTCATATAATAAGCTTGATACGTCGGTATGTTTCCATGACCAACATATATCAAGTCTACCATAATTTCCTTTTAATTACAAGATTAATTGTACATTATTTCATTTCTGTATGCGTTAAATGTAAAAATGCTGTCGCTGTAAATACAAATTTACAAATTGTGCGGAGCTTACCGCATTATCGTTTTAAAATTACGGTAGGTTACAGCAAAAGGGGCTGTCGCAATTCTCAAGGAATCGGCGACAGCCCCCGTTTTTGTTTTTCTATATTGTTTCAGAATATGACTTTGAATATGAGCTTTGCAATGTGGAAAAATCTTGTTGAAATCCAAAGCAACATAATTGAGCCCTCCTTTTTATCAGACTTTTTCCTTCGGTTAAACTATAGCACACCGGAAGAGATATAGCAATACAAAATATTATTTTTAATCGGTATAATTCTGATTTTCTATCTGCTGTCGGCGGTATTTTCAAAAAGTGCTTCTATTATGAAAAGAAGTGTGTTAAAATCGTTATTAGTGTTACGCTGAGCAGAGGGGTGAAATTATGCTTAAAACGGTTATTCTGACAGACAACAAAGCCGCAGACGGATTTTCTTCGGAGTGGGGGTATTCGGTATATGCCGAGTATAACGGCAAAAAATTTCTTATCGACACGGGCGCAAGCGACAAATATCTTGAAAATGCCGAAAAACTCGGGATTGATATTTCGTGCGTCGATTATGCAGTGCTGTCACACGCACATTATGACCATTCCGGCGGCTACGGCTCATTTTTTGAAAAAAATAAAAAAGCAGTGCTTTACATCAGCGAAAACTGCGGTGAAGACTGTTATCATAAATTCGGTATTTTTCGCAAATACATAGGTATTCCGTCGGGCACTCTCGAAAGATACAGGGACAGGATAAAATACGTCGGAGGGGCGGAAAAAATCTGTGACGGAGTTTACTTAGTGGCGCATACGGGAAAAGGACTTGAAAAAATCGGCAAAAAGGCACACCTTTACCGAAAATCAAACGGCAGATTACTACCCGATGATTTTTGCCATGAGCAGAGTGTGGTATTTGAAACGGAAAACGGACTTGCGGTGATAAACAGTTGTTCTCACTCGGGGCTGAAAAATATACTCGATGATATAGAATATTACCTGCCCGGCAGTCACGTATGTATGACACTCGGCGGGCTTCACCTTTCAAAATACAGCGACTCCGACGTGAGAAAAATCGCCGCAGAAATAAAAAAGCTGAGCATTGACAAGGTGGTGACGGGGCACTGCACGGGAGATAAAGCTTATGAAATACTCAAAGAGGAGCTGGGCGAAAGGGTAATTCAGACCTGCTCGGGTATGACTCTTGAAACATGAGAAAAGACGGCTTGCGGAAAAATCCGTGCGCCGTCTTAAATTTATTCTCAGGAGACTTTGAAAAGTCTTGACCTTATTAAGTCCCAAAATGACTTCAGCAGTCGTATTCCGGTTTTTATCAGAGAAATCAACTTTTCTGCGCCTGTTTCGGGGTGGTCTGTTTTTTCGTCCGCCTCAAAATATTCATTATGACAGTTTTCCTCCGTCATCGGTGATGCGATTTTGGTGTGAAAATCAAAGACTATAAATTGAGTCCAGTCGAAGTCATCAACCGTGAGCTGACGGTCAGCGTCAATAACCTTCATGATAATATTGCTTTCACTGGTGTTATAGTATCCGTGCGGCAAGCCCTTGAAAAACCATGTTGAGTCGGGGAAAAGGCAGGTTGATGCATCAATCTGTTTGTCGGGCGATATGTATTTACCGAGTCCCTCGCTCTGCCGCTGAGCGATATATTCATCGCTCAGCGTGGTGTATATATCTGAGGTTGTCGCACCGAATGACGACCGGTATGCCGAAACGTATTCGTCACCGACATAAGTGGTACCTCCGTCTATGAACGGAATCATCTGGGTACCGTATTTTGAAATAATGCATATATTTGTGCCGGTGTCTTTTACGCTTTCCAGGATGGGGAATACATTTTTCTTCACCGTCTCGTTATAGTTTGTTATTTTTTCGATAAGTCCTTTGTATTCTTCCCTCTTTTTGCTTCCCTCAGCTCCGAAAACATAGTACATTGCGTTGTCAAAATCTTCGGTTGTGACAAGAGCCCAATAGGCGGGATATGACATAAGCGTTGAAAGAGTGAGAGCCGAAACGATCCCGTATTCGATTTTTGAATATAATTTTTCACGAAGTTCGTCTGTGAATGAATCAAGCACACCGGTATTATCCAAAAGGTCAATTATTGCCGAAACAGGTCTTACTATATCGGTATAAACATTGTCCTTTTCGGAGAGATTGGTCACAAATCTTGAAATTGAATTTCCGTCCACGCCGAACTTACCGCTGATTGCGCCGCTGATAAATTCACAGCCCATTGAGGTAGCAACAGAAAAGCCGATTCCCTTTAGGCTCTTTGCCGAGTATTTTGCAATATATGCAAGAACGGCATTACAGCCGAGACATTTCACCGAAATCGACACTTTGTCACAGCCGGTAGCCTTTTTAACTCCCTCAATATACTCATTTAACTGTTCGGCTATCTCAATCGGGTCAAGCCGCCAGTCATAGTGGAAATAATATCCTTTCTCGGAGTATGTTCCGTTCTTTGTTTTTCTGTCCTCAAGCATGGCGGCGGCATTATCCGCTTTCTGTGCATCTGAAAGACCTGTTCCCTCGGGAGCGTTACCGTCCTTATCGAGAAGAACCGGTGCAAAGGCTTCGCTTATCTCTTTATATACGGCTTCATAATAGTTATCCCAGTTATCGCTGGCAATTCCCTCCAAAATGAACGGATATAGAACATTGAAAACAGAAGACATAATATTTGCGTCGTCACTTTCGGCGAACATATCACCGAAATTGTCAATGGAAAAGCTTTTTTCTCCGTTATCGTAATAGATTTTCTGGCTGTCGCCGGAAAGATAGATTACGGGGGTTTTGTTCTCAACAATAGCCTCCTGATTTTTGGCAAACGCCATAGACGTCAGACTGAAAATCATAACCGTACTCAAAATAACCGAAAGAATTTTTTTCATATATCATTACCTCGCTTTAAGCAATATATGCCTTATTTCAGTTTTATAACGGCGTTGTCATCGTCAATGCCGTAATTTCCCGCGCTGTGCTTCATTATCTCGTAGAAATCAACCTCTCCGCCCTGCGAATCACGAACCTTTCGGTTGAGAACAGCGAGAACGGGGCGAAGCCGCCTGAGAATTTTCAGAAGAGTTTTTCCCTCGGGGCTCTTATCCGTGTAGGGCTGATTTCCGCAGAAAACATTTCTGACAAGAAGCGTAAGAAAATCGAGAAGTTTTACGTCCCTTGCACCCGGCTCAGCCTTGACAAGCAAAAGACGTGAAACCTGACCGAGCGTGTTGTCGCAGAGGAATTTTCCGACTTTTCTGAAAATTCTCTCCACAGCCTTGCTTTCGCCCATATTGAGCTTTTCCATTGTCTTTGACGGATTGTCACGCATACCCGTCAGAAGATTTATTATCATTGAGTCAAACTGCGCCTGAAGATACTCTTCGCACGTTTTGCCTTTTTTGTCCCATTCAAAATCCGGCACGGGAATACTCTTTATGTCAACCGTGCTGTCGTCTTTAACCGTGCAAAGACGCATGAACGCCGGACAGCCTATGAGCGAGCCGGTGCATACATCATAAAATTTGTTGCCCTTTTCCGTCGTGACGAGGTTGATACTCTGATTGTGCATGTGCCCCGTAAAGCACAGGTGACAGCCGTTGTCGGCGAGAAGCTCAATAACCTTTTGCGCCTCGGGCTGACGTGCGTCCGGGAAAAATGAGAGAATCGGCTGACCGGCAATAAGCGGATAGTGCTCCATTGCGAAAATCATCTGTCCGTCCTCTTTCGCCTTGTCAAGCTGCTGTTTTATCCATGCACAAAAATCGTCATCATAAGGCTTGCTCTTTCCCTGTGCGGTATCGTTGCAGAGCACGAGAAGACGTATGCCCTCACCGAGCTGTGCAACGTAGGACATGTGCTCACGGTTAAATGCGATGGCGTCATCATAGCCGAAATCGTGATAATAGCCGAGCAAATCGTCAAACTTTATACCCTCTGCCGGCATTTTTGCCTTTGAGCCGGGGAAGCAGAAAGGAGTCGGCTCAACGTCATGCCCTGCGGTGACAACGTAGATTTTCTTTCCGGAAGCCTTGATTTCAGCGAGAAGCTTTGAGTATTCCTCATGGCTTTCCTTTTCTCCGTTGAAGCTGAGGTCACCGGCAATGAGGATAATATCCGCTTCGGTTGAGTTTTTGAGATACTCCGCCGTTGCTCTGTTCATTGCTTCCGTCTCTGCAAAGCATTTCTGCTCCGACTTCATGAGCTCTTCATATCCCTCACCGTATGCGCCTATTGAATTTTTGAAAAAATGAGGGTCTGCCAGAAGATAGAATTTAAGTTCCTGCATTTATGCCTTTTCCTCCGCTTTTTCTTTTGTGATATTTTCGTTTTCCTCGTGACGCTTACGTCTCATTTCTTCAAGCTCACGGTACATTTTTTCTTTCTTTTCGCCCTCTACGTCATAGAGGAATTTGAGAATAAGTGCTCTGAGCACTGCCGAAGCGGCATAGCCGAACACAAGGAATGCGAGAAGCCAAAGGCAGGTTGAAAGATAACCGTCCTCTGTGAGTAAGCCCTGTGAAATCTGAAGCTTAATCGAATCGACGAGGTCAAGCTCCTTTGACGAGGCTGTGGGATAAGCAATCCAGACAAGCATGAACGGGATAAGCAGGTCCTTGCAGTAAGTCAGACCGGAGTTTATCCAGCCGGGGATAATTCCCTGCACCGATTCAAGGCGTTCACCCGTCTGCCACTCAAGATAATCGAAGTATTCTGCGGTGAGATGACTTGTCGAAAGCTCCTGAAAACCGACGCCGACGCCGAAAAGGAAATAGAAGATGTAGAAGAATACGGCTGTCCAGCCCTCCCAGAAATATATACCTCTGACCTTTTCTGCATAGCATATTCCGAAGAGCACCGCCGCAGCTACCGAAGAATAAACGCCGCAGAAGCGGAGAATTTTCGTCGGCTCATGCTTTCGGGCTATTACGCCGCAGACAAGGTTTCCGACGACAGTACCCGCCGCAGTGGGAATTGTGAGAAGAATTATATTTGAGGAACGCACGGTTATACCGGCAAGAAGAGTTGACCATTTGCCCAGTGCGGTCAGAACAGCAACCCATGTAATGTACTGATATGCACGGTAGTTTCTGTATTTGAAGAGAGTGAAAAGTGACTTTGAAAGCTTTGCCTTGGGCTTTTCGGGCAGTTCTATTCTCTCACGGCAGTTAATACCGCACATAAGGTTGCCGATAAGGGTGAGTGCGGCGGCTATGAGGGTGAGAATTATGTATCTGTTTGCATATCTCGGGTCGTCCTTAGGAATGAATAACTTGAATATTTCGGGGCTGAGGTATGCAAGTCCGTAGCCCAGATAATATGAAATCTGCCACAGTGTTGCAATGGACTTCTTTTCCTTGTAATTCGGGGTAACGACCTGAATAAGGTTCTGGCTGAGAGAATTGAAAGCGTTGATGACGGTCGTGAATGCGGCTATGAAATATCGCAGATATACCATCTCTTTGACCGACCACGATTCGGGCGGAACCCAATAGAACGAAACAGTCAGTATGAAAAGCGGAACAAGACAGATGAAATACCACTGGCGGTAGCGACCGTAGCGACTGCGCCACTTCTGAACGGCAATACCTGCAAGCAGGGGCATTACTATACCGAGAATGGTGGTGATTGTTGTCTGAACGGCTGAAAAATCGGCAATCTGACTTGAGGTGACTTCGCTTTTGTTTACAAAATACATTTCATAAAGAAACGTAGCGGCGAGAGTGCCGGTGAGAGTGGTGCCGAACATACTGCCGATTCTTGCAAGAGCTATGCTGATGTATTCAATCAGAGTTACATTTCTCTGTTCATCGAGCGGGATATTCGGGTCAAGATTTTTTCCTGAAAGTCTTAGGCTTTTAAGGCTCATAGCGAGTCTCCTTTCAAAATTTATTCGCGTTCAATTATAACTGATTTCGGCAATAACTGCAAATAAATAATTATTAATAAATATTTTTTGTGTGAAATGTACAATTATACGACTTCTCGTTTAGGCATTTTGCCGTATGCATTGCGGCGTTGCCGAAAATTATGCGTTTATCGCTTGCAACATCACAGCGTATTTGGTAAAATGGTGAAAAATATGCAAACACATAATGAGGTAGAAAAATGCATTACAGCTTCAAAACAGACAATTACAGAATACTTGAAATGTTCAAAGATAACACCGTCGCCCCGAGAGCGTATTTTATTCCGTTTTCCTCCTGTGGGGAAATGAGAAAAACGGATATACGGGACGAGCGTTATTCATCTTCAAAGGTCACCGTTCTGGGAGGGGAGTGGAAATTTGCATATTTTGACCGTGTTTCCGCAATGCCCGACGATATTGACAGCGATACTTTTGATTTTGACACGGTGAAAGTTCCGTCAATGTGGCAGTTCACCGGCTATGAAAAGCCGTATTACGTCAATGTCAGGTATCAGTTCAAAGCAGACCCGCCGCATTTTCCCGAGGACTGTCCCGTTTCGGTGTATCTCAAAACGCTTGAAATTGAAAATGCCGATAAAACACGCTGTCTCTCATTTCTCGGTGTTGCCGGCTCGCTCGACCTTTTCATTAACGGAAAATACGTCGGCTACAGCGAGGGCAGTCACAACACAGCCGAATTTGACGTTTCCGCATACCTCACAGAGGGAAAAAACGAGATAGCCGTTGTTGTTCACAAGTGGTGCACGGGTACATATCTTGAGTGCCAGGATATGTTCAGAAATAACGGAATTTTCAGAGATGTTCTTCTCACCGAATACGACGAAAACTATATTTTCGATATTGAGGTGAAAACGCCGCATAAGGAGAAAAATATTTATGACCTTGAGGCTCTGATTTCATTGAAGCTTACGGGCAGGTGCACCGTCGGTGCAGTCCTTGAATACAAGGGCACACCTGTCGGCAAGGTGAAAATATCCGCTGAGGAAAAGACAAAAATAACCTTCGCCGACCTCTGCGTTAATCAGTGGAGCGCAGAAGTTCCCGAAATGTATGACCTGATAATCACGCTCGAAAATGAAAACGGAGTTTTTGAGGCGGTGAGAAAAAGAATAGGCTTCAGACATATTGAGATAAAGGGCTCCGTTTTTCTTTTCAATAACGGCAAGCTCAAGCTTCTGG
Source organism: Acutalibacteraceae bacterium (assembly GCA_045639785.1). GTDB lineage: Bacteria > Bacillota > Clostridia > Oscillospirales > Acutalibacteraceae > UBA6857. Next base: position 12,002 of record JAZUDT010000014.1, on the reverse strand, counting down.
GTGTCAATCATCACGACACAAACCCCGAAACAGGCTACTATATGACTGTTTCGGATATGGAAAAGGATATAAGAACCTTTAAGGAATACAATATCAACTGCGTGAGAACCTCGCATTATCCGCCCGACCCGACCTTTCTCGACCTTTGTGACGAATACGGAATATATGTTGTTGACGAAGCGGATATCGAGTGTCACGGTGTGGTGATGCTTGAGCTTCGCAAGGGTGAGTGCTCTGATAATCCTGCGTGGAAAGGTCATTACCTTGACAGAGTGCTCAGAATGTATCACAGAGACAAAAACCACCCCGCAATAGTTATGTGGTCGCTCGGCAACGAGTCTCACGGAATAAGCAATCAGGACTGCTGTTACAGAGAGCTTAAAAAGCTCAGCGATATACCCGTTCATTATGAGGCGGCGTGCCGCACCCGCAGATGGGCTTATGACGTAATATCCGAAATGTATCAGCATCAGAATCTCGTCGAAAAAATCGCCGACGGAAGCGGTGCATTGCCGAGATATTACGGCAAGCCGTATTTCCTCTGCGAATACGCTCACGCTATGGGACTGGGTGCGGGAGACACGGAAAGATATGTCCGTGATTTTCTGCGTGCCGACAATATGCTCGGCGGCTGTGTGTGGGAGTTTGCCGACCACGCAGTGTATCACGAAAGCGGAAAGTACAAATACACCTACGGCGGCGACCATAATGAAGAATTCCATGACGGCTGTTTCTGCGTTGACGGTCTTTTCTTTCCGGACAGAACGCCTCATTCGGGCGCGCTCCAGATTAAAAACTGCTATCGCCCGATAAGAGCAAGGCTCGTTTCCGAAAATGAAATAGAGTTTTCAAGCATTAATCTTTTTGCCGAAAAGAGCGTAAAGGTCAGATGGTCGGCTCTCAGCATTGAAAACGAAGAAAACGGCGAATTTGCTTTAAAGCTTATGCCGCAGGAGAAAAAGACGGTGAAGCTTGATATTTACGGCGCATACGACGCTGTTGTGCTCAGGTATTATGACGAGAGCGGAAACGAAATTGCAAGCGAACAGCTCGGCGACAGAGTAACGCTCAAAAAGGTAACGCACGGCAGTAAAAAACCCGTGATGAAAAAGAGCGAAGGTCTCTTCGTGTTCGAGGTTGAAAACGGCGAGGTTATATATGACGGCGGCATAGGACAGATAATCAGCATTAAGACGGGCGGAAAAGAGCTTCTCAACAGAGCACCCGTCGGCAGAATCGGCTTCAATATCAGCCTTTTCAGAGCACCTCTTGATAACGACAGAAATTACGGCGAATGGAACCGCTGTCTGCTTGACACGGAATATATGAGGCTTGTCTCTTCAAAGCCGATTGCAGAAACCGAAAACGCATTTGTTATTTCAAATAAATATGTTCTGTCAACAATCAAAGTGAAGAAGATGCTGACGGCTGAAATTACATATAAAATCTACGGTGACGCAAGTATTGACGTGGCGGTGAAATGCAAAAGCAGCAAATTTATGCTGCACTTCCCACGCTTCGGCTTATGCTTTGAAATGAACCGTGAGTTTGACCGTGTGAGCTATTTCGGTCTCGGCGACAGAGAGTCGCTTCCCGATTTTAAAGAGCACGCAATGCTCGGAAAATATGAGTGCAGAGTCGATGAGCTTCACGAAAAATACATAAAACCGCAGGAGTCATCAATGCGCACTCAGACGAGGGTGTTCTCCCTCACAAACAGGGACGGAACGGGACTTGAATTCACTGCCCTTGATAAGCCTTTCATTTTCGGCGCAGACAATTTCACCTCCTGCCAGTGTGCCAAAGCAAAGCATCCGGAGGATTTGGACAGCTTCAACACAACGGTTGTTCATATTGACAGCTATATGCTCGGCGCAGGCTCAAATTCCTGCGGACCCGCACCCGATGCAAAATATGTCAGGCACAAGCTTAAAAATGAGGAGCTGAGATTTACTTTCAGACCTCTCGGGGAAAAATAAAACAAAAAATGATGATTGGTCTTAGCGGTCAATCATCATTTGTTTTTGTATCATATTGTACATATTTAGGCTGTATATGTCTATCCCATACGTGCCATTATTGCCGCACCGTTTTTTCTGAGCCAGCCGTTCCATTTATCGTATTCGGGATAAGCTTTTCTCACCTCACGGTAGAAGCTTTCTGAATGGTTTAATTCTTTCAGATGACAAAGCTCGTGCACCACTACGGCGTCAATAACCTCGTCGGGAGTGAGCATCAGAAGGCAGTTAAAGTTAAGATTACCCTTTGACGAACAGCTCCCCCAGCGTGTGCGCTGATTCCGTATTGTGATTTTGTTATAGCTGACGCCGATAATTTTTGAATAATATTCGGCTTTTTGAGGAATCACCGACAACGCTTTTTCGGCAAGCTCGTCTATTTCCCGAGGCGAGAGAATACCGTCGCTTTCGGCTTTTCGCCTGACCTCTTCGCTTCTTTCGAGCATTTTTAAAATTCGGCTTTCGTTTGAGAGCAGGAAAAACTCAATTTCGCTCAGCGGCATATTCAGCGGAGCGTTCACTGTCAGTTTTCCGTCTGTGACACGGGCGGAAATTGTTTTTCTACGGCTTCTTATCAATTCATATTCCATAGCTGTTTCGTATGCCTCGGCTATATTTTGTTTGTTTTCAGTGCAGGCAAAATCAGCGGTTCTTTTTCGCCGGCATTTTTCATTTCACGCAGAAGCAGTTTTTTCATTTCCTTTCTGACCTGTGCATATTTTGGGCTTTTTACGAGGTTTGTTTTTTCAAGCGGGTCCTTTTCCAAATCGTAGAGGAAATCTTCAAAGTATATTTTCGATGAGGATATGAACTCTCCCGTTCCGGGGGCACGGACGGAATATTTGTATTTCTTCGTTCTCACTGCTCTTCCGCACTGACTTTCCGAAATCTGCATGAATACACAGTCACGCTCTTTTCCGCTTTCATATTCTTTCAGCAGAGAATTGCCCATAAAGCTTTCGGGAATTTCAATTCCTGCAATGTCAAGGAGCGTGGGCGGAATATCAATAAGGCTGACAAGTCTTGAATCCTTCACACCGCCTCTGAACGCACCTCCGCTGATTATCAGAGGTGTATGCACTGCGCTGTCGTGGCAACAGCGTTTGTATTCGGAATTTCTCGTCTTGAAATGCGAGCCGTGATCGCTCGTGTATATAATCACCGTGTTTTCATAGAGCCCTTTTTCTTTAAGCTTTTCAACGAGTCTGCCCACATTTTCGTCAAGCCTGTTTATTGCGGCAATGTAGTCGGGGTACATTTCCTTATAGTCGCCTTTCATGAACGTCAAATCCTCCGGCAGGGGGTAGTCTTTGAACTTTTCGACGGTTTCTTTCGGTCCCTCGTAGCGGTGGCGGTCGTTCTGATGATGAGGCTCAAGCTGGGAAACGAACATGAAAAACGGCTTGTCCGAGCTCTTCTGCTCAATGTATTCAAGCGCAAAATCGTTTATACAGTCCGCACGGTAGCCCTTGAACTCGACCTTGTTGTTGTTCCCGTCAAAGACATAGCCGTCATAGCCGTGAGAGGTGAATTCAAGCACATCTGCGGCATACCACCAATCCTTATAGCCGCCTCTTCTCTCTTCGGGAATTGCCGTTTTTTCGCAGTTAAAGCCTATGCTCGGGAAGCTGTCGGAGGCAAGGTGCCACTTGCCCACATAAGCAGTCTCGTAGCCCGCCTCGTTAAAGTATGCGGCGAGCGGCTTTATGTTTTCGGGCAGAGAAATGCCGTTTCTGAAGCATTTGTTCTGCGTGGCATAAACACCCGTCTGGAGACAGGCTCTCGCCGGTCCGCACACAGGCTGACAGGTGAATGAGTTTTCAAAATCGACTCCGTCTGCGGCAAGCTTTGTAAGATTCGGCGTAATTGTTTCGTTGACGGTGTCATAACGCTGCTGGTCGGAAAAATAAAAGATAATATTCGGCTTCATGCTTTTGTTTATTCCTTTGTCTTGATTTTCGATATAATTTTATCACACACGGCATTAAAAGTCCATAACAAACGGCATTATGAGCAAAAATACGCAGGTGTGAACAGGCTTACATCTATATAATAAATATATTGACGCTAATGTAATACCGTGATATAATTTCTTAGAAAACGGGGGTGCTATCCATGACTGAAGAAATCAAAGTTTCCGTTATAATTCCGTTTTATAACTCGGAAAAGTATGCTGAAGAACTGATGGACTGCCTTTTGAATCAGACCCTTGACGGGTGTGAATTTATTTTTGTTGACAATGCCTCGACGGATTCGGGTGCCCGGATTATCGAACGTTGTGCGGAAAGTGACAGCCGTGTGCGTCTTCTGACGGAGAAAACACCGGGTGCCGGAATTGCAAGAAACAGGGGGCTTGACAGCGCAAACGGAAAATACATAATGTTTTTCGATTCCGATGACCTGTGCGACAGCACTATGCTCGAAAGACTGTTTAACCGTATGGAAGAAAGCAATGCGGACATGGGCGTCTGCTCTGCAATGAAGACAGATTATCTTTTCGGAGGCACGGATAAGCTTTCATCGTTTTCGCAGGGTGAAGATATCAGCTCCGACGGAGTATATACTTTCAGAGATTTTTCAAATGTGTTCACGGCATTTGACGTTTCGCCGCAGAACAAAATGTACCGGACCGATTTTGTCAGAGAAAACAATCTGAGATTTTCTTCGACAAGAAGCGCAAACGACCTCTTTTTCACAGAGGCGGCAAGACTTTCCGCCGGAAAAATCGTTTTTATCCGTGAAGACCTTGTCACGATAAGGCGCAACTATGATACCTCGTCTCTTTCAACCTCCAGAAAAAAGTCGAGTGAAGACATTGTCACCGTTTTGAAAGAGCTCTATGACTTTTTAGTCAAAAAGGAACTTGATAAAGAGCTCGGGGAAAGCTTTATCGCCTTTGCGTGCCGTCATATCAAATACGGCTCACAGCAGGGCGAAAACAAGAATTTTTCCGATTCGGTCAGGCAGTGGTTCGGGGAAGAGCCCTGGCTGTCTGTGACCAAAGAAGAGTTTTATGATAAAATGAATTTCTGTTTTCTTCACAGTGAGCTGATGAAAGAAAAGCTTTCTTCTCAGATAGAGAGGGAAGAGAGTGAAGATAAGCGGAGTGCTCTTGAAAACAGGCTTAAAACGGTGAAGCAGAAAGAAAAAACAATTTCAGATTTCATTGATTACTTTTTCGGCGGAGACACAGAGCTTATTGAAGTGTGCGAAGCAAGGCTGATAAGAAAAGAATACATCGGCGCATACATTAAAGCTGCCGAAAGGGCGGAAAAGCTCTCGGCTTCACGTGAAAAAAACAGAGCGCAGAGCGAAAAAATCAACAAGCTGAGAGAAAAGAACAGCAAATACCTTGAACGCACGGAAGAACTCAGGGAAAAGTGCGCATCTCTCAAAGAAAAGAACAACAGTCTCAGAGAAAAAAATAACAGCCTCAGAGAAAAGAATGAGGCTCTGAAAGAAAAAAACAAGGCGATAACCGATTCCTTTGCCTACAAGGCAGGCAGATTTATTACGTTTATCCCGAGAAAAATAAAACAGCTTTTCAGGAAATAAGAATGGAGAAATTTATGAAAACCAGCCCATTTTTTTCGGTGATTATGCCGGTGCACAACAGAGAGGACAGAATAAGAAATTCTATCGACAGTGTATTAAAACAGACTTGCGGTGATTTTGAACTGATAGTTGTCGATGATAATTCAGACGATTCGACTTCCGACATTATCAGCGAATACGGATTAATTTGCGAAGAAAATAAATTTAAGAGTATCCGGCTTGACAGCACTTCAAGTGCATTTACGGCCCGCAAAAAAGGAATTGAAGAAGCAAACGGCGAATATATCATGTTCATTGACAGTGACGATAAGCTTGAGCTATTTGCTCTTGAAATTCTGAAAAACGAGATAAGCAGAGAAGCTGCCGATATTATTCATTTTAACGCAAGGGTTGTCAGTGAAAATTCAGACAGCGCAAGGGTAGAATATAATCAAAAGCTCATTTCGCCCTATTTCGGAAGACTTGAGGGTGAGGATGTCTTTTTGGGTTGCTTCTGCAACAACCTTTATAAATTTACGCTTTGGAACAAGGTCTTTTCAGCTTCCGTCTGCAAAAAAGCAATGGCTGATTTTAAAGACGGAGTATATATGAAAGCTAATGACCTTCTGCTGTTTTTCCCCGTCGCATTGTATGCGAAAAGTTATCGGGGTATAGACACTGCACCTCTTTATAACTACAATTTCGGTGTCGGCAGTACCGGCGGAAATATCATGCTGTTTGATAAATTCTTTGCTTACGGCTATCTTTGTGATGTGTCTGAAGAAATTATCAATTACGCCGAGAAAAAAGGCTTGAGCGGAGATTATTATGAAGCCGCCCTGTCTTTAAAGGACAGACTGTTTTTTGACTGCATTGACAAGTGGTTCACAAAGGTTGATATTCATGACTGCGGACGGGCGTTTGACTATGTGTGCGACAAATGGGGCATTGACTATGTCCTCGACGCTATCGGAAGAAAATACGGCTTGTCGGTTACAGGTGAAATGGCAAACCGGCTTCATTCTTCAAAAATTATCGGAATCAATAAGCTTGATGACGTGAAGACAATAGGTGTGTATTATCTGAGAATGAAGAACGGCGGTGTTCAGCGTGTTCTGTCACTGCTTCTGCCCGTATATGTGAGCATGGGCTACCGTGTAGTTCTGTTCACGGACGAATATGATAAAGACGGCGAATATCCTATTCCGCCTGAGGTTATCAGAGTGGTTTTGCCGCCGTGTGTCGAGAAAGGCAAGGTTTATTACAGCGAAAGAGCGAAAATAATCAGGGAAACAGCCTTGAAATATGACATTAAGCTTATGCTTTATAACGCCGCGTCTGTCGCCTTTCTTGCCTATGACTTCATATTCTGCAAAAGTCTCGGAATGAATTTTATTCTGACAAAGCATGAATTTTCAACTAATGCCCTCATGACCTGTTCTCATTTTTTCCACAGACGGTTTGAGGTTTATAAGATTATTGACGTGATAACCGTGCTTTCACGCACCGATGAGGCATTTCTCAATCTCCTCGGCTGTAACGCCACCTATGTTCCGAATATTCTCGAGCCGATTAATCCGCTTGATAAGCTCGGCAACGAAATTGTCTGGCTCGGCCGTCTTGAGCGTTCTTCAAAGCAGTATGATGATGTTGTCAAAATTATATCAATAGTCAAGCAGAAAATACCCGACATAAAACTGCTCATGGCTTGTTCGGGTGAAGATGACAAGCTTGAGGAGCTTAAGAATATGATAGCCGATTACGGCGTAGCCGGCAATATTGAGATACTTCCGTTCATTAATGACGTTGAAAGATATTATTCACGGGCAAGGGTTCATCTTGTCACATCGGTCACGGAGTCATTTCCTATGACTGTTGCCGAAAGTAAGGCATACGCAATACCGCTCGTAATATACGATTTACCGTATCTTGAAATGCTCAGAAGCGGTAAGGGCTACATAAGTGTACCTCAGAGAGACGTTTTTGCCGCCGCAGATGCGATAGTTTCGATTTTTGAGAACAAAGAGGTTTGTGACAGACTTTCACGTGAAGCGAGAGAATCTGTAGAAGAGTTTTACAGCCTCGATTATTATTCAATGTGGAAAAACATAATTGAAGCAACCTGTAACGGTGGCGTTGGGTATGCGAAGAGTGAAATTACGCAGGAAGAAATGGGTTACATACTCAATAACATCGTGTCTATGTACAAAATAGGTTCAGATTATGAGGACTCATCGAAAGCATATTTGAAGAAACAGCTCAGAACCTCTAAAAAAAGGCTCGAAAAGAAAAAGAGAAAGAACGATGAACTCTCCAAAGAGAACGAAGAGCTGAAGCGTAAAATCAGGTGGCTGAAAATACCGGTCATCGGTTATATTTTTCTTGCGTTCTCGGCAGTGAAAAGAAAGCTGACAGGTGCGAATACCTGACACTTTTTCATTCGGCACCGACCTTTATTGGTGTGCCGCAAAAACAGTGTTTTCTTTCGTCAGACGAATACCGCTACTATAATTCAAAAGGCAGGGAAGAATAATGATAAAAAATCTCTATAACAAAATCACCGCAACAAAACCCGGGTGGTCAACGACGCAGGGTGAAAGAATGTCCTATTACTCCTATTTTGCGGGGCAGAATATCATCTATACGCTTGTCTCCACTTATCTTGTCACCTACCTTATGTTTCAGGGCATTGACCCGATAAAGTCCGCCGCCGTAATGGGCATTGTCAAGGTATGGGACGCCGTGAATGATACCATTTTCGGTGTTATCTTCGATAAAGTCAGATTTAAGAGCGGAAAAAAATATCTTCCCTGGATAAGAGTGTCCACCATTCTCATTCCGATATGCACCGTGCTGATTTTCTTTATCCCGTCCGCATTCGGCGAGACGGCAAAGCTTGCATGGTTTGCGGTTACATATATGCTGTGGGATGCCGCATACACGCTCTGCGACGTGCCGATTTTTGCGATTGTGACTTCAATGACCAACAACCTTGACGAGAGAAACACGGTCATTTCGTATAAGAGTATATGGACATACGTGGGTGTCGGTATCACAACGGTTGTCGCCACCGTGCTTGTGTCGGAAAAAATAGGCTTGGGCTATTCGGTTATCGCCGTTGTGCTGTGCGTTCTTGCGTATGCCACTATGCAGCCCGCCTCATTCAAGCTCAGGGAGAGGTATCATTCCCCCGAGGAGGAGACCTTCACCGTGCGTGCCATGTTCAAATATCTGGTGCACAATAAGTATCTGCTCATTTATTACCTTGGCTATTTCTTTTATGCCGCTCTCAACATTCAGAGCTCACTGAATCTTTATGTGTCATACTATCTGTTCAATAATTCGCTTTTCTCGCTGGTCGTTTCCGCACTCGGCGTTGCGCCCTCTGCGATTGTATCACTGCTGATACCTCACCTTATCAGAAAATATGACAAAATGAAGCTTTACCGTGCGTCAATGGCTCTTGTGTCAATACTCGGCGTCATTATGTATTTTGTCGGATACAATTCGATTATCGGATTTATTATCCTCTCGGTGCTTCGCAGTATTCCTCTTGCGGTCGTTTCAATAGCAATGGCTCTTTTCACACCCGACTGTGCCGAATACGGAAAATACAAGACCGGAATTGAGGCAAAGGGAATCACGTTCGCCATTCAGACCTTTGTTGCAAAGCTCACCGCCGCCGTTTCCGGCGCACTCGGGCTCTTCCTGCTCGGTCTCAAATCTGTCGGTTGGCAGATGGTCGAGGTTGACAGCTTCAAGGCACTTGAGGAATCCGGTGTTGTTCAGTCCTCTCACGCACTTAATTCCCTGTGGTTCTTCTATGCGCTCGTGCCCACCATCGGCTGCATACTTGCATGGATTGTGTGGGAGTTCTACCGCTTAAAGGACAAGGACGTTCAGATTATGGCTGACTGTAATTCGGGACTTATTACCCGTGAGGAAGCGGAAGAAAGAATTTCAAGAGAATACTGAGCGAAAAAACGGTGAAAGAAATGAAAAAGAACATTACCGGCTCATGGTTTGAGTTTCGCCACCATTCACCGGCTGAGGGCAAGTACTGGAATGACACCTGCCGCACCTTCACCGCAGAGCAGTGGCATAAAAAGGTTGCGGAAATTGCAACGCTAAAAATGAAATATCTTGTGCTTATGAACACCGCCATTGTCTATGACGATGATGAATACTGCTATTTTGACACGGATATTTTCCCGTTTGCCGATATGGAGTGCAAAGACCCCATAGGCGAGCTTCTCTCTGCCGCAGACGAATACGGAATAAAGGTTTTCATTTCCTGCGGCTTCTACGGAAATTGGAAAAAGCCCGCCGACAATATGAAATCCGACGCCGTATGCGAAAGAGCGTTTCGGGCAATGAAAGAGCTGTGGGAAAAATACGGCTCGCATACCTCGTTTTACGGTTGGTATTTTCCAGACGAAACCTGCATTATCGGTCATTTCGGCAAAAGCTTTGTGAAATATGTGAACGCATATTCCGCCGAGGCGCAGAGAATCGCTCCCGGGACAAAAACACTTATTGCCCCATTTGGGACAAAATTAGCCATAACCGGCAGAAAATATGTCCGGCAGTTAAAGGAAATGAATGTTGACTTTATCGCATACCAGGACGAGGTCGGCGTTAAAAAATCTTCCCCAAAACAGACAGCACGCTATTTCAAAAGGCTGAAAAAAGCGCACGACAAAGCGGGAAAAAGCAAAATCTGGGCTGACATTGAGCTTTTCACCTTTGAGGGCGCAGTATATCGCTCAGCTCTTATTCCCGCACCTGCCGAACGGATTGAAAAGCAGATTGAAGCTGTGTCGCCATACGTGGAAGAGATACTCTGTTATCAGTATATGGGACTTCTCAACGAGCCCGGGTCAGATGCATTCTGCGGTCACCCTGATTCGGTGAAGCTTTACGGTGAAATGAGAAAAAGAGCTGACGATACAGTACAGAACAGACGCAAAGGTTAAAGATTATCAGTAATTCTTAAACTGATTGCATTCAATTACAATTTTGCCTTTCTTTTCGGCAAGCTCTTTAAACTTTGCCGCACCGCCGAAAGGGTATCTGACATAAGTCACGACATAATCCGATTTGTCAATCATAAATTTATTACGGTATGATATTGCAAAGCGTGGCGGCACGGTTTCGATGCCCTCCGGAAAAACGGTGTGCTCGGAGTAGCTGAGCTCTGTTTTCGGCAGATATGCTAAAACAACATAGTATTTTATCGGGTATATAGCTGATAAATCCGACAGCACCAGGCGTACCATAGTGTCAAAACCGCCGTTATTGCCGACATAGAAAGTATCAACATTTTTATTAAGAATTAAATCCTCAAGAGCCGTCCGCAGTGTCGGCTCTGTTTCTTTTGGTGTATCTCTGTGTCCGAAAAATGTGCAACATTTCATTTTCAGATATTCTCCATTCTGACCAGTATAGCGGACAATATTTTGCTCCATATTACCATACAATGTATTTGTTTGCAACCGATACCGGTCAGAATGGAGAAGAATCATGGAGCAAAAAATCAGATGCGACAGGAACATGGGAGATAACCTCAGAAATCTCCGTATAAGAAATAAAATTTCACAAGAAAAGCTTTGTGTTGAATTACAACGTCGAGGGTGCGATATAGGCAGATCAACTTACGCAAAATATGAAGCCGGCGAGTTGAATATTAAAATCAGCGTACTGATAGAATTAAAGAAATATTATTGTTGCCAATATGATGATTTCTTCGTTGATTTGGATAAATAATACGTTTCAAAAATAAAAAAACTGAGCCTTACCGGTTGATATAAGGCTCGGTTTTTAGCTTTATATGAGGGTCACTTCGTTTTTTGTTCCGAGATACGGTTTTAAATGAGATTTTTGGTACAATTAAGATGTTGAAAGATATTTATGTTTATGATATAATACGAGTAGCTAAAGCATATTGCAATAAAATCTTGTTCTGAGAGGAGGATAACGGTGAACACTAACAGCAATTATTATATTATGTCAGGCAACACAATTACGGCTGAATGGAAAGACAACAACCTTACTGTCGTAAATGAGTCTTTATTACCGATGTTTTTACGTCGGGTATCAGATTTGAATATGTGGCTTGAAACCCGTGCAATAGATTCTCACCGTGCCAACTCCCGACTTCTTAAAAAGGCTTTAAGACTTACCGAGCGAGATGTTATTTCAACTGTTATTCAGGTTAATGCAGCAACCATAACCGATAATTATTGGGTAAAACCAATCGGCTCGGATCTGACTTATGAAGATGTAAAATTTGAGGATGACTATTTTTCCAATCTTGCTCTTAAGGGAAATTACGACAGCTTTAATAAAGTTGCCAACAGCAAGCGTTCCAAAACTCCCGAATTAACGAATATCGGAAGCTTTGAAAAATGTTGGAAGCTCCGTGACGGAAAATGGTGGATGTATAAAACC
>JAZUDT010000013.1:0-4688 GCA_045639785.1 Acutalibacteraceae bacterium | reverse complement strand
GTGGCTCGGACACAGCGATATTTCCACCACATCAAATATCTATACGCACCTTGATTTTGACTCAAAAATCAACTCTGCAAATGCTATTTTATCCATTTTGGATGAAGATTAAAACTCTGAGTGACATCACGATTGTCATCAGAAAAACCCTCAATCCCTTATATATCAAGGGTTTGAGGGCATCGAAAAATTCTTAAGATGCGTAAAAAAGCTTAAAATCGGGCAGTTTTTACTGAAAAATTACAGCACAAAATTTTGCCCTAAAAATGGCTGAAACCCTTGAAAATCAAGGGTTTCAGTGGTGCTGGTGACCGGGGTCGAACCGGTACGATGTTGCCACCGAAGGATTTTAAGTCCTTTGCGTCTGCCTATTCCGCCACACCAGCGTATTAAATTGTCCGTGGAAAAATGATGTCATTTTTGATGTCACTTGCCGATTTTTCGGCGGAAAATTTTTCAGAAGCCCTTATATATCAAGGGTTTCGGGACTTTCAATGAGAAATTGCATTCGAGATTTTAAGTCCTTTGCGTCTGCCTATTCCGCCACACCAGCAAATGTTAGCTTTTTAATTATACTTTCGGCTTTACGTTTTGTCAATAGCTCAAAGTGAAAAACAGCAACAAATCCCGCAAAATTCTTGCGAAATTTTCTGCACCGTTTGTTTGCTTTATATTTCCCCTTTGTTTGCCTTAAATTCCCCTTAACTATTGCAAACACCGGACAAACTGTGATAATATAATATACAATACTGTTGCTTGAAAGGCGGTGAAATCTTGGCGCAGAAAACATTTCGGGCAAACGATGCCTCTCTCTCCGACGCAATCGGTTTTGTCGAGGAAAACCTTGATTTGTGCGGTGCTTCGTTAAAAGCTTCAATGCAGATTACCGTTGCCGTTGAAGAAATTTTCGTCAATGTGGCGCATTACGCATACCCTGAGGGGGAGGGCGAAGTTACCGTTTCGGTATGCATCGAAGATGAAAACGCCGTTATAGTTTTTTTCGATGAGGGAATACCGTTTGACCCGCTTGCCAAAGATGACCCTGATATTACGCTCTCGGCTGAGGAGAGAAACATCGGCGGACTGGGTATTTTCATGGTTAAAAAAAGTATGGATAAGGTCGGCTATGAAAGAAAAGACGGAAAAAATATTTTTACAATGGTGAAGAGAGTGAGGTAATATGGATATTTTTGAAAAAGCTGTATGCTTCGCAACGGAAAAGCACAGCGGTCAGGTGAGAAAGCTCTGCAATTCACCCTATATACTTCACCCTATGGAGGTTGCGGCAATAGTCGGCACAATGACCGACGACAAAGAGGTGCTCGCCGCCGCAGTGCTCCATGATACGGTTGAGGACACCGATACCACTCTCGAAGAAATCCGTGAACATTTCGGAAAGCGTGTTGCGCTTCTCGTCATGACCGAAACAGAGGAAAAACGTGAAGACAGACCCGCCGCCGAAACGTGGGAGCTCAGAAAAGAAGAAACACTGCTCATTCTTCAGAATACAAAGGACATCGGCGTAAAAATGATGTGGCTGGGCGATAAGCTCTCGAATATCCGCTCATTTCGCCGTGAGTATGAAAAAATCGGCGATAAGGTGTGGCTTGCGCTCAATCAGAAAAATCCCGTTAAGCAGTGCTGGTATTATTCGACAATAGCCAAATATCTCATTGAGCTTTCAGATTATGCCGCTTATAAGGAATACCTTGAACACGTCAGATATATTTTTAAAGACTATCCGGAGGTGCTTGTATGAAATCAGAAAATAATAACGGTGCTCTTACCGTTTATCTCGAAGGAAGAATCGACTCGTCGAATTCGGCTCAGACAGATGCCGAAATTACCGAAATACTGTCATCAGATACATACGAAAGTCTTGTTATAGACGCCGAAAAGCTGGAGTATATCTCAAGCGCAGGCCTCAGAGTAATGCTGCGCATACGTAAAAACAATCCCGATATGAAAATAGTCAATGTTTCGTCGGAGGTTTATGACATCTTCGATATGACCGGCTTTACTGAAATGATAACAATAGAAAAAGCCTATCGCCGCCTGTCAGTCGATGGCTGTGAAGTGATAGGGCAGGGGGCTAACGGTAAGGTTTACCGCCTTGACGACGACACAATTATCAAGGTTTATCTTAACCCCGACAGCCTTGCCGATATTCAGCGTGAGCGTGAGCTCGCAAGAGCCGCTTTCATTCTCGGTATCCCTACGGCTATACCTTATGACGTTGTCAAGGTCGGCGACGGTTACGGCTCTGTTTTTGAGCTTCTCAATGCAAAATCCTTTGCAAAGCTCATTGCCGCCGAGCCGGAAAATCTCGACAAATACGTCGGACTTTATGTTGACCTGCTTAAAAAGATTCACTCCACAGAGGTCAAAGAGGACCAGATGCCCGATATGAAGGCGGTTGCGCTCGACTGGGCAAAATTTTTGCAGGACTATCTGCCGAAGGAGCAGGGCGATAAGCTGTATGCGCTTGTTGATGCCGTGCCGAAAAATACGCACATGCTTCACGGTGATTTCCACGTCAAGAATGTTATGCTTCAGAACGGAGAGGTTCTGCTTATAGATATGGACACTCTCTGCTACGGCAATCCCGTGTTTGAATTTGCCTCGATTTTCCTTGCATACGTCGGCTACAGTGAGGGTGACCACAGCATTGTCGAGAGCTTCCTCGGCATTAAGCGTGAGATAACCGAAAAGATATGGGACAAGACGCTGCGCCTTTATTTCGGTACGGACGACGGAGAAAAGCTCAGAGAAATTTCGGATAAAGCACGTCTTATCGGCTATACGAGAATGATGAGAAGAACAATAAGGCGAAACGGCTTCAACACCGAAGCGGGCAGACGTGATATTGAGCTTTGCAGAAAGAATATCGCCGAGCTTCTCGAAAGAACAGACTCGCTTGAGTTTTAAAAGGAGGATATCACAATATGGATATAGTAAAAAATATAAACGGCAGTAAGCTTGTAATAAGCCTTTCGGGAAGACTTGACACGACGAGCGCACCGGTTTTTGAAGCGGAGATTAAAAATTCACTCGCAGGAGTGACAGAGCTTGTGCTCGATTTTGAAAAACTCGAATACGTTTCCTCCGCCGGTCTGAGGGTAATCCTTTATGCCCGCAAGCAAATGAATAATCAAGGTGAAATGACTCTCAAAAACGTCTGTGCGGACATTATGGAAGTATTTGAAATAACAGGCTTTACGGATATTCTGAATTTTGAATAAATAAAAACGGTTTTGGGGTATTCGTGAGGACACCCTGAAACCGTTAAATTATGAGGTGGAACTATGAATGATGATAAAAACGAAAGCGGCATAACGGGTAAATTTTCCGTCGCACTCGGTCTGTTTGACTATATTAATCCGGTTTTATATTCAATTACCGTAATTACTCTGATGAAGAATATGCACGGTAAGATGAACACGGCAGTATTCTGCATTTTTGCGGCGGGGGCTGTGCTCTCGCTTGTGTTCGGGCTTGCCATTCCGACGGTAAAGCTTCTTGTCGGTCTGGGAAAAATGGAATTCAAAATGCCCGTCAACCTTGTGTCCTTTGTGAATACGGGTATTCTGCTGTCGGGTATTTCACTTGCGGGCTATGTTCTCGGCATTACCGCAGTCGGCTCCCTTATCGTGCTTCTTGTGACGGCGGCAGTTTTGCTGATTATGTGGCGCATAACGGGAAAATTCAACACCGTTGCCGTTCTCATCGGTGCGGCGGGCTATATCATGATATACGCCTCTTTAATCAGCCTCTCAGTGAGAAAAGGCATGCTTATACCGATAATACTGTGCGCTTTTGCGATATGCTTTTTCGTTTCTCTCTGCCTTGTCGGAATCAAGGCGGACCTTAAAAATGCAAGAGTGCACTGGGCACTCGAAATATCAAATGTTACGTGTCAGCTCCTGGTTGCGCTTGCAACTCTCGTGCTGTTTTTGGGATAATCAAGATACAGAAATAAAATTCTCGGAAAACAAGCAGTTTTACAAATTTATACAAAAACAAGGGATTTTAAAGTTATCACTCACTCTGATACACTTTAAAATCCCGTTTTCTGTATTATTGTTTTTGAATGCGGCAGTCCCGTCTGTCAGAAGTTGCTCGAATTCCAGCCCCAGTATTTCACCTCGTCATATTTCACATATACACAGTCGGGTGAAACGCCGAGCTCGTCGGAAATAATCTTTGTGATTTCTCCGGTCATTCTGTCGTATGCGTTTTCGGTGGCCTTGCCGAAAAGGCTGATTTCGACTATTGCGATTTTCATATCGTTTCTGCCCTTGAACCACATATTGCGGTTATCTTCAAAATTAAGCATCAGCCAGCCTTCGCCCTTGCCTAAAATTGAGATTGCTCTGCCGAATTTCTCCTTGAGAGAGAGTTCTTTTTCGGGGGTAATGACGGTGTTTGTTTTTGTGTTAATAAAAGGCATATCGAATCTCCTTTCGTTTTCTGTGTATATATTATAGCACATACGGAGAAATTTCGGTCAAAAAATTTTTATTTTAATTTTCATTCTTTGCAGATATTGTTATGGTACACTTGATGGGTGACAAATAAAAAAGAAAATTCAACTCAAATATGATATGATGTTAATAACCACAAAAACGTCAAATATAAGGAGTTGAATTTTCGTGATTAGTTTATCATCAAAAGCCCATTTTCGTCAA
>JAZUDT010000012.1:0-43130 GCA_045639785.1 Acutalibacteraceae bacterium | reverse complement strand
ACTGTGTTCTGCCGGGTGATGATGCGGTCTGTGTGACTTGTCTATCAGACTTTTCCAGCTACCGTCATACTTTGCTTTCCACTCGTATATTGCATTTCGACTTATTCTATACCTGTTGGCTGCTTTTGTTACTCCATATTTCTCTGAATACTTAATTACCCGTTGACGAAAATGGGCTTTTGATGATAAACTAATCACGAAAATTCAACTCCTTATGTTTGACGTTTTTGTGGTTATTAACATCATATCATATTTGAGTTGAATTTTCTTTTTTATTTGTCACCCATCAAGTGTACCATAACAAGTTGACATTTTAAGACAAGTTTTAACAGCACCGGACTTTTAAAGTTAAATACTTCGATATAATTATATTTGCCTTTTCCGCAATAAAGGTATATAATGATAACAACAAACGAGGAGGGATTTTTTTGAAAAAACTTAAAAAAGCACTTTCGCTTTTACTTACTGCGGTTATTTTATTTTCCGCACTCGGCTTCAGCTCTTATGCATACGACACGGATTTGCTCAGAAGAAACGCAACCGTTTCGTTTGAAATGCTCGCCTCACCGAAAACCGATTTATTCTCCCTGATGTACGGCTTGATTTCCGCCGGAAATTTTATCACGAAAAACCGTATTCTACCTGACAATAATCTCGACGTTGAATTTGAAGACGGTATTGCAGTTGACCTTTGTAACTACATATACGAAAACTCAGGTCTCGATATTATCAATCTTTTCCAAAATCTTCCGCTCAACGCAACCGGTCTCAAATTTTTCTATGAGACCACCGACGCAGACACAACCGCCCTCAGAAACACTGTATATAATCTCAGGGACGAGTGCCGCAAAAACGGTAACGACGTTCTTGCGAACGTTCTGCATTTCTTCGGCGCATACCTGAGCGGAATAGAAAAGGTTACCGTCAGCACGAAGCCCTACGGAAATAACGGTATTTACCGTGTTTACGTAACCGCAGATTATCTTGACGGTACAAACGAAAGCGTCGGAGTTGATATTTTCTTCACTAAAGACGGCATCGCATACGGAAGTCACCAAAAGGGAATCCTCTCCCTTGGTTATGAATGCTCTGTTTATGAGCTGATTGTCTATGCCACCGTCAATAGCTGGATGCGTAATTTCGGCTTTGACCTGCTCTATGATATTTTCTGCTACACAACACCGTTTTTTAACTACATTACCCGCCGTTTCAAGTTTAACTACGACGAAAAAGAATGGCTCATTCAGGTCTGGAAAGGCAATTACCTTATAACAAACGGTGCGGAAGTCGGTATATACAACCGTGAAAAAGGCGCAAAGGGCACTTACTATAACTGCTGTGACAGCGAAATGAATATGTCAATGTCACTCTCCGTCGGTGAAAAACTGATTTTTGAAAAGAGCGACTGCCACTGGTGGCTCAACGGCTTCAAGCTCGGCAAGGAGCTCTGTTCTCCGAATGATATGACGCTTGATTTTTCGATTGTGTTCCCGAATACGGAAATGGCTCAGGCTTTTGCAGAATCGGTGAGAAGCAACTATATGCAGGACACATTCTGCACACTCAGAGGCACTCTTGTTTCGGTAAAATGGTAACAGAATAAAACAAATAAGGACTTGTCACGGGCAAAAACCTGCGGCAAGTCCTGTTTTAATCTATGCTGTTTTATTCGGCTTCGGATATTTCGATTTTTTCTATCGTAACATCAAACATAGGTCTGTCACCCGCCGAGCATCTGACGGCGGCTATGGAATCGACAACCTCCATGCCGTCATACACCTGTCCGAAAACGGTGTGCTTATAGTCGAGCCAGGGTGTTCCGCCGAGCTTTTCGTATGCGGCGGTTATTTCCTTGGGGAAGCCTCTGTCGGAAAGCTCCTTCATCTGAGAGAGCATTGTTTCGGGTACCTGCTTAGCCTGAACGATAAAGAACTGACTTGAGTTTGTGTTCGGACCTGAATTTGCCATTGAAAGAGCACCTCTGAGATTATGAAGAGATATGTCAAATTCATCTTCAAAGGCAGTGCCCCATATACTCTCGCCGCCGCAACCCGTTGCTGTCGGGTCGCCGCCCTGAATCATAAAGTCGTTTATTACACGGTGAAAAATAAGACCGTCATAATATCCCTCTTTTGCATGGGTGACAAAATTTTCAACCGCTTTCGGAGCCTTGTCCGGAAAAAGTCTTATTTTAATATCGCCCATATTTGTTTTCATAACCGCAACGGTTTCGCCCTTTTGCGGCAGGTCTGTCTGTAAAAACATATTTCTCATTCTCCTATACAGTCATATCAAGGACGATGCCGAAGCACCGCCCTTTTTAATTTTTATTCGCCTTTTTTCTTCATCGAAATACGTCTGAGTCCCTTACCGATTTCAAAGACGGGAATCGTTGAGAGAGCAAGAAGAGCGGAAATAGTGAGCTCTTCAAGGTCGAAGCCGTCACTGCTCCAGCGCATTGAAATCTGCTCAATGCCGAATACGTCACGAAGTCCGGGGATATAGACGGCGGCAAGAGTGAGAGCTGTTGTCGCAAAGAATGCACCCACGAGCCACCAGTTCATATTTTTGAACATACTCTTTGAGAAGAGAGAGCCGGTTCTCGAACGCATATTGATAGCACAGAACATTTCGGCGAAATTGACGGTGAGAAACGCCATAGCCATTGCGTTGGCGCACGGTGTATCGGTGAAGAGACAGCCTGAGAGCGTGCCCATTTCAAGGCGGTAGCCGATGAAGTATGCGGCAAGCTCTGCTAAAGCAAGATATACACCCTGCCAGACCATATCGAAGCCTGCGCCGTGAGAGAAAATACCGTCGGTTGTCGCTCTGGGCTTACGCTTCATGAGGTTGCCCTCTGCCTTTTCCATTCCGAGGGCAAGCCCCGGGAGAGAGTCGGTGACCATATTAATCCAGAGAAGATGCACTGCACCGAGAAGATTAAAGCCGAGAATGGACGAAATGAACATTATGAGAACCTCGGAAAGGTTCGTTGAAAGCTGGAACTGAAGCACCTTGCATACGTTGTCATAAATCTTTCTGCCCTCTTCAACGGCATGAACGATTGTGGCAAAGTTATCGTCGGCGAGAACCATATCAGCCACGCCCTTTGTAACATCGGTACCCGTGATACCCATTCCGATACCTATATCGGAGGCCTTGATTGACGGAGCGTCGTTGACACCGTCGCCCGTCATCGCCGTAACCATGCCGCGCGCTTTCCATGCCTTGACTATTCTTGTCTTATGCTCGGGCTGAACACGGGCATAAACGGAATATTTGACGACCTCTTCGACGAGCTCTTCATCGGTGTATTTGTCAAGCTCGGCACCGACTATCGCTTCGCTCGGGTCTGAAATAATGCCCAAATCTCTGCCTATTGCAACGGCTGTATCCTTATGGTCGCCCGTAATCATTATCGGACGTATGCCGGCAAGACGGCACTCTTTTATTGAATCGTAAACCTCGGGACGGCACGGGTCAATCATGCCCGTCAGACCGATGAATACAAGATTATTTTCAAGCTCGGCAGCTTCAAACGAAGCAGGCTTGCTTTCGTAAATTCTGAATGCCGCACAGAGAACACGCAGTGCCTTGTCGGCAAAATTCTTGTTTGCCTTGTTTATTTCGGAAATAAGCTCCTCTGTCATCGGCACAACCTCGCCGCCGACATAATAACCCGTACAGCGTGAGAGCATCACGTCGCAGGCACCCTTTGTGAACTGAATATATTTTCCGTCAAATTCATGGACGGTGCTCATCATCTTTCTGCCGGAATCAAACGGTGCTTCGCCTATTCTCGGAGAGTCCTTTTCAAGCTCATACTTGGGCATACCGAGACTGTTCGCATAGTTGACGAGAGCGCACTCTGTCGGCTCGCCGACGGAGAACTCCTCGCCCGGTTTTATCTCGGCGTCACAGCACAGAGCCATAGCCTTTGCAAGAAAGCTTTTGTCGCTTGTGAATTCATCGACAACCGTCATCTTGTTCTGAGTGAGTGTGCCGGTCTTATCGGAGCAGATAATCTGAGTACAGCCGAGAGTTTCAACGGCAGTGAGCTTTCTTATGAGAGCCTGCCTCTTGCTCATTGAGGTAACACCGATTGAAAGAATGATTGTCACAACAGCGGGAAGCCCCTCAGGTATTGCCGCAACGGCAAGAGCTATTGCCGATATGAACACATTGAGAACGGTTGAGCTGAGGAAGCTGCCCCAGGCAAAGACCTCCGTGCCCTTGAACACAGGGATAAGATGCTCAACAACACCCACTGCGAAAACGACAACGCTTATTGCAATAACAAGTTTTGTCAGGAAGCCGGAAAGCTCCGCCATCTTCTTCTGAAGAGGAGTCTGTTCCTTTTCCGCCTGCGAAAGAGCGTCGGCAATTTTGCCCATTTCGGTATCCATACCGACACCGGTAACGACCGCTTTACCTCTGCCGTAAACGACGGTAGAGCCGCTGTAAAGCATATTCTTTCTGTCGCCGAGCGCAACATCGGCTGCGGTGTCGTTACACATGAGCACATCAACGATTTTCGACACGGGCACGCTCTCACCGGTCAGAGCCGCCTCCTCCGCTTTCATGCTGTAGCTTTCAAGTATGCGGCAGTCGGCAGGCACAGCGTCACCGGCTTCAAGCACGACAACATCGCCCACGACAATATTCTCGCTCTTGATAACCTTTACCTCTCCGTCACGAAGAACCTTGCTTGTGGCGGCGGTCATCTGCATAAGAGCGTCCATAGCCTTTTCGGATTTACT
Source organism: Acutalibacteraceae bacterium (assembly GCA_045639785.1). Classification (GTDB taxonomy): domain Bacteria; phylum Bacillota; class Clostridia; order Oscillospirales; family Acutalibacteraceae; genus UBA6857. The sequence continues at coordinate 38,370 of JAZUDT010000012.1, read as the reverse complement.
CTCCTGAACAAGGCTCATAACCGTATTGATTATAACAACAACGAGTATAACGAGAACGTCGGCAAATTCACGAAGAAGCGAAACACCCTCAGTTCCGATAACATTGATGACCGCAACGCCCGCCTGTATAGCGGCGGCAACAAGCAGCATAATTATCATCGGGTCGGCAAGGGAATTGATAAACTTCTTAAAAAGGCTCTCTTTTTCAGCCTCTTTGAGCTTGTTTTTACCGTTTTCCTCAAGTCGCTTTTCAGCTTCTTTGCCGCTCAGTCCGTTTTCGGTTGTATCAAGCTCCGTGAGGACCTTTGCGGCATCTTCAAGATAATGCTTCATATTTCTTTCCTTTCCGCAGTCGCCTTTTAAAAGGCGGATATTGTAATAAATCAAAAAGCCTCTAACATAGCAGGGCTATGTTAAAGGTCTTGCTCACATAATCGGAAATTATGCACCGCACACCAGCCGAAACGGCGGTTGTTGATATGCGGTATTATAAGCTACTCCCCTCTAACGAGGTCTTTGATTTTCTTAATATTATCATAACGTGAAATAATTGTCAATGAATTTATCGGTTAATAAACACAATTTTTGTCGGGAAATATCGCTCCGTTTATTGTTTATTTCTCTGCCGTGTGTTATAATTTCGCTACAAACAGTCTGGAGGGATTATTACGCAAGGTCTGACAAAGAAACAAAAAACACAGGGCAGGCTTCTTATGGCTTCGACAGCGGTGCTGTGGGGGCTTGCGGGGGTATGCGTCAAGTCGATTGACTGGAGCCCGTTTTCGCTTATGGCGGCAAGAAGTATCATTTCTCTTATTATGCTTTTTGCGGTAAAGAAATCGTTTTCGCTCAAATTCACGAAAGCGAATATTGCCGGTGCGGTTATGATGAGCGCAACGGGTATTCTCTATGTTGCGGCGATAAAGCTCACGACAGCGGGCACGGCGATAGTCCTCCAGTATGTTGCACCGATTATTGTTTTTCTTTATTCCGTCATTTTTCAGAAGAGAAAAGCAAAAATATCCGAGGCTCTCATCACACTTGCCGTGTTTTCCGGCTGTGTACTCTCATTTTCCGACAGCCTTGACGCTTCGCATGTTCTCGGAAACATTCTCGGGCTTTTATCCGGCTTCACCTTTGCTTTTCAGATAATCATTATGAACAGCAGTGAAGCCGATTCACAGGACAGTCAGATTATAAGCAATCTTTTCAGCTTCGTTTTCTGTCTTCCGTTCATGTTTTTTGACACTTCGCTCGTCTTTGACGCAAAGAATATTATCTGGGTGCTAATTCTCGGTGTTTTCCAGTACGGCACTGCAAATATTCTTTTCAGCAAGGGAATCAAGCTTGTCGATAAGGTCGAGGGCTCACTCATTCTCACCATTGAGCCGATATTCAATCCCATACCCGTTGCGATAATCTGCGGCGAAAAAATGGGCGTGCGTGCCGTTATCGGCTCGGCGGTCGTCATTGTGTTTGTCGCACTTTATTCTGTTATCAGCGCAAGAAATAAGGAGGAATAACTGTGCAAAGCCTTTCTCTTTCGGGCAAATACCTGCTCAAATCAACCGACGGCGTTTTAAAATGTAACGCTCTTCTTCCCGGTTCGGACTTCGGCAATCTTATTAAAGCCGGTCTGACTGAAAACCCCATGATATGCAAAAATGCTGATAAGGTCACGGATTTTATCAAAAAAAAGGATTTCATCTTCGAGGGCTCTTTCACTGTCACCGGTGAACAGCTTAAAATGAAAAATGCCGTGTATGAGTGCGAAAGACTTGACACGATATGCAAGGTGTATATTAACGACACCCTTATTATTGACAGCATTAACTCTCATATTTCACACAGCGTTGACGTAAAAAATATTATCCGTGAGGGCAAAAATAAAATCGTCTATGCCTTTTCTTCGCCCCACAACTATATTGTCCGCCGACAGAAAGAGCACCCGCTGCCCCCTAACAGCAACGGTACAAACGGAGCCGCATACCTGAGAAAGGCGGCGTGTCACTTCGGCTGGGACTGGGGTCCGTGCATACCCTATTGCTATGTCGGAAAAGCCGAAATTCTCTTTTTTGGCAGCAGAATAAAGCTCCTTTCTCTCACTCAGACCACCGACGAAAAGCTCTCCGTCGTCACCGTCGGGTGCGAAAACGCCGACGAAATATATATTGAATCGCCCGACGGCAAAATTTATCACGGTCAGAACGGAGTTTTCCGCATTGAAAACCCGTCTCTCTGGTACTGCCGTGATATGTCGCAAAAGGAAAAACAGCCCCTTTACACGGTTATAATGAAAAACAGTGAAATGACGCTGAAAAAAAGAATCGGTCTGCGTTCGGTGCGCCTTGATATGTCAGAAGATGAATACGGCAGAAAATTTGTCTTTCTTCTCAACGGAAAAGAGGTCTTCTGCAAGGGCGCAAACGTAATCCCGTTCTCTGCAATTCCCGAATACAGAGGCGAAAACGACTTTGACTACTATATCGGGCTTTGCAAAAAAGCGAATTTCAACATGCTCAGAATGTGGGGCGGCGGCGAATACGCAGAAGAGGATTTTCTCGAAAAATGCGACGAAAACGGCATTATGGTATGGCAGGATTTATGCTTTGCCTGCCTGATGTATCCGTTTTGGGACGAAAGCTTCACCGAAAGCGTTATCACCGAGATAAAGGAAAATGTGTGCCGCATTTCACGTCACCCGTGCCTTTCGCTCATCTGCGGCAACAACGAGCTTGAGGCAATGTTTTCTTACCTGCCCTCTTCATCGGCAACGGTGAAAACTTACACCGAATTTTTCTATAACACGGCAAGAGAAGCTGTTGAAAGCGTATGCGATTTGAGCTACATACCCACTTCGCCTCTCGGCGAAAGCCCGTTCAAAGGCAATTCAAGCGACAATATCGGCGACAATCACATGTGGAATGTCTGGCACGGACTGAAAAAACTTGACTATTACACAAAAAGGTATGCACGCTTTCTGTCTGAATTCGGGCTTGAGTCTCTCCCCTCCGTCAAGGCGATAAACACATTCGCAGAGGGTGAAAAGAGCCTGTTCTCAGACGGCTTCATGTCTCATCAGAAGTGTCGTGGCGGAAATGAAAAAATGCTTTACTACGTCTGCGAAAGCTATTCGAGATATGTTGACTTTGAGTTTCTGACGTATCTGACCGGACTTGTTCAGGCTCAGTGCGTCGAAAACGCCGCTCTTCATTTCAGGCGCAACAGAAACCGCTGTTACGGCTGTCTTTTCTGGCAGCTCAACGATGTATGGAACGCTCCGAGCTGGTCGGCGGTCGATTTTGAGAAAATACCCAAGCCGCTGATGTATAAAGCCCGTCAGTTTTTTGACCCTCTCGGACTGTCGTATTACGAAAATACACTCTACGCTTTTAACGATACGCTCAGTGAAAGAAAAGATACGCTTGAAATCAGCATTTACGGCACAAACGGCAAGCGTGAATTTACGCTCGATATTTCCGTTTCTCCGCTTTCGGCTGAAAAGGTCGGTGAATTTTCTCTGTCCGAAAATGAAATTCTCGAGATAAAATCAGGCGACAGACGCTTCATATTCGATAACATAAAGAAGCTTGAACGTGCACATTTTTCAGCTCAGGCACACGGCAACACCCTCACCCTCAAAACCGACGCATACGCAAGAAACGTATGCATTGAGAGCGACAGCCTGCCCGATGAAAACTGTTTTTCAATGCTTCCCGGCGAAGAAAAGACGGTTGTTTTCGACTCGGATATCAAAGATTTCCGGATTGTCTGCGAAAATAACATAGATTTCGGCAGACACCGTCTGAGAAAGTCGGCTTTCAAGTTCTTTTACCGTTTAAAGCCGCTCAATATCGCTAACGCTTTCTATTATGAACATAATTGATATTGACAAATTCACGCTTTAAAACTAAAATATCATTGCAGACTGAATAAAGGAGACTGACTATGGCTGTATTCAAATCATTTAAAGCGATAAGACCGACCGAGGATAAAGCGGAAAAGGTTGCCGCTCTGCCCTATGACGTTATGAACAGCGACGAGGCAAGAGAAGCCGTAAAGGGTAACCCATATTCGTTTCTCCATGTGGATAAGGCGGAAATTGACCTGCCCGAAGAAACCGACCATTACTCTCAGGCGGTCTATTTAAAGGCAAGAGAAAACCTTGACAGACTTGTAAGTGAGGGTATCTGCTTTGAAGAGGATAAGCCCTGCTTCTATATTTACAGGCAGATTATGAACGGCAGAAGCCAGACGGGACTTGTCGGCTGTGCCTCAATAGATGACTACAATAACAACATAATAAAGAAGCATGAGCTGACAAGGGCGGACAAGGAGCAGGACAGAATAAATCACGTCGATTACTGTGACGCAAATACAGGTCCCATCTTTCTTGCCTACCGTCAGAACAAAAAGCTTTCCGAAATTATCGAAAAATGGCAGAATGAGCACTCCCCCGTTTATGATTTTGTCACCGACGACAATATCGGGAACACTGTGTGGGTAATAGACTGCGATAAAACAATCGCCGAAATTTCACAGCTTTTCGGCGGCATTGACTATCTTTATATTGCCGACGGGCATCACCGCTGCGCTTCGGCGGTCAAGGTCGGCGCAAAGAGAAGAAAAGAGCACCCCGATTTTGATTTTTCGGAGGAATTCAACTTTTTCCTCGCCGTTGCTTTCCCGTCAGATGAGCTTGAAATAATGGACTACAATCGTGTTATAAAGGATTTGAACGGCTATTCAAAGGAAGAATTCCTTGAAAAAATCGGTGAAAACTTCGACGTTAGTGAATACTGCGAAGAGGGTCAGTTCAAGCCGTGCGAAAAGCACACATTCGGAATGTATCTCGACAAAAAATGGTACGTTCTCAAAGCAAAAGAGGGCACTTTTGACGAAAAAGACGAGGTTGAAAGACTTGACGTTTCGATTCTTCAGAAAAATCTCATCTCCCCCGTTCTCGGCATTGACGACCCGAGAACAGATAAAAGAATAGACTTTGTCGGAGGAATAAGAGGTCTTAGTGAGCTTGAAAGAAGAGCCGAAAGCGATATGAAGATTGCTTTTTCGATGTACCCGACCTCGCTTGACGAGCTTATGGCTATTGCCGACGCCGGCAAGATAATGCCGCCCAAGTCAACATGGTTTGAGCCGAAGCTTCTCAGCGGTCTGTTCATACATAAGCTTTCATGAAAACTTCATAAAGACAGAAAACAAGCGTTTTCCTTATCTGCCAAAAAGCAGGATAAAGAAAACGCTTTTCTTCATTTTGTTCTATTTCAGTCGATTTCAACCGAAATTTTCTGGTCGTTACGGTTTGCCGTTGCGCGCATTACTGCACGGATAGCCTTTGCTATTCTGCCCTGCTTGCCGATAACTCTGCCCATATCGTCGGGAGCAACGTGAAGATGATAGACGATAACGCCCTCTTCGTTGACCTCATCAACATCAACAGTAACAGCTTCGGGCTTTTCAACAAGACCTGCGGCTATTGATATAAGTAAATCTTTCAAGTCCGAATCCTCCTGAAAAATTACTTAATGATGTCTGACTTCTTTAAGAGCGCTCTGACCGTATCTGTCGGCTGTGCGCCGTTTGAAAGCCACTTCTGAGCCTTTTCAGCGTCAATCTTGATTTCTGCGGGCTCCTTCATCGGGTCATAGGTGCCGATTTCCTCGATGAAACGACCGTCACGGGGATATCTTGAATCCGCAACAACCACACGATAGAAAGGTGCTCTCTTTGCGCCCATACGGCGAAGTCTGATTTTTACTGCCATTTTGTTTACCTCCAAAATATATGTTAATTATTTATTGACACGCTTGGTGTTAATTTTGCGTGTTTATAACTTATTTTGCGTATGCACTTACTGCATACCGCCGAACATTGACGGGTCAAAGCCCTGCATATTTATCGGCGGCATTCTTCTGCGGCGTTTCTTGCTGCCGGAGTTCGGATTCATCTGCTTAAACATTTTCTGCATCTGACGGTACTGCGATAAGAGCCGGTTTACGTCCTCGACCTGCATACCGCAACCCGCCGCAATTCTCTTTTTTCTTGACGGGTTGATTATATCCGGCTTTGACCTCTCCTTTGGCGTCATCGAAAGGATAATCGCCTTTGTTCTGTCAATCGCATTTTCGTCAATATCGGCGTCCTTAATCTTGTTGCCGATGCCGGGTATCATCTTGATAAGGTCCTTGAGCGAGCCCATCTTTTTTATCTGATTGAACTGGTCAAGAAGATCGTTTAAGTCAAATTTGTTTTTCTTGAGCTTTTCCTCAAGCTCCTGCGCCTTTTTCTCATCAAGCTCCTGCTCCGCTTTCTCTATGAGAGAGAGCATATCGCCCATTCCGAGAATACGTGACGCCATTCTGTCCGGGTGGAAAATATCCAAATCCTCAAGCTTTTCGCCCGTACCGACAAATTTTATCGGCTTGCCCGTGACAGCCCTTGCCGAAAGTGCCGCACCGCCACGTGTATCGCCGTCAAGCTTTGTGAGAATAAGTCCGTCAATGCCGAGTGCTTCATTGAATGAGGCGGCGACGTTGACAGAATCCTGACCGGTCATTGCATCAACAACGAGAAGTATCTCGTGAGGGTGAACCTCACTTTTGATATTTCTCAGCTCGTTCATCAGCTCTTCGTCAATATGAAGTCTGCCTGCCGTGTCAAGGAAAACATAGTCGTAGCCGTGATCTTTTGCAAGCTTCACCGCTTCTTTTGCTATATCGACGGGGTTTATCTGCCCCATCTCGAAAACGGGCACACCCGCCTTTTCGCCGACAACCTGAAGCTGTTTTATTGCCGCCGGACGGTAAACGTCGCAGGCAACAAGAAGAGGTCTGTGCCCCTCGTTTTTAAGCATAAGCGCAAGCTTTGCCGAATGGGTTGTTTTACCCGAGCCCTGAAGACCGCACATCATGACCACTGTCGGCGGGTGATTGGCGACGGCAAGACGTGCTTTCGTTCCGCCCATTAAATTTGTCAGCTCTTCGTTGACAATTTTAATCACCATCTGTGACGGTGTAAGGCTTTCCATAACCTTTTCACCGACCGCTCTTTCAGTGACCGTCTTTGTGAAGTCACGTGCGACCTTATAGTTAACGTCCGCCTCAAGAAGAGCAAGGCGAACCTCACGCATTGCCTCCTTAACGTCGGCTTCTGTCAGCGAGCCTTTGCTTCTCAGCCGTTTAAAAGCGGCTTCAAGCTTATCGGAAAGACCTTCAAATGCCATAATATCTCTCCTATTCCCTCATCATCTGCGTCAAAGTTTTTATCCTCGAAACGCTGTCGTTTATATCCCGTGAAAGCACGGTCTGAAAATTGATTGTGTTTATTTTATCCGCAAGAGCATTTATCTCGTCTGCGCTGTCCTTAAGGAATTTAAAACGGCGGCAGTGTCCGAGCTTCTCCTCCATATCGAGAAGTATTGCCTCAGCTCTTTTTATTGCGTCACGTACGCCCTGCCTTGTTATTCCCTCATTTTCGGCTATTTCGGAGAGTGACAGGTCGTCGTTGTAGTAGTACTCAAGAAAACTGCGCTGTTTATCGGTGAGCATATCACCGTAAATATCAAGAAGCATAGTAATATCAAGATTTTTCGCCAAGACTGTCCCTCCCTCTTAAAAAGCATTGTAAAGACTATTTGCTTTACAGCTCGGTTATTATACTATATTGAATTTCGGTTGTCAAGTAATTTTTACAAAAAATCTCCGGCTAACAGTTGCCGGAGATAGTATTTTGTTAAATCGGCAGCACATTTCTGCTGCTTCAGGCCGTATTATCCGCCGGCACACTTTTTACACGGCGTTCTTCCCGACGATATTGCACTGTTTTTCGTCGCCGCTTCTGCGTTTTTACCCGCACAGCTTTGAGAATAATGGTATCTTTTTCCGTAAGGGGTGATATAAACCTTATTGCCGTGATTTTTGTCGGAAGCGTCTGACGTATTCTTCTCTTTGTAATTTTCCGTTGAGTTTTCAGTCGTTTTTTCCGTTTCAACGCCTGTGACTTCAGATACGGCTTCGCTCTCTTTTTCCGTTACAACTTCAGTATTATCAGCCGTTGCCGGCAGAACTGTCACTTTGATTTTTTCAGACGTTATTTCACCGCCGTCCGCCGAAAAGAAAATATAGGTTTCTCCGACACTTTTCGCCGTGACCTTAAAGCATACGTATCTGTTTCTGTCCGTCACGCTGTATTTCACGGCGGCAACGCTTTCGTCCTGACTGATAAATGATATGTCGGAAACGGAAAATCCGTTTTTGTATATGACCTCAAAATATTCCTCGTATGCGGTTTCGCCCTGCCTCAAAACGATTTCGTCGCTGTAAGGCGGAATTTCGAGCGAAATAATTTTGTCGGTTTTTATATCAAGAAAATAATATCTGCCGCCGAGCGCAAAGAAAATTGTCAAAAGGAGTAATACGGCAATAATAAATGCACGCTTTTTCATATTTTCATCACCCCGACAGATAGTAGCATAAATTTCGTAATATGTCAAAATTTGTCGGTAAAGCTCATAATAACATGTCGAAATTCTTAAATATAGTTAACAAAACTTTACTTTTCAAAAGAGGAGTGATAAAATGTAATAAAATCATTGACGTTGGAGGAAATACTATGAAAACACTCAAAAAAACTCTTGCCGTTCTGATTTCGGTTATGATGATTTTCGGCTCTTTTGCCGTAATATCATTCGCCGCTGAAGAAACAGTGACGGCAAAATTCCTGTCATTTAATGTTGCCGGTCTTCCCGATTTTAAAGCTCTGCTGGGTCAAAGCGAAAAAGATGTACCCGCAAACGAAACAGAAATCGGAAAGATGATTGAAGAGAACGGCTATGACATTGTTGCCGTTCAGGAAGACTTCGGTTATCACAGCAACCTCGTCGAAGGAATGAAATCCTACAATTATCAGACGAAGCATTCGGGCTCGATTCCCGGCGGCGACGGTCTTAATGTTTACACTAAAAACGCAAAAATCTATGATGCAAGCCGTATACCCTGGAACGTCTGCTTCGGTGATATTGCAGAGGGCGACACACTGACACCGAAAGGTATCATCTACACCGTTCTTGAGCTGGGCAACGGCATTTATGTCGATTTCTATGACCTCCACGCTGACGCATTTGACGGTGACGGCTCTGCTCTTGCCCGTGCAGATCAGTACAAACAGCTCATCGAGCTTGTGAACAAAAATTCCGCTGACCGTCCGGTAATCATCACAGGCGACTTCAACACATCACTTCATATCACCAACAGCGGAAACAACGCCGCTGACGAAAGAGCCATGCTTGAGGTTATCAAGGAAGAGGGCGGCTTCAAGGATGCATGGATAGAGCTTAAAAACGGCGGTGACTATCAGAATTTCAGTTCGTGGTATGCAACCGGTGTTTCGTACTGGGGAAATTGGGACAGCGTTGAAAAGTTCTATTACAGAGACGGCGGCGGTGTTGAAATTACCGCAAATGATTTTGAGTACAAAGCATTTCTCGATGCTGACGGTCAAAACCTTTCAGACCACAATGCGGCAGTCTGCACATTCACATTCACAAAGACTGTGAATTTCACCGAAGACACAAGAGAACACAAGGTCAATAACCCGAGTGATTTTTCAATCTTCTTGAACACGCTCAAATGGATAATCAAAGATTTAAGCTATGTTTTTTCAAACTTTGATCAGATTATCGCTCTTATTAAATAATAAATAATTCTTATTCTGAGAAACGAAACAGTCCGGTACAGCCGGACTGTTTCGTTTAAAACTCAGTGAAATATTTGCTTGCGGCAAATATGATATAAGAACCTGCCCTGCTGGCAGAACCTTGTTATTCGCTTCGCTCATAATAATATCCGTTCCTTCATATGCCGTAGGCATATATCATCGCACAAAGTGCGATATCATATCGAAGATATATCACCCGTTTTGTAAGGAACGGATATCATTGAAAAAAGCAAGTCTTACGACTTGCTTTTTTCATGGCAGGGATGGCAGGATTTGAACCTACGAATGCAGCAGTCAAAGTGCTGTGTCTTACCGCTTGACGACATCCCCGTATAAAATAAAATGACCAGCTTAGTGGTCAGAAAAATCTATGTGGGGTGGATAATCGGTCTCGAACCGATGACCTCCAGGGCCACAACCTGGCACTCTAACCAACTGAGCTATACCCACCACAAATGGCGCGGTTTGAGGGACTCGAACCCCCGGCCTACTGCTTAGAAGGCAGTTGCTCTATCCAGCTGAGCTAAAACCGCATAATGAAAAATGGAGCGGGTGATGGGAATCGAACCCACACGACCAGCTTGGAAGGCTGGGATTCTACCATTGAACTACACCCGCATACCGCAATGCAACGGTGTTCATTATATAAAAGTGAAGCCTAAAAGTCAATAGTTTTTTATAAAAAAATTTAAAATCTTTGCCCGTCTTCGCATACAAAACCCCTTCACAGCCGAAAAGACGGTTATTGCAAGGTCTCTGTGCAATAACCGTCAGTTTTTAAATATATTTCAGCTCAATTTTTCCGTCAAGCATACCAAGGCTTATTCCGATGATTTTTTCGTCGGAATGGTCGATTATGATATTGGCGATTTCGTCCTCGATTTCACGGCGAATTACGTTTCTCAGCTCTCTTGCCCCACGAGCACCGCCGTCGGATTTCTTCGCAAGGTATGCGCATACCTCGTCGCTCCACGTGAGCCTTATTCCCCTTTCGTCAAGCGGCGCAACCAGCTCGCCGAGCATGAGGGCGGCTATCTTTTCGTAGTTTTCACCGCTCAGCTCGTTAAACACCACAACCTCGTCAACTCTGCCGATGAACTCGGGGCGCAGAAAGTCCGAAAGTGCTTTCATAATCTTCTCTTTCGTTGCGTCACTCTGGGTTTTTCCGAAGCCCAGCGCACTCGCCTTTCGCTCACTGCCGGCATTTGACGTCATTATGATAACCGTGTTTTCAAAATTGACCGTTCTGCCCTGTGCGTCCGTTATTCTGCCCTCGTCGAGAATCTGAAGAAGTATATTCATAACGTCCGGGTGGGCTTTTTCTATTTCGTCAAAAAGAAGTATCGAATACGGCTTTCTTCTAACCTTTTCGGTGAGCTGTCCCGCTTCGTCATAACCGACATAGCCCGGGGGTGAGCCGATTATTCTTGAGACGGAGTGCTTCTCCATAAATTCGCTCATGTCAAGGCGAATGAGCGTTTCGGGAGTGTCGAAAAGAAGCCGTGAAAGCTGTTTGACAAGCTCGGTTTTCCCGACACCCGTCGGTCCGACAAATATGAATGAAGCCGGTCGTCTCTTTGAGCTTATCTGCACTCTGCTTCTTCTTATCGCCTTTGCGACGGCTTCAACAGCCTCGTCCTGACCAATAATCTTCGCCTTAAGCTCACTTTCAAGGCCAGCAAGTCTCTTTATATCGTCCTCGATAACCTTATGTGCCGGAATCCCCGTCCACAGCTCTATTACCTTGGCTATATCCTCTTCCTTAACCTCATTATCCTGTGCGTCCGTTCTGAGCTGTTCAAGCTCGGTTTCGCATTTCACAATGTCGGATTTGACATTGGCAACCTTTTCATAGTCGATTGTTGAATTTTCGTCAACGCTCGTCAGCTCTTCTTCCTCCGCCTTTAAATCCTCAAGCCTTTCTTCGGCAATTTCAAGGTCGCTTATCGCCTTGTTTCTCAGATTTGCACAGGTGCAGGCTTCGTCAAGCAGGTCTATCGCCTTATCGGGCAGGAATCTGTCGGTGATATATCTTTCAGAGAGAACAACCGCACGTCTGACAAGATAATCGCTTATTCTTACTCTGTGATAATTCTCATAGTATTTCTTTATTCCGAGAAGCACGGTGACGGTGTCCTCGATTGACGGCTCTTCGATTTTAACCGGCTGAAAGCGTCTTTCAAGAGCAGTATCCTTTTCTATGTGCTTTCTGTATTCGGTAAAGGTGGTGGCACCTATCACCTGAATTTCTCCGCGTGAAAGCGCAGGCTTGAGAATGTTTGCGGCATTCATTGAGCCCTCGGCGTCGCCCGTGCCGACAAGGTTATGCACCTCGTCGATAAAGAGGATAATATTTCCGTCCTCCTTGACCTCCTGAATAAGGCTCTTTATTCTCGATTCAAACTGACCTCTGAACTGGGTACCTGCGACAAGCGCAGTCAGGTCAAGAAGATGTATTTCTTTATTTGCAAGCTTTGCCGGAACCTCGCCTGCCGCTATTTTTATAGCAAGTCCCTCAGCTATGGCTGTTTTGCCCACACCGGGCTCACCGATAAGACAGGGGTTGTTCTTTGAACGGCGGCAGAGAATCTGTATTGTGCGATAAATCTCTTTTTCCCTGCCGATGATATTGTCAAGTTTTCCCTCTCTCGCTCTCTGAGTAAGGTCGGTGCAGTAGGTGTCAAGGCATTTTCTCTTGCCTTTCCCCTTTTTTCTGCCTCTGCGCTTTTTCTGCGGCTCATCTTTCGGATTTTCACCCGCTTCGCTCACGCTATCCTCCGTCATCTCCATATCGCCCATAAGTCCCTGAAGAAACGGAAGCGTCGGTGCTCCGCCCTCTTCAAAGCTTCCGTCCTCACTTGAGCCGGGCAGAATACTGCCGAACTGCTCGGTGAGAGCGTCAACATCGTCCTCAGTCATGCCCATTTGCTGCATCATCTGCTTAATAGGTCCGATGTTCATCTCCATAGCGCATTTTAAGCAGTAGCCCTCAGATATTGTTTTTCCGTTTTCGATTTTCTGGATAAACATTACCGCAGGTCTCTGCTTACATTTGCAGCATAAAATCTGTTTCATTTGTCATTCTCCCTTTTATTTTGAAAGAGGCGAGCCTTTCGCCCCGATATTATTCGATTATTTCATCTTTCGGCTTTTCGCCGCTGAATCTTTCCTTAACCTGCCGTCTGATACCGGGCACATAGCTGAGAAAAGCAACAAGAGTTGCGACAGCGGCAATAATGATAAGTATGCCCATGAGCACCGGCGGCATAGTCCAGATATTCTGTAATGCGCCGACCTCCTTACCGAAAGCAACGACAAGAAGCATAACGCCGTAGAAAACGCAGGTGGAGACCTTGCCGTAAATTTCGGCGGCACCCGGGCGTATACCGAAAGCTATCATCGCCGCTCCGCCGACGACCATAAATGCGTCCTTTGCAAGGAACACAATGAACACAAGACCGAATGAACGAATCATTGAATCCTCAGCCGCACGGAACTTTATGAGAAGAAGTATTGCCACCGTGATAACCGTCAGCTTGTCGGCGATCGGGTCGAGTATCTTTCCGAGATTACTGACCTGATTGAAGCGTCTGGCTATTTTGCCGTCAAATAAATCCGTCAGTCCCGACAGTGCGATAATGACCACCGACCAGAGGACGTTGTGCGCTATTTCGTTGTGCACGAAAATATAGGCAAAAAGCGGCACCATGAGTATTCTCAGAAATGAAAGAAGATTGGGTACCGTTTTCCAGTTACTGAATAAATCGGCTAAAAGTTTTTTCATGATTTAAACCTCCTGAAATATGTTTAACCCGAGACCGAGCCGGTCAGAAAGCCGAACGCCGAAACAAGACGTGAACCCGAGACCATAAGGCTGAAGCTTTCCGAGTTTAAAAGCCCTGCGGCAAGCTGACACACGGCGCAGAGAACCGCAACTATTATTATGCCCTTAACTGCACCGAAAACAAATCCGAATGCTTTATTTGCCTGTTTGAGCCCGGGAAGCTTTGCAAGCTTATTGAAAACAAAGGATATAAGCTTCAAAAGCAAAAGGCAGAGCACAAAGGCAATAACAAAAATAATTATCCGCAGTACAAAAGTACCTATGGGAAGAAATATGTTATTCATAAGTGCATCGGCAACATCTGTGCCGCCGCTGTTTATCTGAGCGGATACATTATTTATAACCTCGCCTTTATCAATGCCGGCAACTGAGAGAAATCCGTCGGGAATAACGCCGAGTGCCTCCTGCGCCTGCTGTGCAACGCTGTCGCCGACGGGTGCTATCTTTTCCCTTATTGTTGCGGCTATGCTGTCTTTAAAATATTCCGAGAATATTCCGGGGGCAAGGCGCACCGAGATAATTCTCGCCGCCAAAACGGCAATAAGGTTTGACACAAGGTCGGTGAGGCTTTTGACAAAGCCTCTTTTATAGCCGGTAAAGATACACAGCACAAAAACGGCTGAAAAAACAATATCCAAAACGTAATTCATATCTTCGTCCTCCGATATTTTCACACAATTATATCACAGTGCATTTCAATAAACAACCGAAAAATAATTTTTCATCATTTACCGTATTTATACACGTCCGTATCGGTCGCACAAAATATTCTGCCGGAAAGAACGCACATACGTCTGAGACCGCCGACAGTTTCATAAGAAGCGTGCTCTTCGCCCGTCGAGAGCGCATACACGGTAATTTTGCAGGAGGTCATAACATAGACAAAAGATTTATCGACAAAAAACGATATGACCTCTTCGTCAATTTCACGGCTGAAAATTTCATTTGCACTGCGGTCAAAAACGGAAATGCTGTTTCTGCCGAGAGAGCCGAAATCTGACTTGAGTACGGCGGCATAGTTATTATCGCTGAAAAAGCTTGCGGAAACATTGTCAAGCGCATAGTCCGCTGTTTTGGTTTCGCCGCTTTTCACGTTCTCTATAATATAGCCGCTGTCGGTGATTATGCCAAGAGAATCGGACGTGAGAAATTTCATTGAGAATACTGCGCCCGAAATTTCGATTTCTTTCTCGACATCGGTCGATTTTGTCGTAAAGGTACGCACCACTGTTTTACTGTTTCCGTTTTTCACGTCAAATTCGGCAACGGCAAAATTCTTTCCGTTTGGCGATATGGCGCAGTCGGTCAGGTAGCCGGTACTGCACTCCCACCTGAATAAAACGGTGTTTTTGGTCGAATAAACAGTCACGAAAGAGGTCGAAAGCGACTTTCTGCTGATAATTATATACTCTCCGCCCGATGAAACTGCGGCATTTATTATCTCTTCGTCAAGCTGTGAAGAATGAACCGTACCGTTTTTATCCATAATGGAATATTTGCCCGTTGAGCGTTCAAAAACTATGTAATCCGAGCCGGAAAATTTCACACTCTGAGAGGAATATCCGGTCTTTACGGCATCGGAAACCGAGCCGTTTCTCTTAAAGGATAAAATCGAATTTCCGGCTGATATTACACCGCCGCCGGACACGTTATTAAGCGAGTCGATTGTGCCGCTGTCAACGGAAAAGACAAAGCCGTCACCGTTTTGCAAGGCTTCTGAAGCGTTTTCATTTTCATAACCGATATTGCTTCTGCCGGAGCTGAGAATAGCGGGCACGGCAAAAAACGCCGCTATCATGGCAAGAAACAGTGTGAGGACTATCACCGCCACCGTCACGCCCTTTTTCTTTCTCAAAGCCTTTCTGCGGTTTTTTCTGCCTTCGCCCGCATCAAGTTCTGTTTTTTCAGTTTTCATATTCACTCTCCTCATAAAAAACTCTGTTCAGATAAAGCCCCTCAGCCGGAGCGGTAACTCCCGCAAGGCTTCTGTCACGGCTTTCTATTATTTCGGGTATGCTCCCCTTTTTGATTTTTCCTCTGTTTATATCGAGAAGCGTGCCCGTCATTATCCGCACCATATTATAGAGAAATCCGTCCCCTCTGACCTTGAAAATGACCTCATTTCCCTCCCGTGTCACATCAAATGTATACACTGTTCTCGCCGTGCTTCTGACCGATGAGCCCGAAGCGCAGAACGAGGCAAAATCATGTGTGCCGATAAAAGCTTTTGCTTCTTTGTCAAGCATTTTTTCATCAAGCGGATATTTATGGTGGTAGGCTCTGCGCCTGAGAAACGGGTCGGGGTACTGTGTGTTCAGAACACGGTAGATATACTCTTTTCCCTTGCAGTCAAAGCGTGCGTGAAAGTCGGGCAAAACCTCCCTGCAAAAGAATACGCTTGCGCTTTCCGGAAGCATTGAATTTATCGCCGCCGGTATCTTCTCAGCAGGCATATCCGTTTCAAGCTTTACGTTAAAGCAAAACTCGTTTGCGTGAACACCCGAGTCGGTGCGGCTGCACCCGTTTACGCATACCTTTTGTGAGAATATGTGCTCGAAGGCATCTTTAAGGCACTGCTGAACGGTCTCTGCGCCCGGCTGAATCTGCCACCCGTGAAACGAAGAACCGTCATATTTGATTTTAAAAAGAAAGTTCTTCATTTGAGCACCTCTATATCAGTGAGCCGAAAATTCCGTTGAGCACCGCAGTCCCCGCCGCCGAAACGGCAAAAACAGCAAGCACCGCTATATCTCTTGCTCCTGTTTTCATCACTTTCATTCTTGTTCTGCCCTTGCCGCCGCTGTAACAGCGGCACTCCATTGCACACGCAAGCTCATACGCCCTCTTGACGGACGAGACAATGAGCGGCACGATAACCGGCACCAACGCTTTCGCCCTCTGAAGCAGACTTCCGCTTTCAAGGTCGGCACCTCTCGCTTTCTGAGCGTTCATAATTCGCTCTATTTCTTCAATGAGCGTGGGTATGAATCTCAGTGCAAGCGTCATCATCATAGCAAAGGTATGCACGTCGATATGAAGCTTTGAAAGCGGCGAAAGAAGCCGCTCTATTGCGTCGGTCAGAAGCGTCGGCGTTGTGGTATAGGTCAGTGCCGAGCTTGCGATTATCAGAAGCACTATTCTCAGCGAAATGAATACGGCGGTGAAAACACCCTTTGAGGTTATGTGTATAAAACGCCAGTCAACAAGCGGTGCCCCGCCTCTGACATAAAATATATTAAGCACTGAGGTCAGAATTATTATCGGAAGTATCGCTTTTATGTTGCCCAGATACATTCTCACCGGCACAGATGAGAGAAGCATTGTGAGAATGACAAGCAGAAGCGACACGGAAAACGAAACGAAATTTTTGCTCATGAAAATCAGGACGATGAACACAATCGTAAGTATTATTTTCACTCTTGCGTCAAGACGGTGAACAAAAGAATTTCCCGGGAAATACTGACCTATCGTTATTTCTTTTATCATAAAGCTTTTCCCCCTTTCAGAAGAGAGAGAAGCTCTTTTTTAGCTTCCTCCACCGTGTATATATTCGTTCTGACATTATATCCCTTTTCTTTCAGCTTAATCAGAAGTGCCGTCATTTCGGGTATGGAGAGCCCCATTTGCGAAAGCTCTTCGCCGTGAGAATACACCTCGTCAACACTGCCGAACAGGGCAACCTCGCCGTTATTGAGCACGAGCACATCGGTTGCGATTTTTGCAATATCCTCCATACTGTGCGAAACAATCATAACTGTACTGCCCGTTTTTTCACGGTACTCTTTGATAAGGCTCAGAACGGTGTCTCTGCCTTTCGGGTCAAGTCCGGCGCACGGCTCATCTAATATGAGCACCTCGGGCTTCATTGCCATTACACCCGCTATTGCAACACGTCTCTTTTCACCGCCTGAAATATCAAACGGCGACTTTTCAAGATAGCTTTTATCAAGTCCGACAAACTCTATCGCTTCATTGACTCTCATTTTTATCTCTTCTTCGTCAAGCCCCATGTTCTTCGGTCCGAAAGCTATATCCTTTGCGACTGTCTCTTCAAAAAGCTGATATTCCGGGTACTGGAAGCAGAGCCCGACGGTGAACCTCACCTGTCTGATTTTGCTTTTATCCGACCATATATCACTGTTATTGACATATATTTTGCCGCCGGATGGCTTTAAAAGGGCGTTGAAATGCTGAATGAGCGTGCTTTTGCCGGAGCCGGTGTGACCGATAATTCCGATAAGTCCGCCTCTTTCAACGGCAATATTAATATCTTTCAGAGCCTTATGCTCGGTAAGTGTCCCCGCAGAATAGGTATAGCAGAGATTTTCCGTTCTCAAAACACTTTCACTCATAAATTCACCCCCTGAAGCTTGTCAAAGGCTGAAATAAAGTCGTCGTTTGTCAGTATTCCGTCTTCGAGTTCTATCCCCTCTTCCCGCAAAAGTGAGGCAAGCTCAGCCGCCTGCGGAACATCAAGCCCCGTTGCTTTAAGAAGAGGAATATCGGAAAAGACGTTCTGCGGCGTTGAATCGGCGATAATTTTACCGCTGTCCATGACTATCACCCTGTCTGCGCCGACAGCTTCGTCCATGTAGTGGGTGATGAAAATGACGGTTATACCCATTTCCCTGTTGAGCCGTCTGACCGTCTCCATAACGCTCTTTCTGCCCCTTGGGTCAAGCATTGCCGTCGGCTCGTCCAGAACGATACACTCGGTCTGCATTGCAATAACTCCCGCTATTGCGACACGCTGTTTCTGACCGCCGGAAAGCTTGTGAGGCTCTTTCAGGCGAAAATCATACATTCCGACGCATTTCAGAGCGTCATCAACTCTTCTTCTTATTTCCTGCGGCGGCACTCCGAGATTTTCCGGTCCGAAAGCTACGTCATCTTCAACTATTGTGGCAACGAGCTGATTATCGGGATTCTGAAACACCATTCCGACAGTCCGTCTTAATTCATTCTTATACTTTTCGTCAGAGGTATCCATTCCCTTGACAAGCACTCTGCCCTGAGCGGGGACAAGAATTGAGTTTGTGAGCTTTGAAAGCGTGCTTTTGCCCGAGCCGTTATGACCGAGAATGCAGACAAAGCTGCCTTTTTCCACGCCGAACGAAACGCCGTCAATCACGTTATGCGAAGAGGCGTTATCGGTATCATATTTGAATTTCACATTTTCAAATCTGATTATTTCTTCCATTAACCAAAATCCTTTACTTTTCCCAGATTGCCGACGCACCGCACGGCAGAAGCATTCCCGTTTCTTCGACGGGAAGACCTATTTCATCGCATGAAACTCTGCCGCCGAAAGCAGGCTTTATCAGAGAGCCGAGTATGTATTCCATAACGGAGGGCGAAAGTCCCGTTGTGTATGAATTAATCAGCACCATGACGGGGCTGTCGCTCAGCACTTCACGGCAAAGGGCGACAAAGTCATAAATTTTATCCTCAAGCTTCCACACCTCTCCCCCGGGTCCTCTGCCGTAAGAGGGAGGGTCCATAATGATAATATCGTATTTATTGCCGCGTCTTATTTCTCTCTGAACGAATTTTTCACAGTCATCGACTATCCATCTGACGTTTTTATCGGCAACACCGGAGGCGTATGCGTTCTCTTTTGCCCACTGCACCATGCCCTTTGAGGCGTCAACGTGCACCACCTCTGCGCCCTCCTTGAGGCAGGCGACGGTTGCGCCGCCCGTATAGGCAAAAAGGTTGAGCACCTTTAAAGGTCTGCCCGCCTGACGGATAAGCTTTCTTGTGTAATCCCAGTTGACCGCCTGTTCGGGGAAAACGCCGGTGTGTTTGAAGCCCATATTTTTGACATTAAGGGTTATATCCTTATAGCTTATCTGCCATCTTTCGGGGACTGAGGCTCTTATCTCCCATTTTCCGCCGCCGGATTTTGAACGGTGATAGTATGCGTCGGCACTGTGCCACAGGGGACTTGTTTTTTCAGGCCTCCATATAATCTGCGGGTCAGGTCTGACAAGGGTAACTTTGCCCCATTTTTCAAGTCTGTCGCCGTCTGAAGCGTCGATAAGACGGTAATCCTTCCAATCCTTTGTATATCTCATAGCTTTCCTCTCAAATAAGCCTCTTTCTTATCACGCAGGCAATTTCCTCTGCGAGCATTTTTATTCTTTCTTCACTTTTTCCCTCAAGCATTACTCTTATGAGCGGCTCTGTTCCCGACACACGCACGAGCACTCTCCCCTCGTTTTCGAGCTCCTGCTCAGCCTGCTTCACGGCAAGCTTTATTTCGCTGTCAAACGGGTATCTCTCCTTGCCCATATCGGAGACGTGGACGCCCAGCATTATCTGGGGATAAGGCTTCATACAAGCGGCAAGAGACGAAAGAGGCATACCTGTCTCTTTCATTATTCTCATAAGCTGTAATGCGGTGAGAAGACCGTCGCCCGTTGTTGCGTAGTCGAGGAAAATTATGTGCCCCGACTGTTCGCCGCCCAGAGAGCAGTCCTTTTCGGTCATTCTTTCGAGAACGTATCTGTCGCCGACGTCTGTCTTTTCATACTCAATGCCGTTTTCTTCGCAGAACTTATAAAAGCCCATATTCGTCATAACGGTCACAACGGCGGTGTTGTTTTTGAGCCTGCCCCTGCTTTTCATATATGACGAGCATATAGCTATTATTCTGTCGCCGTCGATTACGTCACCGTTTTCGTCAACGGCGAGAAGTCTGTCGGCGTCGCCGTCAAGGGCAAAGCCTGCCGAAAGCTTATTCTTTCTGACGTATTCGCTTATATTTTCAATATGAGTTGAGCCGCACGACAAATTGATATTCACTCCGTCGGGCGAGCACGAGAGCATATCGCACTGCGCACCGAGCGAGGCGAAAAGGCCCTCGGCGCATACCGAAGAGGAACCGTTTGCACAGTCAACTGCTATGTGCATACCGTCAAAGCGCACACCGCCGACCGTCGTTTTGAGATGCTCCGTATAGTCGTGAACCGTGTTTTCACATTCGCTTATTCTTCCGACATCGCCGCCCGTTTTAAGCTGAAAGCTGTGAGCCGTGCCGAGTATCATATTCTCTATTTTTTCCTCAAGGGCATCGGGCAGCTTGTAGCCATCGGATTTAAAAATCTTTATTCCGTTGTATTCGCAGGGATTATGAGAAGCGGAAATCATCACGGCGGCATCGTAGCCGTATTTGCGCACGAGAAACGCAACCGCCGGAGTTGGCACAACACCGAGCGTCATAACGTCCGCACCGACAGAGCAAAGCCCCGCCGCAAGCGCACTGAGAAGCATCTGCCCCGACGCTCTTGTGTCAGTACCGATAAGTACTTTCGGCTTTCTGTGATTGACATCGGTCAGCACGGTTGCCGCCGCTCTGCCGATATTCATTGCAAGCTCGTTTGTCAGCTCTGTGTTTGCTATTCCTCTTACGCCGTCCGTTCCGAATAATCTGCCCATAATAAGCTCCTATTTGCCAAATTCAAAGCCGAGATGTTCATAGGCGAGCTTTGTTGCGACTCTGCCTCTCGGCGTTCTGCCCAAAAAGCCTATCTGCATAAGATAGGGTTCATATACGTCCTCTATCGTGACCGCTTCTTCGCCGATTGCGGCGGGTATTGTTTCAAGTCCGACAGGCCCGCCGTTATAGCCTCTTATCATCGCCGTCAGAAGCCGTCTGTCTGTCGAGTCAAGTCCGAGCCCGTCAATTTCCATTCTTTCAAGCGCATACAGCGCAGTCTCTTTCGTTATTCTTCCGTCGCCGATAACCTGTGCAAAGTCTCTCGCTCTTTTCAGTATTCTGTTTGCTATTCTCGGCGTTCCCCGTGAGCGTGAAGCAATAAGCATTGCACCCTCGTCGTCAATTTCGATTTCTAAGATTCCGGCACTTCGTCTGACAATACAGCTCAGCTCCTCAGGAGTGTAAAGCTCAAGGCGCATAACAACACCGAATCTGTCACGAAGCGGTGCGGAAAGCTGTCCCGCTCTTGTTGTTGCGCCGACAAGGGTGAACTTCGGCAAATCAAGCCTTATGCTTCTTGCCGACGGACCTTTGCCGATTATTATGTCAATCGCACCGTCCTCCATTGCGGGGTAAAGTATTTCTTCAATGGAGCGGCGCATACGGTGTATCTCGTCGATAAAGAGCACGTCGCCCTCGCTCAGATTTGTCAGAAGTGCCGCAAGGTCGCCCTGCTTTTCAATCGCAGGCCCCGACGTCACTCTTAAGTTTACGTTCATTTCGTTGGCAATTATTCCTGCCAGCGTGGTTTTTCCGAGACCCGGAGGTCCGTAGAGAAGCACGTGGTCAAGGCTGTCGCCACGTGAGAGGGCCGCCTGAATGTATATTTTCAGATTCTCCTTGACTTTTTCCTGACCGATGTAATCCTCAAATACACGGGGGCGCAGAGACGTCTCAATATCGGCGTCATCATGTGTGAACTCCCCTGCCATTATTCTTTCTTCAAATCTGCTGTCTGATTCATTCATAATATTTTTCTCCGATTATCTTCCGGAAAGTATTTTGAGAGCTTCCGTAATCATTTTTTCAACGCTCATGCTCTTGTCGAGCTTTGAAACGGCAGACGCCGATTCTGACTGGCTGTAGCCGAGCATTGTCAATGCTTCAACCGCCTCTGAAATCTCCGACGAACCCATTGCCGCCGAAACGGAGGCTATTTTTTCGTCTGTGCCGTGTGAAAGCGAAATTCCGCCGATTTTATCCTTCAGCTCAAGGACTATTCTCTGCGCTATTCTCGGCCCTATGCCCTGCGCTTTTGTTATCGCCTTTGAGTCACCGCTTGCTATTGCAAGGGCAAGACTGTCGGGAGTGAGGGCGGATAAAACAGCTAATGCCGCCTTGGGACCGACCCCCGTTATTGAAATCAGCATTTTGAAAAAACCGAGCTCTGTTTCATCATAAAAGCCATAAAGGTCGAGTGCGTCTTCCTTGACGGAAAGATAGGTGTAAAGTGTAACACTGTGCTTATCCCTTATCTGTGCAAGCGTCACCTGTGAAGTGTAGCACCGAAACGCAACTGCACCGCAGTTTATTGCGACTGAGGAAACGTCTCTGCTGACGATTTCACCCGTTAAGCTGTAAAACATATCATATTCCCTCCCTGACCTTCATATTGCCGTAAAACACCGAAGAGCTTGAATGTGCGTGGCAGATTGCCATTGCCAGAGCGTCCGCCGTGTCGTCGGGCTTCGGCACCTTTTCAAGCGCAAGTATTCTCTTTGTCATCTCCTGGACCTGCTTTTTATCCGCTCTGCCGTAGCCGACAACGCTCTGCTTGACCTGAAGAGGCGTGTACTCAAACACGGGCAGACGGTGCTGCTCGGCGGCGAGCATGAGCACACCCCTTGCCTGTGCAACGTCGATAACCGTTTTCTGATTGCTGTTATAGAAAAGCTTTTCAATGCTCATGACGTCCGGTTTATTTCTTTCCACGACCTCGTTGAAGCCGTCATAAATAAGCTCAAGCCTTTCATTGAACGGGGTATGCGCCTGTGTGAGCACGGCACCGAAGTCAAGTGCTCTGAAGTGATTATTTTTGTATTCTATTACTCCCCAGCCCACTATTGCATAGCCCGGGTCAATACCTAATATTATCATGGCAGAATACCTCATTATAATTAATCAGTTCAGTATATCATAGTTTTTATATTCGGGCAAGTATTTACGGGAAGAAAGATTAAAAAGTGAAATAATTTGCTCACGCAAATTGTGAAATATTGCTTCGTTTCACTGCGCAATGTGAAATGAAACAAATCTCTTGACGGGGTCACTTTCACGCCCGCAGGTATTTCACACGCCGAAAGCGTATTTAACGCACGAAGTGTATTTCACAAATCCCGTCAGGGATTTATTTCGTTGTAAAAAGGGGCTGTCGCAAATAACATTTTTCGTCAACCCACCTATACAGATTAAACAAAAATCAGTCCTGTCCCTGTTGGATAAGACTGATTTTTTGTTAATATTGTACAGGCTGTTCATAGTTTGTTAATGCTATGCGACAGCCCCTTTTTACATGGTCTGCCCGGCCGGAGTCGAACCGGCGGCCTTTGGAGTCGGAGTCCAACGCTCTATCCATCTGAGCTACGGACAGATTTAATATTGAGTATTATACATTCTTTTTTCCGCATTGTAAAGGAAAAATTAAAAAGGGCTGTCACAAATTTCAAAAATGCAACAGCCCGCATTTTCATACGCTGACATTGACCTCAAGCCCAAGCTCTTCTTTGTGCGAAGCGAGTATCGGTTCAATGTATTCGGCTATAAATTCGGCGGTCTGCTCGGGTGCTCTTCCGATGAAATTCTCCGCTTTCATTGTCCCGAGTATTTCTTCCTTTGTCATGCCGAAAAGGCTGTCGGCGGCTATGCGGTCAATGAGGTCGTTTTCAAGACCGTAAAGCTTGACATTTTTGCCCGCCTCCATTGAGTGAATACGTATGCGCTCGTGGAGAAGCTGTCTGTCGCCGCCACGCTTGACGGCTTCCATAAGTATATTTTCCGTCGCCATAAAGGGAAGCTCCTCGTTAAGGTGCTTTTCTATCATCTTGGGATAAACCACAAGCCCGTCAACGACATTTATATAGACCTCAAGTATTGCGTCCGTTGCAAGAAAAGCCTCGGCAACGGAAATCCTCTTGTTTGCACTGTCGTCGAGCGTTCTTTCAAACCACTGCGCCGACGCAGTAATCTGCGGATTGAGCGAATCGGTCATAACATAGCGGGCAAGGGAAGCTATCCTTTCGCTTCTCATGGGATTTCTCTTATATGCCATTGCCGATGAGCCTATCTGCTGTTTGCCGAAGGGCTCTTCGACCTCCTTGAGATGCTGTAAAAGCCGCAGGTCGTTTGAAAATTTTGCGGCGGACTGTGCAATTCCGCTCAATACCGAAAGCACCTGTGAATCAAGCTTTCTCGAATAGGTCTGACCCGAGACGGCGAAGCACCTTTCAAAGCCGAGCTTTTCGGCAATTTTCATATCGAGAGCCTTGCATTTTTCACTGTTACCGTCAAAAAGCTCCATGAAGCTTGCCTGTGTGCCGGTGGTGCCCTTTGAGCCGAGCAGCTTCATCTGTGAAAGCTGAAACGAAAGCTGTTCATAGTCGAGGAGTATATCCTGAAGCCAGAGTGACGCTCTTTTGCCGAGAGTTGTCGGCTGAGCCGCCTGAAAATGCGTAAAGGCAAGGCACGGCAGGTCTTTATATTCAAGCGCAAAAGAAGAGAGACGGCTCATAAGGTTCACGAGCTTTTTTCTCAGCAGAAGAAGTCCCTCGTTCATCACTATAACATCGGTGTTGTCGCCGACATAACAGCTTGTTGCGCCGAGATGAATAATAGGCTTTGCAAGCGGACACTGCACACCGTAAGCGTAAACGTGCGACATAACGTCGTGACGGCATTCCTTTTCACGCATTTCAGCCACATCGTAGTTTATATCCTCTGCGTGCTCTTTCATCTGAGCTATCTGTTCGTCGGATATATTCAGCCCGAGCTCCTTTTCACTCTCGGCAAGGGCTATCCACAGCCTGCGCCATGTTCTGAATTTGAAGTCGGGCGAAAAAATATACTGCATCTCCCTGCTCGCATACCTCGAATTGAGCGGAGTTTCATAGGTGTTTTTCATATTAAAATTCCTTTCCTTTTTCTGCCTTTATTATATAACCGTTTTCCCTTTTTTTCAATATTGCAATCTCAAAAAATCTGTGCTATACTTTGATAAATAACGAAAACAGAGGTGTGAAAATGAAAATTTGCAAAAACTGCGGCTTTCAAAACGATGATTTAAGCGTTTACTGCTCCTCCTGCGGCTCACTTTTAGACAGTGCGGGCACACGCTTTGACAGCACACAGGAGACGCCGAATGACTCCGGTGCTTATCAGCAGAACGGATATTCTCAGGCGGAGCACAGCAGTAATGCCGGACAAAATCAATATTCTCAGAATAATTATAACTACGGCTCTCAGCAATATGCATACTCCCCCGAGCCGAAGGTGTCAACGTCAAAGGGCATGGTTATCGCTTCGCTTGTTGTCGGCTTATTCCTCGGCGGTCTCATCGGTGTTGTCTTTGCCGTGCTCGCTCTTGTCGCTTACGGCGACTATGAAAGTGCCGTTCTCAGAAGAGATTTTGTGACGGCGGCGGAAAAAAGCGAAAAGATTAAAAAATACAATAAGCTTGCGTGGATATTCGATTTTATCGGAATCGCTCTTGTTGTGATAGCGGTGATTTTCACTTTCGCCGCAGGTTTTCTCTTTGTCAGCCAGGGCGGAGCCGGAACACTGACGGATATTCCGACGGATTTCTTTGAATACGGCTTCGGTAATTTTGAATCGGAAGTTTTCGGTGCGGTTATCTCGCTTGCGTCGTCGGTATTTTAATTTCAAAAACAGCATATTAAAACCTCCCTTGCAAGTAGCTACGGGTTGATAAGGCAGTATTTTCAAAAGCACTTAAATCCGTAGCATAGCAAAGGCAAAAGAAACACCGAGATAGGCAGAAATGCTTGTCTCGGTTTTCTTTTTGCAGAATATTTGAAATAGGCAAGATTGTCGATGTCCATTCGGCAGTCTTTTTTTGTTCTCGTACATTCGTCCGCACATTCGTAGTATCTTTCTTTTTATCCTACAATATAGCCAAAGGAGGTCGATAGACTATGAAAGAAATCAAAAGACATTTGATACTGGACGATTTTGAGTATCGGTTATTGGTTGGATGTGTGAACAAGGCAAGGACAATGTTTATTGACGAGGACAAGCCAGTTGAAAATGTATCCGCACTGCTTCTCAAAATCATTGATGCACCGACAAAAAAAGCAAGATAAGGAGATGAACAAAATGGAAAAATCATTATTTGAGCAAATAGGCGGTACATATCACCGTGAGGGCGAGTTTCTTCTGCCCAACATCGAACTGCCGGAAGAAAAGCCGATTGGTGTATGGGGTACTCGACAGTACCACCATCTGAGAAAAACCAACCGTGTTCTTTTCAGCCAGTTGACGATCAGCGGCAAGATGAATGAATACCTTGCCGAGATTGACCGGCAGGCGGGGGAAATGTTTTCTCAGTTGGTAAAGCAGCTTTCCAAGAAAGACAGCATCACGGAGGCACTCAAAGCCGCCGACCAAATGGAATGGGTACGCCGTATGAATACCATCCGAGCACAGGCGACCGAGATCGTAAACAACGAACTGATTTATAACTGACGGAGAAAAACCAATAGTTATCATAGCTCAACACATTTCCGCAAACGCCCTACATTTTTCCAAAAGCTCCGCTTGCTCTTCTTCGTTCAAAACCGTACCATAAAAATCATCATTATTTCGGACAAGCTCTATTAAAGTTACCGGAACAAATCCGTTAATATCCACACCCGCATTGAATGCATTGGGAACTTTTCCGAACATTTCGGCTTCAAAGTTCCCTTTTTGGTCATGAATATGCCCGCAAATCAGAATACTGCCGTGACGAGCACCTTCCCATGAAATCATCGGAAAATGGCAGAATCTAAGTTTCACACCGTTTCTGTTAATAGAATATAAATCGTATATCCCTTCAAAATATTCCGACAGCCGGCTTTCCGTGGAAGCCTTTAACCAATAGCCATCATGATTGCCCTTTACAAGAATTTTTCTGCCTTTCAGCTCAGACAAATATTCCTCGGCAGGTCGCTTGCTTTTATAAATCAAATCACCCGTAATAATTACAAAATCATTCCTATGTACACGGCTGTTCCAGTTGGAAATCAGCCTTTCATCCATTTCATCAACGGAATTAAAACCCTTTCTCCAAGAGAGAACCTTTTCATGCCCCAAATGCAGATCACTTGTGAAATATACCATAGCTTCACTCAATATAGTTTTCTTTCCATTCCCAATAATACTCACTTAATGTATCATCAAGGTATTCCATTATCTTTTCGGACAAATCATCGGGAATACCGTAAAAAGCTTCGGCAACAGAACCGGCAATGGCAGCCTGCGTATCACCGTCACCGCCGAGAGATACTGCGTTTCGTATTGCATCCTCAAAATCTTCGGATTCAAGGAAACATTCAATTGCCTGCGGCACACTGCCCTGACAAGTTACATCAAAGCTGTATGAAGGCCTGATTTCATCTATCGTGAAGTCAAGGTCATAATACTTTTCTTCTATGTACTCTCTTATTTCGTCCTTGCTTTTGCCGTCACGGGCAAGAAAAATCGCCGCCGCAACCGCCTGAGCCCCCTTGATTCCCTCAGGATGGTTATGAGTTACCTCGGCACTCCATGCCGCAAACTTTTCCGCATCCTCAAGAGTTTCTGCCACCCATGCAACCGGGGACACACGCATTGCAGAACCGTTGCCGTAACTGTTATATGGCTCGGTAAAACCGTGCAAAAGCCAACGATAAAAGCTTCCGCCGTACCCTGCATCCGGGTACTCTGCTCCCAATTCGTGCATACGGTCAATCAATGCTGATTTGAAGCTCTCCTCATCGGCACAGTCCGTATCAAGGCAGGCAAGAGCAACGGCAATTGTCATAATGCTGTCGTCTGTAGGATTGCATCCGGGAGCGAACAGCATAAAGTCCTTTGCTTTTATGTTGCCGAATTCATAAACCGAGCCGATAACATCGCCTATTATTGCGCCTAACATATATTAAATTCTCCTATAATAGTTACATAATTATTTATTATCTGTCTTCATTTTGTTATTTTATATCCAAGAGCTATAATAAGTTCTATCGTGGATATAGCTGTCGCACGATCATATTCTTTTTCACTTTCCGGTAATTCCGAATATGGAACAAGGCAAGGTGTTTCCTTTTTTATATCATCCCGGACAAGTCCATACTTCCAACCTTCTTTTATACGACCGGTAGCCCATACATCGTGAACATTCTCAGCTATTTTTTCGGTCAGCTCTAATAAATCGTTTGATAATCTTATATGCGAAGTGTCTAATGGCTTTGGTTGGTACATATTTTTGCTCCTTATCTGTTATGAAATCAATTATTTTAGGTATTTTAATAATATTTTCATCGTAATTTTTAAATGTGCATTCACGACCGTATTTTTCAAGCATAAATTCCTGAACGCTATCTAATGAATCCCAGTCGATAATGCACGGATGCAGTTTGGATTTTTCGTCCTTATGTGTATATCCGTTTTCCATAGTAGCATACTGACTGATTTGTTCAAGTGTTGCCTTTTCATAACCTTCGGTCAGCATAAAAGCATTCCAACGGTCATGTTCATTCCTGGATAACATTTCTATTATATCCGATTTATTCAAGTTTTCTTTGAAAGCCGCAATGGTAGAACTTGAAAAAGCATCAAAATCATCGGGCAATTCCGGACAACACATTTTAATCTTAGCCTTTATATGAAGTGCGCTTGCCATTGAGCTGCGGCGCTTATATTCACTTTTATTAAAATCGGAAAAAGCATTGTTATACTCTTTTGAATCGCATTTCAACGCCAATTTATCTGAATAAGCCAAATCAACAGCAAAGGCAAGTCGTTCCAGACGGGTATTGAACAATGTATCATTAAAAAAAACATCCTTTGTTGTTCCGAAAAAACTGATGTTCCGTTCTGATAAATATTGTTGGTCATTTTCAAACGGATTAGATTTAGTGCTTGAACGCACTCTTGCAAAAATTTCCGGTAAAAGACTGTCAATAAAGTTGAGTTTACGGCGGTAAATCCTATAAAGTTTTTCTGCTGTCAAGAAATTCAAATCATCATCCGCCATTGCTACAACAACATATGTCGCATCAGGGCTTTTGCTCAGCACCTCTTTTTCAAATTGAAGAGAATTAACATCCACTTCTGTAAAATTGATTGTTTTCTCATCCTTTAGTCCGGGACATTGACCGTAAAACTCATTGCGAACCGTACCGGCATTTTTATCGTAAACATCAATTTTCAATTTATAATTATGTATTTGACCCGCCCAATATACTGTTTTCAACATACGCATACCGGTTCTTCCGCATCCGACTATTACAACTGAAATATTTCTTCCGTGTCCTTTAGTGTTGTAAAGCGGATGTTTGAAAACCAAATCATTACAAAATAATGCAATTTCATCGACACAACGAATACGAATATGAACACCTTTATCATTTTTGGACTTAACGATGCTTTCTAAAAACTCAGCATTTGGACCGCTTTCCACAAGAGCATTGATGGTTATTTTGCCTTCTTTTGCTTTTTTGCAATTTGATACAATTTCTTCAGTGGATTTCAAATTATTGTCGTAGTCAATCGACATTAAGTAATATTCGTACTTTACATATCGAAAACTTCTATGAAGACTTACGCAAGATTTATAAAGCAATATTCCGCCGATTTTTCTTGCTCTCTCGGAAAGCTCACTGTCAACACCTTTCGCATTGCAAAAAACAATTGTTTCATGTCCGGGTTCTTTTTTTATGCTTTCGGCAAGAACAATAGAGTTTTCATTCAGTTCGGAAAACACACAGCACTTTGGTGAGATACGCAACAAATACCGTACTCTTTGCAAAGTATCACCAAAGAAAGATATAAGTAAGCTTGATGCCATAACAGGCGCAACTATGAATGACAAATAGTTTATCGCAATATAAAATGATTTCACCCAACCGTCAAATATGATTTTATCAAGCTGTGCAAGATCGGCTTTCCCTGTTAATGCCTTAAAACTGTAAAATATTGAAGAAGCAATTGAGTATAACCAATGATTGATACATTTTGTGGTACTTTCCACACAAAAATATGTAGGGAAAGTCATAAACAGAGTTGAAAAAAATATGCCTACTGTTATGTTTGCAATCCATTTTTGAGCATTGTGCCGGTTTTTAATTGCAAAACCTAACGATATTGCAATTACTGATAATCCAATACTAAAACAAGTATATGCCATAGCAATACTCCCTTATTTGACTATTAAAAATATAAGTTGATATGTTTATTTACGCTGTGTGATGGCAATTTAATTATCATCAAATTGCCATCATATCATTACAAAAAATCAATCTGCCTTATTTTCTCCAACCAATTCTCCATCTTTCCATATACCGGATATAGATGTGCCATCGGGACTGGTAAGAACACCTTTGCCATTCCATTTATCTTCGAGCCATTCGCCCTCGTATGTAGAGCCCTCAGGGTATATCATCTTACCTTTACCAAACTTATTAAAATCTTTATATTCGCCTTCGTAAATGGCACCGGATTCGAATGTCTCTTTGCCGTGACCGTTAGCCTTATCATTATCCCATTCACCCTCATAATAACAGCCGTTTGCAAATGTCATTTTACCTTTACCGGATTTTTTTCCAGCTTTCCATTCTCCTTCGTATGAAAGAATGTTTCCACCAGGGGCATAGGTATATACACCGCGACCGTTAAATGAACCTTCCTTTAACTCGCCGTCATAATAATTACCGTTTATTTTCCCGTTTGTATACAAATATACTCTCCCTGAACCGGTCCATTTATTTCCATCCATAAATTCACCAATCCACTGCGTTCCGTCAGCAAAAGTGTAAGTGCCATTGCCATTCATAACATTATTTTTCCACTCGCCTTCATATAACTCTCCATTTGAAAATGTCAATATACCCTTGCCGGACATTTTCCCATCTTTATACTCGCCTTCGTATGAAGCGCCTGAAGTAAATGTTTCTTTCCCGTAACCGTTATATTTATCGTTATCCCATTCACCTTCATAATAACAGCCGTTTTCAAATGTTAATTTACCCTTGCCACACTTTTTATCATCTTTATATTCGCCTTCGTAAACAGCACCGAATTCAAATGTTTCTTTACCGTGACCGTTGAATTTATCATTATCCCATTCACCTTCATAATAACAGCCATTTGCAAATGTCATTTTACCTTTACCGGATTTTTTTCCAGCTTTCCATTCTCCTTCATATGAAAGAATGTTTCCACCAGGGGCATAGGTATATACACCGCGACCGTTCTTTCGATTATCTTTCCACTCGCCATCATAACTGGCGCCGGTAGCAAAGGTATAAGTGCCGTGACCGTGCTTTTTATTGCTTTTCCATTCACCATCATATTTATCATTACCAGGAAAATAATAAACGCCATGCCCAAACTGTGTATCTTCCTTCCACTCACCATCATAAAGCAAAATTCCGTTTTCGGAGAACAGTTTACCTTTTCCATCTCTTAAGTTATTCTTCCATTCACCATCATATTTTCGACCGCTTCCGTATATCAAAATTCCTTTGCCGTGCCTTTTGCCTTCAAAAAGATCGCCTTTATATTCACCGTCATCCATGATAAGCGTATCACTAATAACATTGTATTGATTTCTGATTTGCTGTAATAATTCTTTTTTGTGATTTTTCTTAGAAAATATTAAGTATTTACTTTCATCGCTAAAAGTGGTTGAAAGCAGATTAATCCATCGGGAATCTAAGTTATATTTTTTCTTTTGCTCGAGTGGAATTGTAAAAATTATATCAGACGGGTTGCCATCGGTAAGATTCACGCTGAAATACGGTGTTGAATCCCTTTCCGGTTTTCCGGTAATTTCATTGCAACCCGTTGTCAGTGCAATCTCTCTTTTTATGGCAGAACTCAAATACAAGTTTTTGCTCATATAAAAAATTACACCGCAACAATTAGGATTACAAATTTGATCCTGAACCATTTTATCCCAATCTTTGCCCGGTTGCAGTCCTTCATCATACCAAAAACGAACACCCTCTTCATACATATCGGCAATATCACTATAAACTTGCTTATAGTCTTTGTGCGAATAACTTATAAAGATATAATTTTGGTTATGTAGATTCGGCAACGGAACTTTCTCTACATCATCAATACTTTGCGAATTCATTAGTTGTTTTTTGTATTCTTCTGCGTTAAACATTATTCTTTACTCCATTTCAATTAAACTTTCATTTTGCTATTGCGATAGGTCTGAACTGTTTTGCTTATCGTGGCTTAAAATCATTGAACGAAAGAAATCTGAAATCTGTTTTTCCTCCTTTGCATTTAGAATGAGCGAACTTAGTGATTGCTGTTTTATTTCAAGCAACTCTTTAACAATTTCATTATCGGTTATATCATCGTATTGTGCGTTTAGAATTGCTTGCTTTTCCGATATTAAATAACCGCTGATCGGTTTACCGTATTTTTGCAAAAAGTGTGTGGATTCTAACGGTAAATCCGCTATATCTTCATCCGGAACAACAAATCTATCACCGGAAAATCGCAGAAATGCATCAACAAATTTTTCATTTTCTTTGGCAATAGGTTGATTGAAAAAAACAAAATTCTGAACCTGTGGGCATCGTTCGGAACGGTCCATAGTTATAAGAACACCCCTTCGGAATTGCAAGGCGGTATTTTTCAAACTAATCCATTTATATGACATGGTTATAAAATCGTCACTGTTCTCGGCTTGCAATACAATATGAACTAACTCTCTGCCAATCATCGGTTTACCCGTCATACAAATCGGAACGATATTTCCGTTAGGCATACGGCGCTCAAAGGCTAAAACCGCATTGGCAGATATTCCCTCGCAATCGATAGTCAACTCAAACGGCACAAGACCTTTGTATGCACCTTCGCACGATTCGCTGTGATACTGCCTGAAATATCCGTAAAATGTACCGCAAAAAAACGGGTCGGTCAATTCCCGATACTCTGAGGAACGGTAAACTTCATTTATTCCGCCATCTTTATTATTTTGTCTGTTTTCAAGTTCCGAACGCAGTTCGGCTATTTGCCGTTCACTGCGTTCTTTTTCCGACTCATACACATCAAGCGGAATACAACCGCTTTGTGCATAAATCAAAATTGCTGAAAACTTTTCATATGGATCTTCTATTTGCTCCAATAACGGAACGATATGAGATTTTAAATAAGATTTTAACGAATTAAGGTTTATATCCGAAACCCGACGGGAATAGCAAGAAACAAAGCCGTCTTTTTTGTCAGAATTCAAAAAACTTATAATATTAGAGTTAATATAACAAAGCTTGTCCGTCGTTAAATCATCTTCAAAGTTTTCGCAAATTCTTTGTGCTGCTTTTCGTCGGTTTTCATTATCATTTATAAGGCCGTCCGGATAATCGATTCCGTCTATTCCAACACTTGTTGAATAGGAGTTTCCTATTCCTCTGTATATGAGCCAAGATTTATATTCTTCATCATTTTTATATTCTTTCCAAATTGACGCAAAGGGCTCATACCAATCATAGCATTTGGCAATCAGTTCGGGTTGAGACATATCCGGCAAATTGAAATAACTTATTATTCTTTTCATAATCAAATAAAATCTGTTCCAATTTGGATTTTTTCCAACTCTCGGCATATAAAGCTCCCTCCTTTTTCGACATTCTCATTATACATCGACAAAATATTGATGTCAATATTTGCCGATTTTTTATGTAAAAAAATTTACATAAAGGTGATGCGTGAAGGTACTCAAAGTAAAAACACAGTTGCTGTATGTCATAAATCAAACATAGACTAAATTGCAATCATATGCTAAGATAATAATAGAAAAACAAAAGACGGAGGTAACAACAGATGAGCAAAACAGATATTTATGACGATATAATTACCCATTATGATGCTTTTTATCTGATGACAAGAACTGCGGCAATGCTGGGAACAAGAAATTCCGAACAGTATAATAAAGATGCTTCAGCTTTGATTTATTTTCTCGGAGAAATGTATGAATGGCCAACAGAAAAAATTGAAAATGCACTTTCATTGATTCTCGGAGAAATGATGCGTGTGGGTCTTGCTTCTGATTACCTTGCTCTTGCTTCATCTGAATTACTTGACAAACAGGTAAAAGAAAATATGCTTTTTTATGAAATTAAAGGCAGAGCAATAGAAGAAGTAAATCGTTGTGAAATGATTGCCTCAACAACAGGTCAACGTGCTGAATACGAGATTAAAAACACTATGGGATATACATCTTTCCATCATATATACGAACCAAATATTCGTTTTTCGCATATAAAAAAAGCCGCAGACGGCGGAGAGATGGTCGCCATGTTTCAAGAAGCAATTATGCTCATATGCGGAATTGGCTGTGAAAGTGATATTGTATCTGCACAACGACTTCTGCAAAATCTTCTTATTTGGGGAGAAAAAACAGCAGCTCTAACACTTTCATTCCTTTGGAAAAGAGAAAAAAATAATCAGATGAGTGATTATTACAAAAGTATTTATAAAAACATCTGCAATAATAAACCAACATTCAGAAATGATCATTTGGACGACAAACGGGAGAATTCGGATGAACTATGCATCATAATTTCTGCTATACAATCGTTTATTGTTAAAAATTCCGGCAAGCGAGAAGTAGATATTCTTTTTGCGGATTTAATCAATTGTGAGGATTACTCTTTTGAAGAAAAAATAGATTTCATTAAAAAATATAAAGACGGCAGTTGGATTAACGCTTTCAAAATAAACGACATCAAAAACCCAATCGGTTTTTAATGAATAAAAAATAGGAGAGAGATTATATGAAATTACTCAAAATGCCTTATACCCCGAAATTTCACGCTATTATTAACGATAACACTATACCGGTTTCAATTGCAAATTCCGTAAAATTCTCT
The DNA here is from genome assembly GCA_045639785.1 of Acutalibacteraceae bacterium. GTDB lineage: Bacteria > Bacillota > Clostridia > Oscillospirales > Acutalibacteraceae > UBA6857. The sequence goes on along the minus strand of JAZUDT010000012.1, from coordinate 3,206 downwards.
TATATTTCAAAACATTATGAGACATCGGCTATTCTAGATTACGAAACTGCCAAGGCAAGAAACGATACAATTACTGTTTATTATAAAAATCTCCATGAAACTGTTATTGATGGCTTTCCAATTGGCTCCGACCGTGATCAAAACGGAAATCTTCAATTTTTATTTCCAAGAAAAACACCAAATACCCATATTATAAACATCGGAACAACCGGTAGCGGAAAGACAACCGGATTTGTAGAGCCGGGCATCAGAGCAATATCTACGAAAAAGAACAAACCAAACATATTTATCACCGATCCCAAAGGCGAACTATTTGCAAGGAATGCCGAACATCTAAAAAAACAGGGTTATCATATATTTCTCATTAATTTTAAAGATGTTCTTCATAGTGATTGTTGGAATCCGCTTGTAGAAATTTATGATGTTTATACAAAGCAAAAGTATTTAAAATCAAAAATAAAATTTCTAGATAACAAACAACAGTCGTATAAATACAAGTTTAATACCGATTTGAACGGATATTCCGGCAGTTTTTGGGCATACGGTGAAAAAACATATTCAACACAGGAAGAGGCTGTTCAGGCATACGAAAATGAACTTGCCGAAATTTTATCCGAAACCGCTGACCTTATTCATCAACTTGTTCACACGATTATACCCGACACTTTAATAGGCCCTCAAGATCCAAGCTGGTTTATGGGTGCTCAAGAAATTTTAAGCGGGATAATATATGCAATGCTTGAAGATTCTCTGGATGATAGATCCGGTTTTACACGAGATAATATGAATCTTATGAATATCCAGGAATACTTTGATTCGATTCGCAAAGATGTGGTAGGAAAGGGCATTCCGCTTTTGCGTACAAATAAATTGTCGCATAAAAGTGACAGCGACACTTCCATTAAACAATTGCGGACATATTTTGAAAACGCACCAAATACAACAAGGTCTTATCTCGGATGCTTTCGTAATGCTATGCAAAGTTGGTTTAATAATAAAATTTTTACAGTATGTAACGGTAACACGGTAAAACCGGATTTTAATTCCGATAAACCTTTTGCTGTATTTCTTATAACACGGGATTTTGAAAAAAGTGATTTTACAATTGCAGGGATGTTCATTGATTGGATTTATCGAAAGGCATTGGAAGCGGCTGACAACAACAAGGGAAAGCTTAATAATGAAATGTTTTTTATATTGGATGAATTCGCCAATATTCCGCCTATCAAAGACTTTGAAAACAAAATAGCGACCTCCCGTTCCAGAAATATTTGGTTCCATATGTTTGTTCAAAGTTATGCCCAACTTGAAAAAGTTTACAGTGCTTCAACCGCACAGACAATACTTGATAACTGTAATACGCATGTATTTATGGGTTCGGAGAACTATGATACAAAAGCGAGATTTGCCCGCGAATGCGGTAAACATGCGATTCCAAGTTTGGACAATGTGCTTAATCCGCAGAACAACAAAATTGTTGAAGTGCCGCTGATTACAATGAGAAAGCTTGAAACATTACCACCGGGACATATGTATATAAAACGTTCCGGAATGCCGCTTATATACTCTGAATTTATAAGAAGCTACGGTTGTAAAGAGTTTTTTTTCGAACATGAAACAGTACCCGAAAAACTTGGAATTAAATCTGCTCCATTTAATTCAGAAAAATACAGATATCTCTTTTTGGAAAGCAACAAAAATATGGCTGAATATGATATACTGCGAAGCTCAAAATTTGAAGTTGATTTGATATAGTGACATTCGCCAACATTTTTATAGTGTATCCGTAAATTATAATTTCAAAATCTCATAGATTCTCGGAGAATATCAATGCACAATTTTTTTATCATAAATATAGCCCCGATAAAGCAGCTTCGATTTTGCTACTTCATCGGGGCTTTTTTCATTATCGTTGCGGTCATAAAGCGAAAGGCATGTTAATTTTATACATACTCACACCATCGTTGTTAAGTCGTCGTTCTATGAACTCACTTGGCAACGACACAAGCTGTGTTTTGCTGAATTTCATGTTGCCGAAGTAAGCATCGAAATTGACCTGCGGAAGGATCACCCATTCGGATTCGTCGGTTTTGTTTGCAAGGTAGTATTCAAACAGTGTGTAGGCAACATTCTTCGGCACAACGCTTCCGATGATTTCATCCGTCCATGCCTTTTGTTCGGCAGTCAGCTCGTATTTTTCGGTGCGTAATAGTCCTTGCTCCAACGCATCGGCGATGCAGTCGTCAAAGCGGAGGAAGAATTCGCCCTCCGTCGTTTTGCAGAAGATCGGGACAAGATAGTGAATGACCTTATCCCGCCACATAGCGTCAAAGCTGTCAATTTTCTCAGCCAGTGTCAATGATGTTTTACGCACTGTTTTTGCGTTTTCACGGATAAACTCTGCGGCATTGTGTATGTGCCGTGCGTACCATCCGTAGCCATCCTCGCCGACCAAATCGGGGAAACGGTCGTGCAGTTCTCTGAAATCACTTGTGTATTGCCACTCTTCACGGGTGGCTTTTTTGTTATCCGGAACACTGCACCACGCACAGAGCATCTGCCGTGCTTCGTCCGCCCGGCTGTAAGGATCGCCGCTTTTCAAAGTGCCGTCGGGATTATGAAACAGAAATCCACGGGAGAGGATCGTGAAGATTCGGGTAAAGCCGATGGTCTCATAGATCATTTTGGTGGTAAACCGCCCGAGATAAGAACTGTCATTCTTGGACTTGCATTCATATTTCGGCGGTAAGGTGTAGGCAAGGTATTCTTCCCATTCGTTTGTCATATCACTTTTTCTCTTTTCGCTAATTGATTTATACCGACATTTATACCGACATTATTACCGTCATTTTTCTTTCAGCACCCATTTATCCACTTCGGGCGTCAGTACATCCCACATGAAATTACGCTTGTTCAGAGCAACAGCATATTTCACGGCTTCGCTCGGTGAAATAAACGCTTTCAGTATCTCACGGGCACATTCTGCCAACGCTTCACGGTCGGTCTTGTCGAACGATTTGTTTTCATAGGCGTTTATCAGCCGTGTCATCGTTTCCGAATCGGTCTCAAAGTGCAGACGACTGTGATCGAGCGAATCAAGCTCATCGTCAATATCGCAGATAATGTCACCGAGTACACGGTATCCGCCGTTTCGGAAATCGGCAAACAAATCATGGTATTCCGCAAACTGTTCTTCGGGCAAATAT
>JAZUDT010000011.1:0-45766 GCA_045639785.1 Acutalibacteraceae bacterium | reverse complement strand
GCATCTTTTATTATGACGAAAACTACATGCCGCCACGCAGAAAAAACAGCCGCCACGACCTTTGCGGTTATCAGCCCAAAAGCGGAACGGCTGTAGCATACGCTTATGCTGTGCAGAAGAAAAAGAGAATATTTAATCTTTGCGAAAAGGAAAAGCAGCCTTAACTCTTTCAAGTGTCCACTTTTACTATACAGCTTTCAATATTAGTTATTAATTGTATAAGGATATTATCCTCCCGCCCTTGTCGATTCAGAAAAGAAAACTGCCCTCTTCTCACATCTGTTGGCGCATTCTTGCGCCCCACAATTATTAATTATTCATTATTAATTGTTGATTAGAAGAATGCGGGTTGACAAAATGAAAAATCATGCTATAATAATAACAGAAAGGCAACCGATAGACGGTCAGCCGTTAAATGAAGTTAAGGAAATAACCGCACTTTTAGGCTTGTGGCGGTTATTTCTTTTTTGTTATGTTAATAACAAGTGCTATTATTTGCACAATCAATGTAAGTAACAAAATTACTTCCGAAAGTGAAATCATAAGCACCGCCCCCTTTCCGAGGGCGAAAAATCTTTTGCCCTCTTGGGTGAGAGCTGACCGCCTACCGTATATAGTTGCCTTTATCGTGCCTTTCGGCACGGTGAAATTCTACCATATACTACAATTTTTGTCAAATTAAAACAATGAGATTAACGGGACGCCGCAACCTTTGCATTGGTGAACACGTTTGCGGTTTTGTTCCGTGCTCGTTTAACAGCGAAAATCTGTTGACAAAACCTTATTTATCTATTAGAATTAATAAAGCTAAAAATATGAAAGAGGTAATAAGTCATGAAATCATTTAAAAAGCTTTTAGCTTTTCTGCTTGCGGCGATTATGCTGCTCTCCGTTTTCACCGTATGCGCCGGTGCGGCGAAGAGTGTGAAATGGGAGGAATATCCGGAAAGCACTGTTGTCTATTACAACAGAGGGCGACTCAAGACCGACAAAAACACGCTCACCTACAGCGGCAAATCCGCATACCTTTACATAGCTCCCAAGGAGGGTGTGTATTCGATTTCATTCAGCATGAAAGAAAAGTCAGAATATGAGGGCTGCGGCTACTCATGGCTTGTCAGCGAAAAGGCAGTCTCCAACAAGGCGACAGGGTTTGATAACGGCTGTTACTCCGACGCATACGGCGACCTGTTCTATCTCAAAAAGGGCGAACAGAGATATATCGGCATTATGACCGAGGGTAAATTTGAAAGCTATACAATCAAGATAAAATACCTCGGCAAGGTCAAGGACGTTGAGCTTGAAAACAAAAATATTCCGCTCCAGGCAAATATGGAAATTGACCTCGTTGATGACGGAGTAAACGGCAATCAGCTCTGCTTCTCAAGAAATCTTGTTTTCACCACCGACTATAAAAAATCTCTTTCCGTCGGCGGTCTTGCGGTTTCCACAAGCCTCAAAACCCTCAAAGACGGCAAAGTAACGGCACGTATAAACGCTCTCGGCATTGACAAGAAGCTGACGTTTTCCGTTTTCAGCGCATCGTCGGTCATCAATAAGATTAGCACCGCAACGGGCTTTGTCAAGCCCACCGTCACCGTTGATTCTGACGGAAATCTCTCCGGTTACGAAATAGGCGAAGAATCGCTCAAGGTCAAAATTGTCCTTTCCGACGGCAAAAAGGTTGACAATGCCGGTGCAAGCGAGGGTACAATCTCAGTCAAGCTCTCCGACGGAAGAAAGGTTGTGCTTTATCCCAGTATTGAGGAAAGCGGCGGCTCGATTAAGTTTATCGCAACGGATAACGGTGCCAAAAACACCTTTGTTATTTCCGATGTCAAAAAAGTAACCGAAAGCTCAGGCGATGAGCCCTCCGGCGACGGCAAGCTCTCATTAAAAGGAATCATTACCGCCGTGTTCACATTCTTCTCGGATATTCTGAAGAGATTTGAATATTTCAAGGCGATAATGGGAAATGATGCATAACTTCTGAAAAATAAAAAATTCTCCCTTTCGGCGACTTCGCTGAGGGAGATTTTTTGTTGGTGAAGTAATAATTTTTTACGGTATGCAGATGTTTGTACTGTTCATTTGACTGATTGAAATATTTTTGTTTTATTCGCCAAGCCATCTGTAATCTTTTCTGCAATCAATAACATAGTCAACATAAACAATTTCGTCTTTAATCTGATAAAGTACCAGATACCATTTTTCGACATACATTTTGTGATACTTGTTTTTTGTGATATATTCTTCATTAAAAAACGGATAGCGATTAGGCGTTTGTTCTAAAGATTTAAATGCTTCTATCAATTTGTTTTTTGTGTTAACTGCAGCATTTTTATTGACATTTGCCGTAAAAGCAATATGTTCTCTCAGCATATCCGCCGCACGACGTGAAATGATAACATTATAATTTTGCATTTTACACCTCAGAGATTATTCTATCGAGATCATCACTGAGCTCTGAAACAGAAATGCCTTTAATTCCCGCCATTCTGTCCTCTTCAACAGCTAAAAGCTGCTCTCGAAGTTCAAGCATTTTTTCTTTTCTTGAAAATGCCTCAATATCCATAACCACCAAATCGCCTTCTCCGTTTTTGGTGAGATAAACAGGTTCTCCTGTCTTCTTGCAAAGATTTGAAATTTCATTATAGTTTTGCCTGATTGAGGCACTTGGTCTGATATTCATAATTTCAGCTCCCTATAGCATTATTATATATATTGTAATAAAATTATGCTACATTGTCAATACTTATATCGTTTCCTGTCCTCATCACTATTTCTTAACTGAAATGCCGTTCACGAAAGTTTTTTAGTGAAGAGTGAAGAGTGAAAAGTGAAGAAGTAAAAAATTCCGCCCACATACGTGAACGGAATTTTTTGGCACCACAGTCATAAACATAAAACGTTACATATTCTCTTTAGCTGTTTTGATAGATGCTATCAATATCTTTTTTATTTCGATACAGTCATCTTGTATTTCCCTGTTATCATAGTATCCGCCATCTATTAAAAGTTCAATCCAATATTCCGTTTCATAACATTCTTTTAATGCAATTTGAAGTTTAGACACAAAATCAGCCTTGCTATGAGCATAAAATGCTTCTCTGATATTAGCTCCGATACTTGTGCCGGAACGGATAAACTGATTTATTAAGACACCTTCGCACTTCTTTGCCCGTAATTCCTTGCAAACATTTAATACCTCCAATGCAAATAACTTGGATTTACTGATTAAAGGACTGTATTTCATGTCACTACCGCCTTTCTGCAAGTATATTATAGCAATAAAAGTTAAACTTTACAACACACCTCATCACTATTCACTCTTACCTCTTAACTGAAATTCCGTTCACGAAAGTTTTTTAGTGAAAAGTGAAGAAGTAAAAAATTCCGCCCACATACGTGAACGGAATTTTTTGGCGCGCTGCAAGGGACTCGAACCCCTGACCTTTTGGTTCGTAGCCAAACACTCTATCCAGCTGAGCTAGCAGCGCATTTGCATTTTTCGTGCCTAAGTATAGTACCACAACGGCGGATAAAAATCAATACCTTAATCGAAATTTTTGCCGCTTTCGGGATTTTTTGTGTTTTTTATTTTCATATCCCGCCTGAGCGAAAACACACAGCCGCAATAGTCCTGCCGGTAAAGCCCGTATTCCCCCGACAGCTCGATACTGCGCTTGTAGCCGTTTCGTTTTTTGAAATCCGACGGCAAAAATTTCACCCCGTATTTTTCCGCCGCCGTTTCGCCGACCTCGTTGAGCGTGTCAGCATTTTTCAGCGGGCTTATCGTCAGCGTGGTCGTGAAATAATCAAAGCCGTTTTCCTTTGCGTATGCGGCTGTCCTGCCAAGGCGCAGTTCAAAGCACTTCCGGCACCTCTCGCCGCCCTCGGGGCAGTCCTCAAGCCCCTTGACCGCAGTGTAAAACTCCGACGGCTCAAATTCGCACACCTCGACCTTTACCCCGTTTTCGGTATACATTGCGTCGGCGAGTCTTTTTTCCTCCTCGGCACGTTTGTAAAACTCCGCTTCGGGATATATATTCGGGTTGTAGTACAGCACAGTAATATGAAAATACCGTGACAGATATTCAAGGCAGTAGCTTGAGCACGGGGCACAGCAGGCGTGAAGAAGCAGACGGGGCTTTTGCCCGCCTTTTTCATTTTCCGCTATTATCTTTTCGAGCTCTTTCTGATAATTTCTGCCGTTCATTCTCTTTCTTCCTTTGAAAAAGCCTGCCGCAAAGTGCGACAGGCAATTATTATTCAGTCTGACCGTTATTACGCATACCTATAATCAGTATGTGAATGTGTATGTATCAACAAGCTGTCCTGCAAGACCGACCGAAACATTGAACTTTGAAATTGAGCCTGAGCCTGTGCCGTCCATCGGAAGAGTAACTACAAGCTTTGTGATTTTGCCGCTGCCGTCAACAGTCGCTGAAAGTGCTGTGCCGGGGTAGCTCATATCCGCATTTGTAATCTTCGCCGGAGAAATATCAAGCGTTGCAAGGTTGAGCGGGTCAACAACGGAATTGTTGAAGTCGGGGTTGACTGTGTTTGTTCCGTCGTATGTTGATTTCTCGCTCTTGAGCTTTATGTCGAGAACGTATCCGTCGCCCTCTGCCTTTGCCGTTGCGCTGTCAACACCTGCCTCTGTGAGTGCGGCGGGTCTGCTTGAAGGAGGAATAAACGAATCAATAGCTCTGCCGTTTGCATCGCCGTTGACGAAATCAAGAGTGTCGTCAGTGTCGGTGATGAACTTCTGAACAACTGAGTTTACAAGGCTCGTTGCAAACGAAATTGAACAGTCGGTGACACTGATGTCAACTGTCTCTTTCTTGTTGATGCTGACGTCCTTGAGTGCTTTTGCGTCGTTGATAACCTTGTTATAGGCGGCAACAACCTCTGCCGGTGTTGAGGGAACGCCTGACTTTGCTTCCTTTTCGGGAGCGGGCTTGTCTTTGTTCTCCGCAGGAGCCTCTGTCGGTGCGGGTGCCTCTGTCGGTGCGGCGGTCGGAGCCTCTGTCGGTGCAGATGTCGGATTAACTGCGGGCACATCGGTATTTGTCTTTGCACCTGAATTTTCAAGTCCGTTGACCGTAAGATTTACGTTGATACCGCTCTTTGAACCCAAGCCGTAGCCGATACCGAACAGTAATGCGGCGGCAACCACGACAGCTATTACTCTGAGTGCGTTTTTCATATTGGGAAACCCCTTTCAATATTTTCTTCTCGCCGGCGCATACACACCGGTTATGTTTTCATCGTCTCTTCTTTCAGAGAGACAATCATATAATAAAGTTACAACAAACTTAATAAAAAGTCAAGTCTTTTTAAGAATTTTATTGCCCTGCTTTGACGGAATTTCTTATAACGTACTTGTAAAAATCAACTCCGGGCACAAGTACGTCAATGTCGAGATTTTCGTTTTCGGCGTGCATTGAGTCTCTCTGTGCATCGGTAAAGTGCAGGGGCGCAAGTCTCAGACAGTTGTCGCAGATACATTCATAATCCTTTGCGTCCGTGCCGCCCGTCATAACATAAGGAACAACGCTGATGCCCGGATATATCGCCGCAGACGCTTCCTCTATAAGCTTAAACGCATTCGAGGTGTAGCTTATCGGCACGGAGGGCTCCTTTGCGGTGATAACCTCAAGGTCAAGGTCATATTTCTCCGCCTTTTCCCTGAGCATTTCAAGCCCCGCCGAGGTCGGCTGATGATTTATGAATCTGAGGTTTGCCGTGACATAAGCTTCAAGCGGAAGCACGTTATAGCCCTCAGAGCCTTTGCCCTTGGTGAACGCCATTGTTGTTTTTATCATTGCGCCGCCCTCAGCACTGATTTTTCCGAGAAGCTTTGTCAGAAGCGGCTTGAAAAGCCACATATTTGCAAAAACAAGCTTCAGTGCAAAAGGCATATTCGGTGAAAGACGTCTGAACATTTCAAGCGTTGTGTCGTTGAGCTTCGGAGTGAACGGGTCGTGCTTTTCCACATCGTTTATGAATGCGGAAAGTCTTGCCCAGGGGGAATTTTTCGGCGGAACGCTGGCATGACCGCCCTTGCCCCTTGCGATGAATTTAACGTCACAATAGCCCTTTTCAACAACGCCGACCATAGCGTAAAGCCCTTTGACGCCGCCCACAGGCTCGTCAACTATTGCTCCGCCCTCGTCAAGCACGAGCGAGAGATTCACGTTGTGTTCCCTGAGCCACTGCACGGTCTTTTCGGCTCCGTCGCCGCTTATTTCCTCCGTGCACGTTCCGGCAAGATATATATCCGTCTCCGGCTCGTAGCCCTCCTTGAGAAGCTCCTCTGCCGCCGTGAGAAAACAGAATGCACTGCCCTTAGTGTCCACCGTGCCTCTGCCCCAAATCTGACCGTCGATTATTTCGCCGCCGAACGGGTCGTGCTTCCAGTCGCCCTCAGCCGAAACAACGTCCTGATGGCTCATGAGAAGAATTGCGCTGTCGGAGCTTTTGCCCTTCCAGCGGGCAAGAAGACTGCCGTCGAGGTCGATTATCTCAAGCTTTGAAAAGACGAGCGGAAACAGCTCTCTGAGAACCTCGTGATAGCGGTAGAATTTTGAAACGTCGAAATTTTCTCTGTCTGATATTGTCTCGACCTTTATCATCTTGCTGAGCGTTTCGGCATAGCCCAGAGCACGGGCTCTGTCCGCCGGGGGCATCTGAGCCTTGACGGCGGGCGTGGGCTTAAGTCTGAGTGCCCTTGTGACGATGACGGCGGCAAGCAGTACGATTAATCCGAGCAGTATTAATATAATAATGTATGCAGGTTTCATATTCTTCCCTCTTTCAGCTTACAGCGACCATTCGTGCAGATTGGTGTGAAGAAGCTTGTGCGATTTTTCACCGAGCGGCTCGCCGAGGTAATCCTTATAGAGTGCAAGGACCTCAGGATTTTCGTGAGAGAAGCGTATTGCGCTTTCGCTGTCAAGCTTATAAAGCTCCTTGCCTCTGACGCCGGCAAGCTCAATTCCGTCGTGTATCGGCTGTCCGCCGCCGCCTGAGCAGCCGCCGGGGCACGCCATTATTTCAACAAAGTCATAATTTACCTTGCCTGATTTAATTTCTTCAATAAGACGTCTTGCATTGCCGAGACCGCTTGTCACCGCAACACGCACCTTTTTATCCTCAATCATAAATTCCGCTTCACGTCTGTCAACAAGACCTCTCACCGCCGTAAATGCGTCGGCGTCGGGGTTTTTGCCCGTGACAAGATAGTATGCCGAGCGCAGTGCCGCCTCCATAACGCCGCCGGTTGTGCCGAAAATGACAGCCGCACCCGACGATGCGCCGAGAAGAGAATCGAAATTATCTTCGGGCAGCTCCCTGACGTTGATATGGTCGGCTCTTATCATTCTCGCAAGCTCTCTCGTCGTCAGCGCAACGTCAACGTCGGGGTCGCCGCAGGCGTCGTTGAGATTAGGTATAGCCGCCTCGTGCTTTTTCGCTATGCAGGGCATAACCGAAACGCAGAATATTTTTTTCGGGTCAACGCCGATTTTCTCGGCTAAATAGCTCTTTGCGACTGCGCCGAACATCTGCTGAGGTGACTTTGCCGTCGAAAGATTATCCGTCAGCTCCGGATATTCCGATTTCATAAAGCGCACCCAGCCGGGACAGCAGGAGGTGAACATCGGAAGCTTTCCGCCCTGAGTCAGTCTCTTGATAAATTCGCTTCCCTCTTCCATTATGGTAAGGTCGGCGGAGAAGTTTGTGTCGAAAACATAGTCAAAGCCGAGTGCCTTGACGGCGGCAACCATTCTGCCGACAGTTGCTTTTTCTTCCTCAAGGTCAAGGCTTTCCGCCCATGCCGCTCTGACGGCGGGGGCAATCTGAACAACGGTGATTTTATCCTCGTCGAGAAGAGCGTCATAAACTCTGCCCGTGTCGTCTCTTTCACGAAGCGCGCCGACGGGGCAGTGAGTTGCACACTGACCGCAGAGTGAGCATTTTTCTTTGAAGTTGATGCCGGGAGTGACATCGACTCTCGCTCTCAGTCCTGAGGAGACCAGATCCCACACTCCGAGACCCTGCACTTTTTCGCAGACCTGTATGCACCGCATACATTTAATGCACTTTGAGCTTACACGCAGAAGCGGGAAATCGGTAATGACACTGCTCTGAAGTCTCGGTTCGTATGGCAGGTCATAGACATTGAAATCGTTTGCAAGCTTCTGAAGTGAGCAGTTTCCGCTTCTCGTACAGGTCGGGCAGTGGCAGTCGTGCTCACTGAGAATGAGCTCAATATTTGTTTTTCTTGCCTTTCTGACCTTGGGTGAATTTGTGTAGATGACCATGCCGTCACTGACAAAGTTATCGCAGGCGGCGACGAGCTTTTCCTCGCCCTCAACCTCAACACAGCAGATTCGGCATGCGCCTATTTCGTTGTATTTTTCAAGATAGCAAAGCGTCGGAATATCAATATGAAGTTTTTTCGCCGCTTTGAGAATAGTTGTTCCCTCGGGGACTTCAACCGGTTTGTTGTCGATAGTGAGCTTTACCATTTCCATACTCTGCCTCCTCTGAATGAGCCGTAGCCGAATTTATCACAGCGCAGACATCTCGAGCTTTCCTGAGAAGCTTCCTGGAGCGTCATTTTCTTTTCCATGAGCATAAAGTCGTTCTTTCTCTCGCAGGCGTCTCTCTCGCCGAGGTTTATTCTGCCGCAGGCGGGGTGAACGCTGTATTTCGGTCTCGGAATTTCAACCGGTACTGAAATTTCGCTGTTGAAGCCGAGATAGTTGTCGATGTTCGCCGCCGCAACCTTGCCCGCCGCAATGGCGAGAATGGCGGTTTTCGGACCTGTCACGCAGTCGCCGCCGGAGAAAACTCCGTCCGTGCCGGTGACGGCACAGCTCTTGTCGGCGATTATTCTGCCTCTGTCTGCGGGCACGCCCTGCTTTTCAAAATGTGCCGAGTCAATCTTCTGACCTATCGCAACCACGACAATATCCGCTTCAAGTCTTACGCTTTCGCAGTCGGCGTCGATAACCGACGGTCTTCCTCTGCTGACGTCGCTGATTATCTGGGGCTTGACCCAGAGAGCTTTCACGTTGCCGTTTTCGTCAAGCTCTATTCTCTCAGGCGACATGAGCGGACTGATGACACAGCCCTCTTCTATTGCACCGTCGATTTCCTCGGGCAGAGCGGTCATATCCTCTTTTCTTCTGCGGTATGCGCAGGTGACCTTTTCCGCACCGAGTCTGACAGAGCTTCTCGTGCAGTCCATCGCAACGTTTCCGCCGCCGACGACCACAACCTTTTTGCCCCTGAAATCGGGCATTATTCCGTCACCTATGCCGCCGAGCATCTGAACGGCATACATAACGCCCTTGCCGTCTTCGCCCTCAATGCCGAGTCTGTTTTCGGTGTGTGCGCCGATTGAGATATACACGGCGTCGTTGTTCTTTTTAATTTCTTCAAACGTAATATCGGTGCCGACGTTTATATCCGTTATCGCCTTGATGCCCGTCGAAAGAATGCTTTTTATCTCATTGTCGAGCACCTCACGGGGCAGTCTGTAAGCCGGAATACCGTAACGGAGCATACCGCCGAGCTGTTTTTTCTTTTCATAGACAGTGACCTCGTGTCCCATAAGAGAGAGGTAGTATGCCGCTGTAAGTCCCGACGGACCTCCGCCGATAACAGCAACCTTTTTGCCCGTTTTTTCGCCGCATTCGGGCACGGGTACCTCACCGGAATTATCGACAACCATTCTTTTGAGTCCTCTGATGTTCACTGCATCGTCAATAACGCCTCTGCGGCAGTGGTGCTCGCACGGATGCTCGCATATAAGCGCGCAGGCTGAGGGGAACGGGTTGTCCTTGCGGATAAGGCGCACCGCATCGGCATACCGGCCCTCACCGGCAAGCGCAATATATCCGGGTATATCAACATGAGCCGGACAGTAGGAGACGCAGGGCACGGGATTGTCGTAATGCGTCAGGCATCTGCCGTCGGTGACGTGAGCCATAAACTCATCACGGTAGGCACGCACGCTGTCATACGCTATTTTTGCACCCTCGTAGCCGATAGCGCAGTCGGCGGTGTCCATAATAACCCTCGCCGTTTTTTCGATAAGGGATATGGTTCTCTCGTCCGCCTTGCGGTGAAGTACCTTTTCACAAAGAACGGAAAGCTGTCCGAGACCTATGCGGCAGGGAGTGCATTTTCCGCAGCTCTGTGCGTGGCAAAGTCTGATAAATGACGCCGTTATATCAACGGGGCAGGCGGCAACAGGGTCATAGGCAAGTCTTCTCTGAATATCATCATATAGACTGTTGACCATACTGCTGTCACGTTTTTTTGCGGTAAGTTCAAGTCTGCTCATTTCAGAACTCCTTTCAAAATGAAACTGCATATTCCGATATAGGATGAAATATACGCATATTCAAACTCATTATATCACAACAGATTGACTTTGTTAAGAGTTTGACAGATAAAAAAATTATAAATCGACAAAAAAATTAAGGAAAAAACAGACGGTCACGAAATGAAGACCGTCTGCAACTGATTTTAAGCTGAAATATCCGACCGGTTATACCGTATAAGGCTCGAACTCGTCGGGTATTATGTATTTCGTGTCGGGGAGGCTCTTTCTGAGCACCGGCGCAAAGCCCTCAACGTCCATTCTCCTTGTCAGAGGCGGAAATGCGTTGTCGTGGTGGTCGGCAAGTATACAGCGGGGCGAAATGCCGGTTATGAACGGCATGGCGAAATCCTTGATTTTCGGACTGCCGCCGAACGGCATGACGAACATATCCACGTCTTTCGGATATTCGACATTTTCGTCTGTGCCGTAGGAGCCCATAACAAGAATTCTTTTTCCGTCGTTTTCAACCTCGAAAACAACTATTTCGTTTGCTTCGGGCATTGTGAAATTGACGAAGAGATAGCGTAAAAACAGCGGAAGATGAAAAGCGCAGTCAAAGAAAACATTTTTGATGTGCTCACCGTCATAATCGACGTGTCTGCCGTGATAAACCTTAATATTGAATTTTCCGACGGAAAACTCATCGTTCGGAGCGATAACATTTATGCGTTCGGCGGGTGCGCCGAGCTTTGCAAGCGTTTTCTTCGGTGTTTCGGTGCAGTACACACTGACGTTTTTATCCTTTTCGAGAATCTGCGGAATATCCCAGATATGGTCGAAATGACCGTGAGTGACGAGAATGGCATCCGCTCCCGTGTAATCGGCAAGAGAGGGATTGTTCATTTTCTTGTTGCGGCGCAGAAACGGGTCAAAAAGCAGCTTTGTTTCTCCGTCGTCAATACCTATTGCGGCAGTGCCGTACCATGTGACGTTCATATATCCGTCCTCCCATAAGCTGTATTTTAAGGTGATTATAGCACGTAGGAATATGAACATCTGCATTGATAAATGGATAAATTATAAACAAATGTTAAATAAACGCCTTTTTTCTTGTGTATTGTTCACATAAAAGATAAACATTTTCCGAAATATGTGTTATAATTACACATATCGAAACTGATTACGGGAGAGATTTTTATGAAGCTTAAAAAAACGCTTTCACTCTTTCTTGCTCTTATTATTGCGCTGAGTTTTTCTTTGACGGCATTTGCCTATGGCGAAGAGACGGCAACGGAAAAAGGCGAAGCCTACAAGTGGCTGATGAACACGCTCGGCACCGTCATTGACACCGCTCTTGATTTCATCGGTGATATTCTTCCCGTGCCCTCACAGTGGCTCGAAAACGATATTGACGATGAGACGGGGCTGATGAGCGGCACCGACGTTTTTCTCACAAAAAGCGCAGAGAATGCCCGTTTCTCGCTCGGCTACGATTCAAGAAGCATTATCGACGGGTTTGACTTTTCCGGCAAAACCTATGTCGCCGGAGGGCTCTCGGTGAGCAAAAAGCTTGCCACCGCTCTTGAGGATAATCTCAAGGTCAGAACGGTTGCCTTATCCGACGGCAGTCAGAGAGGAATTTCGCTCTTCCTCATGCTTGACGCATACGGTCTGTCATTGCCCGACGTCAGAGAGATACGCTCAAGGCTCTCTTCATTCATCGCCGAAAAAAATATCAACAGCGTCACCGTCTCCGTGCTTCATCAGCACAGCACCGTTGACACCTTCGGCATGAACGGCGATATATGGGACATGGCTTTTCTCAATCCGGTCAGAGATATTTTCGGCTTGAAGCAGAAAAACGGTAAAAATAACGCTTACATGGAGTACCTCTACGGAAAATGTGTCGAAACGGCAAAGTCCGCCGTTGAGAACATGACCGAGGGCGCACTCTTTTACGGCTCGGCGGACGAAACGCCCTATCTGCTCGACAAAAGACCGCCCTATACCTGTGATGGTCGCTTTAACCGTTTCCGCTTCGTGCCGGATAACGGCTCGGCTCAGACGTGGCTCGTTTCGACCGAAATCCACTGTGTCGGCAACGGCGTTCAGGGCACGGTGCTGACGGCGGACTACCCCTATTACGCCGAAAAGGTGATAAACGAAACGGCGGGCGCAAATGTGTTTTTCTACATGGGTGCACAGCAGGGCACAACCGAAAACAGAAACGCAGGCAC
The DNA here is from genome assembly GCA_045639785.1 of Acutalibacteraceae bacterium. Lineage (GTDB taxonomy): Bacteria > Bacillota > Clostridia > Oscillospirales > Acutalibacteraceae > UBA6857. The sequence goes on along the minus strand of JAZUDT010000011.1, from coordinate 33,184 downwards.
AGTGGAAAACTTCTTAGCGGAAATGCCGACTATCGAGTCGCTCAAGGGCTTCGGTCAGTCAATCGGCAGAGCCGTAGTGAAAATAAAAGACGAGCGTGAGGTTTCACCTCTTCTCAACATAACATACAAGCAGGTGACACTGCCTGTTGAAAATCCGCTTCTTATCTGCGGCGGAAAGGCGGGTATGTTCGGCGCAAGAATAGTCTGCACGGGGAAAGATGAATACCGTGCCGTGACCGAGGTGGGATACATGGAGCTGGGCGATGAATTTGCGTTTGCCATAGTGCCGGGCGAGCTTGCGGCGGAGATAGCCTATGGCGGTGCGCTTCAGGGCAACGCTTCATGGTCGGGCGAAAACTGGGATTTCCCGTCGCTTCAGCAGATTGTTGACGAAAAGGGCAAGAACAGACAGCTCATGGTGCTCGACCTTGCAAACGACCAGCTTTCATACATCGTCCCCGACAACAACTTCATACCGATTATCGCTCCTGAGAGCTATAATATTGAGCTTGTTTCGCTCGGCAGACACACCGGCTCGGAGTTTGTGAAAGCATTTGAGACGGTTGTGAGATAAAAACAAAAAACAGACGGACGCAATGCGGATTATTTCGCAGAGCGTCCTTTTTTCTGCTTTAAAAATGAACATTTTGTCAACTTTATTTATTTATCGGCGTTTCTGTTGAAAAATGCGAAAAAGCGTTATATAATAAACTGATTATAATGAGGTGGTGTGTCTTTTTGGAAGCATATCTTGACAACAGCGCAACGACAAGGGTCTGCGAAGCGGCGATAGAAAAAATGAGCCTTTGTATGCGTGAAATGTGGGGAAATCCGTCCTCTCTTCACGCAAAGGGCATTGAAGCGGGCGGACTTCTTGAAGAAGCGAGAAAAACGGCGGCGGCGTTTCTCGGCGCAGAGCCGAAAGAGATATATTTCACCTCCGGCGGCACAGAGAGCAACAACCTTGCAATAAGGGGAGCGGCAATCAAAAACCGCAGAAACGGAAAAAAGATAGTCACCGACACAATAGAGCACGCAAGCGTGATGAGCACGGTTGACGAGCTTGAAAAGGCGGGCTTTGAGGTGGTGAGGCTCTCGCCGGGCAAGGACGCAAAAATAAGCGAAAGCGAGCTTGAAAACGCAATAGATGAAAACACCGTTCTCGTGAGCCTTATGGCTGTCAATAACGAGGTCGGCTCAATACAGCCCTTTGACAGAGTGAAAAGCATAATAAAGATGAAAAGGTCGCCTGCGCTTCTCCACGTTGACGCAGTTCAGGCTTTCGGCAAAATGCCGCTCAAGCCCCACAGCACGGGCATTGACCTTCTCACCGCTTCTTCTCACAAAATTCACGGCCCCAAGGGAGCGGGACTTCTTTTCGTCAGCGAAAAGGCAAAAATCAGCCCCGTCACCTTTGGCGGAGAGCAGGAAAAACGGCTTCGCCCGGGCACTGAGGCAATGCCTGCCATTGTCGGCTTCGGCGAAGCGATAAGACAGCTCCCCAATGTTAATGAGCAGTTAAAAATTATGACAAGGCTGAGAAATGATTTTGTGTTAAGATTAAAAGCTGCAGAGGGAGTGTATATTAATTCACCCGATGACGCTCTGCCGTATATAGTCAATATTTCGCTTGACCGTATGCGCTCGGAGACGGTGCTAAATTTCCTCTCCGCCGCCGGCATTTACGTTTCGAGCGGCTCGGCGTGTGCAAAGGGGCACAAAAGCCACGTGCTTGAGGCGATGCGCCTTGACGAAAACCGCATTGACGGTGCGCTCAGGGTGTCCCTTTCAAGATACACCACCGCTGAGGAGCTTGACTTTTTCACTGAGGAAATCACAAGAGCGATGAAAACGCTCCGCAAGAGATAGGTTGATAAAATGAAAGAAATAATACTCATCAAGGAGGGCGAAATCGCCCTTAAAGGGCTTAACCGCTCAAATTTTGAAGATAAGCTTGTTAAAAATATAAAATTCCGCCTGCGTGACTTGGGAAAATTCAGCTTTCTCAAAAGTCAGTCCACTCTGACAATAGAAGCGCAGAGCGAGGACGCCGACCTTGACGAGGCTGTCCGCCGGATACAAAAGGTATTCGGTGTGGTTGCCTTTTCACGGTGCGCCGTCTCGGAAAAAAACCTTGACAAAATAAAAGAAACCGCCGTCACTTACCTTTGCGACGAGCTGAGAAGTGCGAGAACCTTTAAGGTTGATGCAAAAAGAAGCGACAAGACGTTTCCGTTCAAGTCGCCCGAGATAATGTGCGAGGTCGGTGAAGCGATACTGACGGCGTTCCCTCATCTTAAGGTCGATGTTCACAATCCCGACGTCAAGGTTACGGTGGAAATAAGAGAAAGAGCTTATGTCAGAGGCAATCAGCAGAAAGGCGTCGGCGGTCTGCCCGTCGGCACGGCAGGCAAAGCGGCTGTGCTTATGTCGGGCGGTATTGACAGCCCCGTTGCCGCATATATGATGGCAAAAAGAGGGCTTCAGCTTCAGGCCGTTCACTTCGCCGCTCCCCCCTACACGAGCGAGCGTGCCGAAATGAAGGTCACCGAGCTCGTCAGAAAAGTCAGCGCATACGCCGGACGCATACTTCTCTGCATTGTGCCGTTCACCGAAATACAGGAGCATATAAAAGACGAGTGCCCCGAGGAGCTGTTCACACTCATCATGCGCCGCCTTATGATGGAAATCGCAACAAGAATTGCCGTCGAAAAAGAATGCTCGGCACTGATTACCGGCGAAAGCCTTGCGCAGGTCGCAAGCCAGACTCTCCCTGCACTCGCCGTCACAAACGAAGCAACCCCTCTCCCCGTTTTCAGACCGTGTATAGGTCTCGATAAACAGGAAATCATCAAAACGGCAAGAGAAATAGATACCTTTGAAACTTCAATTCTGCCCTATGAGGACTGCTGTACGGTCTTCACGCCGAGGCACCCCAAAACAAGACCCACCCTTGAGGAGGTCAAGGCGGCACAAAACGCCGTTGACTGGGAGGATATGATTAAAAGAGCGGTGGAAAACACAAGGTATGTGCCGGTCAATATTTAACACATCGGAGACAGTAAGGTGGAAAAGTCATATTTATACGGCAGCAAATTCGTCAGCGAAGAAAAAGAGCCGCTCGAATACGAAACGGTGAAGCTTCTGCGTGAAAAAAAGCTGAAAATTGCAACTGCGGAATCCTGCACGGCGGGCTATGTCGCAAAGCGCATAACAAATGTATCCGGCTCGTCAGAGGTCTTTGACTGCGGCATTGTCAGCTATTCAAACGAGATTAAACAAAAGCTTCTTTCCGTCAGCGGAGAAATGCTTTCACGCTACGGTGCGGTCAGCGCAGTTGTCGCCGCACAGATGGCAAAGGGAGTGCTTGAAATCAGCGGCAGTGATATTGCAGTGTCGGTCACGGGTATTGCGGGACCGGGCAGTGATATGACAAAAAAGCCGGTCGGGCTTGTCTATGTTGCACTGTGCGACAGACAAAGCCGTGTTTGGGTCAGAGAGATGAATTTTACCGCCCCCGACGGTGACGTGAGAGAGTATAACCGTTACTGCTCCGCCTCATGCGCCCTCGACATGGCTGCCGAATATCTCAGGGCATACCCCGATGTTACCGGCGCAGAGGATTATGACGCATATATAAAAAAGTATTTCTGAAAGGAGAAGAAAATGGATATTTTTGAAGATGATATTTTCGTGACCGACGACAAAAAAGCGGATACAGACGAAATTCTGTCCTATCTTGCCGAAGAGCGTATCGAAACAGAAAATAAAAAAGAGAATATATCCGCCCTCTCCTCAGAGGTGAAAAAGCCCTCCTCCGGAATGAGAATAATCTATCAGGCGGATGAGGAAAGAGGCCCGAAAAGGGTATTCACCGGCTTCACCGATGAAAAAGAAGAAGAAATAGAAGAAATAATCGAAGAAAAAATAGAGGAAGAGGAAGAAGAGGAAATAGCCGAGCCTGCCGAGGAGCCCAAAAGCACCTACAAGGGCGGTTATGATTTTGAAAAAGAGCTTCTTGCCGAAAGCCGTATGCCCTCAAGAAGAGTAGTGCCGAGAGCACAGTCGGAGCTTGAGAGAAAATACAGCTTTGAAGAAGAAAAGAGACGCCGCTACATTGAAAATCTCAGAAGAGAAGAGGACAGCAGAGCCAGAGCACAGCGGCTTCGGGAAGCAACCGAAAAAAAGAAAGCGGTCTATATAATAGATTCCGACATTGTCGAAATAAAGACTGAGGACAAAAAAACAAAGAGCACGGGCGACAGGGTGAGAGTGATTGTTCTCATCGTGGCGATAATAGCGATGCTCGCCTCAATAGGCGTTCTCGTCAAGCAGTATGTTCAGCAAAGGCAGGTTGAAGACTGGGAGAACGAGGTCACGGGGCTTTTGATTGACGTCGAGGACACGACGAAGCCGAACAAAAAAAAGAAGAAAAAAGAAGAAAGCACAACCGAGAGGGTGCTGACAATAGAGGAGCAGTGGGAAAAGCTCTATAAGGATTATCCGAATGTGAAGTTCCCGCAGGGACTCTCTCTTAAGTATGCACAGCTCTATGCGGTCAATCAGGACTTTGTGGGCTATCTTTCAATAGATAAGTTCGGCGTCGGTCTGCCGGTCGTTCAGTCCGACAAGGACACGGAGGACGAAAACTATTATCTGCGAAAGAGCTTCTACAAGAAGTATTCGGTGTACGGCTGTCCGTTCGTGCCAAAGGATAACGATATGGACTCCCTTGACAGAAACACCGTTATCTACGGTCATAACAACAACTCGAATATTGCCTTTGCGCCCGTCAACAAGTATAAGACGATAGACGGCTACAAATCCGCCCCCGTCATACAGTTTGACACGATATACGCAATGCATAAGTGGAAGATAGTCGCCGCATTCATCATTAACACCAAGGCTGACGATGATAACGGATATATTTTCAAATACAACTTTACCAAAATGGAAGACGATGCGGAGTTTATGAATTACATCCGTTTCGTTAAGGAACGCTCACTCTATGACACGGGAGTTGACATTCTTCCGTCAGACAAAATTCTGACGCTTTCGACCTGCACACACGACTTTGACGACGCACGCTTTGTTGTCGTGGCAAGGCTTGTCAGACCGGGCGAAACAGAGGACGTTAATACATCGGTGGCGAAGGTCAACGAAAACCCGAGGTATCCGCAGGCATATTACAAGAAGAAAAAGAAAAAGAATCCGTACAAAAATGCCGAAAGATGGTTTTACAGCGGAAACTGACATATTGACATATATCCGGAACGGAGGAAATATAAATGTTTAAATTACTTTCACTGGAGGGCTTCCTCAATCTCTCCTTCAATGCCATAAAAAAGGCGGAGGACGCACTGAGCCCGTTCGGCTTCGGCAGATGCGAGAGATATGACGACGTTGACGCTTTTCTCGACGCCGTTGTGGAAAACATTGACGCAGGAAATACCGTTGTGCTTGCGACGGAAAACGAGGAATACAATTCCGTCAAGAAACAGCTTCTCAGGACGTTCTCTCTCAAAAAGGACAGAAGTCTTGAAATACAGACGGTTATTCTCGAAACGGGCAACGGCTTCACAGGGGTCAATGATTTGGAGGGGCACTGTCTTGCTCCGCTTGAGGCTGACCTCTATATCACAAAGGACGGTCTTTACAGCGGCTTCTGCGTTGAATTTTCAAACGGAGCACGCATGATATACGTCCCTCTTGACGAGGAGAGATTTGACGATATTTTTCCGTTTATCGAAAGAGAGTTTGGCTCGGATATAACCGGTGAGGAGTCCTTTGAAGAGGACGAAAAGCCGAAAAAGGACAAGCACAGAGGCAGAGACGATGACGACGACGTGGACGAAGCATTCGTGTCGGGCATTTTTGCCGCTATGGTCGCCGAGGAAGAGGCAACGGCTCAGGAAGAGGAAGAAGAGACAATAGAAACGGAAGAAGAGCCCGAGGACGAGGAAAATATTATCTTCTCCGAAATCCGCAGTAAGCTTGAGGATATTTCGTCATTTTCCGAAAAGGAGCTTGCTCCTTATGACCCCGATTATGTTGAGCCGGAGGAGCCGGTCGAAAACGAAGAGGAAGAAGAAAAAAAGGACGACACCGAAAGCATACCGGGCTACAGCGAGACGGACAGCTTTGTCGATAAGCTTCTCTTCTCCGGCATCGGCGATATAAGACCGGACGGAATTGAGGTTGACGAATTTACCGATATAGTTTCCGACAGCAGTAACGATATTCTCTCCGGCAATCCGGAAAAAGATGAAAACGAGCCGATGCTCACGCTTAAAAACGGCGAGGAGCTTCTCGTTGACGACAATGCCGACGAGGCTGATTTGACGGGCTTTGAGGAAGCAATACTTGCGGCGGAAAGAGCGAGCGTAGCACTGAGCAGACTGGGCAAAAAAGCGGTATTCGTCGGAAGCGACAGTGCGCCGTTTCTCCTTGCCATGTGCGACGAGGTTACGGGCCTTTCCGATGTGTTCACGGTCAGGGAGCTTGAGTTCGAGGGCGAGGACAAGCTCGATGTGCAGGTCGCTCTTGCGAAAAAGGCACGCCGTGCCATAAGCGAAAGCTCTGCCGAGTTCGGCGCGGCAATTTCCCAGGTTATAAAAGGCGAAAAGGACGGAAAAGACATCTACTATGCATACATAGTTCTGCACGATGGCGTTTCCGCAAAAGCCAAAAAAGTTTCCACAGCAACAAGACAGGGCGTCGAAAGCCTTATTCCCCATGCCTTTGCGGTAATGTTCGGGCTTGTTGTGAGCAAGGCGGAGAGTGCGGCTTTGCTTGAGAGAGACGATATTCCCGACTTCACTTATGATAAAAAGAAAAAGACGGTGACAATCGCCGTGTCCGTTGCGGCGGCGGCAGTCGCAATACTGAGTGCGGTGCTCATGGTCTGGAGCTATCTGCGCCAGCCGGCAGATATTATTATAAACACTAATCCCACCGGAGACTCCCCGACACAAAGCACTGCTCCGACGGCATCACAGCAGACGCTTCCGACGGTCACACCGCAGGGCGGCACAGCCACGCAGTATCCCGCTCCCGCAGAGCCGACGGCGACCGACGTTTCAAACATTCCGACCTCAACACCGTTCAGCTCAACAAAAGGCACGTTCACATTCACCGTTTACGGCTACGGTCACGGCGTGGGTATGAGCCAGACGGGTGCGGATTATTACGCAACCATAGGCAAGAGCTATCTTGAAATTCTCGCCATTTACTATTACGGCGCAACGCTCGTTCTCGGCGACACCACACCGGCGACGGTGAAATTCGGCGATTCGGAATTTACTCTCAGGGATTATCTTGCGACGGCGGTCGAGAGTGAAATGGGCAGCTCCTACAACCCCGAAGCACTCAAGGCACAGGCGGTTGCGGTATATACGTTTGCGAAATATTACAATTTCGATGTTCCGAGCACTCTTCACGCTTTCAGCAAAAAGCCCTCCGAAGAGGCGTATGCGGCGGTCGATATAGTCATGGGACAGTATATGATTTATAACGGCGAGGTAATAAGACCTTACTTCCACGCCACGAGCGCAGGCAAAACGACATCGTACACAAATGCTTTCGGCGACAGCCAGATTCCCTATCTTGCGGGCGGCAGACCGAGCTACGGCGATGTGAATGCAAAGAAATACTGCACGACGGTCACTTATTCAAGCGACGAGCTCAATGCGCTGATATATTCAAAGACGGGCAAACAGCTCACGGGCGACCCGGCAAACTGGTTCAAGATTCTTTCCCACGACAGTTGTATCAGCCAGGATATAGGCTATGTGTCAAAGATTCAGGTCGGCGACGAGGTTTATACCGGTTATGATTTCAGAATGAAGGTTCTCGGCGGCGCGATAAGGTCACACTGCTTCACGTTCATCTATACACCGACAACATAATTCGGCGCATACCGGAAAACAACACAGAAAAACGGGATTTTAAAGCGTATCCGAGGCAGGATAACTTTAAAATCCCTTGTTTATTCATAGCTTTTCACATATTAGCACTCTTTTTATATGAGTGCTAATATTAATAATTATTTCATTTAAACATCAACACTTTGCAACAATAAGGTGATATTATACAGTCAAGGAAGAGGAAAAACCCGCAGAAAGCGGACGAAGAGAAAAATGAAAAGAATAAAAAACAACCGCTCTTCCTATAATACAAACATGGGAGGTATTAATTATGTTTGGAATTACACCTTATGAAAGAAGAAACAGCGACCTTATGTTTTTCAACCCTTTCAGAGAGCTTGAGGATTTCGAGAAAAACTTTTTCCGCACCTCCGCTCCCGCCGCATTCAGAACGGACATAAGGGATGAGGGCAAGGAATACGTGCTTGAGGCGGAGCTGCCCGGATTTGACAAGAGCGATATCGGCATAGACGTCAATGACGGTTATCTGACAATCACCGCTTCACACAGCGAAGAGAAAGATGAAAAGGACAAAAAGGGAAATTATCTGAGAAGAGAGCGTTCCTACGGCTCTGTGTCGAGAAGCTTCGATGTTTCCGAAATAGAGGAGGAGGCAATCAGCGCAAAGTTCAACAACGGAGTGCTTGAGCTCATCCTGCCCAAGAAAGCGGAAAAGGCTCAGATTTCAAGAAAAATCGAAATAAACTGAGAATTGCTGAATTAATAATTAATAATTCAATGGGGCTGTCGCATTTAGCACAAAGCTAAGGCGACAGCCCCATAAATTATACCATCGGGTGTGGGCGAAGCCCGCCCGCAATTATTAATTATTAATTGTTAATTATTAATTAGTTATGAGATGTGTTTCATTATTTCCTCCGCAATTACGGCGTGCCCTTCGTTTGTCGGGTGTATTCCGTCGCGGGAGAGAATGACCGGCTCTATTCTTTTCTGCGCCTCGTTGAACGTCTGCTGAAGGTCGATAACCTCTGCCCCGTTTTCAAGTGCCATTGACCTGAGCACCTCACGGTACTCGTCGAGCGTCTTGTGGAATGGGTATTTTTCCGCTACGGTGTCAATCATGAACGGCAGGAGAACCATGATTTTCGTCTCGGGCAGTTCGTCGTGAAATCGGCGGTAAATCTCTTTCATGTGCGGCTCCATCGGTCTGAGGAGCGGCGGATAGCTTTCGGGTGTGTAATGCTCCCATGCGTCATTGACACCGATGAGCATAATGACATAATCGGGTTTAAACGAAACGCAATCCTTTGTGAAGCGGTCGTAGACGTGATAGGTTCTGTTGCTTGCGATTCCGCTGAACGAAAATTCAAGTCCGGAAAACCGCTTTTTCATCTGCTTCGCCGCCTGGAGCGCATAGACGTTTTTTCCGCCGATATTACGGTGCTGAAGAAAGTTGAATTTAACGTCCGTAATGCTGTCGCCGAGAAAAAGTATGCGGCTGTTGTCCCTGATTTTCATAATTATCCCCCGTATGCGAAATGTCAGTCGCCGAAAATATCAGTATTTGACAAGATAATTGTCAATCTCCCATTTTGTGACCTTGTTGCGGTAGTCCTCCCATTCGGCGGTTTTCGCTTCAACATATTTCGAGTGGACGTGACCGCCCATAGCCTCTTTCATAAATTCGCTGTCTCTGAAATCCTTTATCGCAACGCTCAGGCATGAGGCTAACGAGCTTATACCCGCTTCTTTTCTTTCGCCGTCGGTCATATCATAGATATTGCCGTCAACCGGTGCGGGTGGCGTCATCTTCTTTTCAATGCCGTCAAGTCCGGCAAAAAGACAGGCCGCCATGACAAGATAGGGATTTGCGGAGGGGTCGGGATTGCGAAGCTCTATTCTTGTGCCGCTGCCTCTTGCACACGGTACTCTTATGAGCGGGCTTCTGTTTCTCGCCGACCACGCTATATAGACCGGAGCCTCATAGCCGGGGACAAGTCTTTTGTATGAATTGACAAGCGGATTTGTCACCGCCGTCATCTCTTTGATATGAGCCATAATTCCGGCAATGAAATGATAGGCGGTTTCGCTCAGTCCGTTTTCGTCATTCGTGTCGCAGAAAACATTTTTTCCGTCACGGAAGAGCGACATATTTATATGCATACCCGAGCCGGCTGTGCCGTAAACGGGCTTCGGCATGAATGTTGCGTGGAAGCCGTGCTGTGCGGCGACGCCCTTGACGCACATTTTGAACGTCATAACATTGTCCGCCGTCTTGAGCACATCGTCATATTTAAAGTCGATTTCATGCTGTGCCGGAGCGCACTCGTGGTGTGAAGCCTCTATCTCAAAGCCCATTTTTTCAAGGTTTAAGCAAATATCTCTGCGACAGCTCTCGCCCCGGTCAACGGGTCCCATATCGAAATATCCGTCCTCATCATAGCTCACGGTTGTCGCTCTGCCGTTTTCATCGGGCAGGAAAAGGAAAAATTCACACTCGGGTCCGACCTTGAAATCAAAGCCCATATCGGCGGCTTTCTTTATCGCGCGCTTTAAAACATAGCGGGGGTCGCCGTCAAAGCTTTTGCCGTCCGCAGTGCATACGTCGCAGATAAGTCTCGCCACTTTATCCTGCTGTGAACGCCAGGGAATTATTGAGAACGAGTCGAAATCGGGCTTTAACTGCATATCGCTTTCTTCAATACGCACGAAGCCGTCTATCGACGAGCCGTCAAACATACATTTGCCGTCAAGTGCCTTTTCAAGCTGTCTCGACGTGATGGCGACGTTCTTTATCGTGCCGAGAATGTCGGTGAATTGCAGACGAATAAATTTCACGTCCTCTTCCTCGACCATTCTGATTATATCCTCTTTTGTGTAACTCATAGCTGTACCTCCGTTTCGTACGGGTAAGGCGCAAAATTCAAGGTATGCGCCCTTTTTATATCCGGATACGGATATTAATTTCCATGCTCAAATATATCATATATTCCTTGACTTTGTCAACTGCTATTTATACCCGTGCCGTAAGGAAAAACTGCCGTTTTTATAAAAATTCACAAATGATATTGAAAGTGGCGGCAGAAATATGTATAATACAGAGGTGAATTATTCTCAAAACAATAAAAAGGAGTAATCAAGATGTCAAACAAAGAAAAAAAGGGAAGCGGTCTCAACTATAAAAGAACGTTTCTCATCGGCTTCGGCTTTCTTGCCTGTATGCTGATGTGGTCGGTTTATAACTCTTACGTCCCCGTCATTTTCAGAGGCAAGCTCACCGAGCTGACAAACGGCGGTCAGAATCTTCCCGGCATTCTCTCCGTTCCTCTTTTCGTCAATGCAATTATGACGATTGACAACGTGTTCGGCGTTATCTTCCAGCCCTATTTCGGCAAGAAGAGCGACAGCACACGTTCAAAGTTCGGCAAACGTATGCCCTACATTATCATCTGCCTGCCGATATGCGCCGCATTCTTTGCGCTCATACCCGTAGCGGCAACAATCAGAGCGACTGCGCTGAGCGTTATCCTCATGATGTCGGTTATCATTCTCTTTAACTTCACCATGTCGGTCTGGCGTTCACCCGTCGTTTCACTCATGCCCGACTTCACACCCTCGCATCTTCAGTCCGATGCCAACGCCGTCATCAACATCATGGGCGGCATAGGTCAGGTTTTCGGCTTTGTTGCCGGAACAATCGGTGCGGCGGTTGCCGGACTTGTCGGCTTCACGTCGATAAGCGAGGCTTTAAAGGCAAAGACAAACTCTCTCGGTCAGATTCTTGAAACGTCAACACAGATTATCGGCGGCAAGGAGACGGTTGCTCCCGTTATCAAGTTCGCCGAGGGCGTGACGGAAGCCTTTAAAAACGCAAATCTCGACACAATAGAAAAGTTCATCACCGGCAACAGAGACGCCCTTTATATGAACGGCAACGAGGTTGTTTCCTCCGCCGACAAGGGTCAGCTCATCGCCGAAAAGGTGGCTAAGGTTTCCGAGAGCGGCGAATACTTCTACGTCAACTACACTCCCGTTTTCGCCGTCGCCGCCATTATCGCCGTAATCAGCCTTGTTGTTCTCATTCTCTTCTATAAGAAGAACAAGCAGTATGACCTTTCAAAGGACACCTTCATTGAAACAAAGAATGAAGAAAAGCCCGCAAAAATCAAAATCAAGGACCTTCCCATTTCAAAGGAAGAAAAGAGAAGCCTTCTCATTATGCTCGCTTCCCTCTTCCTGATAAATAATGCCACCGAAGCGATTATCCCCAACTTCACAAACTTTGCGGATATTACTCTCGGCGTTAAACCCATATTCTCAACCCTCATGATGGCTGTGTTCGCCGTCTCTCTCGCCCTGTTCGGCATTCCCGCCGGCAACATGGGCAGAAAAATCGGAAGAAAGAAAACCATAATTCTCGGTCTTATCGGCGTTATCGTTTTCTTCGGCGCATACCTCATCATCTCAAAGCTCTTCGGCAATCAGAGCACTATCACATGGATAAGCTTCTGGGTTGCTCTCGTTGTCGGCGGTGCCTGTGTGGGTATGATAAACATCAACACCCTGCCCCTCGTTCTCGCTATCGGCGGCAGAGATTACGTCGGCACATTCACCGGCTATTACTACACGGCAACTTTCTCGGCGGCTATCACCGGTCCGCTTCTCTGCGGTCTTGTTATCGGTCTCTTCAACGAGGATTATAACTATATGTTCCTCTTCTGCGCCGCCATGTTCCTTGTCGGTCTTCTCGTTATTACTCAGGTTAAGCACGGTGAGGTCTCCAAGGACGAGGATACCTCATGGCTCGACAAGGCTGTTGAGGAAGCAGGCGACTGAGCACTTTAGCTTTTAGCAACATAAAACGCCGCTTTTTCCGTCGGAAATTTATTTATTCCTATAAATTTGAGCTGATATTCCTTTTCGGAATATTAGCTCTTGTTTTATTGACAAATTTTTACTATAATAAGCGCAGAACCTTTAACAATGATATTAATAAAGACAAAAAGAGGTATGTAAAATGGATTTTGCACATATTCTTTCACTTCTCGGCGGAGTGGCATTCTTCCTCTACGGTATGAGCACTATGGGCACGGGACTTAAAAAGGTCGCCGGTCCCAAGCTTGAATCCTATCTGTGGAAGCTCTCCTCCACGCCCGTCAAGGGCTTTCTTCTCGGCACTCTCGTCGCCGCAATAATTCAGTCGTCAAGCGCAACCTCCGTCATGGTCGTCAGCTTTGTCAACGCCGGAATGATGAAGCTCACCCAGGCAATCTGCATTATTCTCGGCTCGAACGTCGGTACAACAATGACGGGCTGGCTTCTCACGCTCTCAAACATGAGCGGCAACGGACTTATGTCACAGATTTTTTCAACCGCCGCCCTCATTGCTCTTTTAGCTCTGACGGGAATCATAATGAATATGTTTCTCAAGAAAAATTCCACGAAAAATCTCGGGCTTATTTTTCTCGGACTCGGTATTCTTCTTTTATCCATGACTCTCATTAACGATGCTGTCAGCCCCCTCAAGGAAAGCGACAGCTTCAAAAGCCTGCTTCTTATGTTCTCAAATCCGTTTCTCGGCATTCTTGCCGGTACTCTCGTCGCCGCCGTCGTTCAGTCGTCGAGCGCAGGCGTAGGTATTCTTCAGGCTTTGTGCGTCACGGGTGCAATTCCCTATTCGGTGTGTCTGCCGGTTATTCTCGGCATCAACGTCGGTGCCTCCGTGCCCGTCCTCTTTTCAATGATGGACAGCTCCAAAAACGGAAAGCGTGCCGCTCTGACATATCTTTTCTCAAATGTGTTCGGTCTTGTCATCATATACATTCTCTATTTCCCGTTCCGCCTTATTGTCGGTGCAGATTTCTTCACTCGGGCGTCAACGACAATGGGTATTGCCGTGATGAACACGGTGATAAGAGTGGTCGTGGCAATTCTTCTTCTGCCGCTTCACTCTCAGCTTGAAAAGCTTGCGCTTAAAATAGTCAAATTCGACAAAAAGGAGAACGAGGACCTTGAGGAAATCGACTCGCTCAGCGACAGCGTTCTCGATTACACTCCCGTTGCTCTCGAAAAGGCTTCAATCGCCACGAACAAGATGTGCTTCATCGCCTATCGCAACGTCAACCGTGCACTGAGAATTGTGCGTGAATTTGACAAGGCTTCATTTGACAAGGTTCAGGTTAAGGAAGAGCTTATTGATAAATACGAGGACAAGGTCGGCAATTTCGTCGTCAAAATCGGTCGCCATTCCCTTTCAAAAACTCAGCAGGCAAGAGTCTCCGAGCTTCTCAGCTCAGTGGGCGACTTTGAAAGACTCAGCGACCACGCCGTGAATCTCTCTGAGGCGGCTCTCGAAATATATGAAAAGAAAATCGTCTTTTCCGAGCCCGCTCAGAAAGAAATCGACCTTTTGATAAAAGCCGGAGTTGAAATCATCACTCTCGCATACGAGGCGTTCACCGAAAAGAAAATCGAAAACGTGAATAAAATCGACGCTCTTGAAGAGGTTATTGACGAAATGACAAAGCGTATGCGTGCTTCCCACATTGAAAGAGTGCAGACTGAGGACTGCACTATGGAAATGGGCTTCGTTTTCAACGACCTGCTTGTGAATATCGAAAGAGTTTCCGACCACTGCTCAAATATTGCGTTCTGCATTATGCACAGCGTTGACATTGATGCAGAGGGGCATGAATTTGAAGAAAAGCTCTCCTCAAATCAGGCATATAATGACTGCCTCGAAGAGTATAAAAAGCTGTATCTTTCGGCTGTCTGACATAAAAAATCAAATTTTTGTTGACAACTGCCGATTTTTACGCATATAATATTAACAGAGGGGAAAATTTTGTGTTTTTCCTTTTCTCAGACAAAACAAAATCGACTGTACTGCACAGCCGATTTTTTGTTTTGTTTGTTTTGTTTTTCAGCCCTTTAAAAGCTGATTATACATTCTGATATATTCGTTTGCGCTCTTGCCCCAGCTCATATCGCAGGTGAGAGCACGCTCAACGAGAGTTTTTCTGTAATCTGCGTCATAATAAGCGGCAAGGGCACGTCTTATTGCGTCGAGCATATCGTGGGCGTTATAGCTTTTGAAGGTGAAGCCGTTGCCATTTCCGTCGCCGGAATCCTGAATGGAGTCACGAAGTCCGCCGGTCTCTCTGACTATCGGAAGCGTGCCGTATCTGAGCGCAACCATCTGGGAAAGTCCGCACGGCTCGCTCTTTGACGGCATGAGGAACATATCTGCACCGGCATAAATTTTTCTTGCCAGAGACGGGACAAACCCTATTCTCACGCCCACCTTGTCGGGGTATGCGTTTGCCATATCTCTGAAAAAGCTCTCATACTGCCAGTCGCCCGAGCCGAGAATGACAAACTGAACGTCGGTGGTGCACAGTATTTCTTCAAACACCGCCTTGACAAGGTCGAAGCCCTTGTGGTCAACAAGACGTGAAACAATGCCGATAACGGGCACGTCATCACGCACGGGCAAGCCCATATTTTCCTGAAGTCCCGTCTTGTTCGCCTTTTTCTTTGAGAAGTCGGCGGCACTGTAATTTTCAAATATATCCTCGTCCGTTTCGGGGTTGTAGCTCACGGTGTCAATGCCGTTGAGTATGCCTCTGAGCTTGAAGCTTCTCTCTCTGAGTATTGCATCAAGTCCGTGACTGTACCAGGGGTCGAGTATTTCTCCGGCATAGGTCGGTGAAACGGTCGTGACCATGTCGGCGCACTCTATTGCGCCTTTCATGAAGTTGACATCGCCGTCATATTCAAGAATATCGGGACTGCCCTCAAGACCGATAACGTCGCCTATTATCTCTTTTCCGTATGTTCCCTGATACTGGATATTATGAATGGTGAAAACCGTCTTTATGCCCTGATACCAGGGGTCTTTCGCATACATTGTCGAATAATAGACGGGAGTCAGCGCACTCTGCCAGTCGTTGCAGTGGATTATATCGGGCTTGAAGTCAATGCTCGGCAGCATTTCAAGCACGGCTCTCGAAAAGAAAGCAAATCTTTCGGCATCGTCATAATGCCCGTAGATTGTATCTCTTTTAAAATAATACTGATTGTCAAGAAGATAGTAGATGACGCCGTTTGCCTTGGCTTCAAAAATGCCGCAATACTGTCTGCGCCACGCAACGGGTACGGAAATGCTGGTGATGAATTTCATCTTATCCTTAAGCTCCTGCTTAATGGTGTCATACATCGGCATTACCACCCGACAGCCTATGAGCCTTTTTCTCAGTGCCTGCGGCAGGGAGCCCGCCACGTCACCGAGTCCGCCGCTCGCCATAAAGGGCAGTGCCTCGCTCGCAACATACAAAACTTTCATTTTCTTTCTCCTGTCAGACAAATATTTTCTTTCCCACATAAAGCGGGTAGGTCGGTGCGCCCGAAAGCTCTCTCGACGGCTTGACAACAACGCTCTTGTCGAGAATGGCGCAGTTTATTTTTGCGCCGGCACCAATGTAGGTATCCTGCATAATAATCGAATTTCTGATCTCTGCGCCCTCTTCAATTCTCACGCCCCTGAAAAGAATGCTGTTTTCGACCTTTCCCTTTATGATACAGCCGTCGGCGACAAGTGAATTGTTGACGCTTGAGGAAAGTCCGTAGGTCGCCGGCATATTGTCTCTGACCTTGGTATAAACCGGTCTTTCCTTCTTGAAGAGCTCCTTGCAGTCGCCCGAAACAAGCCCCATGCTTATATCGTAATAGGACTGGAGAGAGTCGATAACACGTGCAAAATCCGTGACCGGATAGCCGCAGATTTTAAGGCTTGAGACGTTATTCTGAATAATATCCTGCTCGAAGCTTTTGAAATTCTGGCTTTTTGCGTCATTGATGAGCCTTTCGAGAAGCATTCTCGACATGACGATAATATTGAGTGAATAATCGGCTTTTTCCGTGTTTTCGGGTGAAATGACAACCTCGTTTATTCTTTTATCGGCACCGAGAGTGAAAACCATTCTGTCCTCTGTTTTCGGCACCTCGCCGTTTTTGTATGCGACTGTGATATCCGCACCGGATTTCTCGTGGAAGTCAAGAAGCTCGCCGTAGTCGATATTGCATACCGCATTGCAGTCAGAGAGCACAACGTAATCCTTGTTGCTCTGTGTGAGGTAATCCATTATATTTGAAAGAGCCTCTATTTTTGAGCGGTAAACTCCGCCCGAGCCGAGATTGAACGGGGGCAGAATTGTCATTCCGCCGCTTTTTCTCGACAAATCCCATGCCTTGCCCGAGCCGAGATGGTCCATGAGCGACTGATAATTGCTCTTTGTCACCACGCCTACCTTGGTAATGCCGCAGTTGACCATATTGCTCAGCACGAAGTCAATGAGCCTGTATCTTCCGGCAAAGGGGATTGAGCCCATTGTTCTGATATTCGTCATTTCTCTGATATTATCGTCGTAAGCCGAGCTGAAAACTATACCTAAAACATTTTTGCTTAGCATATTATTCTTCCCCCTTTACGTCGCAGTCAATCATTACCTTGGGTGCAACCGTCGCACCCTTGCCCACAGTTATTTCAGAGCCGATGACAGCCACTCCCCAATCGGAGAGATTTTCTGTTTTTTCGGGCGAAAGTCCGACAACGGCATTTTCCTCTATAACAGCATTTTCGGCGACTATCGAATACTGCACCACAGCACCCTTTTTAATCACCGTGCCGGGCATTACTATCGAATATTCAACTCTTGCGCCCTCCTCGACGGTGACGTTTGAGAAGATGACGGAATAATCTATTTCGCCCTCAATGTCACAGCCCTCGGCAATCATTGAGTTTTCAACGTGAGCCTTTGTTCCGATATAGTGCGGGGGAAGCGCACGGTTACGTGAATAGATTTTCCAGCTCTTGTCGCTCAGGTCAAGGTCAACCTTGGGATTGAGCAGGTCAAGATTAGCTTCCCAGAGAGAATCTATTGTGCCGACGTCCTTCCAGTAGCCGTCAAATTTATAAGCGAAAAGTCTTTCACCGTTCTCGTGCATTGCGGGAATAACGTCCTTGCCGAAATCGTTTGACGAGCCCTCTTTGTTCTCGTCCTCGATAAGATAGCGGCGAAGCTTCTGCCAGGTGAAGATATACACGCCCATTGAAGCTTTGTTGGATTTGGGATTTTTCGGTTTTTCTTCAAAAGCCGTAATCTCGCCGTCCTCGCCCACGAACATAAGACCGAAGCGTGAAGCCTCCTCCCAGGGCACCTCAAGCATTGCTATTGTGCAGGCGGCGTCATGCTCCTTGTGATAATCGAGCATCTTTGAATAATCCATTTTGTATATATGGTCGCCGGAAAGGACAGCCACATATTCGGGATTATATCTGTCGATGAAGTTGATGTTCTGATATATGGCGTTGGCGGGACCCTTGTACCATTCCGTGCCCTTTATCTGCTGATAGGGCGAAAGAATATGAACGCCGCCGTCTGTTCTGTCCAGATCCCACGCTGAGCCGTTGCCGATATAATCGTTGAGCTCAAGCGGCTGATACTGGGTGAGAACACCGACGGTATCTATGCCGGAATTTGTGCAGTTTGAGAGCGGAAAGTCGATTATTCTGTATTTTCCGCCGTAGGGAACTGCCGGCTTTGCTATATTTTTCGTGAGTATTCCGAGTCTGCTGCCCTGACCGCCCGCAAGGAGCATTGCAAGACATTCCGTTTTACGACCCATAATATTTTCCTCCCTTATGAATATTGTTTATTGTTCAACAGGTCACTGTTTGTCAGCGCAATCTGTATCTGTGCGTATGCGTAATCGACATCTTCACCGTTTTCGGCTATTATTTCAAGAGCTGTTCTGAGCCTTTCGGCTTCACACGAAAGCTTTAATGGGTTATAGCTGAGAACAGTGGCGGCGTTTTCGATAATTTCCGCATTATCGGGTGAGACAACAGAAGAAGCCGAGGACGTCATATTGTTCATCTGAATAATATCGGCGGCGGCAAAGGAAAAGCTGTTTTCATCGCCCGTTTCTATATATTCACCTATTTCGTATGCGGCATTTTTCGCCGCAAGAAGATAGTTTTCGCTGTCTGTTTTTCTTTCACTGCGAATGAAGCGGATACCCGCAACACCCACTGCCGAAAGAATTAAAAGTGCGACACAGAGAGCGGCAATTATTTTCTTTTTCATTTCTTTTCCGTTTTTCCTTTCTTCTGCACGGCTGAAATTTTTGAAATAGCGGATTTCTTATGTCTGAGATAAATTGCGCTGTTGCCGGGCAGTGTCAGGGTGACGGAATAAGGCTGAGCGTGCATCGGAACCTTTTTTGCTGTCAGACGTGATTTCGGTCCTCTGCCCTCTCCGCCGAATTTTTCGCTGTCGGAATTGAGTATCACCTCATAGCTTCCGCTTTCCGGCACGCCGAATGAATAATTTTCTCTGGTTACGTTTGTGAGATTGAGCACCGCTATTATCTTGTTGCCGGCACTGTCCTTTCTGAGAAACGCAAGGCATGAATTTGTGTTGTCATCGCTGACAAGCCAAGAAAAGCCGTCCCAGCTGTAATCAATCTCCCACAGAGCGGGATTTTTGAGATATATGCGGTTAATTTCCTTTGTGTATTCTCTGAGCTGTCTGTGCTTTTCATAGTCGAGAAGAAGAAAGTCGAGCCCGGCGTCATATTTCCACTCAATGAACTGACCGAACTCCTGCCCCATGAACATCAGCTTCTTGCCCGGGTGCGCCATCATGTAGCCTAAAAATGACCGCATACCCGCAAATTTTTCCTCGTAGGAGCCTGGCATTTTGTTGATGAGAGAGCATTTTCCGTGCACCACCTCGTCGTGCGAAACCGGCAGAACGAAATTCTCCGAAAAAGCATAGAAAAACGAGAATGTCAGAAGATTGTGATTGTACTTTCTGAAAATTCCGTCAAGCGAAAAATACCTGAGAACGTCGTTCATCCAGCCCATGTTCCACTTGAAATTGAAGCCGAGTCCGCCTATGTCGGTCGGCTTTGACACGAGCGGCCACGCCGTGCTCTCCTCCGCCGTCATCATGATATACGGGTGCTCTTTGAAAATGTGCTCGTTGAGCTTCTGAAGAAACGCAACCGCTTCTTTATTCTCTCTGCCCCCGTCACTGTTCGGCACCCACTGTCCGTTTTCTCTGCCGTAATCGAGATAGAGCATTGAAGCCACTGCATCAACACGAAGTCCGTCTATGTGGTATTTTTCAATCCAGAAGTTTGCACTGCTCATGAGGAAAGAGACAACCTCGTTTCTGCCGAAGTCAAAAACCTTTGTTCCCCACTCCTTGTGCTCGCCCTTCATCGGGTTTTCATATTCATAACAGCATTTTCCGTCAAATTCGGAAAGCCCGTGTGCATCCTTGGGAAAATGAGCCGGCACCCAGTCTAAAATGACGCCTATGTTCTTTTGATGACATCTGTCAATGAGATACATCAGGTCCTCCGGCGTGCCGTAGCGAGAGGTTGCGGCAAAATATCCCGTCACCTGATAGCCCCATGAGCCGTCGAACGGATATTCCGAAAGAGGCAGAAATTCAATGTGTGTATAGCCCATTTCACTGACGTAGGGCACGAGGGTATCGGCAAGCTCACGGTAGCTCAGAAAGCTTCCGTCGTCGTGCCTTTTCCATGAGCCTGCGTGAACCTCATAGATATTCACGGGTGAGGAATAGACGCTTTTCTTTTCCCTCTCCCTTATCCATTTTTCATCTTTCCACTCATATTTATCAAGCTCATAATATTTGCTTGCATTCTGAGGTCTTGTTTCACTGTGAAAGGCATACGGGTCGCATTTTTCGAGCGTTTCACCGTTTTGTGTTGTTACGGCAAATTTATAGTTGTCATAAACCTTTACGTTTCTGACCTCTCCCTGCCACACTCCGGCATCATTAATTTTTGTGAGATAATCCGCTTCTCTGTTCCAGGAGTTAAAATCACCCTCAACGCTGACCTTGACGGCATTTGGTGCCCACACTCTGAATATGACGGTATCCTTGTCTTTTCTGTGAGAACCGAGATAATCATAGGCTTTCATGTTATTGCCCTGATGAAACAGATAGAGAGCAAGGCTGTCCGTTTCTCTTTTTTTCCCCATTATCTCACACTCCTTTTCAGTGTATATAAATAATTCAAACAATATTATAACATTATGAAATTGAATTTCAATAGCTTTTGCATATTTTATTCAATTTTTTCCGTTTTTTTATTCTTTCGTTTGTTTATTTTGTTACAAAATGTTTTTACTTTCGCCGTTCTTCGTTTCTTTAAACCGGAGCAACGCTTAATTTATATTTTTGCCTCTTTTTCCACTCAATATGTGAAAAAAACGGTCATTAATACTTGCAATAATATATATTGTCTGATATAATTAACAATGTATATTAATAACTATAAATATCTATAATTATACTTTCCTATTATATCTATCTTAAACTAAAGGAGACTGCTATGGATTCTTTCTCAGAATTATGGGATTTGGTCTGCGCCGATATGAAGCTCAAGGTCACCGAGACTGCATATAACGTCTGGCTCAAGCCCCTCGAATTTATCAAATATGAAAACGAAAAAATCACACTCAAAATTAAAGCCGAATTTATGCGTAATGTTATTCTTGACAAATTTTCGACGACAATAAGAGATTCCGTTGAAAATGTTTTCGGTTTTTCCGTCGATGTCGATATTATTCTTCCCGGCGACGACCCCTCAAATATGTCGGTGCCCGATTCCGCCGCAAAGAATGTTCAGAAAAAATATGACTATTCATTTGAAAATTTTGTCATCGGTCCGACAAACAAGTTTGCCCATGCCGCCGCATACAATGTGGCAAATAATCCGGGCACGTCATATAACCCGCTGTTCATTTACGGCCACTCGGGTCTCGGAAAAACACATCTTCTCTGTGCCATTCAGAAGCGCATACTTGAAAATAATCCGGACACGAATATTATCTACACCAGCGGCGAGCTTTTCACAAATGAGCTCATTCATTATCTGACCATTAAAAATATGCAGGCGTTTCACGAAAGATACAGAAACGTTGACGTTCTTCTAATTGACGACGTTCAGTTTATCGCAAAGACGAACACCACGCAGGAGGAATTTTTCCACACCTTTGATTATCTTGTTCAGAAAGGCAATCAGGTTGTGCTGACGTCTGACAGACCGCCCAAGGAAATGCAGACTCTCAGTGAGAGACTCAGGGCAAGATTTGAAAACGGTCTCATGTGTGATATTCAGCCGCCCTCAATCGAAACGAGAATGGCAATAGCAAAGGTCAAGGCAGACGAGAGAGGCATTGACCTGCCGGACGAGGTGATAAAATACATCGCCGAGCATATCAAGAAAAATGTCAGACAGATTGAAGGCATTGTCAAGAAGCTTGAAGCAATGTATAACCTTGACGGAAAAATGCCCACTCTCGAAACAGTGCACGAGGTAATGGAAGACCTGATAAACGATGAGCCGTCAAGTGCAGTCACGGTCGATAACATAATAAAAGAAATTTCAAGAATGTTCAACGTCACACCGCAGGAAATACGCTCGGACAAACGAAACGCCGATATTGTTCAGGCCCGTCAGGTCGCTATGTATATCGTACATAACTGCACAAATCTTTCTCTCCAGTCCATAGGCAAGGAATTCGGCAACAAGCATTACACCACCGTCATTCACTCGCTGAAAGAGATTGAAACGAGAATGGAGAGAAATGTCACCCTGAGGGCAACGGTTGACGATGTTTTAAAGAACATAACCGACGAAATATGACGCAGTTTTTCACATGAATTAACATATAGTTATAATAAAGTTTTAAACATTCGGTTATTGTTCTTTTTCAGAATATAATAATGCAGAATTATCCATTCTTTTTTCATATCAAAAAAGGTTTTGAAAGCCCTTGTTTTAAGGGATAAAAATACAGTTTTCCATTTTTTAACATCACCTACTGATACTACTGAATTAATTATTTTATTCTTATCACAAAACGAACGGAGGAAACAAAATGAAAATAGTTTGCGATACCACAACACTTTCGGCAGCCTGCCAGAATATTCAGAGGTCCGTCTCAAACAAGGGAACAACGCTTCCCTCTCTTGAGTGTATTCTTCTTGACGCCGCCGAGGACGGAGTCAGCCTCACCGGTTATGACCTTGAAACGGGAAGTGAAACCTTTATCAAGGGCTTTGTTGAGGAAAAGGGAAGAACGGCTATCAATGCAAGGCATCTTTGCGATATTCTCAGATTTCTCCCCGACAGCAGAGTAACCATCGAATCGGACGAAAAGGATATGTGCCGCATAACGAGCGGCGAAGCGGAATATTCGATTATCGGCACACCCGCCGATACATATCCCGATTTGCCGAGTGTGACAGGTGAAACACCAATTATCATAAATCAGGAAATACTCAGAGATATGATAAGAAAAACAATTTATGCCGTTGCAATAGGTGAAGCAAGACCCGTTCACACGGGAGTCAAGTTTGAAATAGAAAGCGGCAGAATTTCTCTCATAGCTCTCGACGGCTTCCGTCTTGCAATAAGACGTGAAAATATCGAATACAGCGGCGAGCCTCAGGCATTTGTTGTTCCGGCAAAGACGCTCAATGAGCTGATGAAATATTCCGACTCCGACGACGGAAATATTACAATAACGGTCGGAAAAAGACACATTGTTTTTGAGGTATGCGGCTACAAGATAATTTCAAGGCTTCTTGACGGCGAATTTCTTGACTATAAAGCGGCGATACCCGCTGTGAGCAACACGACAATAATAATTAACACAAAAGAGCTTATTGAATGTGTTGAGAGAACATCTTTGCTTGTTTCGACGGAAAAAATAAAAACTCCCGTGCGCTGTGTTGCGGACGGAAAAGAAGTGAGATTTTCAAATGTGACCTCTCTGGGAAAAGCAAAAGACAAATGCGGCGCACAGATAGAGGGAAAAGGCATTGAAATCGGCTTTAATGCAAGATTTATGCTTGATGCACTCAAGGTATGCGATGAGGAATATGTGAATATCGAGCTTAACACGAGTGCAACACCGATAATCATTACGCCGACAGATAAAGACAACTTCCTTTTCCTTATTCTGCCCATGAGGTTAAAGAACGAAAATGAAATATAACGTAAAAATTGCGAAAAAGCCGGAAAAAGAAATAAAGATTAACACCGAATTTATCAGGCTTGACAGCGCACTGAAGCTTTCAAATGCCGTGACAACGGGCGGAATAGCAAAAATGCTTATTCAGGACGGTCTTGTCAAGGTCAACGGCGAGGTGTGTCTGTCAAGGGGAAAAAAACTGCGTGCGGGCGACTTTTTTGAATATGAACGCACGCTGTATAAAATAGTGATGTAAAGGAAAAAAGCATGGTTATTAAAAGTCTCGGTATTGAGAATTTTCGCAATATTGAAAAACTTAATATTGAGCCCTGCGATAACGTAAATGTAATATTCGGCGAAAACGCACAGGGAAAAACAAATATTACCGAGGCTCTCTGGCTCTTTACGGGCTGTCGCTCATTTCGGGGTTCAAGAGACAGAGAAATGATAAAATTCGGAGAAGAAAGAGCAAGGCTCGGTCTCTCTTTTATGACAAACAGCCGTGAAAAAGAGATGAATATTGAAATAGCCGAAAAAAAGAAAGTGTCTCTCAACGGGATTGATTTTCCCACTCCTGCAAAGAGCGTCGGTGAATTTCTTGCCGTAGTTTTTTCTCCCGTTCACCTTTCTCTTATTAAGGACGGCCCGGGCGAAAGAAGAAAATTTTTAGACATTGCCATAAGTCAGCTCAGACCTCAGTATGCTTCATACCTTGTGAAATATAACCGTGTCATTACTCAGCGAAACGCCGTTTTAAAAGATATTCCGTATAACAGCGGTCTTTATGATATGCTTGACGTTTTCGACAGCGAAGCGGCGGCGTATGCGGCAAAAATTGCCCTCTACCGTAAAAGCTACCTCGAAAAGCTATCAAAAGAGGCTCAGCAGATATATTCGGGTATATCCTCCGGCAGAGAAAAGCTTTCCGTTGAGTATATTCAGTGCGAGGAAAGAGAAAATTTCACCGATTCCGGCGCATACCTTGAAAAGATTAAAAAGGCAAGAAAAAACGATATTATGAACGGCACAACCTCGGTCGGAATACACCGTGAGGATATTGAAATAAGTATTGACGGCAATTCGGCGAGAAAATACGGCTCTCAGGGTCAGCAAAGGTCGTGCGCCCTTGCGCTCAAGCTCGGTGAAGCGACAATGATAAAAAATATAACCGGCGAGCAGCCCGTTGCATTGCTCGACGACGTCATGAGCGAGCTTGATTTTTCAAGGCAGGATTATATTTTAAACCATATAAAGGACTGGCAGGTGTTCATTACCTGCTGCAGCCCCGACACAATTTCAAACCTTAAACAGGGAAAAAGCTTTCATATCAAAAACGGAAAGGTTATCTGAGGAAGAGATAAAATGTTTTTACATCTTGGACAGGATACCGTAATAAGGCAGGACGAAATCATAGGTATATTCGACCTCGATAATACTACGGTTTCAAAAAGAACAAGGGATTTTCTCGCAAGAAAGGAAAAAGAGGGCAGAGTAATTAACGTGTCTTATGAATTGCCTAAATCTTTTGTTGTCTGCGAGAATAAAGATAAAGAAATCACCGTCTATATTACGCAAATATCAACTTCAACTCTCATCAAGAGAGCTGAAAATCCCAATATAGTCTGAACGGAGGAAACAATGGACAATAACGAAAAAATACTCAGCACGCAGGAAAATGCCGCAGAAGAAAAAGTCGAGATAGCTCATGAGGAGGTTGCGCAGGAAGAGGTACAGCTCATGAATACTGCTGTCACCGAGGACTACAACGCCGGCGCAATTCAGGTTTTAGAGGGGCTTGAGGCGGTCAGAAAAAGACCCGGTATGTATATCGGCTCGACCGGCCCCAGAGGTCTTCACCACCTCGTTTATGAAATCGTCGATAACTCCATTGACGAAGCCCTCGCCGGTATATGCACCCATATTGAGGTCGATATTCTGCCCGGAAATATCATTCAGGTCAGAGATAACGGAAGAGGCATACCCGTTGATATAAACGAACAGCAGGGACTGCCCGCCGTTACCGTCGTTCTCACCGTTCTCCACGCAGGCGGCAAATTCGGCGGAAGCGGATATAAGGTTTCCGGCGGTCTTCACGGTGTCGGCTCCTCCGTCGTCAACGCTCTGAGCGAATGGCTCGAGGTCGAAATAAGCCGTGACGGAAAAATCCACAAGCAGAGATTTGAAAGAGGTAATATCGCCTCCGAGCTGACTGTTATCGGTCAGACTGAGGAGACGGGTACTCTCGTGCGCTTTAAGCCCGACAGTGAAATTTTCACCGAAACAACAGAATATGATTATGAAACTCTGCAAAGACATCTGAGAGAGTCGGCATTTCTCAACGCCGGACTTAAAATCACCCTCACAGATTCAAGGGACAGCGAAAATATTGCACAGGATGTTTTCTGCTATGAGGGCGGTCTCGGCTCATTTGTCGAATATATAAATAAGTCAAGAGGGCTCACTCCGATTCACGAAAAGCCCATACATTTTTCCTGCATAAACGACGACAAGAGCGCAGAGGTTGCGCTGATGTATAACGACGGCTATAACGAAACGCTCCTCTCGTTTGCAAATAATGTTCACACCGTTGACGGCGGCACTCATGAGACAGGCTTCAAAAATGCTGTGACAAAGGTGTTCAATGAATACGGAAAAAGATACGGTTTTCTCAAGGACGCCGACAAAAAGCTGTCGGGCGACGACTGCCGTGAGGGTCTCACCGCCGTTATCTCCGTCAAGCTCACCGAGGCTCAGTTTGAGGGTCAGACAAAGGGCAAGCTCGGCAATACCGAAATGACGAAAATCGTCGGCAACGTCGTGTATGAAAAGTTATCCACATACTTTGAGGAAAACCCGACCGTTGCAAAAGCAATTCTCAGAAAATCAATGGACGCTTCCCGTGCAAGAGAAGCGGCAAGAAAAGCAAGAGAAGCGGCGAGAAGAAAGTCTCCGCTTGAGAGCAACTCAATGCCGGACAAGCTTGCCGACTGCATTGACAAAAATCCCGAAAACACCGAATTATACATCGTTGAGGGTGATTCCGCCGGAGGCTCGGCAAAGGGCGGCAGAGACAGAATGACTCAGGCGATACTCTCACTCTGGGGCAAGATGCTCAACGTCGAAAAGAGCCGTCTTGACCGCATTATCGGCAACGACAAGCTTCAGCCCGTTGTCACGGCTCTTGGCACCGGAATCGGCGACGATTTCGATATAACAAAGCTTCGCTATCACAAGATTGTCATTATGGCAGATGCCGATGTTGACGGCGCACACATAAGAACACTTCTTCTCACATTCTTCTTCCGCTATATGAGACCTCTCATAGATAACGGCTATGTCTATATTGCCCAGCCGCCTCTTTACAGGCTGTCAAAGGGCAAAAAGCACATGTACGCCTATTCGGACGAGGAGAGAAATCAGATAATGGAGGAATATCCGGGCTGTGATATTCAGAGATACAAGGGTCTCGGTGAAATGGACTCCGAACAGCTTTGGGATACCACTATGGACCCCGAAAAGCGCATTATGCTCAGAGTCACTCTTGAAGACGCAATTCAGGCGGACGAAACATTCTCCGTTCTCATGGGCGACCAGGTTGAGCCAAGACGTGAATTTATCGAAAAGAACGCAAAATATGTTCAGAATCTTGATATTTGATTTTCGGGGGAAATATGGAAGAAAGAAAAATATCCTTCACATTCAGAAACAGCTATCAGAACATATTTGAGGCAGTTCATTCCTATTCGGTCACAAAAGGGCGGCTTTCACGAAAATTCAAAGCGAAAAGACTGTTCATCATCTTTCTGACCGAGGCGGTTATACTTCTTCTCTGTATGCTTGAGGGGGTTATCCCGTCTCTGAAAGACCCCGCCGAGGCTGTGACTGTTATAATCACCGTGATTGCCGTTTCATTCGCTGTGGCGTTCATAAACCGTCTGATGACGAATAATCTGATTAAGAACACCGCAAGAATGAGGTATGAGGGGTGTGTCGGCAGAGATTTGCCCGTCAGAGCGGAATTTGACGAAGAAAAGCTTTTCCTGCTCAGCGGATATTCAAAGCTTTCGGTGCCCTATGACGAAATCGACTTTGTCATAAGCGACAGCATAAATTTTGTTTTCATGACCGGCTCCGATAATGTGATAAGAAACATTCCCAAGGATAATCAGAACTGCGATGACCTTTTTTTCACCGATGAGCTTCTCAGGGAAAAGCTCGGTGAAAGGTTTATCTGTAAAATGTGAGGAGGGGCTTTGATGTGTGAAATGAGTCTGAAATTCAGACTGACAATGAACGATTTTATCAGCTTCTCTTCAATAGCCGGAAAGAGAGCGAAAAAAACAGACGTGTTCATGATTTTTGCTCTTGTCGTTTTCTGGGCGGCTGAAATGTATTTTTACGGCGAAGTTTCGGTGACGATAACGGCAATGCTGCTTTTCGTCGTTATACTGTTTCTGACAAAGCCGCTGTGGATAAAAAGAAGCGTGAAAAGGCAGTACAAAAACCACTTTTCGCTTAAAGGCGACACCGTGATTGAGTTTTATGACGACCACATTGTCGGAAAAAGCGGCGGCGGAGAAACGAAAATAGAATATGAGGACCATTTTCCCTTTGAAGCGTTTATAAGCGTGCTGGAAACAAACGAGCACTATCTGTTCTTCACGTCGCCGGCTGAGGCTCTGCTCGTGCCGAAAAGAGCCATGAACAGCGAGGAAGCGCAGAAGACGGACAATCTCATTAAAAATATATTTGCGGACAGATACAGAAAGCTGTCCTGAACAGAACGTCACAAGACAGAATAAAAGAGGGTAATACACATGGAAAATAACATTAATCCGTATGAAAATCAGAAAATAATCAATGTTGATTTGAACAAGGAAATGAGAACCTCGTTTCTTGACTATTCAATGTCGGTTATTACGTCGAGAGCTCTCCCCGACGTCAGAGACGGAATGAAGCCCGTCCACAGAAGAATATTATACACAATGTTTGAAAATAACCTCTATCCCGATAAGGCATACCGCAAATGCGCCGACACTGTCGGTGCGGTGCTGGGCAGATACCACCCGCACGGCGACTCCTCCGTCTATGAGGCTATGGTCAGACTTGCCCAGGATTTCTCGACAAGATACCTTCTCGTTGACGGACACGGAAACTTCGGCTCTGTTGACGGCGACCCCCCTGCGGCATACCGATACACAGAGAGCCGAATGAGCAAGATTTCGCTTGAAATGCTCACCGATATTGATAAAGACACGGTTGATTTCATGCCCAACTATGATGACCGTCTCAAGGAGCCGATGGTTTTGCCGTCACGTTTTCCGAATCTTCTGGTCAACGGCTCAACGGGTATAGCCGTCGGTATGGCGACGAACATTCCGCCCCACAATATGCGTGAGGTCATTGACGGAATGTGCCATGTGATAGATAATCCCGACGCTTCCCTTGAGGATATTATGGAATACATCAAGGGTCCGGACTTCCCGACGGCGGGTATTGTCATGGGCAGAGCGGGCATACGTGCGGCGTATGCGACCGGCAGAGGTAAAATCCTCGTCAGAGCCAGAACAGAGATTGTCGAGGGAAAGAACGGAAAAACACAGATAGTTATATCCGAGCTTCCCTATCAGGTCAACAAAAAGAGACTTATCGGCTCAATCGCCGACCTTGTCAAGGACAAGAGAATAGAGGGCATTTCCGACATTAACGACTATTCCGACAGAAAGGGTATGCACCTTGTTATCGACGTCAAGCGTGACGCAAACGCCGAGGTTGTTTTAAATCAGCTTTTCCAGCTCACACAGCTTCAGATAACCTACGGTATAATCATGCTTGCGCTTGTTGACGGAGTGCCGAAAATACTCTCTCTCAAGGATATACTTTGTCACTACATAAAATTCCAGGAGGAGGTAGTGACAAGGAGAACAAGATACGACCTCAAAAAAGCGCAGGAGAGAGCGCACATATTGGAGGGTCTGAAAATCGCCCTCGACTTCATCGACGAAGTAATAGCAATTCTGCGTGCCTCAAAGGACCAGGCGAGCGGCAAGGCGGCTCTTATTGAGAGATTCGGTCTTGACGAGATTCAGGCTCAGGCGATAGTTCAGATGAGACTCGGACAGCTCACCGGTCTCGAAAGAGAAAAAATCGAAGCTGAGCTTGCCGAAATTAAAGAAAAGATAGCCGATTATCTTGACATACTTTCGAGCGAAACGAGAGTTCTCGAAATCGTCAAGACGGAGGCTTGCAAAATCCGTGACAAATTCTCCGACGAAAGGCGCACGGAGATAGCGAACATCAGCGGCGAGGTTGACATTGAAGACCTTATCCCCGTCGAAACCTGCGTTTATACCCTTACAAACAGAGGCTATATCAAGCGTCAGAGCGTCGATACCTATGCAACGCAGAACAGAGGCGGCAAGGGTATAAAGGGCATGACGAGAAGAGAAGAGGATTTCGCCGAGATAATGTTCATGAGCGGCTCTCACGACTATATTATGTTCTTCACTAATACCGGCAAGACCTACCGTCTCAAGGGATATGAAATCCCCGAGGGAAGCAGAACAAGCAAGGGCATGAATATTGTCAACCTGCTTCCGATAGAGGGCGACGAAAAGGTTTCGGCAATGATAAGCGTGAAAGATTTTGAGAGCGAAAACAGCCTTGTCATGATTACCCGCAAGGGCGTTATTAAGAGAACACCGATTGACGCATACAAAAACCTCAGAAAATCGGGCATCATCGCCGTCAACCTTGACGAGGGCGACGAGCTTGCATGGGTTCAGCTCACCGACGGTCAGAGTGACGTCATCGTTTCAACGAGAGACGGCATGAGCATACGCTTCAACGAGCAGGATGCAAGAGTGCTCGGCAGAACCGCAAGAGGCGTGAAAGCCATAACCCTCAGAGAGGGCGATGAGGTTGTCGGCATGGCGGTCGCAAAGGAAAATATGAAGATGCTCACCATAACCGAGACCGGCTACGGCAGACTCAGCGATATTTCAAACTACCGTGTTCAGTCCAGAGGCGGAAAGGGCGTCAAGAACTACAAGACCGAGAAATACGGACTTGTTGCTTCGGTCAATATGGTTGACGACAGTTGCGACTTGATTATTATTTCGTCAGATGGTATAATGATTCGTATTCCCGCTTCACAGATAAGCACCGTTGCCAGAGGCGCAAAGGGAGTGCGTGTGATGAAGGTCAACGAAAACGAGAGGATTGTTTCGGTCGTTTCCGTCGAGCACGACGAGGACGAGGAAACAGCCGCTCTGCCCGAAAACACAGACGAGGCGGCAGAAGTCACCGACAGCACTGACGAAACGGAAAACACTCAGGAATAAAAGCTTGCCGGGTATGCGGATATTTTCCGCATACCCGGGAAAAATAAAGAAAAGGAAGTGTGTTTTTTGAGAATAATCGAAAATGACAGTTTTTCCGAAGAAAATCAAAATGACGACTTCTCCGGCGAAGAGAACGAAGAAATAACAAATGCCGAAGAAAGCGAAACAGATATAGCAGAGCCCGAGGATATTTACAGCGATTCCTCACTTGAGCCTCACGGCGAAGAAGACAGCGAAGAAGAAAATGAAGAAAAAACGGAAGAAGCGGAATTTTCCGACGAACCCGATGACAATTTTGAAGAAGAATACGGTTTAAACTATAAAGCGAAAAACAGCGGCGATAAGCCTGACGATAAAGACAGCGACGGGGACAGGGAAGAGGAAAAAACAGGCTTTTTCAGGTCTCTGTGGAAAAACAAAAGAAGACGGGCAAAGCTTGCTTATGCCATTATCTTTGTTATCCTCACCGTCCTTGGTACGTCCTACGGCTTTGTAAACTCCGTGCTCGACAGAGTGCAGGCAGAGGAGCCGCAAAAGGAAGAGGGCATAGGCGAAGAGGTCATTTATGACGAAGAGGATTTCGAGCTCTTTTCCGCCGTCAGCTCCGCCGGCTCGGTCAATGACTATATTGACCAATGGTATGAGAGCGGTGTGAGTATGCACTCGAAAAATGTTATCAATGCTCTTCTGGTCGGTCTTGACTCAAAGGACGGTCTTAAAACCGGCAACAGCCGCAGCGATACCATGATGATTGTCTCGCTCAACACAAAAACAAAGCAGATTAATATGGTTTCGCTTTTCCGTGACACGTGGGCAAAATATGTTCCGGCGGACGGAAAGGTCTATTTCGGAAAAATGAACGGCGCATACCGCTACGGCGGAATCAACTGCACCATTCAGACGATTGAAAAAATGTTCAAAATAAAAATCGACCACTATGCGATAGTCGATTTCAGAAATTTCAAGAAAGTCGTCAACGCCATCGGCGGAGTTGACCTGTATGTTCAGGAATACGAAGCGAAAAACATGAAGCGTGAATGGAATATCGAAATTGATTACAGCAAGGACGAGAACGACCTCATTCACCTGAACGGGGAAGAAGCTTTCTGGTTTGCGAGACAGCGTCACAGCGACGGCGACGCAGATGTGAGCCGGACAAGAAGACAGCGTCAGGTTATCACGGCGTTTATTGAGAGCTGTAAGGGTGCGTCATTCTCACAGCTTTCCGACGCCCTCAACAGCGTTTTCAGCTTTGTAAAAACCGACCTGACCAAAACCGAAATTCTGGGGTATGCGACAAAGGCTCTTGCGTGGGGCTGGCTGAAATACCCGATAAACACAATACAGATTTCCGACCACAGCATTTTCCAGACGCCGACCCTTTTCGGCGCAAGCATAGTTGTTCAGGATTACCCGAGAGTGGCACAGATTATTCAGGAGGGACTTTACGGCTCATCGAATATCGTGCTCGACGACGGAAGAAAGATTATATTCAGCCTTTACTGAATTAATAATTAACAATTAATAATTAATAATTGTGGGTGGGCTTCGCCCACACCCGATTGTATAATTGCACAATCGTATGGGCGGATATCATCCGCCGGCTTTTTTATGCGGATTATTCGGGTGGATAATCCCCTCACCCTTTAGCAAGGGGAGCCTTTTACTGCCTCCCTTGTCAAAGGGAGGGGGACCGGCGAAGCCGGTGGAGGGATACTGCTCACCTTTCCGCCATTTTAATCGTATCGGTGGAGGGATACTGCTTATCTTTTCACCGTTTTTCGTCGTATGGGGCTGTCGCAAATAACATTTTTCGTCAACCCACCTATACAGATTAAACAAAAATCAGTCCTGTCCCTGTTGGATAAGAC
>JAZUDT010000010.1:0-72403 GCA_045639785.1 Acutalibacteraceae bacterium | reverse complement strand
TCCGAGTGGGCAAAAAAACGATTAGAAAAACAAGTAGTTTTACAAGTTTATACAAAAACAAGGGATTTTAAAGTTATCACTTACTCGGATATACTTTAAAATCCCATTTTCTGTGTTATTGTTTTTCGTTCTGCGCTAAATTCGACAGCCCCGCAATGTATTTTGCTTTTCTCAGCCGTTGAGTGCGGCGAAGTTTTCTTTGTTTGCCTTATAGAGCTCCTTGAACACGGCGAAATTCTTGTCATAAGCCGCCTTGACCGACGGGTCGGGCTTATAGACTTTTTCAGCCTTTATCAGCTTGTCGGCTTCGCTGACATCACCGATAATTCCGAGACCTGCCGCAACGACAGCCGCCGCACCGACAGCACCGACATTCTGCGGTGACGGCACGGTTTCAACCACTCTGCCCGTGCAGTCGGCAAGAATCTGACAGGTTGTTTCACCGAGTGCGCCGCCGCCGACAAAACGGATAATGTCGCATGTCTTAATCTTCTTGTCCTGTGTTTCGATGAACCATCTCATGTGGAAGCATACGCCCTCAACAACAGAGCGGATAAGCTCACTCTTTCCCGTCTCAAGATTGATATTGAAGAACGTCGCTCTTGCATTCGGGTCCTCAAACGGACAGCGGTTGCCGTGAAACCAGGGAGTGCAGATAACGCCGTTTGAGCCGGCGGGAACGGTCTTGATAACGTCCTGAAGATAGGTGTAAAGAGAGGTGTATCTTGTTTCGCTGTCGGATTCGGTGACGTCGTGCTTTTCCATATAAACGCCGACCTCGTCAAGTGCAAGATGATTTTTCACCCACTCAACGCACTTGCCTGCCGTTTCAAGCTCGGCAAAGTAGTTGTATGCGCCCTCCTGTGCGCCGACAATGGCGGCTATCATAGCCGATGCGTCAACTATGCTCTTGTCAACCACTGTCGAAACCCAGCCCGAAGTGCCCATATATACGTGAGTTTTGCCCATTGCCGATGCACCTGCACCGACGCCGATGAGAGAAGCGTCACCGCCGCCGCCGTAGACCTTGATTCCGGCGGTGAGACCGAGCTGTGCCGCCGCCTCTTCAGTGAGAGTGCCGGCAACGTCGGTCGATTTTATAATCTTGGGCAGATGCTTTATATCTGCGCCGTAAAGCTTGCATACCTTGGGGCTCCAGCACTTTTTCTTGTAGTCATAGAGAAGCGTGCCGAAGGCCGAATCCTGTGTCATGACAAATTCGCCCGTCATACGGCAAATGATGGCCTCTTTGACGTCGAACCATTTATAGACCTTCTTGAAAATTTCCGGCTCGTTTTTCTTCACCCAGTTGTATTTCCACACGGGGTCCTTGACGGAGGAGGAAACTGCGCCGGTGATGATGAGTGCGGGAATGAGCTTTTTGACGTTTGCGCCGGCAATTTTAAGACCGTATGCGATACCGTCCCTGAGCTCTTTTTTAGCTCTCTGGTCCATATAGCTCATTGCTCTGCGCACGTGCTTTCCGTCTTTGTCAACGAGGACAAGCCCCTGCATCTGTGAGCAGAATGAAATTCCCTCAATAACTGCGGGGTCAATGCCGGATTTTTCGATAACCTTTTTGGTCGTTTCGCACATTGCGCTCCACCACTCGTCGGGGTCCTGCTCTGCGCCGCCGCCGTCGAGAATGTAGAGGTTGTAGTCGCCGATAGCGTCGGCTAAGAGAGTGATTTTGTCGTCAATACCGAAAAGACAGGTTTTTACGCCCGTAGTGCCGATATCGTAGGCTAATGCATACTTCATATTTTATCGTCCTTTCAGATTAATCCTTTTATGTATGCGCTCACTTGAGAGCGGCTTTGACAAATTTAAGAAATCCCTGTATTGCTTCCTCATCACGGCTGAAAATATCGTCGCCGGCGAAGACACGGAAGCGTTCCTTGTAATACTCGCAGGAGTATGAGAACTGAAGCATCATGAGAAGATTGTCGAGGAGAAAGGCGGATATTTCGGGTGAAATATCGCTTCTTATTTCTCCGGTTTTCTGCCCCTGCTTAATGGCGTCGATGTAGACTTTTGCCGCAACCGTCTCCGTTCTGACGGCGAGACTGCGTATGAGCTCAACATTGCTTTCGGAGGCTATCTCATAATAGAGCCTTATCAGCTCTGACTGACGTTTTGAGTAATCGATCGCTGTTCTTATTAGCCTTTCGAGCTTTTCCATCACGTCACAGTCCGTCGAGGAAATACCGTCGAGAACCGCCTCCAGCGTCTCAACACCGAGGTTGACGGTGGTGAGGAACAAATCCTTTTTGCTGTCGAAATATTTATACATTGAGCCGACGCTCACGCCGGATTCCTTTGCGATAATGTTTATGTTTGCGTTTTCATAGCCCTTTGATGAAAATTCGGTCAGAGCGACCGAGAGTATTTTCAGCTTTTTTTCGGCGGGAATATTGTCAAAGGTGGGCTTATGAAAGACTGACGCTGAGTCCATATTGCTTCTCCCGAACAGATATTGAACACACAGCAAAGTGTGTTCGCTCATATTCTAACATTTTGCACAAAAAATTGCAATACATAAGGGAGTATTAAGTGAAGATTATATCGTTTTAATCTGCCGGAAAATATGGTATTATATTTACATAACCGACATGAGCACAAGAGACTCCTCAAGCCTTTTGTAAAGAAGCTCTGCTTCTGACGCCCGGCGGACGTTCATGAGAAAGGCGGGCTTTGAAAAAAGGTCAATGAACCACCTTGACGGGCAGGGCGGCATTTCGCTTTCGCAGGCAGGGCAAAGGCAGGAGGAAGAAAGAATTTTCGCCATCATCTGAGAGGTCGGGAGCGACAGCTCCTTTCGTTTGCAGAAAACACTGTCTCTGCCGTTTCTCAGAGTGAGACAGGAGCGGTAATGCCGTCTGTGGCAGAGAGAGGAAAACGCTCTCATCTCGGGCGAGCTCTCGTCGGAAAAATCAGATAAAATGTTGCCTTTCTCCGACGTGTCGGGGTTAAGGCACGGAATGACGGTTATTCCGAATTTCTTTATCAGAGAGGCAAAATTTACACCTGATATTTCTCTGCCCGTGAAGACGCTTTCGCATACGCTGTCGATATATTTATAGAGAACAAGACTTGTCTGTGCGTCCGGTTTTTCCGCCGTAGCGGTGATGACAACCGAATTTGTGACGCTTCCGGCAGAAAAAGCAAAAACACCTCTGCCCGAACAACTGCGCCCGATTACGGAGCAGGTGAGAAAGGGATATTTCACATCAAGCTTTTCGGCGTAAGCCTTGCTTTTTTCAAAGCTGAAATCACCGCTTATGTCAAGCATAAAACCACCTCGTAATATTATACTCATATAAAAATTTTCGTATGACAGGGAGAATGAAAATGAAAGTTGAAGAAAAAACGCTGAAAGAGAACGTCGTCTTTTCGGGAAGAATTATAACCGTCAGAGACGACACCGTGCTTCTGCCGGATAACACGACCGCACACCGTGAGGTCGTCGCCCATAACGGCGGGGTATGCGTTGCCGTTCTCACTGAGGATGACTGCATATATTTAGTCAGTCAGTTTCGCTATCCGTACATGGAAACGGTGCTTGAGGTTCCGGCGGGGAAGCTTGAAAAAGGCGAAGACCCGTACAGCGCAGGAATAAGAGAGGTTCTCGAAGAGACGGGCTGTGAGGTCAGAGAGCTTCATTCCCTCGGGAAGTTTTATCCCACACCGGGCTATTGCGGCGAGACGATACACCTTTACTGGGCTGACAGCTATGAAATGAAAGAACAAAAGCTCGACGAGGACGAATTTCTCAATGTCGTCAAAATGCCGTTTTCA
The DNA here is from genome assembly GCA_045639785.1 of Acutalibacteraceae bacterium. Taxonomy (GTDB): domain Bacteria; phylum Bacillota; class Clostridia; order Oscillospirales; family Acutalibacteraceae; genus UBA6857. The sequence continues at coordinate 68,605 of JAZUDT010000010.1, read as the reverse complement.
GAGGCACTCGATATGGTGATGAAAGGCGAAATAACCGACGGAAAAACACAGACGGTAATTTTGAAGCTTGCACTGATGAAAGAGGAGGGAAAAATATGAGACTTATTCTTGCTTCTCAGTCGCCGAGAAGAAAAGAACTTCTTTCTTCGCTGGGTTATGAATATGAGGTCTGCCCTGCCGACACAGATGAAACGGTTGACGAAGATATCGACAGTATATATGTACCCGAGCTTCTTGCAAGAAAAAAGGCAGAGACCGTGCTCGGTGAAAATCCCGGCGCAGTCGTAATCGGCTCGGACACAGTTGTTATCTGCGGCGGAAAAATACTCGGAAAACCGCACAGCAGAGAGGAAGCAAAAGCTATGCTCACTCTGCTTTCGGGCAAAAAGCACACGGTTGCAACGGGACTTTGCGTTTGCAGTGACGAAAAAACGAGGAGCCTCGTCAGCGTGACAGATGTGTATTTTTATGAGCTGAGCGAAAAACTCATTGACTCCTATATCGCTACCGGTGAGCCTATGGACAAAGCCGGCGCATACGGTATTCAGGGTATCGGCAGTGCTCTTGTGAGAAAAATCGACGGTGATTACTTTACCGTTATGGGACTGCCGCTTTCTCAAACAGCAAGACTTCTTTCTCAATTCGGTATTTTCGGAAAATTTTTGAAATTTTGACAGATTTTTTCCGCTATTCTATTGTTTTGCATATTGTTTTGGGCTATAATCATATATGTATAAGTTTATTTTAACGCTGAGAGAAAGAAAGGGGTAAGCGTATGTTATTTTCACAGGATATAGGTATTGACCTTGGCACTGCCAATACGCTCGTGTTCGTAAAGGGAAAGGGAATTGTTATCAGAGAGCCGTCCGTCGTCGCTGTTGACGTCAGGACAAACCCTCCCAAGGTTCTTGCCGTTGGCACTCAGGCAAAAGAAATGATAGGAAGAACACCGGGCTCAATTACAGCTATGCGCCCCCTCAAGGACGGCGTTATTGCCGATTTTGATGTCACCGCAGAAATGCTCAAAAAATTCATCGGACGTGCGATAAGCTCATCGCCCTTTAACAAGGCAAGAGTTATGATATGCATACCCTCAGGTGTTACCGAGGTTGAGAGAAGAGCCGTTCACGATGCCGCTAAATCGGCGGGCGCAAAATATGTCAGTCTTATTGAAGAGCCTATGGCGGCGGCTATCGGTGCAGGTCTTCCGGTCTCCGAAGCAACGGGCAGTATGGTTGTCGATATCGGCGGCGGCACGGCCGAGGTTGCGGTTATCTCACTTGGCGATATTGTTACCTCACGCTCTGCGAGAGTTGCGGGCGACAGCTTCGATTCCGCTATTATCGCTTATATCAAAAAGAAATACAATCTTCTTATCGGCGAGAGAACAGCCGAGGATATCAAGATAAAAATCGGCTCGGCTTATGCTTATGACGGTGAGGGCGTTATGGAGGTCAAGGGCAGAAACCTCATCGACGGTCTGCCCAAGAACATCACCGTTTCAAGCGAAGAGGTGAGAGAAGCACTCTCCGACCCCGTCAATCAGATTCTTGACGCAATAAGAGCCACGCTTGAAAAGACACCGCCCGAGCTTGCCGCCGATATTATCGATCACGGCATTATGCTCACCGGCGGAGGTGCTCTTCTCAGAGGACTTGACACACTCATCAGCAAGGAAACGAAAATGCCGGTTCATATCGCCGAGAATCCGCTCGACTGTGTTGTTGACGGAACGGGCGTATGCCTGGAGGCAAACACCCTCGACATTTTCACAAAGGCGTATAATTGATATGAAGGGCTGCCGCAACGGCAGCCCCGAAGTTGTATTTCACAAAATAAAGAAGACAGAAATTTACTTTGAAGCACGGTGATTTTTATGCAGCGATTATTTAACAGCAGGAAATTCAGAGTGTTCATCGCCATTGTGGCGGCACTTATACTCGGAATTATTCTGGCGGTGGCGACATCTTCACATTCCTCGCCCGCTTCCTCGGCGGCGGGGTTAGTTCTTGCTCCCGTGCAGAAGCTGTCGTCATTTGTTTCGGAGCAGGTGAAGGACCTTTCTCTTTCATTCAGGTCAAGCAGTGTTTACCGTGAAAAAATTGACGAGCTTGAAGAAAAAATAGCTCTTTATGAAAAAGAGCTCGTTGACTATGAACAGACAAAGCAGAAGCTTGAAAGCTTCAGAAGCGTTCTCGGTCTCAAGGAGGAAAATCCCGACTATGAGCTTCTTTCTTCCGATATTATCGGCAGAGACTCGCTTGACTCATTTTATTCATTTATGATTGACAAGGGCTCGTCGGACGGCGTAAAGGTGAACGACCCCGTCGTTTACGGCAACTATGTTGTCGGCGTTGTCCATTCGGTGAAAGCGACATACAGCGTTGTGTGGAGCATTCTCAACCCGAAGGTCAACATAAGCGCATACGAAGCCAGAACGAGAGAGTCGGGCTATTCGACCACAGATGCCGAGCTTTCCGGCGAGGGAAAATGCGTGTTCTCCGGTCTTGACAAGACGACGGCGGTGGCTGTCGGCGGTCAGGTATGCACGTCGGGACTCGGCGGTATTTATCCCAAGGGACTTTTGATAGGGAAAATAACCGAGATAACGGAGAGCAAATATGACGCCTCGGTCAATGCCGTTATTGAGCCGGGAATTGACCACAGAGAGCTTGAGGACGTTTTTGTCATAACCGGCTTTGAGGGGCAGGAGATTTCCGACGTACAGCAGGAGCAGTAAGAATTAAGAAAGGGGTATGATTCTTTTGCATTTCAAGGACAACAAAGAAGAAATAACAAGAAGAGTCATATTCGCTCTTCTCATACTGTTCACGGCAGTTTTACAAAATACTGACGGTTTGTTCCCGAAAATATATAATTGCCGTGCTATGCTGTTAATACCGCTGACAGTGTGTATAGCGATGTTTGAAAATGATATGGGCGGCATGATGTTCGGTCTTATTGCCGGTGTTGTGTGGGATTTTTACGGAGCAAACACAGACGGATTTTATGCAGTTATTCTTGTTGCGGCGGGCTATGCCTGTTCGTTCCTCATAGCAAGGTATATGAGAAACAACTTTGTCACCGCCGTTTTTTACAGCACGGTTGTTTCTTTTCTGTGTGCAACGCTGTATTTTCTGTTATTTGTCCTGCCCGCTGCAGGCGCAGGTGCAGGTGAGCTTTATCTGAAATTCTATCTTGCCGGTGTTCTTTACACTGTCGCACTCACACCGCTTTACTATTTCTTCGTGAGAATGATAGCAATGAAATTCCGGAAGGAAGAAGCTCAGGCTGAAGATGAAAGGCTTTGATATAAAAGATGAACGCAAAGAAAGACAATATAAGAGAAACGATAATAATATGTTTTGTGGCGGCGGTTTTTGTCCTTTTCGGCATTAATCTGTTTCGTATTCAGGTTGTCAATGCAAGAAGCGATGACGACAGAACGGTCTCTTCCTCCTCCGTCAAGGTTGAAGCGGCGAGGGGCGAGATATATGACAGAAACGGAAAACTGCTTGTGACGAACAGCCAGTCCAATTCCATAATTTTCGATTATAACTTCTTCCCCTCTCAGAACGAGATGGAAAAAAGAGTTGAAATAATAGATTCCCTCATAAAGCTTTTTGAAGAAGCCGGCGCAGAGTGGAACGATGAACTGCCCATTAAGATTAAGAGCGGAAAAGCCGTTTTCGTGAAAAAGCAAGAAGCGGATATAACCTATCTTAAATCAAAGGATTTTCTTAATCTCAACGCATACGCAACGGCAGAAAACTGCCTTGATGCACTGATTGAAAGATATTCACTTAACGAAATGCCGAAAAAGAGAGCCAGAAAAATAGCCTCAGTGTGCTATGCCATGAAGCGGGGGCTTTTTTCGGCTTCAGCCCCCTACACCTTTGCACAGGACGTTGACAGCTCACTTGTGGCGACAGTAAAAGAGAACAGTGAATTTTATCAGGGCGTTGATGTTAAAATAATCTCCGAGAGGGAATATATCGACGGAACGCTTGCACCGCATATAATAGGAACGGTCGGCGCAATAAATGCAGAGGAATACGCCGAGAAAAAGGCTGAGGGCTACTCCTATACGTCATATATCGGAAAGAGCGGAATTGAGAAAGCAATGGAAAGCTATCTCAGAGGCACGGACGGCGAAAAGGTCGTTGTGACGAATACGGACGGGGAAAAAGAAACTATCTACACAAAGGAGCCCGAAAAGGGCAAGGCTGTGAAGCTGACGATTGACGCCGATGTTCAGAAAGCCGTTCAGGAGGCACTCGACACCGAGGTCAATGTCACGCTCAAGGATAAAAGAAACTATCAGCTCACGGGTGCGTGCGTTGTGGAAGAGATTTCAAGCGGTGATGTGCTTGCATCGGCGAGCTATCCGACCTATGATCTGAGCACTTATTGGGAAAAGGCGTCCTCCCTCAACACAAATCCGCTTGCGCCTCTCTGGAACAGGGCGTTTCAGAGCACCTACACTCCCGGCTCGACAATGAAGCTTGCCGTTTCAATGGCGGGGCTTGAAGAGGGCGTAATATCGAACAGCTCGTTTTCGGTTCGCTGCTCCGGTGTTTACACCTACTATGACGATTATCACCCGAGATGTATGGGCGTACACGGTCAGCAGAATGTTGTCAATGCACTCTATAACAGCTGCAACTGCTTCTTCTATGAGGTGTCAAGGCTTCTCGGAATAGAAAAGCTCAACGAATACTGTTCAATGTTCGGGCTCGGCTCAAAAACGGGCATAGAGATAAACGAGAGCGAGGGCAGACTTGACAGTGTTGCGGTGAGAAGTGCACAGGGTGAGCAGTGGACGCCGGGCTTCACGCTTCAGGCGGGCATAGGTCACGGCAACAATCTTTTCACCCCGATACAGATGTGTTCTTATGTGGCGACGGTGGCAAGCGAGGGCACGAGGAGAAAGGCGAGCCTTGTCAAGAGCGTTCTTGAGCCGGATTTTTCGGGCGTCATATACGAAACGCCGTCGGAGATACTTTCTAAGGCGGACTTCAAAAAATCCAACTGGTCGCTTGTCAAGCAGGGTATGCGTCTTGTCGGCGACAGATATTTCAAAAATGCGATTGTGCCTGTGTGCGCAAAGACGGGTACGACAACGGTGTCAAAGACGGTGAACGGTCATCAGATAGAGACGAATAACGGACTTGTGGTATGCTTTGCTCCGGCGGACGACCCGAAAATAGCCGTATCGGTCATCATTGAGGGCGCAGGCAGCGGCGGCTCGGTTGCGCCGGTTGCGGTTGCGGCGATTAACGCATATTTCGGTGCAGACGAAGCAAAAAGCCCGTCAGAGCAGGGATATAATGAGATTCTGTGACGCACGGAGGAACTCTTTATGGCTGAAAAAATAGTTGTTGCCTCCGGAAAGGGCGGCGCAGGAAAATCGTCGTGCACGGTGGCAATAGGCAGAGAGCTTGCAAACAGAGGCTACAGGGTACTGCTGACAGATACGGATATTGCTCTTCGCAGTCTCGACGTTCTTCTGGGTGTGAGCGAAAGGGTGGTTTTTGACTGGGGAGATATAATCTGCGACCGATGCACTCCCGAAAAAGCCGTCATAAAATGCGAAAAGCTCGACCTTCTGTCAAGCCCGCTCCGGTTTGAAGAGAGCTTCACTCCCGGGGAAATGAAAAAGACACTCATGCTTTTTGACAAAAATTACGACTTTATTATAATCGACAGCCCTGCCGGTGTTGACCGTTCTCTTGAAATTGCCGCTTCTGCGGCGGACAGAGGCTTGATTGTTTCAACAAGCGACAGGGTATGCGTCAGAAGTGCCTCAGTGGCGGCGCAAAAGCTCTATGATTTGGGAATTGACGACGTGAGACTGATAATTAACCGCTTTGTGAAAAAATCGGTCAGAAGCAGAAAGCATCTTAATATTGATTCCGTTATCGACGGCACATCGGTTCAGCTCATAGGAATAATACCCGAGGACGCCGATATTACCTGTTCGTGCATCATGCAGAGAAAGGCTCAGCCGTCTTACCGTCCGTTTGTCAGAACAGTTAGCCGCATACTCGGCGAAAATGTGCCGCTGAGCCTCAACTTTTAATGAAAAAAGTGTCAAAGAGCGGTGATTATCGGTTGATTTATGAATAATAGTTTGATATAATCTTAATCAGGAACAAATGTTAATCGGAGGATTCGGGGTATGAACATAGCACTTATTGCCCATGACGCTAAAAAAGAGCTTATGACTCAGTTCTGCATTGCTTACTGCGGGATACTTTCAAAGCATACTCTTTGCGCTACCGGCACTACCGGTCAGATAATAAGCGAGGCAACAGGTCTTAAAATAACAAAATTTCTCGGCGGCTCTCAGGGCGGCGACCAGCAGATAGGGGCGAGAATCGCCTGCAACGAAATAGATCTTCTGCTTCTTTTCAGAGACCCGCTCAACCCGAAACCCGGTGAGCCGAGCGATGCAAGTCTTGTGCGTCTGTGTGACGTTCACGATATTCCCGTTGCTACAAATATCGCAACGGCGGAGGCGCTCATTCATGCGCTTGAGAGAGGCGACCTCGACTGGAGACAGTACGTCTGATAAAATCAATATAATAGTGCCGTTGATGCGGAATAGTAAAGGTATGGCTTGTGCCCACAGAGAGAAAGCGGTCGGTGAGAGCTTTCGCAAAGATACCTTGAATGACACCGTCTGAGGCACCGCACAGGTCTGCGCAAGACCGAAAAAAGCGGCTGTGAAAACAGCAATTAGGGTGGCACCACGGAGCACGGCTTCGTCCCTTTTTCGGGACAAGCCGTCTTTTTATTTATCAATAACCTATGGAGGAATAATATGGCACTTATCACACAGGCGATAAAGGGAACGCAGGACGCTCTTCCGGCGGACAGCTATAAGCTTCAGTATGTTGAGCAGGTAATGCGTGACATAGCCGGAAACTACGGCTTTAAAGAAATAAGGACTCCCGTTTTTGAACACACGGAGCTTTTTCAGAGGGGTGTCGGAGACACGACAGATGTTGTTCAGAAAGAAATGTATACCTTTCTTGACAAGGGCGACCGCTCCGTAACGCTTCGCCCCGAGGGGACAGCGGGGGCAATAAGAGCGTTTCTCGAACACGGACTTTTCAATGAGCCGCTTCCGCAGAAGCTCTATTATCTGACAAGCTGTTACCGCTATGAAAAACCGCAGGCGGGCAGACTTCGTGAATTTCATCAGTTCGGCGTTGAGTGCGTCGGCACGGCATCACCGGCGGCGGACGCAGAGGTTATTTCACTTGCCGCTGACGTTTTTGACTTTCTCGGCGTTGACGCTCTCACACTTGAGATTAACTCAATCGGTTGCCCCGAGTGCAGAAAGGAATACCATAAAGCGTTAAAGGAATATTTTTCTTCACATAAGGAAAAGCTTTGCGAAACCTGCCTTTCAAGGCTTGAAAAAAACCCGATGCGTATTCTCGACTGCAAAAGTCCCGTATGCTCCGAAATCGCTGAGGGTGCGCCGAAAATACTTGATTTTCTCTGTGATGACTGTCGGGAGCATTTTGAAAATGTCAAAAGATACCTCAGTGCAATGGGGCTTGAATACACGGTCAATCCGACAATAGTCAGAGGGCTTGATTATTACACGAGAACGGTTTTTGAATTTGTCTCAAACGAAATCGGCGCACAGGGCACGGTTTGCGGCGGCGGAAGATATGACGGACTTTGCAGGGAGCTCGGCGGCAATGATATACCCTCGCTCGGCTTCGGTCTCGGAATTGAAAGACTTGTTCTTCTGATGAATAAGAAAAACATACCGTTTCCCGAGGAGCAGAAATGCAACCTTTATATTGTCGCAATGGGCGAAAGGGCTTCGCTGATGGCTTCTTCTATTGCAAGAGAAATGAGACAGGAGGGGCTTTTCGTTTTGTTCGACGTTGCCGGCAGAAGTGTTAAGGCACAGATGAAATACGCAAATAAAATCGGTGCTCAGTACACGGTCGTAATCGGCGACAGCGAAATAGGAGAAAACAAGGTCAGACTGAAAAATATGTCAACGGGCGAGGAGACAGAGATTATGCTTGCCATGCTAATTGAAGAATTTGAACAGATAGTGATAAATCAGCAGTTAGCGGCTCTTCAGGCGCAGTACAGCGTTGACGATGCCGACATGACGGAAATTTAATCAGAAAGGAAATATATATTATGGATTTTATGACAGGACTTAAAAGAACCGATTACTGCGGCACGCTCACGTCAAAGGATATTGACAGAGAAGTAGTTGTTGCCGGCTGGGTTCAGAGACAGAGAGACCTCGGCTCTCTCATATTCATTGACCTTCGTGACAGAAGCGGCATTGTTCAGCTTGCATTCGACGACACGACCGACAAAGAGATTTTCTCAAAGGCATTTTCGGCAAGAAGCGAATTTGTCCTCATGGCAAAAGGAAAAATCAGAGAGAGAAGCAGTAAGAACTACGAAATACCGACGGGCGAAATAGAAATATTCGTCACCGACCTTCGTGTTCTCTCAAAGAGCGAAACACCTCCGTTTGAGATAGTCGAAAACTGCCAGACGAGCGAGCTGACGAGACTTAAATACCGTTATCTTGACCTGAGACGTCCCGACCTTCAGAGAAATATTTTCATGCGTCATAAGATAGCGAAAATCACCCGTGACTACTTTGACGAAAACGGCTTTATTGAGCTTGAAACACCGATGCTCATCAAGTCAACGCCGGAGGGCGCAAGAGACTTCATCGTTCCGTCAAGAATACACAATGGCACATTCTATGCACTTCCGCAGTCGCCCCAGCTTTATAAACAGCTTTCGATGGTTGCCGGCTTTGACCGCTATATGCAGATAGCACGCTGTTTCCGTGACGAGGATTTGAGAGCCGACCGTCAGCCGGAATTCACACAGGTTGACGTTGAAATGAGCTTTGTCGATATGGAGGACGTTCTTCAGATTGGCGAGGGATACATGAAGAGAGTGTTCAAAGAGGCTCTCGGCATAGATATTGTCACTCCGCTTCCGAGACTGACATATAAAGAAGCTATGGAACGCTACGGCTCGGACAAGCCCGACACAAGATACGCTATGGAGCTTTATGACCTGAGCGATATTGTGAAAAATTCTTCTTTCTCGGTCTTTACCTCCGCCATTGAGGGCAAGGGCAGCGTAAGAGCGATTACCGCAAAGAACGCATTGACAACTCTCACGAGAAAAGAGATAGATAAGCTCGTTGACACCGTTAAGGGACTCGGCGGCAAGGGACTTGCATGGGTGAGAATCAATGAAGACGGAACCTATACCTCCTCCTTTGCAAAGTTCATGAGCGAGGACGAAATGAAAGCCATTCTCGAAAAGGGCGATGCAAAGCCGGGCGATGTCGTGCTCGTTGTCGCCGACACAAAGAACAGCATAGTCTTCACCGTTCTCGGAGCTCTTCGTCAGATAATCGCAAAGAGACTCGATATTATACCCAAGGATAAATATAATCTTCTCTGGATAGTTGAATTCCCGTTCTTCGACTGGGATGAGGAGCTCGGTCAGTTTGTGGCTATGCACCACCCGTTCACCTCTCCTCTTGACGAGTGCCTGCCCTATCTTGAGAGCGACAAGGCAAATGTCAGAGCAAAGGCTTATGACCTCGTGCTCAACGGCATAGAGCTGTGCTCAGGCTCAATCCGTATCACGAATCCCGACCTTCAGGCGAGAATATTCACGCTTTTAGGTCTCTCTGACGAGGAGGCACAGCAGAAATTCGGCTATCTGCTTGACGCTTTCAAATACGGTGCGCCGCCTCATGGAGGCTTCGGCATAGGTCTCGACAGACTTTGTATGCAGATGCTTCGCTGTGAGACACTGCGTGACGTTATCGCCTACCCGAAGGTACAGAACGCATCTGAGCCGATGACGGACTGCCCGTCGCCGGTGAGTGACGACCAGCTCAGGGAGCTCGGAATAGAAGTGAGCAAAAAGAGCGAATAAAAAAGCGGGGCTGTCGAATCTGAATTCGGCAGTCCCGGTTACATATTCGGTATGCGTCAGTTTTTCTTTTCGTTCTTGTCCGAGTACATGACGGCTTTTTTTATTCCGTGAAGAAGAAGCGAGTTTATCACAAGAGCCACCTCTTTTGCACTGCGGCGGTTTTCCTTGTTAAGCCACGTCCACAGAATATTCGTTATTCCGGCGGTGATGAATTGTGTGCAGTACATTGAAAGCTCCGAGGTGCTGTTTATGTCAATAAAGGCATTGACATTGCGTGAAAACATTTCGCCGATGACAAGACTGCCGTTACGGCTGAGAATGACCATAATCAGATCCCGTCTCTCTTCGGCGTATGTGAGAATATCCGTGATGATGGCTAAAATTCTGTTGTCAGAGCCGTTGTCATTAGCGATAATAGCATTAATGTCGGCATTTATATCCGCAAGAATTTCATCGTATAAGTCATACTGCGAATTATAGTACCGGTAAAATGTGCTCCTGTTCACATCTGCGTTTTCGCAGATTTTTTTTATGCTTATTTCATGAAGTGATTTTGTTTTCATCAGCTCAACAAGTGAATCCTTGAGAAGCTGACGTGTCATTTTTACTCTGCGGTCGCATACGTTCTGTTCCATAGTGCCGAATCTCCTTTTTTGATACAAATATTCAAAAAGTGTAGCATTTCTGTCAAAAAGCTGTGCTTGTGTTATTAATAACTCACTTAATCATTATTTGGTGATTGAAATATCCGTACTCTTATTATATAATAAGAAATATCAAAATGCAACACGCTGTATAAGAATTATCATATTGCTGTGTTTGCATAAGAAAGGGATTTTTTATGGCTCAGGATATTACCGGCGGAGTGAATACCATAGGCAAGATGCTCAGATACACGGCAGATAGCTTTGAGGAGAAAACTGCCATAAAATACAGAGAGAACGGCGAAATAGTTTCCGTGTCTTACAGAAGATTTTATGAGGACAGTCTCTCGGTCGGCGCATACATAAAAGGAATATGTGAAAAGCGAATGCACATAGCCCTGATTACTAAAACGAATTACGAATTTCTGACAGCCATGAACGGTGTTTTCATAAGCGGAAATGTTGCCGTGCCTTTTGCGCCCGATATTCCGGTGAGCGAGGCGGCTGAGCTTCTTGACGACTGCGACGCTTCAATGGTTATCACCGACTTTAATTCCTTTAAGAGCGAAGAAGAAATTTTTACGCTTTGCCCCAAGGTCAAATATGTTGTTGACATAAGCGACAAGGAAAAATTTTCCGAAATATATGAGCGTAAGGGGCTTGATGAAAAACATCTGAGAATATATGATGAAAATCCGGACGACTGCACCGCTATCATCTATACCTCCGGCACTACCGGAAAAAGAAAGGGCGCAATGCTCTCCTCCGGTGCATTAATGTCAAATATTTTCTTCAAGGAAATGAATTTTGAGGGCAATCATGTTGCACTTAATATTTTGCCCATGCATCATATTTTCAGCTTTTCATGCGACTATCTTAAAAATCTCAAGGACGGTGTGACGATATGCCTTAACATCGACAAGTCACAGGTCATGAATGACTTTCTCACCTTTGAGCCGTCTGTTGTCAGACTTGTGCCGATGATTTTCGATACGCTGGTCAGAAGAGTGAGAATGATAAGAAAGAGACAGCCGGAGCTCTCCGCAAGAGAAGCCGCCGAAAAGGTGTTCGGCAGAAGACTTCGCAGTGTCATCATATCGGGTGCGGCATTCAGCCCGGAGGCGGAGACGGAGTTTGAAGAAATGGGGCTTGAAGTCAGGCAGGGCTACGGCATGACCGAGACCGGACCGAGAATAGCCGTGCCGAACGGAAGAACCTGCATTAAGTCGGGCGGCGGCGTAATAAGTATATGCGACGTAAGAATTGTTGACGGCGAAATTCAGGTCAGGAGCCCGTCGCTGATGACGGGATATTATAAAAAGCCGGAGGAAACAGCCGCAGTTTTCACCTCTGACGGTTATCTCAGAACGGGCGACCTCGGCTATCTCACAGAGGACGGCGAGCTTTTCGTCACGGGCAGGCTCAAAAATGTAATCATTCTTTCAAACGGTGAAAATGTTTCGCCGGAGGAAATAGAGAAAAAATACATAATAAGTCCACTTGTCAAAGAAATAATAGTTTATGAAAAAAACGGTAAAATCGCCGCCGACATATTCCCCGATTATGACTATGCACGAAGCGTCGGAGCAGACATAAACGAGGCGATAGCGGAGCTTGTGCGAAGCGAAAACGAAAAGGATATGGCGGCACGTGAAATAGATTTTGTGCAGATAACCGACAAGCCTTTCCCGAGAACGAGCACGGGAAAAATAATAAGAAAAAGATAAAATAATATATAATGAGGTGTAGAAATGGTAGAAAAGACATTATCAAACGGCACTGTGGTTGAGGCTTATCCCCTCACTCAGGCGCAGAGATTCATGTATTTCGTGTTTAACTCCTACGGCAAGAACCCCGCTGTTCTCAATATAGGCACGGGCTGTTACTGGAAAGGCGATTTTGACTGTGATGTTCTCAGGGAATCGCTCTGTGAATCCATTGAACGCTTTGACTGTATGCGTCTGAGATTTTCGCCCGACCGTCAGTTTGGTCTTGTTCAGTATCTTGCGGACAAGGCGGAAATAACTATAGAAGAGGTTGACCATTCCTCTCTTTCCGAGGAGGAATCCTTTAAAATTTTAAAGGACTGGACAAAGGCGGGCGTTGACCTTGTTGAAAAGCCGCTCAACACGATAAAGATTATGCATCTTCCCGGCGGTTATAACGGCTTTTATGCAAAGTTCCATCATCTTGCATTTGACGGCTATTCATCGAGAATGTTCCTTTCGGACGTAATGGCAATCTATGTCAGCAAGAAGAACGGCACACCCTACCCCAAGCCCTTGAAGCCTTATCTTGAAGCAATGAAAAAAGAGCTTGCTTATCTCGATTCTGAGGAGAGAAAAAAGGACAGAGCATATTTCATGAAGCTGTTTTCGGAGTCCTCAGAGCCGATATTCAACGATTATCTTCTCGATAACCGTCTTAAGGCGGCGAGGGAAAAAGAAAATGACCCCGACAGAAGATACATACTTCTCTTTGAGGGCGAACACCCCGAGTCAAGAACTCTCAGCTTCAGTGTTTCCGCAGAGGACACAAAGAAGGTTGTGGATATGTGCCATGAAAGAGAGCTTTCGGTGCCGTGCGTGCTCATGCTCGGTCTGAGAACTGCGCTTTCTGCTTTCAACGAAAATCAGGAGGACGTTTCTTTCAAGTTTATGATAAACAGAAGAGGCACCCTCACCGAGAAAAAGTCGGGCGGCAACAGATGGCAGCTCTTCACCCTCAGAACGATAGTGCCCGAAGAGTCCACGTTTGAAGAAGCGGCAAAGAATGTTGAAGACGAACAGAATGAAGTGTTCCGTCACTCAACCTTTGATACGCTTGAAATGTATCAGATTAAGCACATGGCAATGAAGCTCCAGTGTCTTGAACAGACATACGACAGTCTGAGCTTCTCCTATCACGCTCCGCAGGATATTCAGTTCGCCACTCAGGAAGCTAAAGAGAGCGCAAAGGGAATATGGTACAACAACGATTATTCGGCGCAGAATCTTTATCTCACCGTCAAGCACAGACTTAACGACAACGGCTTTGAATTTATTTTTGAATACAGAATTAACGAGAACCCCGTCGATGACCTTAAGATTTTCTATGACAGACTTATCAAGGCGGTTATGCTCGGCACGGAAAATCCCGATATGACAATGAAAGAAATCCTTGACAGGATAAAATTATGAGGTGTATTATGGATAAAATAATAGAAAGCATACTTGAATACGTTGAAGTTGACGGCGAAATCAGTGCCTCTTCAAATTTAAAGCTTGACTGCGGACTGACATCGTTTGACACGACCTGCCTTATCGGCGACCTTTGCGCCGAATTCGGAAAGGACGAGGAGAGCATTGATTTAAGAAAAATCAAGACGGTCGGTGACCTTGCGGAAGCTTTCGGCGTATAAGAACGGAGAGAAACAATGCCCAGAGAATACTACAACGATTTTCCCGAGTTTTACACAATAAGGGAGATTATCCTTGACGGCGCAGAGAGGGGAAAGGATAAACGTCAGTTTATCTTCATTAACCGAAACGGCGAAGAGGAAGAAAAAAGCTTCAGAGAAGTCTATGAGGACGAATGTGCACTCGGAGCGTATCTGCGCTCAAAGGGAGTGACAAAAAATCAGAAGATTGCTCTGCTCAGCGAAAACTGCTATGAATGGAATATGATTTTTTACACCATAGCCGTCAGCGGCTCGGTGTGCATACCTCTTGATACGGGACTGTCAAAGGAGGAAATCGAAAAACAGCTTGCAAATTCCGGCTGTGAGGTGATTTTCTGTACCCGAAAGCAGAGAGATAAGGTTGATTTTGCCTGCGAAAACAGCGAGGTCAGACTCAGCAGTATTTTCATGGTTGAGGACTGCGATAAATACATAGAAGAGGGTAGAAAGCTCGACAAAGCATATCTTGACGCATACCTTTCGGCAGAGGTTTCGCCGGAGGAACTTGCCTGTATTGTCTATACCTCGGGCACGACCGGCAGAACAAAGGGCGTTATGCTCTCGAATAAGAATATCTGCTCCGACGTTAATGCCTCTCTCCATGCCGTCACCGGCGGTCACGGTATCGGCTTTTTACCGCTCAATCATACCTACGCATGGGTTACGGGACTTTTTGCCACGCTTCTGAGAAGCGAGTGGGGCTATATCTGCACCAATCTTCGCCACCTTTACGACGATATTAAAAAATACGAGCCCTATGAATTTGCCTCTGTTCCGCTTGCCGTTGAGATGATATATAAAAATATTGTTGTCACCGCAAAGAGAAACGGAAGCTATGACAAGATTCTGACGGGTATCAACACAAGCCGCAACTTTCTTCTCAGCGGCTTCGACGCAAGACGTGATATTTTCGCCGAGATTCATGAAAAATTCGGCGGCAACCTTGAGTATATTCTATGCGGCGGCGCACACCTTGCACCGGAGATTGAGGAATTCATGAATGACATCGGCATTCAGATTATCACCGGATACGGTCTGACAGAGTGTTCGCCGACAGTCACCTGCTCAAGGCGTTATGAATACAAGGTCGGCAGCGTCGGGCTTCCGCTTGAGTGCTGTCAGATTTCAATTCACGAGCCGGACGAAAACGGTATAGGTGAGATTTATGTCAAGGGCGATAACGTCATGATGGGCTATTATAACGACGAAGAAGCGACAAAAGCGGCATTCGACGGCGAATGGTTCAAAACCGGTGACTACGGCTATATCGACAACGAGGGCTATCTCTTCTTCACCGGAAGAAAGAAAAACCTTATTATTCTTTCAAACGGCAAAAATGTTTCGCCGGAGGAAATAGAAGCGGAGCTTATGTCGTCGATTGACTATGTTAAAGAGGTAGTCGTTTACGAAGAGAACAAGAGAATCTGTGCGGAATTCTTCCTCGATGAAACAAAGGAAAAGAACGCAAGAGACCTGCTCAGCAGCGACGTGGATAAGGTCAACACAAAGCTTGCCGATTTCAAGAGAGTTCAGACAGTGAAAATCCGTGATGAGGAATTCCCGAAAACGACAACAATGAAAATAAAACGTAATGCTATCAAGACCCCGGCAACGGTCGGATAATGGTTTTCAGCGTTCAAAAAGCAAAAAATTTCCCTTTCAGACTCTTAGCGGAGTAACTGAAAGGGATTTGTTTTTATTGACAAAGTTTGACGTGTACGATATTCTTTTGCAAGAAAGATGACTATAAACGGTAGGCGGTTCATTCTTTGCCCTCGCAAGTGAGTGTTTGTATGGAATATTTTGTGATTATCATTCTTGTACTTATATTTGCCACAGGATACATAAAAGCAGCAGATCATTCAGACAAAAAGAAATAACCGCCAACCCTGAGAAAGTTGACGGTTATTCTTTTATAATCCAATTTTTGAGGGCGAACCGTCTATCGGTTGCCTTTCCGTTCTCATTATAGCATAAAAATCAGTTCGTCAACATTTAATCGCATAGTGCGAACGATAACTGATATTTAAAAAATAACTGAATAAAACGCATGCAGCGGCGGAGGGTTTTCCTCCGCCGTTGCATTTACATATATTTACTAAACCGCTTGACATTATAACGGCACACCGATATAATAATATAGAACAAAAAACACATACTAATAAGAAAGGTGGCAGAATATGAGCATCAACGAACTGATTGAAAGCAGAAATATAACAAAATACCGATTATCGAAAAAGGCACAAGTTCCGTATGCCACACTTTCGGATATTTGTTCTGGCAAAACTGACTTATTAAAGTGCAGCTCTGAGACTGTGTACCGTTTGGCAAAAGAGTTAAATGTTACTATGGAAGAGATTATTGCTCCTTACCTTGAAAAGCGACCGGACTTTGAATTATTTAAAAGCAACGTGTGTCATCGGCTTAAGAATTTAGGCGATATAGATTTTCTTGTTGACGAACTGCAAAGCAATAATATTTCTGCATATTACGAAAAAAAGTGGTATCCCGAAAGTTTTTATTTGCTCGCTATGGTGGATTATATCAGCCGTATAAACGATGTTCCGCTTTGTGATGAATATAAAGAACTTCGTAAGCAAAAGCTTAAAACAGTACTTTATCCGTCGAGTATTCTAAGCATTTACGGAGCAACGAAAAACGAGCAGATTAAAACGGATGCCGTTAAGCACGCTATTCCGGAATTTATGCGGTTCAATATCGTCGAAAGTGAGATCAGAAATGTCAACTGAAACTTTTAACAAAGGCAACTTAGAAAACATTTTGAAAGAACTTGCCAAAGAGTATAAAAAACTCGGCGGCAAAAATATGCCTGCCGAAATCATTTTGGTTGGTGGAGCCGCTGTCATAGAAAACTACGGATTTCGTGATATGACAACAGATATAGATGCTGTTATTTTTGCATCTTCTGTTATGAAAGATGCCGTAAATCGTCTCGGTGATCGTTTGGGATTGATAAACGGCTGGCTGAATGAAGATTTCAAGAAAACCGAATCTTACTCAGGGCATTTAAAGGAAGTATCAGTGTTTTATAAATCATTTTACGGTGTTTTGAATGTTCGCACGGTATCGGCAGAATATCTGATTGCCATGAAATTAAAGGCAGGACGCAAATACAAAAACGATTTATCCGATGTTGTCGGTATTCTGCTTGAGCACAAAAGCAAGGGTAAAGAAATCACCGAAGAACAAATCAGCAATGCAATTATAAAACTTTACGGTTCGTGGAATACCGTTCCAAAAGACAGTGTTACATTTATAAAAGATTTGCTGAGAAGCGGAGACTATGAAGCAGTGTATAACGAAATCCGAGAGGGTGAAAAACAGGCGAAGAAAATACTCACACAATTTGAAGAAGAATATCCGAAAGCCATAAACACTGAAAATGTTGACAATATTTTGAAAATGCTGAAAGAAAAGAAAAAGAAGCTTTGACTATTTTCAGTTATACTGACTTTAGAAAATGTCGGTCGCTATACTACTTTTACTTTTTAAATTTCAAGTTTACGGTGACTTTCTGTGCATAATTCTCAATCGGATAATAACAAACAGGACAACGGGGAATGAGTTTTCACTTCAAGTGCATAGAATATTTTATTTATGATACCTCGTCCCGATGCTTATCTGCGTTGCACGGTAAATCTGCTCAAGGAGCATCACACGTGCCACCTGATGAGGAAACGTCATTTTGCTCATTGAGAGCTTCTCGTGACCTGCGCTTTTGACCTCGTCGCTCAGCCCGAACGAGCCGCCGATGATAAAAACGATTGAGCTGTAACCGCTGAGCTTTGCACTGTCTATTTCACGGCTGAATTCCTCGCTTGAACGCTGTCTGCCCTCAATGCAGAGAACATACACCCGTGAGCCCTTCGGTATTTTTTCGAGAATTTTTGCGCCCTCTTTTTTCAGGGCGTTTTCGATTTCCTTTTCCTGCGGTGAGTCGCTCAGCCTTTCGGGCGTGATTTCGACCACCTCGGGATTATAAGCGGAGAGCCTTTTGAGGTATTCCCGACAGGCATCGTCGAGATATTTTTCCTTGAGCTTTCCGACAGCGATGATTTTAATGTTCATATCTTCGCCTTTCAGAATTTGATTATTCCGCCGGTGTTTGCCTTGCGGCACACCTCAAGGGTGTAGTCCCTGCCCTCTTTTGCGCCCACCGAGCACAGTGCGGAATATGTTGTGCGGTATGCAAGCTCGGGTATGTTGTTGTGCTCGCTCAGGTGCCCGAGGAAAAATCTCTGAGTGCCGCTTTCAAGCAGAGCGATGACGGCTTCGGCGCATTTTTCGTTACAAAGGTGCCCCCTGTCAGAGAGTATGCGCCGCTTCAGTTCGTAAGGATAGTCACCGTTTCGGAGCATACCTGTATCGTGATTTGACTCTATCAGAATAAGGTCACTGCCCGATATTGCGGAAAGAACAGTGTCCGTCACGTGCCCTATATCGGTGACGACGGAAATTCGTCTCTCGTCGGGCATAAGCACTGTGTAACCACAGCTTTCCTTTGCGTCGTGCGGAGTTCTGAACGAGGTTATCTCCATTGAGGCAACCTCGACCGGTTTTTCGCTTATCACGTCAAAGGGAAATTTTCCGTTGAGTATGCCTCCCTCTTCGAGACAGCCGAGAGTACCGGCGGTGGCAAAAACGGGGATATTGTATTTTGAAGCGAGAACCCTTATTCCGTTTGTGTGGTCGGTGTGCTCGTGAGTGACGAAAATTGCACGGATTGTCTCGGGCGCAATTTCTCTTGCGGTGAGAGCTTCGCATATTCTTTTTGCCGACACTCCGGCGTCGATAAGTATTGCGTCTCTCGGCGTGCCTATGTAGGTGCAGTTGCCCGAAGAGGACGAAAACAGTGAGCAAAATCTTGACAAAGACCTCATTCCTCCGTTAAATTAAATTTTAAAATAACAATATATCCGAAAAAAGGGAGCATTAAGGGCGGCTTCACCAAGGGATAAATCGAGTGAAAACGCATCTTTCAGCGAATAACTGCATCAAAAACGATCAACATACGACAGTATGCTGACCGCTTTTTCCTTGTTCTTCATCTTAAATATGCTGTTTTCAGATGCTTTGCAGTTTTAAATGAGATAGAATTGTCTCTCAGACGCCGCTGACAAAGCCGCAGGAATACTGACGTATTTCAAGGCTTTTCGGCAAGTATGAGGCGATTATAGCCATTCAAAACCGTTTTCTCCCTTTGTGAAGACGCCCAAGCATGTTCCCGATTCTTTATTCTGTTATCCCTGAAAAAAGTGCCGAAAAAGGTCAGCTTATATTTTTGACTGTCTTTTCCTGTGCGTCGGGGAAATCTTTTCTGTAAATGTCGGCACCGAGAGCACGGAGCTTTTCGACGAAATCGGAATATCCTCTGTCGATATAGATTACATTTTCTATCTCGGTTGTGCCTCTTGCGGCGAGACCGGCTATGAGCATTGCCGCACCGGCTCTTAAATCGTCCGCTCTTACGGGTGCGCCCGTGAGCTCGTCAACGCCCTGAATAACGGCGACCTTGCCGTTGACCTGAATATCCGCACCCATTTTTGCAAGCTGTTCAGTGTAGCGGAAGCGGTTATCCCATACGTCCTCGTTGATAACGCTTGTACCGCTTGCCATCGAGAGAAGCACCGCCATCTGCGGCTGCATATCGGTCGGGAAACCAGGGTGGGGCATTGTTTTGATATTGCAGGATTTAGGTCTGTCCTTTGACACAACACGTATCGAGGTGTCGTTCTTTATGACAGTCACTCCGCACTCCTCAAGCTTTGCCGAAATCGAATCGAGGTGCTTGGGTATTACGTTCTTTACGGTTACGTCACCGCCCGTTGCGGCGGCGGCAACCATGTAGGTACCGGCTTCAATCTGGTCGGGTATTATGGAATACGTACAGCCGTGAAGCTCATTGACACCGTGAATTTTGATTACGTCCGTGCCTGCGCCTCTGACATCGGCACCCATCGCATTAAGGAAGTTTGCAACATCGACAATGTGCGGCTCCTTTGCGGGATTTTCGATTATGGTGAGCCCTCTCGCCTTGACGGCGGCGAGCATTACGTTTATCGTTGCGCCGACGGAGACCTGGTCCATGTATATTGAACTGCCGGTGAGCTTTTCCGCTTTAGCGTCAATCATACCCTTTTCAACCTTGACATCAACGCCGAGAAATTCAAAGCCCTTGATATGAAGATTAATCGGGCGAACACCGAAGTCACAGCCGCCGGGGTGGGCAACCTTTGCACGGTTATATCTGCCGAGAAGAGCACCGAGAAAATAATACGACGCTCTGAGTTTCTTAGTCAGCTCCTCGGGGATAATATATGAATTAACACTTCTGGTGTTAATCTCAACCGTGTTCTTATTAATATACTTTATATCAGCACCCATATCGCTGAGGATATCAAGCATGCTGTTTACGTCACTGATATTGGGGATGTTTTCGATTCTGCATACGTCCTGGGCAAGCAGAGTTGCAGGGAGAATAGCGACAACGGAATTTTTTGCGCCGCTTATTTCGACTTCGCCCGTAAGCTTAGAGCCGCCTCTGATGACAATCTTTTCCAAGCCAATCCCTCTTTCCTGAAAAATTATATAAGCCTATACGCTCAAAAAGCGAAACAATTATTCATAATAACCTATTGTATAATACCGAGTGATTATATCATACATTTTGTGTTTTGAAAAGTCTTTTTTGAAAAATAAATTACAAATTTTGCAAATTTTATCGCAATAACTGAGTTTGTCGCTTCAATAATATTTTTTGTCGGCGCAATATTTTTATCCCGATTAAATTTTTACACGGTATTGATTTCTTATTCCGAAATTGTTGACTTAATTGAAATTTTTTGTAAATTAGCAACACGGCGGCAAAATTGGCACTTTTTTTCCTTGAAAAAAAATATGCTCTGTGCTATTATAACAGTGCAGAACGCTATCAATTTCCAAAGGAGGATTTACATGAAAGCAGCAAAGAAAATTGTTTCGCTTTTGCTTGCGGTTTTAATGGCATTTTCAATGGTCACGGTATCACTGACTGCCTTTGCCGCAACAAAGAAAGTGACAAAGGTTAAACTGAATAAAACAAAGGCTACCGTCTATGTGAGCAAAACCGTTACGCTCAAGGCGACGGTCTCACCTTCAAAAGCCACCAATAAGTCGATAAAGTGGTCAACGAGCAACAAAAGCGTTGCCACCGTCTCGTCAAAGGGTGTCGTCAAGGGCGTTAAGGCCGGCACAGCCACGATAACCGCTGCGGCGAAGGACGGAAGCGGCAAGAAAGCCACGTGCAAAATTACCGTTAAGAACATAGCCGTAAGCAAGGTTGCGCTCAATAAAACAAGCGCAACGGTAAGCACCGGCTCTTCGCTTACACTCAAGGCGACCGTTTCGCCCTCAAATGCAACGAACAAAAGCATAAAATGGTCAACGAGTAATAAGAACGTTGCCACCGTTTCGACAAAGGGCGTTGTCAAGGGCGTAAAAGCCGGTACAGCCACGATAACCGCTGCGGCACAGGACGGGAGCGGCAAGAAAGCCACCTGCAAAATTACCGTCAAGAATGTCAGCGTCAGCTCGATTTCTCTGAACAAAACGTCGCTCACGGTTTATCCCGCCGGTACCTACACTCTCAAGGCAACTGTTTCGCCATCGAATGCAACTGACAAAGCAGTCAAATGGACCTCGTCCGACACAACGGCGGCAACCGTTTCTTCAACGGGTGTTGTCAAGGGAATAAAAGAGGGCAAAACAGCCACTATTACCTGCACCGCCGCCGACGGAAGCGGCAAAAAGGCAACCTGCAAGGTAACGGTCGGCGTGAAAGCAAAACAGCTCAGCGTTACATACGCAAATGCCGGTATTTCAAGCTGGTACGTCGGAAAGACGGATAAGCTGAGTGTATCGGTCACACCGTCAAATACAACAAATAAAGCGGTCAAGTGGACCTCGAGCGAGCCGGAGTGCGTCACGGTTGACTCAAACGGCAATGTCAAGGTCGTCAAAAACACAAAGGTCGTTCAGGAAAAGACCTTATTCGGCACAAGAAACAAAACCGTTAAGGTTGAAAGTGCCGTAATTACCGCCACTGCGTCCGACGGCTCGGGCGTTAAGGGCAACTACACCGTCAACATCAATGATTATAAGAAGATTGACTCTGTGGCGTTTGTACAGACGTTGCCCGACATAATGTATGTCAATCAGAAAACTGCTTTTGCCGTAGCGTTCACCCCTGTTGACGCATCAGAGAGAGCAGTCACCTATTCAACGAGCAACAGTAATATTGCAACGGTTGACGCAAAAGGCAACGTAACCGCACTCAAGGCGGGCACCGTCACGATAACGGCAACGGCAACGAAAGACACAACAAAGAAGGTTTCAAAGACAATCGAAATCAAAGAGCCCACATTTAAAATGTACGTGTCACGCAAGACCTTCTATGCTGCCGGAGACAGCCAGACCGTCATTCTCAATTCAACTCCCGATGACGCTTTCACAAATCTCGGTGTGCACTTTGAATCCGAAAACAGCAAAATAGCCGACGCCACGCAGGCAAAGAATTATCCTCAGCTTGCGACTATTAATTTCAAGGCACCCGGCAAGACGAGAATTCATGCTGTCACCTCGTCTGGAAAACCTGTTATTGACGAAGAGGTCGGCGAGTGGATTAATATCGAGGTCAGAGATATAAGAGCGGCAAAGGACTATTTTGAAGAAGTCAGCGGCGGAGATATGATTCCCGTTGAGGTCTATCTCTATAACGGTGCAAGAGTGAGCGAAGCTCAGCCCGATTCCGGTGTAGAATACATCGCCGCAAAAAATCCGTTTGACGAGTATTTCGGTGTCACCGATGACGGCGACGGAAAGTTCAACATCGTCATTCAGAAGGATTTACCGTCAACGGGCGCATACATTGTGTTCAAAGCGGAGTATGCCGGAGTTTCTCTTGAAAAGAAGATATATTTCACACCGGGCAAATACACTCTTCCCTCGGGCACACAGACACAGCTTCTCGGCACAGTCAAGACCTATTCGCAGAGAGTGTCAGGTCTCACCTCTGCTAACTGCGCAAAGACCATCGACTATACCGATACAGTTGTTGACACAAAGAAGTCAAAGTCAGAAATGACGGTTACAGTACCGATTCTGGGCGAGATGTCGCTCGACGGCTTCCTCGACTGGTATGAGTCAAAAAGCGGAGGCTCCGTTTCGGGCGGAGAAGAAACGGAAGAGCTCCTCGATGAGATGTCACCCGAAAAAATGATTAAAGACCTCTTCACCGGCACACAGGAGGAAAGCAAGTCAATCGGTAACAGCGAAGCTCCTCAGGCGATAACAGTCGATGCGGCAGATGTCAAGAGCGTTGAGGTTATTGATAACGGCTCTTCAACCTATCAGTTCAAGCTCACACTCAAGGATATGACCGGAGCAATAGCTCTCGATGCAGTCAAGACCTCCGCATACGGCAAGACGATGAAGGTTATCGACAAGGCGTATATTGAGAATTACAAGAACAGCCTTAATATTTCCGGTTCGCAGGACTTCGGTGAAGATGCCAAGACCTCAATGACCTACGGCGCAATCAATCAGAAATACACGGGCGGCTATGTCATTATGACGGTTGACAAGCTCACCGACAAGGTGACGGAGTGCGAAAATCACTACAAGTCAAATATCAAGGTTGACAACGCTACATTCTCACTTGCGGCAACGATTTCTCTCTCCGATTCAAAGGATTCGATACTCAACATTCTCGGAAATATCACGCTTGGCATAAAGCTTACCGCATATTTCACTATGAATGTTGACACGACAACGAGATACACGGCGATAAACTACTGATACAAAACAGTTCACGGGGCTGTCCGGTCGGACAGCCCCACATTTTTTGTCTTTAAAACCTTGACACAAAATAACGGATAGGTTAAAATTGAGATAAAGAAATTTTACGGAGGCAAATATGAAATATCTTTTTTTGGCGATACTTGCAGTGTCGTTTGCGATTCACCTTTATCACAGCTACAGGGACGAGATGAAAAAACGTCCTTACACAAAATGGATTTTACTGCTGGCAATACTCGGCTATTATCTCTGCTCGGTCGAAAAGCCGTCGGCACTGCTTGTTGCGGCACTTGTGACAAGCTGGCTGGGCGACGTGCTCCTCATTCCTCAGGGTATGCCCTGGTTTGTTTCGGGCGGAGTGAGTTTTCTTGCGTCTCACATTCTGTTTATCACGGTCTATGTGCCGAATGTAAAATTTGAAAACATGACATGGTGGGCAGTCGTTATAGTTGCACTCATTTATCTTGTGATAGCGGTGTTTGTAATCAAAACTCTGCTTCCGACCACGTCAAAGAGCATGGTGGCACCGCTGTTTCTCTACATAACGGCGAATGCAACAATGAACGTGTTTGCGTTTATGCAGCTTCTGACAAATCCCTGCTTAGCGACGGCTATTGCCTATGCGGGCGCAATTCTGTTCTTTATTTCGGACTGTTCACTGTTCTTTGTCAAGTTCCACAAGAACAGAGATATAATTTTCAAAAGACACTTTACGGTTATGCTCACCTATGTTCTCGGCGAGTTCTTAATTACACAGGGCGTTATTTTACTGTCAAAATAATATATAGGAGAAATTATCATGAAGAGTATTTTTATCGTAAACCCCAGAGCGGGCGAGGGAAAAGCTCAGCAGGTCATCAGAGAGACTGTCGAAAAGCTTGAAAAGAAAGATGAATGTGAAATTTATCTGACAAAGGGCGTCAATGACGCAACAAGCTTTGTCCGTGAATACTGCGAAAGCCACAAGGGCGAGAGCACCCGTTTTATCGCCTGCGGCGGAGACGGAACAATCAACGAGGTCTTTAACGGTGCAGTCGGCTATGAAAACGTATCGGTGAGCTGTTATCCCTGCGGAAGCGGAAACGACTTTGTCAAGGTTTTCGGCGGTCAGGAAAGGTTCTCGGATATTGCAAAGCTGATTGAAGCACCCGAAAGAAAGCTTGACCTTTTAAAGGTCGGCGACAGATACAGCGTCAACGTGACGAATTTCGGCTTCGACACAACGGTTGCAATCACGATTAACAAAGAGAGAGACAAGACCGGTCACGGCAATAAGAACGCATACACAAAGGGCGTTGTTACTGCGCTTATCAAGGCAATGAAGACAAAGTGCAAGGTTCTTGCCGACGGCGAGGTGCTTAACCCGTCCGGTGTCATGCTTCTCTGCACGGTGGCAAACGGTCAGTATGTCGGCGGCTCGTTCAAGTGTGCGCCCAGAGCAAAGACAGACGACGGTCTTATGGAGGTTTGTCTGTGTCGTCCGATTTCGAGAATTACGTTTGCTTCTCTTCTCGGAATATACACAGCAGGTGAACATCTTGATAACGAAAAGACAAAGAAGTATTTTACATACAGACAGGCTAAAAAGGTTGAGGTGTTTGCGGAAAAAGGCTTTGCCTATTCGCTTGACGGCGAGATAATTTATGATGAACACTTCACAATAGAGATAGTTCCGGGTGCACTGAATTTTGCAGTTCCCGAATAAACAGACAAATAAAAACCCGGCAGATTTTCGTCTGCCGGGAATGTTTTTTTGTAGCAATATCTCACTTGTGCAAGAGATTCTTAATGAAGCTGAAAAGGCTTCTGAAGAAGTTGGCTATCGCCGTGAAGAATGAGTTTTTAACGGGCTTTTCGTTGTTGTCCGTGATAACGTCCTCTGTTGAAGCATCGAACAGAAGATACTGCGGATATTCTTCATAGGTGTCTATCGTTGCCTGACCGTCGGTATAAAGGAGAGCCTTGGCAAATTCGATGATAGCTTCTTCCCTCTGCGTGTGCTTGCAGTCACGGATAAACCATGTCTGGTCGGGGAAAAGGCAGGTTGAAGCGTCAACCGAGCCGTTGGGAGCGATATATCTTTCGCTCTGCACATCTTCTGCATTATAGTCATAAGCCTTGCAGGTTGCGCCGAAGGATTCCGCCGCAGTGTTGAGAACGGTGTCGGTGTTTGCCGTCCATATATCGCCGAGAGGAACTCCCGAATAGCCGTAACGGGCGATAACATAGAGAGGTATGCTGTCGTTGACGGCGGTGAGACGTGCTTCTCTGTTCGCTCTTATATCCTCCGAATAACGGGCGATTTTCGCCTTGAGACCGGTGAGGTCAACGGGTGAAGAGGCATAGAGATTGTTAAAGACGTTGTTGTAGCCTGCCTCTAAATCCGAATCGGGAACCATTGCCCAGATGCTCGGCCAGTTGCCGAGAGCCGGAAGAATGGACTCGGTCCATATTCTGTCTGAGAGCTTATCGAAAAGGTCTGTCGCAAAGTCAGCGACAAAGCCCGTGACACCTGCAAGAGAAAGAACGTCGGCAACACCGGAGATGATGGCTTCATATTCGTTGTGGTCAAAAAGCCCCTTGAGGAAGCCGACAAGAGCCTCGTTTGAAATTGTGACATTGCCCTTGACAAGCTCGCCCGCAAACTGTGCACCGTAAACTGCGGTGGCATTGAAGCAGCAGCTCTTGACCTTTTCCGTGCCGTAGGTCGAAAGATATGTAAGCATTACGATACCTGCGTAGCTGTGGCTCTCAAGAGTAACCTTTCCGTAGCCGAGCTCGTCGGTGAGATAGGTGACGAACTTATCAAGCTCTGCGGCACTCTTGTAGGGGTCATCTCTCCAGTCATACTGGAACTCAACCTCAAGGTTGTTTTCTTCGATTTCCTCTTTTGTCGGGTAAGTGAAGTGAATGCCCGAATTGTTCTTTGCTTCGCCGTCGCCGTTAAAGCCTATCGGGTCAAGCATGTTGTTGAGAACGGGAATAAAAATATCGCCAAAAGCTTTCCAGTTTCCGTCAAGAGCAAGCTTGCCCAGTGCGGGAGCAAGACCGGCAACCGTCTCAATAATTGTGTTTGTTGAGGGCGGGAATGCCTTTTCGCTGTCGGGGTCGTCCTTGTCCTTATAGACGGTGTAGCTCATAAAGCCGCGAAAATCAATGTGCGGCACCTTCTGCTCATACTCAACGGCTGAGACTGCGGGCACGAATAAAGCCGCAACCAATACAGCGGTAAGCAGGACAGCAAGGATTTTTCTGCAATTTTTCATATTGAAGCTCCTTTCGTTTCTGTGATAACAGATAGAGATATAATACCATATAATTTAAATTTTAACAAGAACAAAAAATGGAAAATGTAAATTTTTCTGACGCAAAATATTTTAATTGAAATTGTACTCATTTGAAAAGAGAAGCTTTATTTCTGCGCCGAGACCGCTGTTTTCGTTTTTTTCAAGACAGGGGTCGTCGTCGAGAATTTCTCTGACCGCCTGCTGAGACTGATTGCAAAGCACCATATCGTCAAGCAGGTCGGCAATTCTGACCTTGGGCAGACCGTGTTGTTTTTCGCCGAAGAAGTCGCCCGGGCCTCTTATTTTCAAATCCTCATCGGCTATTTTAAAGCCGTTATTTGTCTTTTTCATAATGGAAAGCCGCCTTTCGGTGCTTTCTCCGCCCGATGATGAAATAAGTATGCAGGAGGATTTTTCTTTACCTCTTCCGACACGCCCGCGAAGCTGATGAAGCTGAGAAAGTCCGAAGCGTTCGGCGTTTTCAATAACCATGATGACGGCATTGGGCACGTCAACGCCGACCTCAATAACCGTTGTGGAAACAAGAAGCTGAATTTTGCCGGAGGAGAAATCCTCCATTATTTTTTCTTTTTCCTTTGGCTTCATTCTGCCGTGAAGAAGTCCGAGAGAGTAATTTTTAAATTCGCCCCCGCTCAGCTCTTCAAAATATGCCTTTGCCGACGAAACATCGCCGAGGGTGTCGCTCTCTTCGACAAGAGGGCAGACAATGTAGCCCTGCAAGCCTCTGTCAAGATGCTTTTTGATGTAGGCGTACACTCTTTTTCTGTAGCTGTCGTCAACGGCATAGGTGTCGATTTTCTGTCTTCCGGGCGGAAGCTCATCAAGAACGGAAATATCAAGGTCGCCGTAGATAATCAGCGCAAGTGTTCTCGGTATCGGTGTTGCGCTCATGACAAGAACATGGGGGTTATCCCCTTTTGAAGAGAGGGAGGAACGCTGTCTGACGCCGAAGCGGTGCTGTTCGTCGGTGATAACAAGTCCGAGCGACTTGAATTCCACGTCGGACTGAATAAGAGCATGAGTGCCGATTAAAAGGTCGATTTCACCGTTTCTCACAAGCTCTTTTATTTCTTTTTTTCTTTTTGCTGTTGTTGAGCCGGTTATAAGCTGAGTTCTTATTCCCGTATTTTCAAAAAAGCGCAGAAATGTATTATAGTGCTGTGCCGCAAGAACGGCAGTCGGAGCCATAAGAGCCGCCTGCATACCGTTTTTTGCCGCCGTGTATATGAGAGAAGCGGCAACGGCTGTTTTGCCTGAGCCGACATCACCCTGCAAAAGACGGTTCATCGGCTCATGAAGCCCCATATCCCTTATTCCGTCGGAGACGGCATTCTGCTGTGCGTTTGTCATAACAAATGGAAGAAGAGAGAAAAACTCCTCCGAATAGTCGTTTTTGACAGTGAGCTCGGTGTGTCCCCGATTGCGGTTTTTAAGCCTTGCCATTCCGAGCTGAAGAACGAGAAGCTCCTCAAACATCAGCCGTCTGCGGGCACTTTCCATATCCTGCCTGCTCTGAGGGAAGTGGATATTCTTCAGCGCATATAGCGAAGAGCAAAGCTTGTAGCGAATACGTATTTTATCGGGCAACACGTCACGGGCCGGCGCATACTCCGAAAGAGCGTTTGCCATAACCTTGCTGATTACCCTTGAGGTCAGACCCGCCGTCTGCGGATAAACGGGCTTGAGTTTGCCGATTTCGGAAACGGGGTCAACGCTATTAACAGTCATTTCGTGCGCACCTGAGATTAAGGTGACTTTTCCGTAGAAAATATACTCCGTCCCCTCTTCAAGGCTCTTTGCAAGATAGGGATTATTAAAAATGTTCAGGTGAAGCACGTGAGAGCCGTCGGTGACCTCCGTTTTGTATATGGTCATACCTTTTCTTATTATGACGGCATTCGGTTTTCTCGCAACGTATGCCCTTACATAGCAGTATGCGTTGTTCGTGCAATCGGCTATGTAGCCGACGGCATTAAGGTCACGGTATTCTCTGGGATAAAGGTGCAGAAGCTCAAAAACCGTAGTCACGCCGAGTTTTTTGAAAAGGAGAGCCCTTTTCTCTCCGACGCCCTTTACATACTGTATGGCGGTATCGGCATAAAGCATTTTTTCACCCCCTCAAAGACGAATGAAAGCTCAGTTCATTTTCCACTGGGCAATGTTAAAGAAAACATCGCCCGAAATACTTTTTATATTATCCGAAAGCATATTTGAAGCAAAGGCTATACCCTTGCGGTAGCAAACGGGTATGAACGGCAGTTCGTTTTCAAAAGCTGTCTCAAATTCAGAGATGCTCATTTTCCCCTCAAGAAGCTTTTTGTATGAAGAAACAATATCGCTTTTAAGGTTTATTCCGTAGTGCACCCTTCCGCCTTTTGTGAAAAACGGCAGAAGACTCATATTCTCACAGAGCTTTACCTCGCCAAGATAAAGGTCGAAGTCTTTTTTCTTTATCTTTTCCTTGTATTTTGAGAAGCTGAGAGAGACAACCTCTGCGTCAATACCTATCTGTGCAAGATTTTTGGAGACGGCATTTGCCGCATCAATGCGAAATTCATTGTTTGACGGAACAAGTATTCTGAAGCGGAGCGTTTTTCCGTTTTTGCTCTCTCTGTACTTGTCCGTTTCCGACGAGTAGCAAAAGCCGTTTTCTTCAAGCACCTCAACCGCCTTTTCCTGATTGAAGACAGCTTTTTTTTCGCTTGTTTCTTTCCACTGAGGATTGAACGGAGACTCTGTTCTGACGGCAAATTCATGATAAGCCTGCGAAACCGCAGAAGCTTTGTCAAGGGCAAGGTTTATCGCTTTTCTCACGGCACTGCTGCGCAGAAGCTCATTTGTGCTGTTTATTCCGATATAGACAAGATTGTTGAGCGTCACCGGCACAGCATTTGCGGAGGCTCTCTGCTGAATATCGCAGTCGCTTAAATCGCTGAAAAAGAAAGAAATATTACCTATTCTTAAAGCGTCGGCAAAGCTCACGGTGTCTTTCAGGGAAGTGAGACCGATTGTCTTTATTTTCATCTTTTCACCCGAAATGTGCTCCCTGTTTGACACAAGCTTTTCGCCCGACAGAATATATCTGCCCGAGCCGTAGGGGCTGTCCTGCTGAAGAGAGCCGTATTTTATTACGGGAAAAATGAGAGCATTAAGAGCAAACGCATCTGCCCGTGAGAGAATAAACTTCACCTTAAAACTCTCTATGGCGACAGCGTCGGAGACTGAGTCGAGCAGAGAGGAGTATCTTTCACTCTCCTTTGCCTGACGGAACGAATAAACGACGTCGCTTGAATTAAGGGGAGAAGAATCGCTGAATTTAACCGAATCTTTCAGCGAAACGGTTACGGCGTCGGAGCCGACATCTGCGCTCTCGGCGATTACCGCTACGGGCGAAAAGCTTTCGTCAAGACGGTACAGACCGTCATAGAGAAGTGATGCAATTTCGCAGTTAAGCTGTGTTTTAACCTTGTAGGGGTTAAAGGAATCCGACTTGCTGTAAGGGAGAAAGAAGCCGGATTTTATATTCTGAAGTGTATCGCCGCTTTCGCCGGTGTTTTCATCATATACCGTTGTTTCCTCCGTGTTTTCGTCTGTGACAGTGCCGGAGCATGAGCACAGCGAAAAAAGGAAAACCGCCGACAGAACGGCGCAAAGAAGTTTTTTCATTTTCATCATTCCTCAAATCACTTATTCTTTGACAAGTATTCGCTTCACCTGTTCGCATTTTCCGTCGGGTGCAAGGGTGAACACGCAGGCACCGAGCACGGCTTTTCCGTCTGCCTGTTCAAATTTAATGTTTTCTCCGGTTCTGAGCTTTTCGATGACACATTCGCTTTTAACGCCGAGGCATGAATTTTCGGCTCCGGTCATTCCGACATCGGTTATGTAGCCGGTGCCGGAGGGGAGGATTGTTTCATCGGCGGTCTGAACGTGGGTATGCGTGCCGAAAACCGCACTCACCCTGCCGTCAAGGTAAAATCCGAGTGCTCTTTTTTCACCCGTTGCCTCAGCGTGCAGGTCAACAATAATATTTTTCTCGTCTTTTACTTTTTCAAGAACTTTATCTATCGCTTCAAACGGGTCGTCGATATTTTCAAAGAACGCTTTTCCCATAAGATTGATTACGGTCACACGTTCTTTTCCCATATCGACCGTGACAAAGCCCTTGCCGTATTCGTGCCAGTTGAGATTCACCGGACGCAGTATGCTCTCGTTTTCGTCGAGATAGTCGAATATTTCTTTTCTGCGGAAAACGTGGTTTCCGGTCGTGATTACGTCTGCGCCGACGGAAAAAAGGTGATTTGCCGAGCTTTGAGTGATTCCGTTGCCGACGGCGGAGTTTTCACCGTTGACAATGCAGAAATCTATGCTGTATTCTTTTTTGATTTTCGGCAGTGCCCTGAGAAGAAAATTACAGCCGCATTCGCCTACAACATCACCGACAGCCAAAATGTTCATAATGCTCCCTCAGTCGTTTATATATTCGCTCACGTCAAAATCGTCGTC
Organism: Acutalibacteraceae bacterium; assembly: GCA_045639785.1. Taxonomy (GTDB): domain Bacteria; phylum Bacillota; class Clostridia; order Oscillospirales; family Acutalibacteraceae; genus UBA6857. The sequence goes on along the minus strand of JAZUDT010000010.1, from coordinate 36,887 downwards.
ATTTTCATCGGGATTTGGGTAGTAATCCCAGCCGTCATAATAGTTTTCGTCATTTATCGGCTCAACGGGTATCTGCTGAAACGCCTCCATTTTCTGACCGTTCATATATATAAACGGGTCAAGTCTCAGCGTGTAGCCGCAACCGTTCGGGGTGAGCCATTCGTGCATAGGTGCTTCGGGCAGGGCAAATGCGGCCATTATCGTCATAATAACGCCGCCGTGAGTAATGACGGCAACCTCGTCATAATCCGATTTCATAATTCCCTCGGCAATAGCCGCAAATGCGGTGCATACCCTTTTGGCAAATTCGGCATTACTCTCTCCGAACGGAGGTGCAACGTCCTTTTCACCTCTGAGCCATTCGTCGAAAAGCTCCTCCTTTTCGTGAAGCTCGTCGGCTGTTCTGCCCTCAAATTCGCCGAAGTTGTATTCGATAAGGTCATCTATCACAACCGTTTTTGCGTCGGGATAAATGAGCCTTGCCGTCTCCTTACAGCGTGAAAGGGGCGAAGTGAACACGACGTCGGCATAAGGATAGATATAATCGACCTTCATATTTTCAATTTGCTCGATTCCCTCCTCAGAGAGGGGAACGTCGGTGTGACCGATGTATTTGCCGTCGGCACTGCCGACAGGAAGACCGTGTCTGATAAGATGAATTTTAAAGGTTTTCATTTTCTTCCCCTTATACGTTGAATCTGAAAAGAACTATATCGCCGTCACGCATAACGTATTCCTTGCCCTCGGAGCGTACAAGTCCCTTTTCCTTTGCCGCCGCCATTGAGCCGCACTCAATAAGCTCGTCAAACGAAATGACCTCCGCACGGATAAAGCCTCTCTCAAAGTCGGAGTGGATTTTCCCCGCCGCCTGAGGAGCCTTTGTCCCTTTCTTTATCGTCCATGCCCTGACCTCGGGCTTTCCGGCTGTCAGATATGACATGAGACCGAGAAGGTCATAGCTTTTCTGAATGAGCAAATCAAGACCGCCCTGCTCAATGCCCAAGTCGGCAAGGAACATGGCTTTTTCTTCTTTGTCAAGCGACGATATTTCCGCTTCAAGCTCGGCACATATAGGAAGCACTTGCGCTCCCTCACTCTCTGCCATAGCGCATACCTCGGTGTAGTTTTTGTTGCTGTCAAGTCCGTTTGCAAAATCCTCTTCGCTCATGTTGCAGGCGTAAATGACGGGCTTTGCGGTCAGAAGAGCGGTGGTGTTAATTACCTCCTGCTCATCGGGGTCAGCCTCGATTGAGCGTGCGGGCTTTCCGTCCTCAAGCCACGCTTTCAGCCTCTTTAAAAAGTCAAGCTCACGGGAAAGCGTCTTGTCGCCCTTCATCGCCTTTGCCGTTCTGTCGATACGTCTTTCGACCATTTCAATATCGGAGAAAATCAGCTCGAGATTTATAGTTTCGACATCACGAAGAGCGTTTATGCTTCCGTCAACATGGGTAATATCATCGTTTTCAAAACAGCGCACAACGTGAATAATGGCATCGACCTCCCGTATATGGGAGAGGAATTTGTTGCCAAGGCCCTCGCCCTTTGATGCACCCTTGACAAGACCGGCAATATCGACAAATTCTATCGAAGCGGGGGTGATTTTGTCGGGATTATACATCTGGGCGAGTTTGTCCAGACGCTTGTCCGGCACGGCGACAACGCCGACGTTGGGCTCAATGGTGCAGAACGGATAGTTTGCCGACTGTGCACCGGCGTTTGTTATTGCGTTGAAGAGCGTGCTTTTGCCGACATTGGGCAGTCCCACGATACCGAGTTTCATAAAAATCTTCCTTTCACACGGAAATCAGCCGTCGGGCGCAAAATTTCCGTCAGTTTTATTCATACTTTGTTATTGTAACATATATTTATCGGTTTGTCTTTAGTTTTTCGGATTTTGTTTGCAAACGGCGTATATTTGTGCTATACTTCCATTAATCTGTATGCGGAGGTTTTTGCTGTGACGAGAGATGTTGTTGCCGCCCTTATACGCAGAGACGGCAGGTTTATGATATGTCAGCGACCGGCTCACAAGGCAAGGGGACTTTTGTGGGAATTTGTCGGCGGAAAGACGGAAGAGGGCGAAACGAAAGAGGAAGCCTTGATAAGAGAGTGCAGAGAAGAGCTTAACGTAACGGTAAAACCGCATGACGTATTTATGGAGCTGACGCACATATATCCCGATATAACGGTCAATCTGACGCTCTTCAACGCCGAGATAGTGAGCGGCACGCCCGAAAAGCTTGAGCACAATGACATACGCTGGATAACTCCGCAGGAAATTTCACAGTATGACTTTTGTCCGGCGGACGAAAAAATCCTTGAGAAGCTTATGACCGAAAAGGATTTTTGAGCTTCTGTAATAACGCAAGAGGCTTTGTCAAAAATACGGGAGAGGTGCTTTATGAAAAAATTTATTGCGGTTTTGGTTTCTCTTTTTCTGTGCGCCGGAATTGCGGCAGTCGCCGTTATCACGGTTAAAACAGGGAGAGTGCCGATTGTCGGTATTGAGGTGAAAACAAACACAGTCAGAGTTACCGTGCCCGAGGGCTTCAGTGTTACACAGATAGCCGAAAGGCTTGAGAAGAACGGGGTTTGCAGTGCGTCTGACTTTATTGCCGCCGCCTCAGACGAGGGGCTCTATTCAAAATATCCGCTTTTTGCAGAAGCGGAGAATAAGGAGAACAGGATATTCGCCGCAGAGGGATATTTATTCCCCGCCACTTATGACTTCTATAAAAACGAAGCACCCGAAAAAGCCATAAGCCGCTTTATATCGGCAACAGATAAGCGTATTACACCTGAGATGAAACAGCGTGCCGCAGAGCTCGGTTACAGCATTGATGAAATTCTGACGGTGGCTTCGATTATTCAGAAAGAGGCGGGCATAACCGCCGAAATGGGCAAGGTTTCATCGGTGATATATAACCGTCTCGGGGATTCATATAACCGACTGGGCTGTGACGCAACCGCATATTATCTGAGCCGCTATGTTGCGCCCTATATCGACGGTGACGCACAGGACTATGCTCAGTATTACAACACCTATAAATGCTTCGGCCTGCCGTGCGGACCGATATGCAGTCCCGGGCTTGACGCAATAAATGCGGCACTTTATCCGGAGGATACACCCTACAAGTTCTTCTGCACAGACAAGAGCGGAAAATATTATTACGCCGAAGACTATGAGGGACATCTTGAAAACTGTAAAAAGGCAGGTCTTAAATAATGGGGACACTTATCAATGCCGGACTGATAGTTATCGGCGGAATACTCGGGCTTATCTTTAAAAAGGCGATAGGCGAGAATATGGAAAAATCCATTACCAAGGCGACGGGAATATCAGTTACCGTTATCGGTATTGCCGGGATTATATCGAATATGATTACGGTTGGCGGTGACGGAAAGCTGTCGTCCGACGGAGAGCTTATGCTCGTGGTATCGCTTGCGGTCGGGACGTTTTTCGGCGAGCTTCTGAAGCTGGAGGACAGGCTCAATAACGGCTGTAAAAAAATCGAGGAAAAGCTGAAGACCTCCGACTTTTCAAGCGGCTTCATTGCCGCATCAATGATATTCTGCATAGGGGCAATGGCGATAGTCGGTTCAATAAACGACGGGCTTCTTCACGACAGCAGTACGCTTGTCACAAAGGGAATCATTGACGGGATAACCTCTGTGGTGCTTGCCGCTTCTCTTGGCTGGGGAGTTATCGTTTCTGCTGTTCCCGTGCTCATCTATCAGGGACTTATGACAGTGCTTGCCTCTTCCCTGCAAAACGTGCTCAAGGGCGAGCTTCTGACAAATATATGTATTGTCGGCTATGCTCTTGTCATGTGCATAGGCATTAACTTTCTCAGCACTTCAAAGAAGCATATCAAGACGGTCAATATGATTCCGGCACTCATTGTTCCGCCGCTCTATGCCGCAGGCAAATATATAGTTATGCTTTTGCAGAGATAAAATATGAAAATAAAAAGGACAGCGGCGGAAAATCCTGCGGCTGTCCTTTAATTTTCGGTTGTTACACCCGTCGCTTATGCTTGAGATTATCAAAGATAACAAATATGATGTATATGAGTATCAGTGCGGCAAGGATGGTGAGCACGGCGAGAAACACCTTTGATTTAAGAACGTCCTTTATCCTTTCGAGAATAAGTCTCGGCAGGCTGAGGTTCACCGTCTCTGCGGCGACAAGGTCAACCTTTGCGACCTCTTCACCGGCATAGAGTATTCTTGCACTGCAAATCACGTCTCCCTTTTTAACGGGAGCATATAGCTTTTTCGGGAGCGTTTCACTGTCCGGCTCAATCAGAACGCCGTTCTCGTCGGCAAGCTGAGGCACGAGAGTTGAAACGTCACGGGCGGGGCAGAGCGAAACGTGGTCGGATTCGCTTCCGGCAATTACGTCCATAACGGTAACTATCTGGCTTTTCGTCGCCACGACCTTGAATTTAATATTGTTGAACGCCCACTTGAAAAGCGTTTTTGCGTCAAGCATGGAATAGTTCGTCGTCACCGAGCCTGAGGTCTTCGCCTCTCCTCTGAGCACTACGGCAAGATAGGTGTAGCCGTCTTTTGTTGCGGTTGCGACGGTGCAGTAGCCCGCCTCCTCCGTTGCGCCGGATTTTCCGCCGCTGACATAGGAGTAATAGTAAATCGAGGTTGAAATCTGAAGGCGGTTATTCGTTGAGTAGGCTCTTTTCGGGGAAAGATTTGTCGCTTCAACCGTATAATTCTTTGCCCCGAAGATTTCCATGAAAAGCGGAATTTTCACAACGTCCGACATTATCAGTGCAATATCGTCTGCGGTGGTGTATTGCCCGTCCGAGTCGAAGCCCGTCACATTTTTCATGACGGTATTTTTACAGCCGAGAGACTTGACATAGCTGTTCATTTCTTCGACAAAGCTCTGTGTGTCCGATTTCGTCGCAACTGCGACGGCGGCACAGGCATCGTTTGCGCCATAAAGCATTATCGCATACAGCAGCGATTTTATGCTGATGTGTTCACCGACCTTGAGCCCCATTTTAAGCGCATACGTATAACCGACGCTGTCGAGCATTTTCTGCGTGACGGTTATTTTTTTGTCAATATCTGAGGTGTTTTTGAGCGTGAGCGCAACCGTCAGAATTTTGTTGAGCGCGGGGCAGGGAGTTTTTTTGCCGGAATTTTTGCTGAGAACGACGGTTGAATCGTCGAGACTTTCAAGAAGATATACGGGAGAAGTGATTTTCTCTTTCATGAGAGAATCAAAAGCGGCGTCGGCATACACCGTAAAAAACGGCACTGAAAGAAGCACGGCGCAAATTATGGCGGAAAGTATTTTTTTCATCTCGTCACCTGAAACCGATTTACAAAGTAATTTATCTATGATATACTTTATATATTATAGCAACTTTATTTTCGTATTGCAAACCCTTTTTAATTTTTTCTTGCAGGTGATGACTGATGATATATGTAACAGGAGATATGCACGGTGAACAGGAAAGATTTTCCGACCCGAAGCTTAAAAAGCTCAAAAGGGGCGACTATCTTATCGTATGCGGCGATTTCGGCTTTATCTGGGACGGCTCGCCGGCGGAAAGAGCCTTTATAAGAAAGCTGTCGAAGAAAAAATACACAACGCTTTTCATTGACGGAGCGCATGAAAATTTTTCAATTCTCGATTCCTATGAGGTGTCAAAGTGGAACGGCGGAAAGGTGCACCTTATCAGCGACAAGGTGATACACCTTATGCGCGGTCAGATATACGAGATTGAAGACCAGACGATTTTCACAATGGGCGGCGGCGTGAGCGACGATATGGATTTACGCTTTGAAAACGACACGTGGTCAGAGAGAGAAATTCCGTCTCACGAAGAGCTGGTTGAGGGTGTTGACAACCTCGAAAAATACAAAGCCGCCGTTGATATAGTGATTACGCATGAGCCGCCGGCAAAGCTCAAGGAATTTATGACGCTCGGGGACGAGGGCGAAGTGGGAATAAGCGGTCTCAATACCTATCTTGAAGAGATGAGCGGGGTATGCACTTTTAACCGCTGGTATTTCGGTTCACTTCATATTGACAAGTACATATCAAAGACGCATATTTCCGTTTTCAAAAATATCGTCAATGCAAAAACAGGGCAGAAGGTCGAATAATATGGACACACGTATAAACGATTTTGCAAAATTGATAAGCGAAAGCCGGAAAACGGTATTTTTCGGCGGTGCAGGAGTCTCGACGGAGAGCGGGGTCAAGGACTACCGCAGTAAGGACGGCTTATACAGCACCGTAAAGGAATACGGCGTCTCTCCCGAGGAGATACTCAGTCACACGTTCTTTATACAAAATCCCGATGTGTTCTATGATTTTTACTACAAATATTTTCTCAGCGTCTCCCCGAAGCCGAACAGAGCGCACAGAGCACTGGCAGAGCTTGAAAAAAAGGGAAAGCTGTCGGCGGTAATTACTCAGAATATCGACGGACTTCATCAGAAAGCCGGCAGTGAGAACGTCATTGAGCTTCACGGCAGCGTGTTTTATCACTACTGTCCGCAGTGTATGAAGCAGTACCCGAATGATAAAATTGTCGAAAAGAAGGGAAAAGTGCCCCGCTGTGATAATTGCGGTACGGTTATCAGACCGAGAGTTACACTCTATGAAGAACAGCTTGACGAGGCTGCGGTCAGCAGTGCCGTGAGGGAAATATCCTCAGCAGAGCTTCTTATTATCGGCGGCACATCGCTTGCGGTGTATCCGGCGGCAATGTATATAAGGTATTTCAGAGGCAGAAACATTGTGCTGATAAACCGTGACGAAACGCAGTATGACGGTATGGCAAGCCTTATTTTCAGAGAGAGTATAGGCGAGGTGCTGGAAGAAACGGTGAAAAGGTCAAAATAAAAGTGCAGATAGAAATGTCGGGCGGCTCAAAAATGAGCCGCCCGAGTAGTTATGGCTATATTTTTACTTCATCAAAAAGAACAGAATGTTCAGCACCTTTCTGAAAGCGAAGAGAACTTCATCGAATATGGACGAAATTTTGATTTCCTTATAAACCGGCTCTGTCTGAGTGCCGAGGCCAAGCTCCTTGAGCACCTTGAGAACCTCACGTGCGATAACGACGTGTCCCTTTGAGTTGGGGTGAATGTAGTCTGCCGTGATAAGAGATTCGTCATCGCCCATAGCCGCCGCAACCTCGACAACCGTATATACGTTACCGTGCTCCTGAGAGTATCTGCGAATGGTGGCGTTGATTCTGTCTGCGCCCTGCTGATAAGCCTGTCGCAAATCCTTTGCTATGTACATGGGGTTATAGAGAGTCTGGAAAAGGATTGCGGCGTCACTGTTGAGCCCCTTTATGTATGTAATTATAGTGTCAATATCGTTGTAAAGCCCGTCGGCGATTTTGTCGAATTTTGAGTAATCCTTTTTGACAACGCTGTCAATTACAAGCTCTGCAAGGTTTGACTGCAAAAAGTTGTTGCCGCCGATTGAAATGCAAATAATATCAGCCTCGGCAATATCATCTGAAACCTTTTTCTGATTGATACGTTTTATCATATCCTGCGTGGTGTGACCGCTTATGGCGTCATTTTTGAAATTGTAGCCGTTTGTGTTTGAAACTATTGCGCCGTATGCCTGCTTTGCGGGATTTGCAAGACCTGCACCGGCGGCGATTGAGTCGCCCAGCGAAAGAAAGTTAAGCGTTTTTTCTTCGGCAAAGGCGGGAATGCTCAGCGACAGGAGCATTATTAGCGCGAGTAAGACGGAAATAATTTTTTTCATAATAAGCACTTCCTTTTGATTTTGTGATTTGATTATATTATTGTAAAATGCGCTTGTCAATAAATTGCCGACAGATTATCAGATTTGTTTCTGTTCTCTGCGTTTCTGAAGCTCAAGAGCTATCTGCTGTTTCTTTTCGCCCTCAATATCATATCTGAGTATCGGGAAAACGGAGAGAAGAGAGAAAATACCGGGAAGAGCAACATAAGCAAAATAGATAATGTTCTTTGTGCTTCGGGCAACCTCAACCGCACCTGCGTCGTAGCCGGAAACCTGAATGAACACAAGACCGAGAGCGGCACCGATTGCAAGGCATACCTTAATTGTGAGGGTGAGCACCGAAAATGCCGGACCCTCAACACGCTTGCCTGTTTTGTATTCATAATAGTCAACACAGTCCGTGACCATAATCATCGGCATAAGCGTCACCGCACCGAACTGCAAGCCCGTGAGGAAGAGGAAAATGAACATCACTATCATATTTGTCGTGATAAAGGCATAGACGACAAATGCGAGCATCGAAATCACAAAGCCGTAAACGGAAAGGATAATAAACACCTTTTTCTCGCCGAGCTTTCTGATGAGAAACGGGGTCAGAGCCATGCTGAGCATTGAGCCGACGGCCGTTGTGATGCCGAGAACGATGACATAGTTTTCACTGCCGAGAAGAGCATTTGAGGTCTGAACCTGAATTGCCATTGCCATCTGTCTGCCTGCACCGAGAAAATACGAGACGATGACCATCATAAGAGGCTTGTTGTCTCTGAGCGTGCCGAACATTTCTCCGAAAGACATCTTCTCCGCCGTGTAGGGCACTCTCTCTTTGTTTTTAAAATAGATAAGCGAGAAGAGAAGACAGCCGAGCAGACCGACTGCGACAGCCGTTAAAAGGTATTCTGTGCTGCTTATCGGGGCGTCCTTTTCACCCTCGGGTATTCCGAAAACCCGTGAGCCGCCCGGCACAATAAGGCATACGACGGGCACGACGACTGCGGCGGCGGAAAAGCCGATTTGCTTGAGGGTGTTGGCGATGGATATAACATCAGTTCTCTCTGTCGGATTGGGCGTGAGAACGGAGGCTATGCCCTGTGACGGAACATCGCCGAGCGTCATTGCCATACTCCAGAGAAGAAACGTGACGAATATGTATGCATAAAGCCCTATTCCGCTGAACGGTACTTTGATAAAAATGACAACCGTCATAATAAAGAGCGGAATTATCGAGAACGCAATAAAGGGCTTAAGCTTGCCCTTGGGGCTGTTTCTGCGCTCAATCATATTGCCCACAACGGGGTCAAAGACAGCCGAAACGACCTTGACGACAAGAATCAGAATGCCGATAACCGCAAGATTTGCCGACATCTGTGAGTGATAAAACTCCGCCTGGTAGGAATTGAGAAAGCCGACTATCGCCTGAAAGCCGAAAAGCCCGAGCGAATAAGCGGCAATCTCGCCGAATTTCATGTGTTTTTCCATAAGCATTTCTCCTTAACTTTTATTCAACGCCCCGGTAATAAAGTCCACGTGTATATTCACCGTCGGCTTTTTCACCGTGTGCGTATTTTTCGATAATTCCGGAGACATCTTCCTTTGTCTCCCTTGTGAAATAGAGAGTGAGAAAATCAATGTTTTCCGCTTCATTGAGTCTGTCCGCAAGATAAATCGGACGGGAATTGAGAATTTCGCTGAAGCCGTTTGTGCACATAACGGGGAATTTCACGCCCATTCTGTCGGTGAGAAATGAGCTTCTTTTGCATTCGGCACAGCTTTTTCCGTTTTTCACCGGACAGTTTCTCGTGAGCATGAGCGGAACACTTCCATAAGCGATAATGCCCCGCTTTATCTTTCCGCCGAGCTTTTTTATTTTTGAAAGCGTCAGTTCAAAGGAGACGGTTGCCTCCTCTGCGCCGAGCCTTTCGATTTCACAGAGTGAAAGGGTGTTGAAAATATTGAGTGAAAATCCGGTGTGGATTTTCATTCCGGCTTTTTTCGCCAGAGCGACAGCGTCAAGTGTGCCGCAATATGCGACAGAAATTCCGCTTTTCTTCAGTTCGCAGAGGCGTGAAAATATCCTTTCTGAGTCGGAAAAAATCCCCCTTGGTATTTCGACGCCCGTTCTGACCTTTTCCGACAGAGAAACAAGCTTTTCCGTGTCCGTGAAAAGAGGGAGATAAACCGTGTCGAGAGCCGAAAGGTCGTCGGGCACCTGAGCGACACTGTCAAAGCGTGCATAAAGCCTTTTTTCGCCTGCCTTATGCGCCGGTATGCGGATTTTCTGCGGGCAGAAACGCTTGCTCTCGCCCTCGGAAAGAAGCGAAAAGAGCTTCTCGAGGGCTGTGCGTCTGAGCTCATTGATGACGCTTGCGGGGACAATCAAACCGTTGCCGAGAGAGATTTCCGTGTTTTCGGCGTAAAAATATGTTCCGCCGCACTTTGAGAGCCGCTGTGAGAGAGCCTCAGCCGTCAAGGGCTTGCTTATTGCCTTTTCGGGAATGAAGTCACTTTCGGTATATACACTTTTGCCTTTTGACGAGGCAGAAAGAGAAACCTTTTCGTTTTCCCTGACCTTCAGAGAGAAGCTGACAGGTATGAGGGGCATTTCTCTGTCAAACAAACGCCCGAGAGAAGAAAGAACGTCCTTTGCGGCGGTGACATCGTCCTTGCTGCGTATGCCGAACATATCTTTGCCCGTTTTTTCTTCAAAATATCCTTTTGTGAAGCCGGAGCGTGAAAAAACGGCTCTGAGCGACGAGGATATATTTTCGTCCGTTTCACCCGAGCGGGCGTTTTTGCACGCCGTAACCGCCGCCGCAACATATTCGGGGCGTTTCATTCTGCCCTCAATTTTGAGTGAGCACACTCCTGCCCCGGTGAGGGCGGGGATTTCGTCAATGAGAGACAAATCCCTGAGCGAGAGGTCGTGCCCCGTGCCGTTTTCCGCCTTAAAGGGCAGACGGCAGGGCTGTGCGCAAAGACCTCTGTTTCCGCTTCTTGAGCCGAGCATTGCACTGAGATAGCACTGTCCCGAAACGCACATACACAGTGCGCCGTGAACGAAAGCCTCAAGCTCTGTGTCTGTTTCACTGCGGATTTTCTTTATTTCGGAGAGAGACATCTCACGTGGCAGTACCACACGGAAAAAGCCCATATTTTTCAGCATTTTTACTCCGTATGAGGTCTGAACGGACATCTGCGTTGAGGCGTGCATGAGAATATCGGGTGCAAAGCTTCTGACAAGGGCGGATAAACCCAAATCCTGCAAAATCAGCGCATCTGCACCGTAACTGCAAATGCGCTTCAATAGTCCCACAGCTTCCGCCATCTCGTCATCACTGACGAGGGTATTCATAGTAATATATGTTTTAACTCCCGTTGCACGGCAAAGAGAAATTGCACTTTGCGCCTCTTCTTCACTGAAATTTCCGGCATTCTGTCTTGCGTTGAATTTGCCGAAGCCGAAATAAACGGCATCTGCACCGCATCTGACTGCGGCGAGAAGAGACTCGTATTTGCCGGCGGGAGCTAAAATCTCAGCTTTCATACCTTTGGTTTATTTGCCAAGGTCAAGCTGGTCACGAAGTGAACGAATCTGAATATTGAGTCTGTCAATTTCAAGCTTTGCCGCTTCGAGCTCTCTTTTTGCTGTCTCAGCCTCATGGCGTGACCAGTCAGCCTTGCTCTTTGCCGAGGCGGCGTCGTCAAGATAGTCCTTTATCTGTGAGCGGAGATTGTCTGCACTGCTGACTGCCTTTTTATAGCTGTCCGCATACTGAAGGGCAAGGAGAACCGCCGCCTGAGTGGTTGAAATGTTCTTGTTTTCGCTGAGAGTGCTGCGCAGAGCCTCATCAAGCTCCGCACCGAGCTCGGCAACATATTTGGGGTCGTCTTCGGTGATTATCGGATATTCGGCACCGCCAACTGTGAGCTTAATTCTGTTCTTAATCATAACTTTTTCCTCTCTTTTCGTTTATAGCCGATACACATTATACAATATAATTCCGAAAGATAAAAGACCTAAACGAAAAAATTTTTCCTTAATTTTTATTTTTATCTCAATTTCTCCGCACAGAGGCTCTTTTGCTTGACAATTATCCGGCACAATGATAATATATTGACAGTGAAATATTTATGGTGAGAGGGAGTGCACACAGTGAGTCTGAGTGAAATATCAGCATGGTTTTCGTCTCTTTCCGAGTCCGTGCCGTCAGAGCTGATTTATACCCTGAGAGTCATTATTGCCGCCGCCTGCGGAGGAGCAATAGGACTTGAAAGAAGCAAGAGGCAGAAGGAAGCGGGTATCCGCACTCACCTTATCGTCGCTCTCGGTGCGGCACTGATGATGATTGTTTCAAAGTATGCGTTCTTTGATGTTGTCATGATTCCGGATGCAAGAATATCCGTTGACGCCTCCCGAATTGCGGCGAACGTAATCACCGGCGTCAGCTTTCTCGGCGCAGGAGTTATATTTGTCAGAGACCTCTCGATAAAGGGACTGACAACGGCGGCGGGAATCTGGGCGACCTCCGGTGTCGGCTTGGCGATAGGCGCAGGTATGATGTGGCTCGGAATAATATCGACAATTCTTCTGATAATACTCCAGATAGGGCTTCATAAGATAGAAAACGGAATGGAGACCTCGGCGAGTACATATATGAAGCTGAGACTCAAGGACAATAACAGCGGTGCTCTCGAAAGGCTCATTGACACGCTTGAAAGTCACAACATTCAGGTTCAGAGCCAGCAGATAAAGCGCAGAGAAACCTATCTTTCGATTATCCTCAGCGTCAGAATTCCCAAGGATATTCCGAATGAAAAGGTCACAATGATAATTGAGGACGACGAGGATATTATTTCGGTTGAAATCTGACAGTACCGCCGTAAAATCCCGTGCGGCGCATACCGTAAAAATAAATTGAAAAATTTTGAATTTTTGCTTGACAAATGACCTGTCTGCGTGGTAACATACATGACAGAAAAAGAAACCTTTAAGTCGGTACGAGATACCGGCAAGGCGATAACAAGTTCAGTCTTATTGTGCCTTGCCGTATCCGGCAAGGCTTTTTTGCGGAGAAAATTATGGAAAAAATCATTATGGATGCTCAGATGATGTCCAGAGCACTTGCGAGACTTTCGCACGAAATAATCGAAAAAAATCCCGACTGTGAAGAGCTTTATCTCGTGGGAATACGCAGAAGAGGCGTTCCGCTTTCAAGGATTCTCAAAGAGAATATCGAGAAATTTTCCGACATCAGGGTTCAGCTCGGCGAGCTTGACATTACGCTTTACAGAGACGATCTGACCGAGAAATACACACAGCCGCTCGTCAATAATTCTGTCATTGATTTCGACGTCGCCGGTAAAAAGATTATTCTTGTTGACGACGTTATTTACACCGGCAGAACAACACGTGCCGCTATGGACGCAATAATGAATCTCGGCAGGCCGTCGGTCATACAGCTTTGCGTCATGGTTGACAGAGGGCACAGAGAATTACCGGTATGCGCTAACTTCGTCGGCAAAAACCTTCCCACGTCGAGGGACGAATTTGTGAGCGTGCGTGTTGACGAGATTGACGGAAAAACAGAGGTTGCAATCGCAAGGCTCAGATAATTAAGGTAAATATGGTCACAAGACCGATATATAAAACAGGAGGAATTACAAATGAAATTAGTTTATGGTGTCAAAGACAAGCCCAAGTTCGGGCAGCTCATCGTCTTCGCTTTCCAGCAGCTTCTTGCTATTCTGGCGGCGACAATAGCTGTTCCGTCAATAGTCGGAAACGGTATGAGCCAGTCGGCGGCGTTATTCGGCGCAGGCGTGGGAACAATCGTGTATCTTCTTTTCACGAAGTTCAAAAGCCCCGTTTTCCTTGGTTCTTCATTCGCTTTTCTCGGCTCAATGTTCGCCGCATTCGCAGGTGCCGTTTCGGTTGAGGCGGGCTATGCGGGAATAATCCTCGGCGCAATATTCGCCGGTCTTGTCTATGTGCTTATCGCAATCATCGTCAAAATCGCAGGTGTCGGCTGGATTAACAAGCTTATGCCGGCAGTTGTTATAGGACCGACGGTTGCCATTATCGGTCTCTCGCTTGCAGGCAATGCAATCAAAGATGCAGTGGGCTGCAGTGCAGGCTTTGTTGAGAACATTGACGGCGTTTACGCCATGACGGCAGGCGGCTGGGTTTCACTCTTCTGCGCTCTCGTCACATTCTTCACGGTCATTATCTGCTCTGTTTTCGGCAAGAAAATGGGCAAGCTTATCCCGTTTATTATCGGTATCCTTGCAGGCTATGTTGTTGCAACAATCTTCACCCTTATCGGTATGAAGACCGGCAATGCGGCATTACAGATAGTCAACTTCTCACTCTTCAACAATATGCAGTGGATTCCCGACTTCACATTCGTCAAAGCGGCAAAGGGACTTTCGGCCATTGACGGAAAATACATAGCGACGGTAGCGGTTGCTTATGTTCCGGTTGCATTCGTTGTGTTTGCCGAGCATATTGCCGACCACAAGAACCTTTCCTCAATAATTGACAAGGATCTCCTTGAAGACCCGGGACTTCACAGAACTCTTCTCGGTGACGGCGTAGGCTCAATAGCAGGTGCATTCTTCGGCGGTTGCCCGAACACAACATACGGCGAATCGGTCGGCTGTGTCGCTATCACCGGTAACGCTTCGGTTATCACAATTCTTGTCACGGCGATTATGTGTATGGTAATCTCGTTCTTCGGTCCGTTTGTCACCTTCCTTGCAACAATTCCCTCCTGCGTAATGGGCGGCGTATGTATCACGCTTTACGGCTTCATCGCAGTCAGCGGTCTCAAGATGATACAGGTTGTTGACCTTGGCGAAAACAGAAACCTCTTCGTTGTTGCGGCTATCCTTATAGCAGGTATCGGCGGCATGGCACTGGGCATCGGCAATATTACTCTTACCTCAATAGCCTGCGCTCTTATACTGGGCATAGTTGTCAACCTTGTTCTCTCAAAGAGCGACAAGAAAAAGGCAGACTGATAAGGCTGAAAAAAGCATAAACCGGCAAAGCGTTCCACGTCAGACGCATAAAGACGTGAACAGTGTGCCGGATACATACTCAAAAATTAACGGGCTGTCTTGCGGACAGCCCCCTTTTTGTCGTCGGTTTAACACAGATGTTGAGAAACACGTTTGGGTAATTATGGTGTATGTTCAGTTAATATACTCAACAGCAAAGCGATAAAATGTCCATCCGAAAAACACATTGTTTCGGAAAAGGTTAAGGTAGAAAACATAAACAGCGGAAAGAACCAGAATAATTATCATTTTTTTTCGGCTGTCAATTAAAGAATTCAGTGTTGTCAAAAAGCCGTTGATTTGTTTATTGCCGTTCAATATTAAGGCGATGACCGAAGCGGTAAAAATGCTTCCTGTGACTGCCGCTGTCATGGTGCTTTTTAATATAATTACAGAGGCGCAATTTATCAGAAAAGCGATGAAAATCAGTATAGCTAAATCGCTCAAATCCGATAATCCGCTTTGTTTTTTATTTTTGATTTTCAATGCAGATGCACGGTGAAAGAAAACTCTCGCCGCAATATAAAGAGGTACCGTCATAACAGCAACTGTTAATATGAACTTATCCATTGAAAGATATTGATTATCCGAATATTTTAATAAAAATGCTTCAAATTTTTCGCTTTTTCGTGTAAGCAAAAGGTTTAGCAGGTATGCACACAAGCCGGTGATTGCTTCACCGAGAAAGACGAGGATTTTTTTGCGTATGTTATCATTCGGAAAAACAATAATGTAAATCAGTAAAAACAACAGGAAAAAGCTGAAAACAGAGCTTGGCATTAGTGCTATGCAAATAAACGAAACCGGAAGCGATAACAAGAAAAAACGATTGAACGATTTTAGCAATAAAAGGTAAAAAGCAAGCCACAAAACGGTTACCAAAAGCTTCAAGAGGCTGTCCTGCGATACGAATAAAAATACATCTGTGCAGAGCAGGTAGCACGGAAAAAATAACAGCTTCGGATTTTTGGCATACAGCTCAATTATCAGTTTTGCAAACAAAAATGACGAAAGAGCAATAAGAGATACTATGAATGCCAAGTCGGCTCTCAACAAGGATTTCAGATTTTCAAAATCAATATTAAAAAGATTTTCCGGCAGAAAAAGTATTATGCGCAGGAAAAAAAACGCGGAAAGAAGAAGACAGTTTCTGCTCTTTTTTGAAGCGTTCATCGACATTAGTCCTCCCGTCTCAATGAATATTAATGAAGAATACAGGCAAATAAAGAAGCGTACCATACAGAAGTGCATGATTATTTTTAAACATACAGGCCGTTTGTTCAAAAGCATACACTACGCTTTTATCCCTTTGAGTCAGAAGGTACATCATTATACACAGTTGAGCAACAAGAGAGTTTGCAAAGTATTTCGGTGACTCCCACGAAACAATAATGGCAGGCACTGTAATAAGAGGCAACATCATGCAAATAAGAAAAAATAGCTTTTGCATTTTGTCCTCCGTGCACGAAACTGCCTTCTTCCAGAACACAATTAAGACTGCAAATACGGGGAAAAAGAAGAAAACAAAGTTAAACAAACATAAGATCCAGTTTTTCCACTCGATAAAATAAATCTGAAAGGCCTGTTTAAAAATATCTTTCAATGTTGAAAAGTAATCAAACAGCCAATCCGTATAAAACGAATTGTAAGCGACTGTCTCCCTGTTTTCATATCTGGAAAAATAAAACTCCGTTAAGCTCTGAGGTGTTTCAAATCCCAGATATTTTTCAGAGGCGGCGGATAAAGCAAAGACCGATATTATCAGAATATAGGTGAAAACACAGAGTGAAATACTTTTTACGCTTCTGTCGGTTATTGCGTTATACAAAAGGACTACCGCTATTACCGGCATACTTGTAAACAGGAATACGGGATTTACAAGTATGCACAAAACACACAGAAACGGAACAGCATAGACAAGATATTTTTTTCCGCTGACATAAACAGCCAAAAGCCCGATTGCCCACACAAGCTTGTCAAGCTTAAGATCCGTAAAATACAGCCTGAATGTTATCGGTAAAAACAGAAGCAGAAAACAAATAAAAACAGTGTATCTGAATATGTCTTTGTTGTCGTATGTCTTTTTAAGTGTCTGTCCCATGCAAACCGATGAGATTATCAGAAGCAAAGCGGCAAAAAGCATAATCACACCTTTTGTGACACCGTCGGTAACCACCGGGAAAAACCAACTGATAATTTCGCCCACAAGTCCCCTTGACACAAAGCCGTGATCGTAGGTGTAGAGATAATGAATCAGATAATATCCCCTTGCATAGGAAAATTTTGATGTTGCTATATAGTAAATGTACATGGCAAGCAAAACGGCGAACGGAACAAAAAAGCACAGAAAGCTTACCGACACTTTAATTCTGCCGAAAAAAGTTACACTTTTTTCTCTTTCGTTTGTACTTACAAATTTTTTCATAATAACACACCCTGAACAATAAGGTTGAAAGTTTTTAAGTGGTGCACAACACGGTTCACGCGTGGCTTTCAAGCAGTTTAAACCTTTCGATTATCGGTTACTTCCTATATCTTTAACTATCAGGTTAATATGAGCGTATTGTTCATCGGTCAAAGACGAAACATCAATTGTTTTTTTACTGTCTCTTGAAAGCAAATAGTCGGTTGAAACATTAAAAAAATCCGCTATTTTTATCAGCATATCAATAGACGGCTGTATGTTATTGTTCTCCCAGTTTGAAACTGTTTGTTTTGTAACCGACAGATCTTTTGAGAAATCGACCTGACTCAGACCATGTGCTAATCTTAATTCTTTAACCTTGTTTCCGAGCATAAAATCCCTCCGGATTTGTCAAATATTACAATACTATTATATGCCGCAGATTGACACATTAAAAATACTATGGTATTTCAATAATTGATTTATTGAGTATGCGCTCTGTTGAGATGCGGGCTTTTGTTCAACATTTTTTACTTTACGGCTTGCCATTCTTATTTTTTGTATCATTCGCTCTTGACAGATTATTTCGTTTGCTATACAATATCAAAGATGACTATATATAATGGTGTAATATAGTCATTGGCACAAGTAACATTACTGCAATTCTTTTGATGACTTTAATATTCACTTAGATTGTTAATTTTTGAAAGAAGGAGGTGCTGCTGCTTTGGAAACAAAAATTGTTATTATTATTGCCGCCGTTTGTGCATTGGTATTTTTTGCCGTCGGTTTTATAATCGGCATGATATACAGGAAGAATTCGAGCGAAAAGGCTATCGGTTCTGCCGAAAAAGAGGCAAATAAAATCATCAGCAATGCAATAAATGAAGCCGAAACAAAGAAGAAAGAGGCAATTCTTGAAGCTAAGGACGAGGCTCATAAAATAAGAACGGAAGCCGATAAGGAAGTTCGTGAAAGACGCAACGAAATTCAGCGTCAGGAACGCAGAAATATTCAAAAAGAAGAAAGTCTCGACAAAAAATCAGAGGCTCTTGAAAAGAAAGACGAAGTTCTCAATAACAAGATTAAGCAGTGCGAAGAAAAAATCGCCGAAGCAGAAAGCATCAAAAGAAGTCAGTTGGAAATGCTCGAAAAAATTTCAGGATATACAAAAGAACAGGCAAAGGTTCTCCTGCTTGAACAGCTTGACGGCGACCTGACAAGAGAAAAGGCCGTTAAAATCATGGAATTTGAGCAAAAAACACGTGATGAGGCTGATGAGCTGGCAAGGGATATTATCTCAACGGCTATTCAGCGTTGTGCCGCCGACCATGCCGCAGAGGCTACTGTCTCGGTTGTGG
The DNA here is from genome assembly GCA_045639785.1 of Acutalibacteraceae bacterium. Classification (GTDB taxonomy): domain Bacteria; phylum Bacillota; class Clostridia; order Oscillospirales; family Acutalibacteraceae; genus UBA6857. The sequence continues at coordinate 18,298 of JAZUDT010000010.1, read as the reverse complement.
CTCTGCCCAGTGATGAAATGAAAGGCAGAATAATAGGTCGCGAAGGCAGAAACATCAGAACTCTTGAGACGATAACAGGTGTTGACCTCATCATTGACGACACACCTGAGACCATCACCGTTTCGTCATTTGACCCTGTTCGCCGTGAGGTTGCGAGACTCACTCTCGAAAAGCTCATTTCAGACGGCAGAATACACCCGACGAGAATCGAGGAAATGCACGAAAAGAGCAAAAAAGAGGTTGAGCATACAATCCGTCAGACAGGCGAAAGAGCGGTTGTTGACGCCGGCGTGAACGGTGTGCACCATGAGCTTGTCAAGCTTCTGGGCAAGCTTCGTTACAGAACGAGCTACGGTCAGAATGTTCTCAATCACTCGCTTGAGGTTTCATACATTGCCGGCCTTATGGCTGCTGAGCTGGGTGTAGATGTCAAGCTTGCAAGAAGAGCCGGACTTCTCCACGATATAGGCAAGGCTCTCGACCACGAGCTTGAGGGCTCACACATTGAGCTGGGTGTTGAATACGCCAAGAAATACAAGGAAAACGATATTGTCGTAAACGCAATCGCCGCTCATCACGGCGACGCAGAGCCCAAGAGCGTTATTGCTGTTCTTGTTCAGGCGGCTGATGCTATTTCGGCGGCAAGACCGGGCGCAAGAAGAGAGAATCTTCAGAACTATATCAAGCGTCTTGAAAAGCTTGAAGAGATTACAAAGGGCTTCAACGGCGTTGATACCTCGTATGCGATTCAGGCTGGCCGTGAGGTCAGAATTATTGTCAAGCCCGAGGTTGTGAACGACGACAGCATGGTGCTTCTTGCAAGAGATATTGTCAAGAAGTTAGAGGAAGAGCTTGAGTATCCGGGACAGATTAAGGTTAATCTTATCCGTGAGACGAGAGCCACCGATTACGCAAAATGATGTTGCGGTAGAATAAAATACCGGCTTTTGCCGGTATTTTTTGATAGGTTATATACATAAGGATACGGAGGATTTATCATGACATTCTTTACAGGCTTACTGACGAATATTGTTGTCGGCATCGTCAGTGCGATTCTCTTGATTTTCAACACTGCTCCGATAGACAAATCACAGCCTCAGTATAACCCTGCGGCAGACAGCGACTATGCTCTGGTGTTTGAGGATAATTTTGACGGCAATGCGCTCAACGGCTTTTTCTGGGCGGAAACTCCCGGCGAATACATACGCAAGGGCGGCTTCTGGTCAATGAATCAGGTCAGCGTCAGTGACGGCAATCTTCATATTCGTACCGAATATAAGGAAAACGGCGAATACGGTTCGGGCTGGTACACCGGTGCAATAACCACCGACGACCGCTTTGAACAGACCGGCGGTTATTTTGAGTGCCGTTGTATTCTTCCGAAAGGCGAGGGTCTGTGGTCGGCTTTCTGGCTGACAAACAGCAATGTCGGCAAATACACTACCGGCAACGCAAAAAAGGGTGCAGAAATAGATGTTTTTGAATCGCCCTACTGGCATCTCGGCGATGGAAAGAGAAACAAGGTCACGTCAAATATTCACTATAACGGTTACAGTCTGCAAACAAGGTATAAAAATGTCGCTATAACCGATATAGACAATGACCCTTATGAGAATTTCAACACATACGGTCTTAAATGGACTGAGGACGAGTATATTTATTACATTAACGGCTATGAGGTCGGTCGTTCCGCATACGGCGGAGTGTCGCAGGAAAACGAATTTCTGCGCCTTTCCTGTGAAATTGAGGGTGCAGACGCAAGACCTACCGTCGGCTGGTCGGGCAACATCGAAAACAACAAGGAAAAGAAAGACTTTACGGCTGACTTTGTTGTCGATTACGTCCGTGTTTATCAGCAAAGAGACGGCAATACACCCGTCGGCTGGGCAGGCGTTTTAAACTATTATAAAGCGGCGGCGGAGAATACCGAAAAAGACGAAATACAGTGCGAAAAAACGGTTACGCTCCAGAAAACCGAGGGCAACTATCCCGAATTTGAAAAATATATGAAGCCCGTTCTTGAAGCAAAGGCAGACGAAATGTCGGGTATGCTCAAGGGACTTCCGGGAGATTATAAAGCTCTCGGGCTTGAGAATATAGCCGGAGTCAAAGCAAAGAACGACGGTAAATACACCAATGTCGAAATTCAGATAAGAAATCAGTATGATACGCCGACGTTTTTCGGTGCGGAAAGCTCAATTACACGTGCGGTAGCCGAAAAGAAAAACTGGAACGAGATTATTTCTTCTCTCGGCGCAATTCGGTTTGACGGAGAAAAATCATCATATTGCATTTCATCTTTAGACGGTGTCATTAAGGTTAAGGTCGATAATGAGAGCGGAAAAATTGTCTCAGGTGTGTGGTCATACACCTGCTACTGTGATGTTTCCGGTTTTGTCGCCGAATACGACGGAAAAACAGAAAATATCGACACCGAAAGAGCAGTATTCAATTACAGCGTAACACTCAACTGACAATAACATTTTAAAACAGGAGGATTTGTTATGGCATTCTTTACGGGATTACTCACAAATTTACTTGTCGGTTTTGTCAGTGCGATATTGCTTGTTTTCAATACCGCCCCGATAAACACGGCACAGCCCAAGGTTGATTTAACCGATTATGAGCTTACCTTTGCCGACGAATTTGACGGCGACAGCCTTAATCTTGACAACTGGTATCTGAGAACAAGCTCAAGACCGGTGCGCAGAGGCGGCTATTGGTCAATGGATCAGGCTCAGGTCAGTGACGGCAATCTCATCATCACCACCGAATACAAAGCGGACGGCGAGCACGGTCCCGGCTGGTACACGGCAGGCATAACAACAGAGGACAGGTTTGAGCAGAAATACGGCTATTATGAGTGCCGCTGTATTCTCCCCGAGGGTAACGGTCTGTGGTCGGCTTTCTGGCTGACGAACGACAATGTCGGCAAGCTCACAACAGGCAATGCAAAAAAAGGTGCTGAAATTGACGTCTTCGAGTCACCCTACTGGCACTTAGGCGAGGGCAGACGCAACAAGGTCACGAGCAATATCCATTACAACGGCTATGACCTTCTGACAAGATACAAGAATGTTGCGATAACAAAGCTCGACAACGACCCGTATAAGGAATACAACACTTACGGTATGCTGTGGGACGAAACAGGTTATACCTACTACATTAACGGCTATAAAATCGGTCATTCCGCATACGGCGGAGTGTCTCAGGTCAAGGAATATATGCTTCTCTCCTGTGAGGTTGAGGGTGCAGAGGCAAGGCCGACAAACGGCTGGTCAGGCACAATAGAGAGTAACGATAAAAACAGCTTCCGTGCCGAATTCAAGGTTGACTATGTAAGAGTTTATCAGAAGAAGAAAGCCGATGCCCCGATAAACGCAAGCGAAATTATTGATATTTATAAGACTGCGGCTGAAAAGACAGACAAAGCCGGAGCTAAGTGCAAAAAGACCCTTTCTCTCTATAAGGCGGACAATGAGGGTACAAATTTCGATAAGTACATTGAGCCGAAACTTGCTTCCTTTGCCGATGCTTACACCGGCGAAATAAACAGAATAACCGGCGACTATATGAATCTCAGTGCGGAGAATGTTTATTCTGCCGAGGCGACAAATGACGGAAAATACACCACCGTTGAGCTGGGTCTGCGTGTTCAGCCCTGTTCCACACTGGGTACCGATTCAATCAACAGTGTCGCTCACGGAATTGACATTGAGCCTGATGTGAACACTGTTCTCGGCTCGTTACCGGATTTGAGCTTCGATTTCACCGACGGAGATTTCTTCTTTACCTACAGCGATGCTGAAATCGTGGCGAAGATTGACAACGAAACAGGGCTCATAGTTTCTGCCGAGTGGAGCTACCGACTCTATGCAGATATAGCTGATGCCGTTGTGACGGGACCGGACTTCACCGAGGATATTGAAGCAAGAAGATATATCTATGACTACAAGGTTAATCTTGTAAAATAAGACAAAACAGGTTTAACTCTTTGGGCGGCGTACAGTGTATGCCGCTTATTTTTTTGAATAATTGACATTATGAAGATGTTGGAATATAATAAAAAAGTATGCAGATATTTTCATTTACGGAGTGACGGTTATGGATATTAAAAATAAAAAGGTGCTTGTTCTCGGACTTGCGAGAAGCGGAATGGCGGCAATAAAGCTACTGCTTAAATTCGGTGCGGATATTACCGTATCCGAGGCGAAAAGCAAAGAAGAAATAAAAGAAATGCCGTTTCTCACCGAAAACGGAATAAAAGTCGTCGGGCAGGAGGCGGAGGTCTTTGAGGGCGACTTTGACCTTGTAATCAAAAACCCGGGCATACCCTATAAAAAGTGGTTTGTCGTGAGGCTTGAGGAGAGAAAAATCCCCGTTATCACCGAAATTGAGCTTGCTTTTTTGCTTGCAAAGCCTCAGCATTATGCCGCAATAACCGGCACAAACGGAAAAACGACAACGACAATGCTCACTTATGAGATATTCAGAAGAGCGTACCCGGGCAAGGCGCATTTTGCGGGGAATATCGGCGTGCCGCTGTGCGAGGTCGTGCTCGAAAACAATCTTCTTGAGGAGGAGGGGCACTATATCGCCCTTGAAATGTCGAACTTTCAGCTTCTCCACATTGACCTTTTCCGTCCGGAGTTTGCGGTGATAATCAATCTTTCGCCCGACCACCTGGACTACATGGGCACGCTTGAGGCATATTACGCCTCGAAAACGAATATATATCGCAATATGAGAGAAAACGACGTCTATCTTATGAACAGCGACGATTCTCTCGTTGAGGAATACGTGAAGAAATCGCCCGTGCAGTGCAAAACGGTCACATTCAGCGTGAAAGGCTGTGAAGCCGACTGCTTTGAAAAGGACGGCACCATATACGTATGCGGTGAGAAAATCATGCCGCTGAGTGAGCTTAAAATCGTCGGCAGGCACAACCTCCAGAATGTTATTGTCGCCGTATGCGCCGCAAAGAAAATGGGCATTTCAAATGAGGTTATCCGTGAGGCGGTTGCCTCTTTCAACGGCGTGGAGCACAGAATTGAGTTTGTGCGTGAAAAGGACGGCGTGAAATACTATAACGACTCAAAGGGAACAAATACCGACGCCACGATAACGGCGGTGCGCTCGTTTGAAAAGGGAGTTATACTTCTTGTGGGCGGCTTTGAAAAGGGACTGCCCATGAATGAGCTGAGAGAAAATCTCGGCTCGGTGAAAAAGGTTATCGGCTACGGTGCGTGCGGAGAGAGGCTTGTTCGTGAGCTTGTCGGCGAGGAGGGTGAGGTAGTTGCCGACCTTACCGAGGCGGTAAAAAAAGCCTCTGAGCTTGCCGAAAGCGGAGACACCGTTCTTCTTTCGCCAACAACAAGCTCGTTTGATGCGTATAAATGCTTTGAAGAGCGGGGTGAACACTTTAAACAGCTTGTAAATAATCTCTGACAGGGAGACAAACTATGAACAATAAACCTATCGGCGTCTTTGATTCGGGGCTCGGCGGTCTGACCGTTGTCAAGAGCATACTTGAATTTATGCCCGAAGAGAACATTATATATTTCGGCGACACCGCCCACGTGCCCTACGGTACACGCTCGAAAGAGCAGATAACGCAGTACGTTATGGACGATGTGCGCTTTCTGAGCACCTTTGACATCAAGGCGGTCGTCATCGCCTGCAACACAGCCGATTCCGTTGCGAAAAAAAGTATTGAGGAAAAATATCCTCTTCCGCTTTTCGGCGCAGTTGAGCCCGCCGCAAAAGAAGCGGCAATGCTGACAAAGAATAAACGCATAGGCGTTATGGCAACCAATGCCACCGTACAGAGCGGCGCATACGAAAAAGCAATAAAAAACTTCTGCCCCGATGCGACGGTGATTTCAGAAGCCTGCCCGCTCTTCGTGCCGCTCATAGAGGACGGCAGATTTTTAAAGGGCGACAGCGTCATTGAAAGCGTGGCAAAGGAATATGTGAGGGTGATGGAAGAAGAAAAGGTCGATACCCTCGTGCTCGGCTGTACTCATTATCCGCTTCTGACCGATATTATCTCCTCTCTGCTCCCCGACGTCAGGCTCGTCTCCTCCTCGCTTGCGGCGGCGAAAAGCCTGAAAGAAATGCTCACTGCAAACGGCATGAAAAACGAAAGCGGCAAGGGCGGCGAGATGAGAATTTTCGTCAGCGATAAAGCGCAGGACTTTGAAAAGCACGCAGAAATATTCATGGGCAGAAAGATAACGGGCAGTGTCACTGAGGTTGACCCGACATAAAGAAGAAAACCGGATAAGATAAAATATCCCGCTGAAAAGGAATTGCATTTTCCTCATCAGCGGGTAAATTTTATGCCTTGATTTTATTTATACTTTCTCGAAAGGAGGTTTTCCGCTTCCTCTCTCGATATATCGCCGTTATTTGCGTCTATCATTATCTGAACGTCCTTGTCGGGAAGCTTGTAGAAGTGCCAGATTATATAGGCTATTGCGTAACCTATGGCAGGCACCATGATAAAGATGAACCAGAGCACGTTCAGCGCATGGGGCGACTGGGTGATGCCTGCGTTTGCAATATCAGCGAAATTTTCTATTGACGTTCCGTCCGCATTTACAAGCGGATTCCAGCCGACGAATTTAAGACCGAGAATGAACATTCCGAGGGTGCTTGAAACAGCGGCGGTGAGCTTCGCCATGAAAGTCTGAATAGAGAACGTAATTCCCTTTGCTTCAATTCCCGTGACAAATCTGCCGTATTCGGCGCAGTCGGGGGTGAACATGAAGAGCATAACTCCGATTATTGAAAGGGGAATTGCTCTGAGAGTATAGAGAACAACGAAGAGCACTATGTTGTTGAAGCCGAAAGCCCATATCACCACCGAGAGAATAATGGAGGCGAGGGTTGACCATTTGAAGAGAACCATTTTGTCAACCTTTCTCAGGAACGTCGGCACAAGTATTGCGAATATGAGAGAGGGCACAACGCCGATAATCTGAACGATGAGACCGAACTGCTCGTCGTTGAAGAGGAAGTATGAGGCGACGAGGTTGAGACTTGCCGTCACGTTTGCGGCAGAGTAGAAGAAATATCCGAGATAGTAAATAAGAAGATATTTGTTTTTGAATAGGTATCCGAGCATTCTTCTGACCGTGAACTCTTCCTCTTCCTCCGGCACATATCTTTCTTCAAGCTTGAAGCAGGCGGGTATCATTGTGAGAAGAGCGACAACGGCGCATATAACAGCAACAAGGAAATAGCTTCCGCCGACGTCCTGACTGACGAGAACGGTGCCGAGAACAAGCGAAATGCCCGTACCTACGCCCGACCAGATACCCTTATACGAAATCATGCTCTTTCTTTCGTCGAGGTTTTTGCTCATTGCGGTAATGATTCCGAAAATCGGAGCATCGCAGAAGGTGTAGGCTGTGTCCCAGAGAATGTATGCGATAGCGAGCCACGCAAGACCGAACCCCTCCGAAGAGCCGTTGGGTATTGCGAAGAGAAGAACGGTTGTTATCGGAATAAAAACGGTTGAAATTTTGAGCCAGGGTATGTATTTCTTTCCGCTCCTGAATTTAACCTTGTCAAATATGTAGCCGAAAATGGCGTCATTGACAGCGTCCCACACCTTAACGGCAAGCACAACGGCGGTAACCTTTGTGTAATTTTGAAATTTGAACATTGTGTACATTGTCAGATAAGAAGCGACAAGATTGTATATAACATTCTGACCGCAGAAGTAGAGATAATAACTCATTCTTTCATTCGGTCTTGTTGACCACCCCTGAGGGGTAGTTTTCAGCTTCTGAGCAAGTTTCATAACATATTCCTCCGATAAGTGATGTTTATAACAGTATAAGATTATTTCCGGCTCTTGTCAATTAAATTTAATAAGAAGCGGTACGGGCTGATGTAAATAAAATCAGAAAAATTTTACGAAATTAAATATGTGTTAATAATTCAGTAACAAATATGGGCGCATTTGTGTTATCATTAAGTAAAGAATATGAAAGGAGATGTAACGGTAATGGATATGTTAAGAGCTTTTTTAACAGCACTTTATGATGCGCTTAAGGAGATTATCGCTCTCTTCAAGGCTGACTGATAGTTCTGAATTGAAAACCGTCCGGATTTCCGGGCGGTAATTTTTTTGCCGTAGCAAAACAAAAGCGGTTTAGTTCCCGCCGTTGAGCGTAGAATTAAACCGCCTGTTTTTATTTGTTCATCAATAATGTACTATTCCGCACTTGCAGACCTTATTCGTGCCAAAGAGCTTCCAGAAGAAAATCTTTATCTTGTAGAACCATGCGATAATCTTGTTCTGTGAGTGGCAGTCGCATTTGCAGTTCTGTTCCGGTGAAATATCGGCAGAAAGCACTTCCTTGCCGCATTTGTCGCAGAGCTTGTCGCCGTCCTGGTCGGGGTGAGCCGACACAGTGGCAACCTGAACATAACCGCATAACTGACAGGTGTAAACGTATTGACCGTCCTCGCCGACCTCGCCGCTTCCGTCACACTCGACAACCTCTTTGATTGTCTCGGTCGGCTCATCATAGTTAATCAGATGACCGAGAGGTGCAAGCGACTTCACTTCCTTTGTGGCGTGGCAGTAGGTGCATTCTTTCCATGACCTTCCGCTCGTTGTGCAGGTCGCCGTGCACTGAAGAACGAAATTGTGGTCTGTCGCCGGAATGGGCTGCTGGCTCAGGTGACCGCAGGTGAGAGCGACACCGCCCTCGCCGTAAAGGGTGTTTCCGAGAGTGTCGGTGAGTTCTCTTTTGCATACTCTGTGCTTGAGACCTGCGTACGTACAGCCTGCCGCACTGTCTTCTATCCAGTCGCCGTAATCGTGACCGAGCGGCAGAGTGTATTCGCATACGTGGGGTTTATAGAAAGCCGAAAGGTCGGGGTCCTCATAATAGCCCATATCCGTACACTGCTGACACACATAAGTCGTGAAGCCTCTTTCCGTGCAGGTGGGGACTGTCACTGTGCCGACAAAGGTGTGACCCGGAACGTCAATAGCGACAAACTTTCTGTAATCAATATCGGGCACAGTGCCGACGAGAGCCTCCCAGTCCTTGAAGAAGTACTCGTCCTCAAGCTTTTTGTTGATTTCATCGACAAACGCCTGAACCGTTGAGTGCGCCGCACCGTAGATAACCACGTTTTCGTTAATATCCGACGACGGCTCAATAATGCAGTGAGGAGCCTTAACATAGAGCGAGGGCTCATATTCGCTGTACTTCGGGTGATCGGTGAAAGCGTTGTTGAAAGCGGGGTAAATATACATAACCGACGAGGGTATTTCGACCATTTCAAGTGAAAGGCAGTTTGTGAAAGTGCCCGTTTTGATTTCCTTAACGCCTTTGCCCTCAGCCGTGCCCTCGCTGATGACAACATTGATAAGTGAGCGGCACTGTGAAAACGCTTCTGCGCCGATTTCGGTCATTGTCGAGGGTAAAACGAGAGCCGGTGCGTCGGGGCTGTCGGTAATTTTCGACGGAATATAGGTGTTGCCGAGGAAGATTTCACAGCCGGCAAATGCACTGTCGCCGATAACCTTGAGCGACGACGGGATATGTATGAACGTAAGTCCTGTTTCGTTAAGTATGCTTGTTATGCCCGTGACTATATCTGTTGCGCTCTCTCTGTGATAACAGCCGGAGAAAGCATAGTCGCCTATTTCTTCAACCGAATCGGGGAGCATGACATTGTCAAGAGAATAGCAGTTACAGAAAGCACGGTCGTCAACGAGAGTTATTCCGTCGGGGAGATTGACCGTTTTCATACCCGAAATACCGTAGAACGCTTCGTAACCGATAACCTTGAGCGGAGCACCGCCAAACGAATCGGGCACGGTGACCTCTTCAAGACTGCCCGTGTATTTCACAAGCTCGGAATACGGGTCGCCCTCCTCAGGTGTAACCACCTTATATTCAAAATTGCCGTCCGTGCCGAAAACGGGCTCATTGTCGCCCGCAAAAGCGGCAGGTACGTAGCACACGGTCAGTGCAAGAACAAGGAGTACCGCTGTCACAAGTCTTAATTTTCTTTTCATATTTATAACCTCCTGCACAGTGAGACTTTTTTCCACTTACATCATAACACTGAATTTTGTTTTTTTCAATACAAAAAAGGAAAATAGCTGTTATTAAAATGCATTATTTAGGTTTTCGTAGGAAAAACGGGTGAAAAATTATTGACTGTTAATTCCCGATTACCTATTGTTTTTACTTAGGTACTGAGTTATAATATCCAAGATATTACTGAAAGAGGGGTATTTTTCAACATGAAAAAGATTATTTCGGCTTTGCTTTCGCTTGTTCTTATTCTGGCGTTATGCGTGCCCGCTGTGTATGCGGAGAAAAAAGAGGTTTATCCGATTATAATTGTTCCGGGTTACAGCTCATCGGCACTGTGCAAGCTTGACGAAAGCGGCAACAAGGTGCATGTATGGGGTATTGAAATGGACAAGATTATCGAAGCACTGCTTGTCAATGCCGCAGAAATAGGAATCGACATCGGCGCACTGGCGCAGGGTGACGCAAAGCTGTTGGGTGACACGGTCGGCAGAGAATTTGTCAATATGTTCAGCGATATGTGCTATGACGAAGAGGGCAAGCCGACAACACCGCTCTATACATATTATAATACGGCTGACAAAACGAATACCGCATGGCTCGACGAAAACGAGGACGGTCAGTATGAGCACGAAATTGAAATAATGCCTTATGTCACGGAATACCTCGGCGACAAGGCAGAGGAATGGACGTTCAATTTCAACACCGATTTCAGACAGAACATTGAGGACTGTGCGGCTGACCTTGACAGATATATCGACTCCGTTCTCGCTTACACGGGCGCAAAAAAGGTCAATATCCTTGCCGTCAGTCACGGGGGACAGGTCTCTGCGACCTATCTTTCGCTTTTCGGCGGCGCAAAGGTGAACAATGCCGTTCTCACAGTTCCGGCAATCGGCGGAGCACTTCTGCTCTATGATATTTACGCAGACAAGGTTGAATTTGACGAGGAAACACTCCTTTATTTCATCGAAAACGGAATGATGCTTGAGGAGGATTACAACTGGCTTGTCAAGGCTCAGCAGCTCGGCTTCCTCGACGACTTTATACATTATCTTCGCCCGTATATTCTCGATATTCTCGGCACATGGGGAAGTATATGGGACTTTATTCCGGCGGAATATTTTGACGAAGTGAGCACATTTGCGAGTGAAAAATTCCTTGAGAGCGAGACTTACAAAAAGAGCGTCAAATTCCACAGCGAGATACTTCCCTTTTATTCCGCAAATCTCAAAAAAGCGGAAAGTCAGGGTGCGAATATATACATCATTGCCGGCTCTTCATGGCCCAGTGTTGTCGGCACAAAGGTAAATTCAGACGCCATTATTTCGGTCAACGCCTCAACGGGAGCGACCTGTGCGCCATACGGAATGAGATTTTCCGACGGCTACAAGCCTCTTTTAACGACATGCGATAACGCTTTTCACAATCATTTGTCACCGGCAATGGATATTGACGCATCAACCTGTTATCTTCCGGATACAACATGGTTTGTCAGAGGGCTGTTTCACGGAATGACCCTCAAGGACGAGAATTACACAAGATACCTTATGAAAACGCTCGTCGAATCGGACAAAAAGGTCTGTGTTGACACTTATGAGGAGTATCCGCAGTTCCATGACTGCATGAACACGTGCGAATCGGTTTATGCCGAGTTTGATTCTTCCGCTACGGGCTATCTCACAAGCTCCGACACAGCGATAAAAATAACAAATCTTTCGGGCAAGAGCAAAATGACAATTCTTTCTGTTGCGGCAGAGAATACGGATATTAAATTCAATCCTGCCGATTATCTCGGAAAAACAATAGCTCCGGGCGAGACGCTCACGGTGAGATTCAGCGGAAAGCTCCCCGAAAAGAGCTTCACTGTTGAGGGAATAAAAGTTTCATACGGCATAGGGCTTCTCACACCGCTTGGCGAAAAAGAGTTCTTCTTCACTGTTCTCAACGGCGACGCTCCCGAGTATGACACCGACAATCCTTATGTTCAGCTTTCAAAGGAAAGCGGCTTTGCGGAGCATATCGAGGGGAGCAAGGCTCTTGAGGTATTTGACGGTCTCGGCATTACGCACCTCATGGAGATAATCTACAATATAGTATATAACTTCATCGGAAAGTTAATTTCAAAATTTATATAAGCAGTAATAGAGCGGAGAGGCTTTGACGGCTTCTCCGCTTTTAAAATTGCGAGTTTTTTTAAGCTCTTGGAATAAACCGGCGCATACCCGTTAAAACTAACCGTATAAAATAAATACGATTGGTGGAATTGAAATGATGAATACAAATTCCCGCTTTGAAAAGGGCGGAAAAGGCTTTTATGCGGTGATTGCGCTGTCAGTGATTGCGCTTTGTGCCGCCGTATTCGGAATAACGGGCATGACAAAGAAAATCCGCTCCGCCGGCGAAAAAACGACACAGACAACCATTGACTGGGACAATCACTCCGCTGTCGTAAGCGAAACGGCGGCGAACAAGCACGAGACCGGTATAAAGGACGAGAGAACGACAGAGACTCAGAGCGAAACAACCGAAGCCGCAACCGGCGAAAGCACACGGGAAAACACGACGGAGCACACGGTGGAGTGCTCGCTTCCGCTGTCCGCCGCCATTCTCAAGGACTATTCAAACGGAACAATGGTCAAGTCAAAGACAATGAACGACTGGCGCACACATAACGGCGTGGATTTCACGGGCGAATCGGGCGACGAGATACGTGCGGTATGCCCCGGCACTGTCAAAGACGTTTTCAGTGACACCTCCTGGGGCAAGGTGGTTGTTATTGAGCACAAAAACGGCTTCACCGCAAGATACTGCGGACTTGACACAGTGAACGTGAACAAGGGCGACGATGTCGAAAAGGATTTCGTCATCGGCACTCTCGGCGTCATACCTATTGAAAGCGCAGATACGCCGCATCTTCATTTTGAGGTGCTCAGCGGTGAAAAATACGTTGACCCGCTCGAGGCTCTTTCAATGCAGAGAGAGGACGACTGATTATACAATAAAAGCCATCACACTTGAGGTTGAAACATCAGAATTTCCTTGATGGCTTCGCCGCTTCTTACTCAGATTCATTTACAGAATATCAAACATTTATTTACCGAAGAAACTCGTATAATTAAAACTGAACAACATCAGCGGCGGAGGTTACCCTCCGCCGCTCGGCATTATCATAATCTTAAAATTCACAAGTGAGAAAAATCTATTAAAAAGCGAGAAAAAATGAGAATATGCGAGATATGCGTACCTAAACAAAAAATCGTGGCAAAGTATTGACAGACACGCGGGCAAGTGTTATAGTGATAAACAGAAAGGCGACCGATAGACGGTTGGCCGCAGTTAGATTAAATAACCGTTACCTTGGCGAGGGCGGTTATTTTTTTATGCTTATTATGTAACCGGTAGCTACAATGAGGACTAATACTAACAAAAAGTAGTACTCCATAGCATCACCCCCTTGCATTTTCAAGAGGGCAAACACCCTCTTGAACAACGAGGGCTAACCGCCTATCCGTGTATGGTGCCTTTCTGATAAAACTTTAGTACATTTGGCAGATATTGTCAACGTGATTATTGATTATGAATTATTAATTCATTCCTGCTGTACCAATCTCCCCTTATTGACAAATTCCCACTCAGCCAGTATAATATCTGTCATAACGATTTCGGAGGAATAAATATGAAAAAACTTCTTTGTCTGCTTATGGCGATAACAATGATGCTTTCAGTGGCAGTTATGACATCTGCCATAACTCAGCCGTTTGAAAAAGGTACTCTCGGCTGTGAAATGTTCAGAATACCCGCAATCTATACCCTCAACGACGGCTCAATATTTACGGTGGCTGACATAAGGCACAATCACGGTCAGGACGCACCGGGAAATCTTGACACTCTCAGCGCACATTCATACGACGGCGGCGAAAAATGGGATTATGTCATGGTCAATTATCTTGACGACTGCGCCGACGGCACAGGAGAGTTTTACAGCGCAAGCTATATTGACTCGGCGGTTGTTCAGTCAAAGGAAACGGGAAGAATTTTTGTCGCAACGTCATCATTCCCCTCAGGCTGCGGAACATTTTATTCCGAAGCGGGCACGGGATATATTGAGGACGAAAACGGCGTGAAGCGTCTCGCTCTGACCGATATGGATATGAGAGAGGCACGTGACATAAACGAATACAAATACTATGTCGGCGAATTTAAAGACGGCTTTGCAAAGGTTGTCGGTGCAGAGGGCAACTACACCGTTGACAAAATGCTCCGTCTCTATCTTGACGGTGAGCCGCTCTATATGACACAGAAAAACAGCGATAAGCAGGTCAGACAGAACGTCTATTATGAAGAAGCGAAATTTCACATCTTCCCCACCTGCTATCTGAGCCTGAAATACAGCGACGATAACGGAAAAACCTGGAGTGCACCGCAGATTTTAAATCCGATACTCAAAGAGGAAAACGAAACGTTTTACGGCATAGGCCCCGGCAGAGGCTTTGTCGCCACTGTGAACGGAAAAGAGCGCATTATCTTCTGCGCATACGATAACAGCACGGGAGCAGAAGCGACAAGCACGTTTTATTCCGACGACAACGGTCTGACGTGGCAGAGAGGAAACAGATTAAAGAGCGAAAAGCTCCTCGCAAAGACGAGCGAGGCACAGATAATAGGTATGCCCGACGGTAATCTCAGAATTTTCTGCAGAAACAGCTCGAAATATATCGGCACGGCGACAAGCTCCGACGGCGGTGTAACCTGGACAAAGGTCAAGGCGGATAAGGCACTTTACGGCACGCTCAACTGCCTTTGTTCGTTCATCAACACTTCAAAATACATTGACGGAAAACAGGTTGTTTTAGGCTCCTATGCCTGCGGCGGCGACACAAGGTCAAACGGCGTTATCCGCACCGGTCTCATGGACGAAAGCGGAAAAATTAAATGGATAAAGAGGTTCCGCCTCAACGACGGCTTCTATGCTTATTCGTGCCTCACCGAGCTTGCGGACGGAAGAATTGCCTGCCTGCTTGAGGATGGTCCCCAGCACATCACTCTGCGCTATTTCACCGTTGACGACAGCGGCAACATAGTGCCCGAGGACGGCGTTTATTACGAGGACAATCTCAGCACTCAGCCGCCGCTGCGTGAAAGACTGCGTAACTTCTTTATCAAGCTTTTCGACATTACTTCTTACTGCTGATTTTTAAAACGGAGAAAATATGAACACAGATACAGATAAAAAATTCAGCTTCGGCGTATGCCAGCCCTTTGAAACGGGAACTCTCGGCTGTCAGCGTTACCGCATACCCGTTATACTTACGCTGAAAAGCGGAAAGGTGCTTGCGGCGGCGGATATGCGGCACAGTCACGGTCAGGACGCACCGCAGAATCTTGACATTGTTACCGCTGCTTCAGATGACGGCTGTATGAGCTGGAAATACGGCTTTGCCGATTATTTCGGTGACTGCGCCGACGGCACAAACAGCGACAAAAGCGCAAGCTATAACGATTCGGCGGTTATTCAGTCCGAAAGAACGGGCAGACTGTTCATTCTTTCAAGCGCATTTCCCTCCGGCTGCGGAGCATTCAAATCAAAAAAAGGCACCGGCTTCATAAAGGACGAAAACGGCGTGAAAAGGCTTGCCCTGACGGATATTCAGGGTGCTGACAATATTTCGGACTATAAATATTACATCGGTGACTTTGACGGTGAATACGCAAAAATTGTCGGCACTGATGCCGGTTATTCGGTTGACAGAGAGCTGAATATTTATCTTGACGGTCAGCCGCTCTTCATAAAGCAGATAAATTCAGACAAAGAAATTCAGCAGAATGTCTTTTTTGCAGATTCCGTTTTTCACATCTTCCCGACCTGCTATCTCGTTATGAGATACAGCGACGATGAGGCGCAGACGTGGAGTGAGCCGGTTATCCTCAACCCGTTCGTCAAGGGCGAAAACGAAACATTCTACGGAATATGCCCCGGCAGAGGTGCCGTGACCGAAATCAACGGAAAAGAGCGAATCATTTTCTGCGCATACAACATTGTGCCCGGCTGTGAAAGAGTGAGCACGGTTTATTCCGATGACAACGGTCTGACGTGGAAACGCGGAAAAAGCATGCGGCACGAGCGGGGGCTGATGAAGTCGAGCGAGTCGCAGATAATAAACACCCCCGACGGAAGACTTCGCATCTATTGCCGCAATTTTTCAAAATTCGTCGGCACGGCGACAAGCGACGACGGTGGCGAAACGTGGACAACGCTAAAGGCGGACAAGGCTCTTTTCTGCACGAAAAACTGCATGGTATCATTTATCACCGCTTCAAAGCGTGTTGACGGAAAACAGGTTATACTGGGCTCTTACGCCTGCGGCGGAGAAGTGAGAAAGGACGGAATTATCCGCACCGGTCTTCTGGACGAAAACGGAAACGCCGAGTGGAAAAGCTGTCTGAGGCTCAATGACGGATTTTTCGCTTATTCGTGTCTTGCCGAGCTTCCCGACGGCAGAATTGCCTGCCTCTTTGAAGATGAGCCGGCGCATATCACGCTGAGAATATTCACTCTGAGTGACGACGGCTCTCTCACGGTAGACGACGGAGCTTTTTACGGCGAGCCGGAAAGGCTGTCGCTGACGCTCAAAGAAAAAATCAAGGCGGCATTTATGAGACTCGGCGATTTCAACGCAAACTGAATATGAAAATACAGCCGGACAGCCCGAAATGTCCGGTTTTTATTAATGTGCCGAAAGTGTTTTGCACAGGAAAAATTTTCTTGACACTTCAAAGTGCCGCATGATACAATTATCGGGCAAAACAAAAACCCCGAAAAAGATGTTCAAGGAGGACAATATGAAAAAATTATTATCTTTGCTGACAGGAGTTTTATGCTTTACAATGGCAGTTGTATCACTGACGTTTTTTTCTGCTTCTGCGGCGTCAACGTCAAAGTCGTCTGCCGAAAACATCACAGTCGGTCAGAATATTAACGGCAGACTGGACACCTTTTCGACACACTGGTATAAAATTGTGCCGACAAAAACGCAGTATTACCGTTTCACATTTCAGAATCAGAGCATTGAAGCAAGAACGGGACTTGCAATTACAGACAGTATGCTGAATCTGTTTCTCGGGCAGATGAAGGTTACGGTTTATAACTCCCTTGACCGTGCTCTATCGGAAATATCAATCCGGTGCGGTTATGAGGGTTATTCATCTTTGCTTCTGCAAGAGGGCGAAACCTATTATATTACTTTGAGTTCCACTGTGCCGGGCAATTACACGGTTATAACAAATGAATTCGCCGATATTGCCGGAAACACCTTCAAGCAAGCAAATCAGACAACAGCGACAGGTCAGACTATTTCTTCTATTGACGGCGACGGGGATGAAGACTGGTTCTGCTTCACCGCCGACTCCGACCGCTCGTATTATAACTTTGAGCTTGAAAATATCAGCGGCACGGGAACAATGTATTTCTATCTCTATGAATATGTTGAGGGTGCGGGAGACTTCCCCTTACGTTCGATTTTTGATTTTTATGCCTATAAAGGAGGCACTTCTTCAAAAAACATTCTGCTTGTGCCCAATCACAAATATTATTACCGTGTCACTGCCTCGAGCTCCTCTACTGGCGGCTACCGCATAGACGTTGACCGGAGGCTTGACTCCGCCGGAAACGACGCCGAAACAGCGTATGCGATTGACACCGGTGTTATGGCGACTTCATCAATTGACGGTGCAAATGATGTAGATTATTACATTTTTGAAACAGAAGATTATGAAGCATATTATCATTTTTACGTTGATTCAACAAACATCAGCGATTATGTAAGCATATATGTTAAGGACAGCATAAATAACATAATGCTGAGCCCCGGTGACTACAGCCACTACAAAAAAGCGGCTACTTACAACGTAAAATTAGAGCCGAACACAAAGTATTACTTAATCCTTAAATCTGCCACAACGGGTAATTATAAATTTGAAATAAGTGCAAAAAAAGATGAATATGCAAATGATGTGGCAAACGCTGGCGAAGTTCAGCTCGGCAGAGAGTATTTATCTTCTATTGACGGCACAAATGATATTGATTGCATAAGCTTCACAACGGAAAGCTATGAAGCATATTATCATTTTTACGTTGATTCAACAAACATCAGCGATTATGTAAGCATATATGTTAAGGATAGCATAAATAACATAATGCTGAGCCCCGGTGACTACAGCCACTA
>JAZUDT010000009.1:0-14442 GCA_045639785.1 Acutalibacteraceae bacterium | reverse complement strand
AAGACCTGGACAAAACCGATTTTACGGGATATGCTTCATATTCCGACAACGGTAAAATACTTGCACTTATTGTTGACGGTGAAAGAAAAGATTATATCGAAAACGGAGATTCCGCAGTTATTATAACAGACAGAACCTGTTTTTACGCCCAAAGCGGCGGCCAGGTGGGTGATACGGGTACAATCAGCGTAAATGACTGTATATTTACCGTTTCGGATACAACAAAAACTCCCGACGGCGTATATTTACATTCGGGTACCCTTACAAGCGGTGATACCGTAAAGACGGGCGACACCGTATCGCTTGATGTTGACGTTTCAAAGCGTGAAGCAATTATGAGAAATCATACTGCCGCTCATCTTCTTCAGGCAGCCCTTCGCAAAACTCTCGGCACTCACGTTGAACAGGCGGGACAGCTTGTGACGGAAAAATCAGTCAGATTTGATTTTGTTCACTTCTCCGCAATGACGGGCGAAGAGATTAAAGAGGTCGAAAAGCTTGTCAATGAAGAAATACTGAAAGCTTATCCCGTGACCACAACGCTCATGTCGCTTGAGGAAGCCAAAAAGACGGGTGCGATGGCACTTTTCAGTGAAAAATACGGCGACGTTGTGCGGGTAGTAAAGGCGGGGGATTTCTCCACCGAGCTTTGCGGCGGCACACACGTTCACAACACGGGCGCGCTCGGTCTTTTCAAAATATTCTCTGAGACAAGCGTTGCCGCAGGTGTGAGAAGAATAGAGGCTCACACGGGTCTCGGCGTTCTTGAAAGCCTTGACGAAAGCCTTGAAACGATAAGAAATACCGCTTCTGTTCTAAAAGCCGCAAGTGCCTCCGTGCTCACCGAAAAAGCTGTTCTTGTGATGAACGATTTGAGGGCAAAGGATAAGGAGATAGAGAAGCTCAGCGGCGAAATTGCGGGTGCAAAGACCAATTCTCTCATTGAAAAAGCTCAGGAAATCGGCTCTGTCAGGCTTGTTTCGGCGTTCATCGGTGAGACAACGCCCGATTCGCTCAGACAGATTTGCGACCTTGTTAAAAGCAGGGGAGACGAATACATCGGAGTCATTGCCGGTGTGCAGTCAGCTAAAAACTCGGGCAATATCTGCGTCGTATGCGGTAAGACTGCCGTAGAGGCAGGTGCTCACGCAGGCAATATAGCAAGAAGCATAGCTCAGAAAGCCGGAGGAAACGGCGGCGGAAAGCCCGACAGCGCAATGGCGGGCGCAAAGGATATAAATGCTCTGCCCGAAGCGGTAAAGGAAGCTGCCTCGGTGATTGAAGCAATGCTTAAATAAGGAGGTCAGACAAATGGAGGATTGCATTTTCTGCAAAATAGCGGCGGGTGAAATACCGTCAACAAAGGTTTATGAGGACGATATATGTTTTGCGTTCAGAGATATTGAGCCGCAGGCACCCGTTCACATTCTTGTCATTCCCAAGGAGCATATAAAGAGTGCAGACGAGATAAACGAAAAGAACAGTGCCGTTGTCGCTCATATTTTTGAGGTTATCGCAAAGATAGCAAAGGCTGAGGGTCTCGGTGACGGCTACCGCATTGTCAACAACTGCGGTGACAGAGCGGGTCAGAGCGTGAAGCATCTTCATTTTCACCTCATGGGCGGAAGAGATTTTACATGGCCGGCGGGCTGATAAATTTGTTGTAAGTAATTTTAATATATCGGAGGAATAAAGTTATGGAAACCTACAAAATCAATATTGAGGGACTTGAAAGAGACCTGCCTATATGCCCTGTCAACGATAAGCTTGATATAGCGGCATTCGTTATTTTCGGCGACGTTGAAATGACAGTTCATTCGGCTGAGAAGCTTCTTGAAAAATGCCCCGAATTTGACTATATACTCACCGCTGAGGCAAAGGGCATACCCCTTGCTTATGAAATGGCAAGACAGTCGGGCAAGCAGTATTTCATCTGCCGCAAGGGCGCAAAGCTTTATATGAAAGAGCCCGTATCTGTTCATGTGCGCTCAATTACCACCGATTCGGTTCAGACGCTCTATCTTGATTCCCTTGAGGGCGAACAGATGAGAGGCAAGAGAGTGCTTATCGTTGACGACGTTATCTCCACCGGCGAGTCTCTTCTCGCTGTTGAAGCTCTTGTTAAAAAATTCGACGCAAAGATTATCGCCGAAGCGGCAATTCTTGCCGAGGGCGATGCGGCGAAGCGTGACGATATAATTTTCCTTCAGGAGCTTCCGCTCTTCTTTAAATAATGTCACTTGCAAATGAAGAGGCTCTGAAAAAACAAATCAGGGAAAAGGAATTTTCAAATCTGTATCTTTTCTACGGTGAGGAAAGCTATCTCAAACAGCAGTATGTAAGCCGCATTATTGAGAAGACGACAGATGAAAATTTCAGAGCCTTCAACCTGCATAACCTTGAAGGTAAGGACACTGCACTCGACGAAATCGCCGAGTGTAGCTTTGCTGTACCCATGATGGGCGATTACTGCGTGACCGTTGTGCACGATATGGAGCTCAATAAGCTTGATTCTTCCGTTAAAGGCAAGCTTTATCAGCTCATTTCCGATATTCCCGAAACCACCGTTCTGATTTTCTGGCAGGACACCGTTTCGGTTGAGGGCAAGGATAAAAAGTGGTCTGAAATAATCAAGCTTTTCGATAAATTCGGCTGTGCCGTTTCTCTGACGAAAAAAACGGGCGCAGAGCTTATAAAAATCCTTGTCGGTGCGGCAAAAAAGCGTGAATGCAGTATTTCAAGCGATAACGCCCGCTATCTTGTCAGTGTTGTCGGTGATGACCTCAACGTGCTTCTCAACGAGCTTGAAAAGCTTTGCTTTTTTGTCAATAAAAGAGAAATAACGAAGTCGGATATTGACAGTGTTGCTGTCAAAAGTCTTGATGCGACGGTGTTCACTTTGACAAAATTCCTTATTGCCGGAAATTTCGATAAGGCTTATGAGGCACTTGACACCCTCTTCTTTCTCAAAACAGAGCCTGTAATGATAATGGGCGCACTCATTGGCGCATACGTCGATATGTATCGGGCGAAAATTGCGGTTACAAACGGCGAAAGCTCAACTGCGGCGGCTAAGGCATTCAATTACAGGGGCAGGGAATTTCGCCTGACAAACGGGGCAAGAGATGCCGGCAAGCTTAGTGTATCACAGCTCAGAAATGCTCTCGAAATTCTTTCCGAGGCTGACGAAAAGCTCAAAACAAACTACGAGGAAAGCAAAATGAGACTTGTCATAGAGGAAGCTATGGTGAGGCTCATGCTTATTTGATATGATAAAGATTAAACAGGCGGTAATCGTCGAGGGAAGATACGATAAAATAAAGCTTTCCTCCCTTGTCGATGCGCTCATTATCGAAACTGACGGCTTCGGTATTTTCAAGGACAGCGAAAAGAAAAAGCTGATAAAAAGGCTCGCCGGGGAAAAGGGCATACTTATTCTGACAGACAGCGATTCGGCGGGCTTTAAAATAAGGAACTACCTCTGCGGCTCTCTTCCGCAGGATAAGGTGTTCAACGCATATATCCCCGACGTTTTCGGCAAGGAAAAAAGAAAATCACAGCCGTCTAAAGAGGGAAAGCTCGGCGTTGAGGGCATTGAGCCTCAAATTATTCTCAGTGCGCTGAAAAGAGCCGGAATAGAAGCCGAAGAAGAGGAGACCGACGGCTCAAAAAGACTCATAACAAATACCGACCTTTATGAATACGGTCTTTCGGGGACGGATAACTGCAAAGAAAGAAAAGAAAAACTGCTCAGATTTCTTTCTCTGCCGGTGCGCCTCTCCACCAAGTCGTTTGTCCGTGTGCTCAATACCTTTATGACTTATGACGACTTTGTCGGTGCGGTCAATGAATGCTTTAAAGACGGAAAGGAAGATGAAAAATGAGAATAGGTCACGGCTATGACGTTCATATTCTCACTGAGGGCAGAAAGCTTATTATCGGCGGAGTTGACATTCCCTATGAAAAAGGGCTTCTCGGTCACTCGGACGCTGATGTGCTTCTTCATGCAATATCCGATTCACTGCTCGGTGCCGCCGCTATGGGCGATATAGGCGGTATGTTTCCCGACAGCGATGAAAGGTATCTCGGTGCAGACAGCCTTGTGCTTCTTTCGCTTGTTGCCGAAAGGCTGAGCGAGAGCGGGTTTGAAATCGTCAATATCGACTCCACCATCATTGCTCAGAAGCCGAAGATGAAGCCTTACATACCGCAGATGCGTGAAAATATAGCAAAAGCGTGCAAAACAGAGCTTTCCCGTGTGAGCGTCAAGGCGACGACGGAGGAGGGACTCGGCTTCACCGGAAGCGGAGACGGAATAGCCGCCCATGCGGTGTGTCTGATAGAAAAAATACAATAAATCACAGCATCACCTCTTTGCATAGAATAGTGCAGAGAGGTGTTTATTATGGAAAAACCATTTATTATATTCAGTTCAATAACCTATGCTCAGCTTGCAAGGGATACGCTTTTAAGGTACTCAATCCGCTCGCAGATAAGCAGAAACAGCAATCCCGACCGAAGAGCGGGCTGTAATTATCTTCTTTACGTTGACACGGATATTGACCGTGCACACGAAATTCTTGAGAGGGAAAACGTAAAGAACATGGGCATAAAACGGGGCGGTATGCGATGATATATCTTGACAATGCCGCAACAACGTCACCGAAGCCGCAAGGGGTTATCGAGAGTGTAATGTGCGGTATGCGCCTGAGTGCAAATCCGGGCAGAGCGGGGCATAAAATGTCGCTGAGAGCGTCTGAAAAGGTGTATGAGGCGAGGAAAAAGCTCAGCGAATTTTTCAATCTCGGAAAGCCGGAAAATGTAGTTTTCACGTCAAACTGCACTCACAGCCTCAACACGGCTATAAGCGGTCTGATACCCGAAAACAGCCACGTTATATGTTCTGACCTTGAGCATAACAGCGTGCTCAGAGTGCTTGAAAAGCTTAAAAATGAAAAACGCATCACCTACGATACGGCGAAAACCTTTCCCGACGATGACAGCACTTTAAGGTCGTTTGCGAAGCTGATAAACGAAAAGACAAGCGCAGTCGTCTGCACCCATGCGTCAAATGTTTTCGGCGATATTCTTCCGATTGAAAAAATAGGTGAAATTTGCAGAAAACGGGGACTTTTATTCATTGTTGACGCCGCACAGAGCGCAGGTGTAATACCGATAGATATGGAGAAAATGAATATTACCGCCCTCTGTCTGCCGGGGCATAAGGGACTTTACGGCTCAATGGGCACGGGTGCGCTTCTTCTGAAAAGCGAAAATATCGAGCCGCTGATTTTCGGCGGAACGGGGAGCGAGTCGGCAGATGTCCGTCAGCCGTCCTATCTTCCCGACAGGCTTGAGAGCGGAACGCTCAATCTGCCGGGTATTATGAGTATGAAAGCAGGTGCGGATTTTGTCGAAAAATTTTCACTGCGGAAAATCCACGAGCACGAAACCGAGCTTTGCCGCATACTCTATGATTTTCTTCTTGAAAATTCACACTATGAGGTATTTTCAAAACCTCCGTGTGAAAACAGCGTGCCGATTGTCTCTTTCAGGCATATTGATAAGCACAGCGAGGAAACGGCTGAAATGCTCGACAGAGAAGGAATATGCACAAGGGCGGGCTACCACTGCGCCTATCTTGCCCACAAAAGCAGGCAGAGTGCCGACACGGGGCTTGTGCGTGTGAGCACGGGAGTATTCAATACCGTGCAAGATGTTAAAAAATTAATAAATTCGCTCAATAAAATTGAAAATATGTAATTATTATGTTATCATAACAAGGATAATAAAACAGGCAGGTGAAACAGATGCAGGCTGAAATTTCAGAGCTTTTTAAAAATCTTCTGAGTCTTTTTTCTTCATTTACGTTCTTTGACTTTCTTGATATATGTCTGGTCACTTTCATTATTTATAATGTCATAAAGCTTATCCGTCAGACAAAAGCCATTCAGCTTGTCAAGGGTATAGCTTTTCTTGCTTTGACATATTTTGTCGTCAAAGCACTCAATATGCAGGTGACAAGCTATATTCTTTCAAAGGTATTCACCGATGTTGTTCTTGTCATGATTCTTCTTTTCCAGCCGGAAATCCGCCACGTGCTCGAAAGCATGGGCAAAAAACGCTTCGGCACCCGGGGTAAGGCGGAAGAGGATTTCGACGTGACTGCAAACGCTCTGTGCAAGGCGTGCAGTAATATGAGCGATAAAAAGGTCGGTGCGCTCATCGTTCTTGAGAAAGAGACACTTCTGGGCGAAACAGCCGATTCCGGAAACAGAATTGACGCGCTCGTCACAAGCGAAATGCTCTGCAATATCTTTTATCCGAAAGCTCCTCTTCATGACGGAGCGGCAATCATACGTGACAACAGAATAATATCCGCCGGCTGTATTCTGCCTCTGACGCACGATTCGCTGACAAGTGATCTCGGCACAAGGCACAGAGCCGCTGTCGGGCTGAGCGAACAGAGTGACGCAGTGATAATCATTGTCAGCGAAGAGACGGGCGCAATAAGTGTTGCCCACAAAGGGGTGCTGAAAAGAAACATCTCCCCGGGCGAGCTTCGGGAAATACTGATGTATCATTTCGTTGATGACACAAAAAACGAGCAGTCCTTTATCAAAAAAATATTCGGAGGTAAGAAAAATGGCTGATAAAAAAAGACGGTCATTCAACGACCTCCTTATGAACAATAAATTTCTCTTTGCCGTGTCGCTTTTTGCGGCGATTGTCCTCTGGGGTGTCGTGTCAATGACTGTCGGGGATAACGTGACGAGAGTTGTCGAAAATGTGAGAGTTACACTCGAGGAGAGCGATGAATCGTTATATAAGGTTTTCGGCTATGAGGATACATTTGTCGATGTCACTGTCAAGGGCAAGAAATATCTTGTCTCCTCCGGTGCGCTTTCACCTGACGATATAACGGTCACCGCCGCCGCAAGCTATGTTGATTCCGCCGGTACAAAGAAGCTTAAGCTTTCCGCGAGCGTCAACAGGAGCACGGATATTAAGATAACGAGCATTTCAAAATCGACGGTTGAGGTGTTTTTCGATATTCCGAAAACGGAGACCTTCCCCGTTGAGGCAGAGCTTAAGGTTGCGACCACCGCCGTTCCCGAGGGATATATAAGCGAAGAGCCGATTCTTTCGGCTTCCGCCGTCACGGTTACGGGACCTGCAACAGAGATTAACAAAATCGAAAAATTCAAAGCTGTGGCAAAGATAGACGAGCCTATTACAAGCACGCAGGAGCTTGAATTTTCACTTGTGCCCGTTGTCACGGGGGGCAAAAAAGCAAAATATATCGAATTTGAAAATTCAACGGAGGATTTTGCGTTTACCGTGCCCGTTTCAAAGGTCAGAGAAATTCCCGTTTCGGTGCGCTATGTAAACATTCCGTCATATTATGAAAAAAATATGCCGGAGGTAAATATTTATCCGAAGAAGCTCAAGGTTGCGGCGGCAGAGAGCGTTGTGGATTCTCTCAAAACGCTCAATGTCGGCACAATAAGCTTCAATTCACTCACAAACAAAAACAACAAATTCACTTTCGACCTTGAAAGCGTTGACGAGGTCAGAATAATCGACGACGTGAAAGAGGTTTCGGTCAATATCAACTGCTATCCCATGAGCTCAAGGCAGTTTTCAATAAATTCCGACAATATTACTCTTCTCAATATTCCCGATTCGGGAAAGCCGGAGCTTGTCAGCAGTGTGATAGAAAATGTCACCGTTATAGGACCTCAGGAGGAGCTGAAAAAGCTTGAAAACGGTAATATTTTGGCAAAGGTTGACCTTTCGGAGCTCAGAAACGGTATGAACACATACGAAGCCTCCGTCTATATCAAGGGCTCGGAGAAATGCTGGGCTTACGGCACCTATACCGTTAAGGTCAGAACGGAATAATACCGGCGAAATAATTATTCATGCAGACACAGGGGATTTTAAAGTTATCCGTAATCCGGAAAAGCTTTAAAACCCCTTTTTGCATTTATGGGAAATCCTCCTCATATATTTTTACGGGAGTGATTTGATGCAAAGCCTTGAAAACGAAATTTATAACGAGGAAAACGAGCTTCAGGACGATATTTCTTTTATGTACTGTGACGACAAAAGTGACGGGCGTGATTTTTTCTTTTCCGTGTCAGTCACACAGATAACCGTCTGTGTCATAATGGCGGCACTGCTTTTTGCAATGTCGTTTTTCGGCGGCTTCAAGGAGAAAATTGCCGAAGGAGCTGACTATTTTCAAAGCTTCGAGCTGACAAAAAGCAAAATCGGTGAAGAAATATCGGCAATGAAAGACTTTCTGACCAATGCTGATATTTGAAATAAAAAATACGGCGGTTGAAATAAGAGCCGGATTTTTTCTCATTGTTACCTTCATGCTTCTCACCTGCGACAGCAAAACGGTGACGGTCTCTCTGTTTTCGTCACTGATACATGAGTCGGGGCACCTTGCGGCAATGATGTTTTTCGCCGAAAGAGCCGAAAAAATCGTCTTTTCCGCTTCTGGTATGCGTATAGACCGGAAAAACGGCAGTTTTCTCTCGTTTTCCGAAGAAATAATTATTTCGGCTTCGGGCGTTATGATGAATTTCGTTATCTGTGCCGCCGCATACACGGTGTTTTTTCTCACGGGCTTTTCTCTTGCCGGCTTTATCGGTGCGGTCAATGCCGTTATCGGCGCATTTAATCTGTTGCCGTTTGAAGAGCTTGACGGGGGAAATATTCTGCGCTTTACCCTTTGCCGCAGGTTGGGGCAGGAGCAGGCGGAAAAAGTGATGAACATAGTGTCTGTATCGGCGGGGATTATGCTTTTGATTTTCTTTTCGCTGACAGTTTATCTGAAAAAAGCAAACCTCAGTCTTGCGTTTGTCATTCTTTATCTTATAATTCTTCTGATTAATCGAATTTTGGAATTGAAAAAAAGCGTGATATAGTGTATCATATACCGTAGCATACATCACAGGAGTTTTGATATGGTTAATAAAGATGTTGAAAAAATACTCACTCTCGTTCAGAAGCCCGGCAGATATACCGGAGGCGAGCTTAACAGCGTCATAAAAAACAAAAACAAGGTCGATTTGCGCTATGCGTTCTGCTTCCCCGACACATACGAAATCGGTATGAGTCATCTCGGGCTTAAAATTCTCTATTCAATCGCCAACGAAAGAGACGATTGCTGGTGCGAGAGAGTTTTTGCGCCTTGGGTCGATATGGAAAAAGAGATGCGTGACAACAATATACCTCTCTTTGCCCTCGAAAGCGGAGACCCGATAAAGGACTTTGATATTCTCGGCTTCACGCTTCAATATGAGCTGTCATACACGAATGTTCTCAATATGCTCGATTTGGCGCAGATACCTGTGCGCTCGTGCGACAGAAAAGAGCTTACACCTGTTGTTTTTGCGGGCGGTCCGTGCGCTTGCAACGCCGAGCCGATGGCTGATTTTATCGACCTTTTTGTTCTCGGTGAGGGCGAAGAGGTTAATAATGAGGTGCTCGATTTGCTTCTTGAGTGCAAAAAGAGCGGTGCTTCAAAGCGTGAATTTCTTGAAAGAGCGGCTCAGATAGGCGGCGTATATGTGCCGTCTCTCTATAAGGTTACGTATAAAGACGACAACACGATTGAGAAAGTCGAAAGCACCTGCGGAGCACCCGAAAAGGTAACAAAGAGAATAATAAAAGATCTCGATAAGGTTTACTACCCCGATAAATTTGTCGTGCCGTATATAGAGGTTGTCCATGACAGAGTTGTGCACGAGGTAATGAGGGGCTGTATAAGGGGATGCCGGTTCTGTCAGGCGGGATTTTTATACCGCCCGATAAGAGAAAAATCGCCCGATACAATCAACTGTCAGTCAAGAAAGCTTTTTTCTTCGACGGGATACGACGAAATTTCTCTTTCATCACTGAGCACAAGCGATTACACGGGGCTGAAAGAGCTGCTTGAAAAAATGCTCGAGTGGAGCATACCCGATAAAATAAATATCGCCTTGCCGTCTCTGAGGGTTGACAACTTCTCCGACGAGCTTGTCGAAAAGCTGAAGCTTATACGAAAAAGCGGTCTGACGTTTGCCCCCGAGGCGGGCTCACAGCGGCTTCGTGACGCAATAAATAAAAACGTCACCGAGGAAGAAATGATACACACGGCAAGAATGGCTTTCAGCGGCGGCTGGACAACCGTTAAGCTGTATTTCATGCTCGGTCTGCCGACGGAGACGATTGATGATGTTGTCGCAATTCCGGCACTTGCACAAAAGGTTGTCGATGAGTTTTACCGCAATCCGGACAAGCCAAAGGGCAGGGGAGTTACGGTCAATATCAGTGTTTCTTCGTTTGTGCCAAAGCCGTTCACTCCGTTCCAGTGGGATGCACAGGATACTATGGATACTCTCGCCGAAAAGCAGTCGTGTCTGATTAAGGCAATCACTTCAAAGAAAATCAGCGCAAGCTGTCACCACACGAACACATCATTTCTTGAGGGCGTTTTCGCAAGGGGCGACAGACGTCTCGGAAAGGTTATCGAAAACGCATTTCGGCGCGGCTGTAAGTTTGACGGCTGGGACGACCGGTTTCTTTTCGACGAATGGCTTGCCGCATTTGAAGAGGAGGGCATAGACCCGTCGTTTTACGCAAACAGAAAGCGTGAATATGACGAGGTATTGCCCTGGGACCACCTCGACTACGGGGTGAGAAAAGAATTTCTCATCAGCGAAAGCGAAAAAGCGAGAAGAAGCGAGACAACGCCGCATTGCCGTATCAAGTGCGCCGGTTGCGGAACGAACAGACTTAACGGAGGTGAGTGCGATGCGCTGTGTAAGAATATGGTTTGAGAAAACGGGCGATGTCAAATACATTTCTCATCTTGACCTCATGCGCTGTTTCACAAGAGCAATACGCCGTGCGCAGATACCTCTGTGGTTCACCGAGGGCTTTAATCCCAGACCTTATATGCAGTTTGCCCTGCCTCTTTCGCTCGGTATGCAGTCGGTGTGTGAGAGCGTTGACATACGTATTGAGGGGGAGATAACCGACGGCGAAATAGAAAAAAGGCTGAAAGCGGTTATGCCGGAGGGGCTTCTTATAAAAAGGGTAACCTGTCCGCAGTATGAGCCGAAAGAGATAGTCTTCGGTGAATTTGATATTGTTTTTTCGGATTGTCACGATAAAGCAAAGCTCAAAGCTCTCATTGACGACAGCCTGGCGCAGAAGGAATTTACCGTTTTTAAAATGAGCAAAAAGGGCAAAAACAAGGAGCTCAGGCAAATCAATCTCACCGAGCATATAAGCAGTGTCGAAACAAAAATTAAAGGCGACAAGGTTATATGCACTCTCGTTCTTCACGCAGGAGGAAGCACCAATATCAACCCGTCGCTTTTCAGCGATAAAATATGTGAGCTTATAGGAGAAAGGCTGACGGTGGATATAATAAGAAAAAGACTTCTCCTTGAAAATCTTGAGGAGTTTAAATAATCCGATAAGCTTTGCACCGGCAATTCGCCGGTGCTTTTTCGTATATTTTATTTGTTTTCACGCATACTAACTCTATATATGCGAAAGGCGTGAATTTATGAGTATCTTCAGCGGAAATTATGAAATTGACAGCAAGGCTATGGAAAATATCCTCAGAGCGGACAAGAGCTTTGATATACTTGTGAAAAGGATAAAGCTTGCCGATAAACGGGCAACACTGTACTGCATAGACGGCTTTGTGAAAGAGGAAATCCTTGAAAAAATTATGGAATTTTTCATTAAAATTCCGACGGAGGACATGAAAAAAATAAAGGACACCGCCTCTCTTCTTGACAATATGATAACCTATATTGAGTGTTCAAAGGAAAGTGACACCGACACCTGTGCGACGATGGTGCTTTCCGGTGCTGTGGCGATGGTTGTCGAGGGCTTTGAAGAAGCGGTTATCATTGACGCAAGAACCTATCCGGCAAGGGGCGTTGAAGAGCCGGAGAGCGACAAGGTGCTCAGAGGCTCTCACGAGGGCTTTGTCGAAACACTTGTTTTCAACACTGCGCTGATAAGAAGAAAAATCCGTGACCCGAATCTGACGATGGAGCTTTTTCAGGTCGGCAACAGCTCAAAAACGGATATAGTCGTCTGCTATATAGACGGCAGGCACGACATCAAAAAGCTTGAAATTATAAGAAAGAAGCTCAAAAGCATTGACGTTGAGGCTCTGACAATGGGGCAGGAGAGCCTCAAGGAGTGCCTTTTGCCGTCTCAGAAGTGGAATCCTTATCCGAAAATAAGATACACCGAAAGACCGGACACGGCGGCGGCGTGTCTTTTCGAGGGCAATATTCTCGTTATGTCGGACGGCTCACCCTCCGTCATGATATTCCCGACGGGCATTTTCGATTTCGTTCAGGATATTAACGACTACTATTTTTCGCCGTGCGTCGGCTCGTTTCTGCGCTTCATACGTTGCGGAGTGTTTGTACTTTCAATGCTTCTTATGCCCTTGTGGTATCTGCTTATGAAAAATCCCGAGTGGATTCCGACCTGGCTTGAAGCGATAAAAATAAAAAAGGAAGTCACCGTGCCGCTACTTGTTCAGATTCTCATTATTGAATTCGTTATCGACGCACTCAAGCTTGCCTCACTGAATACACCGTCGGCTCTGAGTAATTCTTTCAGCGTTGTCGGTGCACTTGTTCTGGGCGAATTTGCCGTCAATTCAGAGCTTTTTGCCGCCGAAGTAGTGCTCTTCATGTCGTTTGTCGCCATAGCAAACTTCACTCAGCCGAGCTATGAGCTGGGCTATGCAATAAAGCTCAGCCGCATACTGCTGATAATCATGGTAGCCTTGTTTGATTTGTGGGGATTTATCGGCGCACTTGTTATTATTGCCGCAGTCATAGCACTGACAAAAACAATCGACGGCTACACTTATCTTTATCCTCTTATTCCGTTCAACAAAGACGCACTTATAAGCCTCATTGTCAGAAAAAGCATAAAAGTCAAGTACAAACAACAGTAAATAATGTTTATCTTCATATTGACTTTTCCCGAAAAAATGGTAATATTAAGAAAAGGGGGTATTTATATGAAGATGAAAAAATTACTGGCAATATTACTTGCCGCTGTTCTTCTTGTTTCTGCTGTCCCGTTTTCCGCAGGAGCCGAGCAGAGTGCCGAGCCCTATGTGGCAAAAATGTATATTTGCACAAGGACAAGATTTGCAGGTCATGTGTGGCTCTACTTTGAAAATCTGACAGACGGCGAAATCAAAGTCGGCTGTTACACCGTTCCGGCAGGTCAGGGGGTCACCGTCTCCGCATACAATACGGCAAGAAAAGACGGAAAGGGCAATTATTATAACATTGACGGCTATTGCCTCAATAAATACGGCTCGGGCGGCACTACCTGTGCTTCGACTTATATCACCGCTTCTCAGCTTGACACCGTCAGCAGAAAAATCCGTGAGCGTAACACCTGGTCCGGCGGCAAAAACTGCTGTTATTTTGCCGGCTCTGTGTGGAACAGCGTCGCCGACAGAAAGCTGACGATTCTGCTTCTGCCTTTCCTTATGGGCTGGGTTATCGGAAAGAATAAATGCTCCACACCGAAGTTTTATTATCCGGCAAAGGAGCAGTGCTTTAAGCAGGTCGGCACAGGGGACACGGCGACACTCAGAGTGTGCTCCGACGGCTCATACAACAGATATGTAGGATAACTAACAAATCCATAAAAAAACAACCTCTCTTGCGCACCCACACGGGTTGATAAGGATGTTTTTTGAGACTGGATTTGGAGTAGTCCTGAAAAGGGCTACTCCTTTTCCGTTTAATTAATATGGCTTTACGCATTCTTTTTGTCTGCGTACTGTTCCATTTGTTCCTGTAATTCTTCTTCGGTCGGCATAGAAAACATACCGATAGCGGTGAAATAGATATCCACCTTGACATGGCAGTGACCGTCGTACTTGTCGTTGTTATGGACTTCTATGCGTTTAATGAGTGTGTTCAGGATTTCCGGAGTCAGTTCTTTCATCTCGGAATATTCCCTGATTCCCTTCATAAACATCCTCATATCAACGGTGTACTGCTCCGCCTTGACAAGCTGTTCTTCGGCAGATGCTACGGCGGCTTTCAGTGCTTTCTGTTCTGCCTCATATCCGGCGACGATCGTCATATAACGGTCATCATCCAATTTCCCGTCGGCGTTGGCTTCAAATGCCTGTAAGATTTTGCGGTCGATTTCTTTGATTCTCTTGTTATCATTGAGTATTGTTGCATTCAGCACTTGAATATCGTTTTCCCGACCGGCGCTGTTCCGTTTTTCCACGATAGACATAAAGGTGTGCTCATAGCACCGTACAAAATCGGAAATGTCACTGACGGCTTCTCTTACGATTTTGTCCAACACAACATTCCGGATATAATGAATCTGACACTTTCCGCGACCGGATTTGTAGTTGTA
>JAZUDT010000008.1:0-25345 GCA_045639785.1 Acutalibacteraceae bacterium | reverse complement strand
TCTCAAGTTGAGACGAATTACAGAACTGATGAAGAAATTGCCTCAGAGTCGGGCGAAAGCAGAGCGACAGTACAGCGGTATATCCGCCTGACGAATCTTATCCCCGAACTGCTCGAACTTATGGACGAAAACAAAATTGCTCTTTCGGTAGGTGTGGAACACTCATATCCCGACGAAGATACTCAGTATGAGCTTCACGGGATAATGGAAGAAACAGACCACAAGCCGTCATACGCACAGGCGAACAAAATGCACAAGGAGTTTGTTGCAGGAAGCCTTACAGGTGACGGAATACAAAAAATGTTGTCGGCGGATAAGCCGCATCAAAAGCCTGTATTCAAACTTTCTGCGGAAAAGTTTGAAAAATATATTGCTCCAGATGCTTCAAACAAGGAAGCTGAAGACTTCTTCCTCAAAGCCTGCGATTACTATTCGAAATACCTTATCCGCAAGCGCGATAAGGACGCGAGGTGATTGAATGGCTGAAAATATTAATATCTCAAAATTTGTTCCATGCTTTGAAAACGAAAACAACTGCTTTGAAATAAAGGCTTCGGGTATAACTTATGAGGTTACTACTCATTTCAATAAAAACGGAACGCAGACTGTTTTACAGCAGTTCATGGAATTATTAAGGTCAAAAAATATTATATAAATTCACACATTTGAATTAGACAATCGGGCATTGTAAAATGGCATTGCCTTTATGTCCGGTTGTCTGAAAGGAGTAAAGTGTTATGACAACTACAGCAAACGTGGGACAGAATATAAAAATAACAGCTCTCTATTGCAGATTTTCACACGATGATGGTCTTGACAGTGAGAGCAACAGTATCTCCAATCAAAAGGAGATTCTTATGGATTACGCTAAAAAGCACGGATATCTTCATCCTCAGTTCTTTGTTGATGACGGTATCAGCGGTACAACCTTTAACAGACCCGGTTTTCAAAGTATGGAAGCTATGATTGAAAATGGAGAAGTATCTACCGTTATCGTTAAGGATTTATCACGATTCGGAAGGAATTATCTTGAGGTTGGTCAATATCTTGAATTGAAATACCCGACTCTCGGAGTAAGATTCATCGCCATACAGGAAAATGTAGATTCATCGCAAAGCAGCGGTGCGGAAATGGTGCCGTTCCACAACATTTTTAATGAGTGGTATGCCGCACAGACAAGCAAGAAAATCCGAGCAGTTCAGAAAATGAAAGCTGACAGCGGAAAAAGAATCGGCACATCTATTCCGTATGGATATATGAAAGACCCTGACAATTCTGATAAGTGGATTATTGATGAACCTGCCGCAGAAATTGTAAAAAGAATATACAAATTATGTCTTGAGGGTAATGGCCCGTCAAAGATTGCTAATCAGCTTACGGCAGAGGAGATACTTGTTCCAACCGCTTACTTCATTATGAATGGAAGACCTGCATGTCATTCTGCTCCTGAAAATCCGTATCAATGGAGTTACAAAACTGTAATCAACATTCTTGAAAACCGTGTATATACAGGATGTACCGTTAATTACAAAACGACTACCGTAAGCTACAAAATTCATCAGATTGTTTACAACGATACGAATAATCAGCAGATTATTCCTAATACGCAGGAAGCAATAATATCTGAGGATATATGGGAACGAGTGCAGAAGCTGCGTGAAAACAGAAGAAGACCTACTGCATCGGGCAAAACAAGTATATTTTCAGGTTTGGTTTACTGTGCCGACTGCGGACAGAAATTAGTTTTCTGTGCTCACAAAAATCTTAAAAGCAACGGCGAGTATTTCAGATGTTCAAGCTACAAGGCGAACAGCAAAGTATGCTCTGTTCACTATATCAGAAATATAGTTCTTGAGCAGATAGTGCTTGAAGCGATAAGCGGTCTTTCCGATTTTGTAAGCTGTTATCAGTCGGTATTTCTTTTCCTTGCAAAAATGAAGCAGAATGAAACACTTCATGCAGATGTTAAAAACATGAAGCTTGATATTGAACGAAATCAAAAGCGTATAATTGAAATTGACAAAGCCATAGAAAAACTGTTTGAATCAAATATGGCAAATGTAATATCAGCTGAACGCTTTATGAAAATGACGGCTGATTATGAAGCGGAGCAAAAAGAATTGAAAGAAGATATTGAGAAAAAGACAAAGCTTCTTGAAAGCTCTGAACAAAAGAAAGTTGATATGCGTATGCTTTTAAAGGGATTAAGAACATTTTCTGAATGTAGAACTCTTACACCTGAAATATTGAATATGCTGATTGAACGGATTGAAGTTCACAAAAGTGAAAAGATTGACGGCAAAAAGCGGGTTAAGGTTGATGTTTATTTCACGGCAATTGGTATGATTGATATACCGACAGAAGCTGAAATAGCAGCGTTAACAGAAGAAATCAGGAATAATCCCGATAAAATGAAGCTGATTGCCTAAAAGAAAAGGTGCAGCCAAATGACTGCACCAATTACATATTAAATAGTTGCCCTACGGGACTGTGCCTAATGCGACAGCCCCTTTTCATTTTGTTTGTTTATTTATCCTTTTGCCGTATATCGCTGATATGTTTTTTTATAGCAGTGAAAGTTTCTTCGCTTATATCGTGCTCGATTTTACAGGCATCGGCGACGGCGTTTTCACGGCTCACACCGAGCATCTCAAGGCAGTCGGAAATAAGCGTGTGCCTCTCGTATATACGCTCGGCAACCTCTCTGCCCTCCTCGGTGAGAGAAAGTCCGCCCTGTCCGTCAACGCTCACATAACCGCCGCTTCTGAGAAGTCCGAGTGCTCTGCTCACGCTCGGCTTTGAAAATCCCATATAATCGCCGACATCAACCGCTCTGACAAAGCCGTTTTCTTTTGACAGAATCAGTATCGTCTCAAGATACATTTCTCCCGATTCCTGCAGATTCATACACCCGCCTCCTTTTCAAAGCTGATTATTCTGAGCAACGGGTATAATATCAGAGCCCGTTTTTCACCACACTATATCGTAAACGTGATTGTCGTTTGTCAGTCTTGCCGACCCTGCGATATTGAATATGAGCGTAATATCGGCGGTAATATCAACATTGAGACGCTGATAAAGGTCAACAATACGGTCTGTTTCCGGCTCATAGATACACTCGACGTAGCACTCGGTGTATTTAAGCTCAAAGTTGTTGCACGTTGCGTGGGCAAGCTTTTCGACCTTTTCAACCTCGACCATAATATCCTTACGGCTCGCCGGAGCGAATACTGCGCCGTGAGCGGAAACGGGAATGCCCGTGTCGGCGGGAGTGGGCTCGGGATTGATTTCATCGTTGAGCATGAACGAGAGCTTATATGTTCCGTCACCGAGGTCCTCACAGCTTGCGCTCTTGACGCAGGCGAGCGACGGGTCATATTCAAGAAGCGCACAACCCTTGTCAATTCCGCAGATTGTGATTTCGTTTCTGAGCTCCTCTGTCATTCCCTTGTCTCTTGAAAGAAGAGAATTCGGGTTATCCTCGGTTGTCATATACCCTTCGGCAAATTTAAGTATTACATTAACTGCCGAACTGAAATTTCTGTATTCCTCGGGAAGTGCCTGATACTCCTTTTTTTGATAACCGACGCCGGAGGTTTTCATCTTATTCATTACATCGGTGTATTTCTGAATAATCTCCTGCTTTGTCTGCGGAATATCTGATTTGCTCTTTTTGTCCGAATTTTTCTTTTCGCCCTTTTTCGTTTCGCCCTGCTTTTCGGCTTCTTTTTCGGTGGTTGCCTCTGTGGCGGGGGCATCGGCGGGCTGAGCCGGCTGAGAGGTACCGCTCTGCTGAATGAAAGGCAGGTCAATATTTGCGTTTGCGCTTATATTCCACTCTGAGGGGTAAAGCTTTGTGATAAGAAGGCACGAAAGCACAATCGCTATAACGGTAATTGCAACTCGTAATTTCATCGCTTTTCTCCTTTTAAACAGGCTTATTCTATCGGCAGGTCAAAGCAATGCATCTGAAGGCTCCTCTGAAGTCTGAAATGCTCGACAGCCTTATATCTTGTGCCCTTGGCGTAATACTGCTCCTCAAGTCTGACGACCGCTTTAAGCGCGGTGCTCGTCTGTGAAACGTGGCAGTCAATCGCCTTGATTTTTGTCTCCTCGAAGTCGCTTATATCGACAATGTAGTTCGGCTTGTCGGTGTAGTAGAAGCCGATATTCGGCACGCTGTATGCGTCGTCACGAAGCTGGCCGTCTTTAAATTCGGGGTAGAAGAGACACTGAGCGTCCATACACGCATACTTAACGGCGGTACCCACCTTGATATGGTCGGAGTGGCATTCATTAGCCATGTTCGGGTCGGCGGTGATGACGAAATCGGGCTTTATCTCACGGATTACCTCGCAGATTTTCTTTGAAATCTCATGCACGTCAGCCGTCGTTTTATCGGCAAAGCCCAAAAAGCCCGCATTCTTCATGCCGAGGAATTTCTGAGCCGATTTTGCTTCCTTCTGTCTGAGGGTTTCAACCTCGTTTTCCTTGCCTATGTACTCGGGCACGGCATACCTGTCGTCGGTCACGGTGAGCTCCCAGCACTCAACGCCACGACTGATGAGCCATGCGATTGTGCCGCCGGCGGCTATCTGGTTGTCGTCCGGATGAGGCTGAACGAAGAGAACCTTTTTTGCGTTTCTCAGTGACGGGGGCGCACAAAGTGCCGGAGCTATGCCCGAAATTGCACCGATTACGTCGGACTCAAGCTCAAACTTCGCCGACGCTTTTCTTTTGTTCTTCTTGAAATCGAATATCATGATATTTCCTCCTAAGTTTATGTTTGTTTTATATTACAACAATTTGGTGAAAATTGCAATGCTATAGGGGAGGATAATTAAATTTAAAAAACCCTTAATATGAAAACGCAAGCGGTTTAAATATAAGGGCTGAATTTGTTATTATGAATTTTTGTTTTCTGCGATATACGCAGGCGGCGTAACAACACCGCCAAACGGGCTCATAGCGGTAATGTTTCCGATTAATAAAGAAATTTTTGAGTAAACAACCGTCAAGCTGATTTCCCTTTTCCGTATCGCATCTGATAAATTCTGTTTTGTTATATTATCATCGCTTTCAACTACAACCGAATACTCTACGGAAATGCTGGTTTCTGTCTGCTGTCCTAATGACAGTTCCCTCCCGACATTAAGCACTGCTCTGTTTTCGTTAATTTCGATAATGCTTACTTTGTCCCGCATGGAAACACCCACCGCTTTCGGGTCGGGTCTTGTGAATTTATAATTAACGCTTTCCAATGACAAGCCTGTTATGTTGTAATTACTCATAATATACCCCTTCCGTGACAAAATTCTTTAATTGTGTGACATCTTGCCACACCTTTTGATTAATGGCGGTGTTGACCTGCTGTAAGCCTAAGCTTGAATCCGCAATTTCTTTCAAATCATCAATTTTCTTGTTAATATTCATATCGTACTGTTTTAATCCGATATAATTTTCAATGGCGTTATTTATCAATGAATTGATGCTTATTCCCTCGTTATCCGAAATCTCCGCAAGCCTTTTGTGAGTGCTTTTTGAAATTCTTAACGCTATTTTTCCGCTGTATTCATTTTTGTAATCATCGTCGGGGATTTTCTTATGTTCTTCCTGTAAATAATCCAAATAAATCTCCAGATTTTCTTTGGCTTCACTGATTGCTTCCTCTACGGTGTCACCTCCGCCGATACAACCGGGTATTGAGGGATACGCCGCAGTCCAATAAGTTGACCCGTCTTCTGCTTTTTTGGGAAAAACCCTAATCTCGTAATTTCTCATTGCTGTTACCTTTCTATCTCACATATAATATCCCTGATCATATCAATATATGCCGGTTTTACGGGGCTATGCATAGGGATATTAAGCATAAACGTTTTATTGTCTGTCGGATATGCATATATGTAGTGACTTCCGGTTGACCTTTTTAAAATAAATCCGTAACTTTTTAAAAATGACTGTAGTTCTTTTGGTCCGATATCTTTAGCTGTCGGGGTTTTCAATATTTTTTCTTTCATATTGTCCTGTGTTCCCATGTTTTGCCCATTCTTCACCCCTTTTATGATATCATATATGATATCATTTATTATACACGGCTTTTTAAATTTTGTCAACGAACAATAAAAACTTTTTCCCCGCACAAAAGCCCCCGCAAAAATGCAGGGGCTTTATATGTTCAATTACTACATTATCAGATGAGCTCGATGATGCACATCTCTGCTGCGTCGCCTCTTCTGGGGCCTGTCTTGATAATGCGGCAGTAACCGCCGTTTACGTCCTTGTATTTGGGAGCAATCTCGTTAAATAACTTTGTAACGACATCTTCCTTGGTGACGTATGCTAAAACCTGACGTCTGTTGTGAAGCGTGTTTTCCTTACCGAGAGTTATCATTTTCTCAGCCATTGCACGTACTTCCTTCGCCCTGGTAACAGTGGTTTCTATTTTGCCGTTCTCGAAAAGATAAGTAACCATACCTCTGAGCATCGCTTTACGATGGTCGCTCGTTCTGCCGAGCTTTCTGGTTCCTGGCATCTAAATTCACTCCTTTACCGTTAGGTATCTACTGTGTGTTTATTCGTCTTCACTACGAAGCGCAAGTCCGAATGAGTGAAGCTTTGCAACGACCTCGTCAAGCGACTTCTTGCCGAGATTACGAACCTTCATCATATCTTCCTCTGTCTTTGTAATCAAGTCTTCAACCGTGTTTACACCGGCTCTCTTCAAGCAGTTGAATGAACGCACGGACAGGTCAAGTTCCTCAATAGTCATCTCGAGGACTTTCTTACTGTCGTCGTCGCCCTTGTCAACAATTATCTCTGTCTTGTAAGCCTCGTCTGAAAGACCGCTGAAGAGACTGAGATGTTCATTGAGAAACTTGGCGCCAAGCGCAACAGCTTCCGTGACGGAAATTGTCTTGTTGGTCCAGACTTCAAGTGTGAGCTTATCATAGTCCGTGATCTGTTCCACACGTGTATTCTCAACTGTATAGTTAACCTTTAACACGGGAGTATAAATTGAGTCAATGGCTATAACGCCGATGGGAGGATTGATAATCTGCTTGTTTCTTTCAGCGGATACATATCCTCTGCCCTTATCAACGGTGAGCTCCATATTGATATGAGCGTTTTCATCGAGCGTGCAGATGTGAAGCTCGGGGTTGAGAATTTCGACCTCTGAATCGTGTGAAATGTCGCCCGCTGTGACTTCGCCTGCGCCGCTTGCCTCTATATATACTGTCTTTGGGTCTTCGCCGTGGATTTTGAGTATTACGCTCTTGAGATTAAGAACGATTTCTGTTACATCTTCCTTTACACCCGGAATAGTTGAAAACTCGTGGAGAACACCGTCAATCTTTACTGATGTTATCGCATAGCCGGGTAACGATGAAAGCAGAACTCTGCGCATACTGTTACCTATTGTTGTGCCGTAGCCTCTCTCAAGAGGCTCAACAACTATCTTGCCATAAGTGCCGTCAGCGGAAAGGTCAACTGTTTCAACCTTCGGTGATTTGATAATAATCATTCAAAACCCTCCTTTATAAATTCAGGTCAGAAATAACCTGTCAGTGAATGTAAGCTTTCCCGTTAATGGGATATATGCCTGCCCCGTAAAATAGATAATACAAAGGGCAATATCCTATTATTTAGAGTAGAATTCGACGATGAGGTGTTCTTCTACGGGAGCAGCAATCTGTTCACGTGTCGGGAGCGCTACTACCTTTGCCTCTAATGTTTCACGGTTAAGCTCGAGCCATTCGGGAACGGGGCGTGAACCGTTTGAATCGAAAATGGCGTTGAACTTTTCACTGTCACGGCTCTTTGCCTTGATGGAAACGACATCGCCAACCTTGAGAAGGTAGCTCGGAATGTCAACCTTTGCGCCGTTTACGCAATAGTGAGCGTGTAAGACAAGCTGTCTTGCTTCTGCACGTGAGCATGCCCAGCCCAATGTATAAACAACATTGTCCAAACGGCTCTCACAAATCTGAAGAAGATTCTCGCCCGTAACGCCGGCTTTACGCTCAGCCATTAAGAAATATTTATGGAACTGTCCTTCCTGAATACCGTAATAGCGTCTTGCCTGCTGCTTTGCACGTAACTGTAAACCGTACTCAGAATTCTTCTTGCGGCTCTGGCCATGCTGTCCGGGGGCATAAGCTCTGCGGTCGATAGCACACTTGTTTGTGTAGCATCTCTCACCCTTTAAAAAGAGCTTTTTGCCTTCACGGCGGCATAACTTACATACCGCACCGGTATATCTTGCCATGTGTTGTTACCTCCTATTCGGTTATACACGTCTTCTTTTCGGCGGACGGCAGCCATTGTGGGGAATGGGTGTAACGTCTTTGATAAGAGTTACGTCCAGACCTGCGGTCTGTAAAGCTCTGATAGCGGCTTCACGACCTGCGCCGGGGCCTTTAACATATACTTCAACAGTCTTCATACCATGATCAATCGCTGCTTTAGCTGCTGTTTCAGCGGCTGTCTGAGCGGCATAGGGTGTCGATTTTCTTGAGCCTCTGAAGCCCATTTCACCGGCACTTGCCCATGATATTGCGTTACCC
The DNA here is from genome assembly GCA_045639785.1 of Acutalibacteraceae bacterium. Taxonomy (GTDB): domain Bacteria; phylum Bacillota; class Clostridia; order Oscillospirales; family Acutalibacteraceae; genus UBA6857. The sequence continues at coordinate 16,781 of JAZUDT010000008.1, read as the reverse complement.
TGTGTATCGCTGATGGTAACGATTGTGTTGTTGAAGGTGGATTGGATATGAGCCGCACCGCGCTCTATATTTTTCTTTTCACGGCGGCGGCGAACGGTGGTCTTTTTACCAGCCTGTTTTGCCATAATAGCATCCTCCTATAACTTACTTCTTCTTGTTTGCTATCGTCTTCTTCTTACCCTTACGTGTACGAGCGTTTGTCTTTGAACGCTGACCTCTTACGGGCAAGCCCTTTCTGTGGCGAACGCCGCGATAGCAACCGATTTCGATAAGTCTCTTAATATCAAATGCTGTTTCTCTTCTGAGGTCGCCTTCAACCTTGAGGTTGTGGTCGATATACTCACGAAGCTTTGAAACATCGTCTTCGGTTAAGTCCTTAACTCTCGTGTCGGGATTAACGCCTGTTGCTTTAATGATGTCGTCTGCAGTTTTACGACCGATACCGTAGATGTAAGTGAGAGCTATCTCAACTCTTTTTTCTCTCGGTAAGTCAACACCTGAAATACGAGCCATTTGTCAGTTGCACCTCCAAATTTGGTTTAACGCCGGGCTCAGCCCTGACGCTGTTTGTGCTTGGGATTCTCACAGATAACCATGACTTTTCCCTTGCGCTTAATGATCTTGCACTTCTCGCAAATTTTCTTTACAGAAGGTCTGACTTTCATTTGAGTTACCTCCTTAAATCTTATAAGCTTGGCTTATTGTGCTTAAAATTTTACTTTGAACGCCATGTTATGCGTCCCCGGCTGAAATCATACGGTGACATTTCGACCTTGACCTTGTCACCGACAAGTATGCGAATGTAGTTCATTCTGAGCTTGCCGGAAATCGAAGCAAGAATCTTGTGGCCGTTCTCAAGCTCAACCTGAAAGGTTGCGTTGGGGAGAGCGTCCGTGACCGTACCTTCAACCTCAATCATATCCTGTTTTGACATGACTTAAGCCTCCTGATTTGACTGACTGTTCGCAAGGCGAAACAGTGCTTTTCTTAATCGTTTATCGGATTGAGTCTCTTCCTGCGTCAGAAAGCAGGAAGTTGCCTTAATGTGCTTCAGGTTTTTTCGTTTCGGCTTTGAGAGCCGTCTTTGCCTTCCGTCACACACCAGAGCAGATTTTTTGTCTGCGCTCAGCACGAGCATCAGTTCACCTTTATCGTGACCTGCCTCGGAGCGCACGACGTTTCCGTTTTCAATTTCCATTGTGTCACCTTAATCCGCAATCGTGAGGATTTTCGGACCCTCTTTGGTTATTGCAACGGTGTGTTCAAAATGTGCGGATAAAAGTCCGTCTTTTGTTTTGACTGTCCAGCCGTCGGAGAGCCTCCTGACGTCTGCACTGCCCTGATTAATCATCGGCTCAATGGCCAATGTCATGCCGGGTAACAGGCGTATGCCTCTTCCTGCGGTGCCGTAATTGGGCACTGCGGGATCTTCATGGAGAGCCTTGCCTATGCCGTGACCGGTGTATTCCCTGACCACGCCGTAGCCACGCTCTTCGCAATAACGCTGGACGCAGGAGCCTATATCGCCGATTTTGTTGCCTACGACACATTTTGCGATAGCCTCATAAAGGCTCTCTCTCGTTGTGTCTATCAGCCGCTTTGCCTCGCCGGAAATATCACCGACGGCAAAAGTGGCAGCATTATCGCCGTTATAGCCTTCTAATTTTGCGCCCAAATCAATGCTGACTATATCGCCTGCACGAAGTATGCGCTTCTTGCTCGGTATTCCATGAATAACCTCGTCATTTATGGAAATGCACGCAGTAGCGGGAAAACCGTAAAGGTTCAGAAAGTTGGGTTCGGCGCCCTGACTTTTGATATACTTGTATGCAATCCGGTCGATTTCCTCAGTGGATACGCCGGGCTCAACAGCCTCGCCCGCTACCTTTAATGCTCCTGCCGAAATGCGACAGGCTTCTCTCATAAGAGAAAGCTCTCTCGTCGTCTTGAGCACTACCATGCTTATTCCTCCAATGCCTTGAGAGTTAAAGCCGTTGTGTCTTTAACCTCCTCCTGACCGATTACCGTGCGAAGCTTCCCTTTCTTCGCATAGTAGTCCTTAAGCGGTTCTGTCTGTTCGTGATAGACCTTAAGCCTTTCGAGAACCGTCTCAGGGTAATCGTCTCTGCGCTGTATGAGCTTTCCGCCGCAGGAGTCACAGACACCTTCGGTCTGCGGCTTCTTGTAGAGCGTGTGGTAAGAGTTACCGCATACCTCACAGACACGTCTGCCGCTCATTCTTTTGACAATATCCTCGTCGCTGACCTCAATGCTTATCGCCTTGTCAATGTTTATGCCCATTTCGTCAAGTGCCTGAGCCTGAGGTATTGTGCGGGGAAAGCCGTCGAGAATGAAACCGTTTTTGCAATCAGCCTTTGCAAGTCTCTCCTTTATGATGCCGATAACGACCTCATCGGGAACGAGCTGACCTGCGTCAATAAAGCTTTTTGCCTTGAGCCCCATTTCCGTTTCGTTTCTGAGAGCCTCACGGATAATGTTGCCCGTCGATATGGCAGGTACGGAAAGCTTTTCGCAGATAACCTCCGCCTGAGTTCCCTTACCCGCTCCGGGTGCTCCTAAAAGAATAAGATTCATCTATCTTGTTCTCCTTTTCGATTAATAAAGGAAGCCCTTATAATGTCTCATCATCATCATACTCTCAAGCTGCTTGACCGTTTCAAGGGCAACACCGACGATAATGATTATCGAAGTACCGCCAAGAGAGACGGACATCTTGTAATCACCCGGCAATACCATTGAGGTAAAGAGCTGGAAGAGTATCGGGAGAAGAGCTACGACACTGATAAGAAGTGCTCCTAACAGGACTATTCTTGACAGTATCTTCGTGATGTAATCGGAAGTGGGTTTGCCCGGTCTTAATCCGGGAATCATACCGCTGTTCTTACGAATGTTGTTCGCCATTTCAATCGGGTCATACTGAATGCTTGCATAGAAGTAAGCAAAGAAGAGTATGAGAACGAAATACATTATGGCGTATGCCCAGTGCTCCGAGGAGAAAACCGAGAAGAATTTATCCCAGAAGCTTCCGCTCTCGATTTTGTTCACGAGGAACATCTGAACCGTTGAGGGAATGGAAAGAATTGATGAAGCGAAGATGATTGGAAGAACGCCGCACATATTGACCTTGATGGGGATATGTGTGCTCTGACCGCCGTACATCTTTCTGCCGACAACCCTTTTCGCATACTGAACCGGTATTCTTCTCTCTGCGCTGTCCATCCAGACGATGTAAGCAATCATGCCGAGAAGACCGACGATAAGAACGGGTGTGAGAGCATAATATGCGGGGACTGTTTTGCCGAGCATAAAATACTGATAGATATTTACGCAGATGGTCGGAACACGGGCGACAATACCTGCAAAGAGGATTATCGAAATACCGTTGCCGATACCGTGATCGTTGACCTGCTCGCCAAGCCACATTATGAAGGTCGAGCCCGCCGTCAGACAGGCGACGATAACTATGCCGACAAACACTGCCGGGAAGCCTGTGAGCATTGCACCGTTTTCATCAGTGACGACTGCGTTCTGTGAGCGAAGGTAGATATAGTATGCAACCGACTGCATAACCGCAAGACCGACCGTTGTGTAACGGGTAATCTTTGAAAGCTTCTTTCTGCCTTCCTCTCCGTCCTTTGAGAGCTTCTCAAGGTAGGGAATCGCAACCGTTAAAAGCTGAATGATAATTGATGCGTTAATATACGGTGAAATTGAAAGAGCAAACACCGTACCCATAGTGAAAGCGTTACCGGTCATCATGCTCAGGTACTGAATGAAAGTACCGGAATAAAGCTCAGATGAGGTGTCTATGTTGCCCGCCACGATGAACGGAACGGGGATAGCCGCACCTATTCTGAAAATGAGAATGATGAGGGCTGTGAAAAGCATCTTCTTACGAAGGTCGGCAACTTTCCAGGCGTTTACGAAGGTCTTAATCATAATTATACCTCCTCAACTTTGCCGCCGGCTGCCTCTATCTTTTCTTTAGCCGAGGCAGAGAAAGCGTTTGCTTTAACTGTCAGGCTCTTTGTCACTTCACCATTGCCTAAAACTTTTACGCCGCCGGCAAGAACCTTTTTAACAAGTCCCTTGCTGACAAGCTCTTCTATGGTAACTGTTGCACCGTTTTCAAAAGCGGCGTCGATTTTGCCGACGTTGACGGTGGCAACTTCCATTCTGAAGATATTGTTGAAGCCTCTCTTCGGGAGTCTTCTCTGTAACGGCATCTGTCCGCCTTCAAAACCGGGACGCATGCCTCTGCCCGCACGGGCCTTCTGACCCTTGTGACCTTTACCGGCGGTTTTGCCCTGACCGGAACCTGCGCCTCTACCTATTCTCTTGCGAGCCTTGGTTGAGCCGTCCGCAGGTGAGAGTTCGTGCAATTTCATAAACTTCGCACCTCCTTATTTAAGCTTCTGTGACCTCAACAAGATGTATGATTTTCTTAATCTTACCCTTTGTTGCTTCATTGTCCGGCTGAATAGCCTCGTCACCTATTTTGTGAAGGCCAAGTGAATAAGCGGTGGCAATCTGATCTTTCTTTGAGCCGATAAGGCTCTTGACAAGTTTAACTTTCATTGCTGCGCCCTCCTTAACCTACGATTTCTTTCGCTGTCTTTCCTCTTACAGCTGCAACCTCTTCGACGTTGCGAAGCTTTGAAAGACCGTCAAATGTTGCTCTGACAACGTTGCACGGATTGTTTGAACGCATAGCCTTTGTTCTTATATCCTTGATACCAGCTGTCTCAACAACAGCACGAACAGGGCCGCCTGCGATAACACCGGTACCGGGTGCGGCGGGCTTCATGAGAACTACGCCTGCGCCGAACTTGCCGATAATCTCGTGCGGAATTGTTGTACCCTTAAGAGAAACCTGAATAAGGTTTTTCTTTGCGGCGTCAATACCCTTGCGGATAGCGTCGGGAACTTCACCCGATTTGCCCATACCGAAGCCGATAACGCCGTTGCCGTCACCAACAACTACAAGTGCGGAGAACTTAGAAATTCGACCACCCTTAACAGTCTTTGATACACGGTTTATAGCGACAACACGCTCTGTCAGCTCGTAAGCTGATGCATCAATTTTAGCCATAATTTCTTATCCTCCTATCAGAATTTGAGTCCACCCTCACGTGCGCCCTCAGCAAGCTCCTGAACACGACCGTGATAGATGTACCCGCCTCTGTCGAAGACGCACTCTTCAATGCCCTTCTCTGAAGCTCTCTTTGCAAGCAGCTCGCCGACCTTGCGTGCCGCTGTTTTATTTCCACCGTATTCCTCGAAGTCCTTTTCTACCGTTGAAGCGGAGACAAGGGTTACACCCTTAACGTCGTCTATTAACTGAGCGTAGATATGGCTGAGGGAACGATATACATTAAGACGGGGACATTCTGCTGTGCCGCTGATTTTACCGCGAACTCTCTTATGACGCTTCTGTCTTGCCTTATTGCTGTCTTGTCTGCTGACCATTTATGATTCACTCCTTTAATAAACTTATTTACCGCCCTTACCGGCTTTACCTTCCTTGCGGCGGATAAATTCGTCAACATACTTGATACCTTTGCCCTTGTAGGGTTCGGGGGGACGCTTTTCGCGAACGTTTGCTGCGAACTGACCGACCTTCTGCTTGTCAGGACCGGAAATTACGATTTTGTTCGGAGCGGGGACATCAATGGTAATGCCGTCAATCTCATCCATCTCAACCTTGTGAGAATAGCCGATTGTGAGAACGAGGGTTTTGCCGCTCTTCTCTGCACGGTAACCGATACCGTTGATTTCAAGCTCCTTCTTGTAGCCGTTTGAAACGCCTTCTACCATATTTGCGACGAGTGAACGGGTGAGACCGTGAAGTGCTCTGTGCTCTTTGTCGTCGCTGGGACGTGTAACATGGATTTCGTTACCTTCCATTGATAATGCCATATCGCTGTGCACCGTTCTGGTGAGGGTACCCTTGGGGCCCTTAACCTCGATGTCATGACCGTTGATTTTAACCTCAACGCCTGCGGGAACAGCTATCGGCATTCTGCCTATACGTGACATAATAGCTCCTCCTTACCAGATAAATGCAAGTACTTCGCCGCCGACGTTCTGTTTGCGGGCTTCCTTGTCAGTCATAACACCCTTGGGTGTTGAAACGATAACAGTACCGAGACCTCTCATAACCTTGGGCATATCTTCGCAGTTTGAGTAGATTCTGAGACCGGGCTTAGAAACTCTCCTTAAACCTGTGATAACCTGGCTCTTGTTGGGGCCGTACTTTAACTGAATTTCCATCATACCCTGCTTGCCGTCTTCTTCGACGGTGAAGCCTTTGATGTATCCTTCATCAACAAGAATCTGAGCAATTGCCTTCTTCATGTTTGACGCAGGAACTTTAACTGAATCGTGTTTTGCTGAGTTAGCGTTACGGATTCTCGTAAGCATATCAGCGATAGAATCGGTAATTTGCATTCCGTCAACCTCCTTTATGCAATTGCTTTACCAGCTTGCCTTTTTCACGCCGGGAATCTGACCTGCGTGGGCGAGCTCTCTGAAGCAGATACGGCATACACCGTATTTTCTCAGGTATGCGTGAGGTCTGCCGCAGATTTGGCATCTGTTGTGCTGTCTTGTCGAGTATTTAGCCGGACGTGCAGCTCTTACTTTCATTGATGTTTTTGCCACGATAACCCCTCCTTACTTTGAGAACGGAGCGCCCATGAGCGTGAGCAGCTCTTTTGCTTCTTCGTCTGTGTTGGCTGTGGTTACGAAGCAGATGTCCATACCACGCACCTTGTCGATTTTATCATATTCGATTTCAGGGAAAATAAGCTGTTCCTTGATACCGACGGAGTAGTTGCCTCTGCCGTCGAAGGAATTGGGGTTAATTCCTCTGAAGTCTCTGACTCTGGGGAGAGCGAGATTGAAGAATCTGTCAACAAATTCATACATCTTTTCGCCTCTGAGAGTAACCTTTGCACCGATAATCATACCTTCACGGAGCTTGAAGTTAGCGACCGACTTCTTTGCCTTGCAGAGAACGGGCTGCTGACCGGTGATAGTTCTTATATCCGTGACGATGGCATCCATCATCTTGGAGTTGTCTCTTGCTTCGCCGCAAGCGACGTTGACGACTACCTTTTCAAGCTTCGGGATTTGCATGACGCTCTTGTAGCCAAACTTCTTCATCAATGCAGGTGCAACCTCATTGACGTAGGCTTCTTTTAATCTTGCTGCCATTAGTCATGTTCCTCCCTTATTCAAACTTTGCGCTGCACTTTTTGCACACACGCATCTTCTTGCCGGTTTTCTCATCGATGACGTGACCGACTCTTGTCGGCTTGCCGCACTTGGGGCATACGACCTGAACCTTATCAGCATAGAGGGCACTCTCTGCGCTGAGAATTCCGCCTGCCTCACCCATTTTCTTGGGCTTTACGTGCTTTTTAACGATGTTGATACCCTCAACAATAACCTTACCCTCTGAGGGGCTGACTTGCATGACCTTGCCTCTTGCGCCTCTGTCCTTACCGTTGATGACGACGACCTGGTCACCTGTCTTAACATGAACTTTATTCATCTTTGCACCTCCAATCAGAGTACTTCCGGAGCAAGTGAGAGAATCTTGAGATAATCCTTATCACGAAGCTCTCTTGCTACCGGCCCGAAAATACGGGTACCCTTGGGGTTCTTGTCTTCCTTGATGATAACGGCTGCATTCTCGTCGAAGCGAATGTAGGTACCATCTTCACGGCGAAGACCCTTGACGCTTCTGACTATAACAGCACGTACTACTTCGCCTTTCTTTACAACGCCGCCCGGTGCCGCCTTCTTGACAGAAGCAACAACGACGTCGCCGATATTAGCATATTTTCTGCCTGAGCCGCCAAGAACACGTATGCACATAAGCTCTTTTGCGCCTGTGTTGTCGGCAACCTTCAGGAGAGTCTGTTGCTGTACCATTGATATTGTCCTCCTTTAATTAGCTGCACCAATTACTTGGCTTTCTCTATGATTTCGACCACACGCCATCTCTTATCCTTTGAAAGGGGGCGTGTCTCCATAACGAGAACCTTGTCGCCTATGCCACATTCGTTGTTTTCGTCATGAGCCTTGATTTTGACTGTACGGTTGACAATCTTCTTATAAAGAGGATGTCTTACCTTATCCTTGATTGATACGACAACCGTCTTGTCCATCTTATCGCTGGATACGATACCGACCTGAGTCTTTCTGAGGTTTCTTTCCATAATTCAATGACCTCCCTTTCTTAAGAATTTGCGCCGTGTAATTCGATATCACGCTGAACCGTCTTGATTCTTGCAATATCCTTTTTAACAGCGTTTATTCTCATGGGGTTGTCAAGCTGGTTAACAACCTGCTGAAAGCGAAGCTTAAAGAGCTCGTCTTTAAGCTCTGCGAGCTTAGCGTCCATCTCTTTGGCGGACAGTTTTCTGATTTCACTTGCTTTCATTACTGTTCACCATCCTGTTCTTCCTTATTCTTTACAACAAACTTGCACTTAATGGGGAGCTTGTTTGATGCAAGTCTCATAGCCTCACGGGCGACGCTCTCTTCAATACCGGCGATTTCAAACATAACTCTGCCGGGCTTGACGACTGCGACCCAGTATTCGGGCGAGCCTTTACCGGAGCCCATTCGGGTTTCGGCGGGCTTCTGTGTTATGGGCTTGTCAGGGAAGATTTTTATCCAGACCTGACCGCCACGCTTGATATAACGGGTCATGGCAATACGGGCTGCCTCAATCTGTCTTGAGGTTATCCATGCGGGCTCAAGAGCGACAAGACCGTAATCGCCGTATGTGACTGTATTTCCCTTGTGTGCAGCACCCTTCATGCGGCCTCTCTGCACTTTTCTGCGCTTAACACGCTTAGGCATTAACATCAGTTTGCGCTCCTTTCCTTACGGGGTCTTCTGGCACGCTTGTCTCTGGGCTTTCTGTCGCCGCGAGAGTTGTTGGCTGCGTGAAGAACCTCACCTGTATATACCCAGACCTTTATACCGAGACGGCCATAGGTTGTCTTTGCTTCTGCAAAGCCGTAGTCGATGTCGGCACGGATTGTCTGAAGAGGAATTGTACCTTCCTTATAGGTCTCTGAACGGGCGATTTCCGCTCCGCCGACACGACCCGAAACCTGAATCTTGATACCCTTTGCACCGAGCTTCATGGTTCTGCCGATAGCCTGCTTGAGAGCACGGCGGTAGGAAACACGTCTTTCGAGCTGACCTGCGATATTTTCGGCGATGAGCTGTGCGTTTACGTCGGGTAATTTAACCTCGATGATGTTGAGCGAAACAGCCTTGCCGAGCTTCTGCTCAAGAATAGCCTTGAGCTTTTCGATTTCTGCGCCGCCGCGACCGATGACCATGCCGGGCTTTGCAACATGAATGTTGATGCGAACACGCTTTGCGTCACGTTCGATTTCAACCTTCGGTACACCTGCGGGAGCAAGTGTTTCAAGGAGGTATTCACGGATTTCGTAGTCTTCTACGAGGGTTTTGCCGAAGTCGCCCTTCTTTGCATACCAACGTGACTCCCAGTCCTTAATAACGCCGATTCTTAAACCGGTAGGATTAACTTTCTGTCCCATTGTATTACCTCCTTCTCTTATTCTGCTTCCTTAAGCACGAGGGTTATGTGAGAAGTCTTTTTCAAGATTCTGTTTGCACGACCCTGAGCTCTCGGTCTGATTCTTTTAAGGGTGGGTCCCTGGTTAACGAAGCATTCGCTCACGTATAACTTTGAAACGTCCATATCCTTGTTTTCTGCATTTGCCATTGCTGATTTAAGCAGCTTTGAAACAACCTCACACGCAGCCTTCGGTGTGTATTTGAGGATTGCCATAGCTTTATCAGCGGGCTGATTACGGATAAGGTCGAGAACTATCTTAACCTTACGAGGTGCTATACGCACAAAAGTAACTTTTGCAGTTGCTTCCATTATAATACACTCCTTTCGACTTACTTACCGTTGTTTGAGGTTTTTGAACCTGCATGACCTCTGAAGGTACGTGTAGGTGCAAATTCACCGAGCTTGTGACCGACCATATCCTCGGTTACATATACGGGAACATGCTTTCTGCCGTCGTGAACAGCGAATGTATGTCCTATAAATTCAGGATATATTGTCGAGCTGCGGCTCCATGTTTTAAGAACGATTTTCTCGCCCTTTTCGTTCATTGCATTAACTCTTTCGAGAAGCTTCTCTTGCACGAAAGGTCCTTTTTTAGTGCTTCTGCTCATTATTCATGCTCCTTTCTCGACTTACTTGTCGTTACGACGCTTAACAATAAGCTTATCTGAACGGTTCTTCTTAGCACGTGTCTTGTAACCGAGAGCAGGCTTGCCCCAAGGTGTAACAGGACCCGGACGACCGATGGGTGATTTGCCTTCGCCGCCGCCGTGCGGGTGGTCGCAGGGGTTCATAACGGAACCGCGAACTGTCGGGCGAATACCCATGTGGCGTGTACGGCCGGCTTTACCTATCTTCACGTTTTCGTGGTCTGTATTGCCGACAACACCAACTGTTGCCATGCAGATAACGGGAACCTTACGAAGCTCTGATGAGGGAAGTCTGAGAAGTGCATACGCACCCTCTTTAGCCATAAGCTGTGCTGAGTTACCGGCTGATCTTGCAAGCTGACCGCCTCTGCCCGGGTAAAGCTCAACATTGTGAACTATTGTACCGACAGGAATGTTTGTCAGGGGCAGTGCATTGCCGACCTTGATGTCGGCGTCGGGGCCTGCTTCGATTGTGTCGCCTACGTTAAGACCGTCCGGAGCGAGGATGTATCTCTTCTCGCCGTCTTCATACTGCACGAGGCAGATGTGAGCTGAACGGTTGGGGTCATATTCAAGAGTGAGAACTTCAGCCTTCATGTTGAACTTGTCTCTCTTGAAGTCGATTATACGGTACTTTCTGCGGTTTGCGCCGCCCTTGTGGCGAACTGTAATTCTGCCGTAGCTGTTTCTGCCCGCCGTGTTGTTCATCGGCTCAAGCAGGCTTCTCTCGGGCTTAACCTTTGAGAGAACGGAATAATCAGTTACAGACATATTACGAGTACCATTCGTCATGGGCTTATAAAATCTGATTGACATTTTATTCACTCTCCTTGAAGCGGCTTCGCGAAGGACGTCAAACCTTCATACATCGCCGCCGGATTATTTTACGCATACATATATATAATAGTATGCGGTGGTGTTTTCGGATTAGAGCAATCCGTCGAAGAATTCAATAGTCTTTGAATCCTCAGTGAGGGTAACTATTGCCTTTTTCCAAGACGCTGTGTAACCCTCGAAGCGGCCGTATCTTCTGAGCTTGCCATTGCAGTTAAGGGTGTTGACCTTAAGAACCTTGACGCCGAAAAGCTTTTCGACTGCTTCTGCGATTTCTGCTTTGCCTGCCTTCTTGTCAACCTCGAAAGCATACTTCTTATCGGCTGTGCCTGCCATGCTCTCTTCGGTGATAATCGGGCGGAGGATAATGTCTTCTGCAAACTTCATTATGCATATACCTCCTCAATCTTTGTTACGGCGTCCTTGAGAACTACGATTGTGTCGCAGTTGAGAATGTCATAAACATTGAGTGTGCTGACAAGAGTTGTCTTAACACCGGCAATATTTCTTGCGCTTCTGTAAATAACATCATTCTTCTCAGGCAGAACAAGAAGAACCTTTTTGCCTGTCTCAAGAGCTGAAAGAACCTTGACGACTTCCTTCGTCTTGATTTCTGCGAGTGCGAGGTTGTCGAGAACGACCATTTCCTCAGCCGCAACCTTTGACGAAAGAGCAGACTTCATAGCGAGTCTTCTGACCTTCTTGTTGATTGAGCCGCCGTATGTTCTCGGCTTGGGGCCGAAAGCGATACCGCCGTGTGTGTAATGCGGAGCTCTTGTCGAACCCTGTCTTGCACGGCCTGTGCCCTTCTGTCTGAACGGCTTGATACCGCCGCCGCTTACTTCTGAGCGGGTCAGGGTTGACTGTGTGCCCTGACGCTGATTTGCTAAGTAGTTAACAACTACGAGATGCATTGCCGATACGTTCGGAACAATACCGAAAATGTTTTCGCTTAATTCTAAGTCGGAAACCTTTTTACCTGCAACGTCGAATACTGAAATGTTAGGCATTGAAATCAACTCCTTCCTTACGCTTTAACGCTGTCAACAACGACGACTATGCCCTTCTTGGGACCGGGGATAGCGCCCTTGATAGCGATGAGGTTGTTTTCCGTGTCAACCTTGACAACTTCAAGATTCTGGATTGTGACACGCTCACAGCCGAGATGACCGGCAAGCTTCTTTCCCTTGAAAACTCTCGAGGGGTCTGAGCAAGCACCCAGAGAACCTGCGTGTCTTGCAACGGGGCCGGTACCGTGAGATTCTTTAAGTCTGCCGAAGTTCCATCTTTTGACTGTACCTGCGGTGCCCTTACCCTTGCTTGTGCCGACTACGTCAACCTTGTCGCCTGCGGCGAACACGTCTGCCTTAAGGATGTCGCCTGCTTTGTATGCGCTTGTGTCATCAAAGCGGAACTCCTTGAGGACTTTCTTGGGAGCAACGCCCGCCTTGTCGAAGTGACCTTTCATGGGCTTGTTGACTCTTGCGATTTTTTTGTCGTCGAAACCGAGCTGGACAGCTTCATAGCCGTCATTTTCAGCGGTCTTCATCTGAACGACTGCGCACGGACCAAGCTCAACAACCGTAACGGGAACTACGTTGCCGTTATCGCTGAAAACCTGGGTCATGCCGACTTTTCTTCCGATAAGTCCTTTTTTCATTTGTTTTACCTCCTCAGGTTATTGGTCGGCAATGCCGACTTGACCGAAACCGTGTCGGTTTTAAGAAATCATTGATTATAAGGATTTGATTTCAACTGCAACACTGGCCGGAAGCTCAAGACTTGTCAGAGCCTCAACCGTCTTCGGTGTAGGTCTGATTATGTCGATAAGCCTTTTGTGTGTTCTCTGTTCAAACTGTTCTCTTGAGTCCTTGTACTTGTGAACAGCACGGAGAATTGTGACAATCTCTTTTTCTGTCGGAAGGGGTATGGGACCGGAGACCGATGCGCCTGTGCGCTTTGCTGTCTCAACAATAGTCTCTGCCGCCTTATCGACAAGGGTGTGATCGTAACCCTTGAGTCTGATACGGATTTTTTCGTTTACTGCCATTTTGTTCGCCTCCTTAAAATTGGCGGGCAATGCAAATTCAACACACAGCCGGGTGTTTTGACCCGTTCCATTTAAAAACCGGAAATTATATTTCCGGGAATGTGCTGAAAACGCAGATTGACACACCTGTACCGCTTAAAGTGCGCCGACTGTGCATTGGGGCACGGCTTCACTTTAACGCAAGCGCAGCACCTTAACGGTGTGTATGATTTCGCCCGGTTTTGAATCGGACATACTCCGTGGAAATTCCCCACCTCGAGGGTGGCCACCTCCCACATCATCGCATATCGAATAGTGGTGAAAAGGGCGCAATGGCATAATACGCCCAATCACACGCTTGTATATGATAACACTAACCCTCGTGTTTGTCAACGCTTTTGTGCACTTTTTTTGAGATTTTTCTGAAAATTTTTTGCCCCGAAACGCCTTGAAAATCAACGCTTTTCAAGATATTGTGTCTTCAGCGTGACTTGACCACAAGAGCCGTTTTCTTTGTGCAAATTGACAAACAAAAACTTCGCTTTTTTTCTTCGGTATTTTTTGCTCCGTTTGCCTTAATTTGTTGAAAAATCCGTTTTCACGGTGTATAATCTGTTTATCAATTCAAAGGTGGAAAATTTTTATGAAAATCAAGTATTTCGGAACTGCCGCCGCAGAGGCGATACCCGCTCTTTTCTGTAGCTGTGAGGTCTGTGAAAAGGCGAGACAGGCGGGCGGAAAAAACATACGCACCCGCTCTCAGGCTCTCATCAACGGCGAACTGCTTATTGACTTTCCCGCCGACACTTATCTTCACGTCATGAACTACGGGCTTGACCTGAGAGATGTCAAATCTCTGCTCATCACTCACGCCCACGACGACCATCTTTATCCTTATGACCTGTGCTACCGTGTTTCACCCGTCTATGCCCACTTCCCCGACGACGGAAAAGACAAAAAGCCTCTCGACGTTTTCATATCGAACAAGTCGTCGAAAAGGCTTCTTCCCGTTCTGAAAGAGCAGAAGGTATTTATCCGTGACAGAAAGGCTCTGAGCGTGCATACCGTGAAGAAATATGCACCCTTTGTCACCGCCGGCTATGTTATTACGCCTCTTCGGGCAAATCATGCCCCGGGCTATGACGCACTTATTTATATCATTCAGAAAGACGGAAAGTCGCTTCTTTATGCCCACGACACGGGCTTTTTCTTCCACGACGCATGGAAATATATTGAAAAAAGCGGAATAAAATTCGACTTTGTTTCTCTCGACTGCACGAGCACGAACAGAAAAGCCGTCGCCGGAACTCACATGAATCTCACCGCCTGCAGCATGGTTAAGGAGAGGCTTCTCAAGAACGAAAACGCTGACGAAAACACGATTTTCTGTCTCAATCATTTTTCGCACAACGGCGGCTACACCTATGATGAGCTTGTGCCTTTAGCGCAGGAGAACGGTTTTATAGTCTCTTATGACGAAATGGAAATAGAGTTTTAATCCGTCAATAAAGCATCGGGACGGCGTGAAGTATCACCTCATGCCGTCCTTTTTGTATGCGCAGGTTTTGTTTTTAGCTATACCTTCATTATCGCACGCACCGCCCATATAACGAGAAGATGCGCCGGATAGTAGATATAGAAGACATATTTCAGTTTAAGTCCTCTTTTGCCGTTATACGCCGCCACCAGAGGCAGACCGAGCACCGTGCCCGCTTCGCTGAACGAACAGCTCAGCAGATATGCACAGCCGGCGGCATACTCTGCGGTTTTGTTTTTCCGCAGAAAATACATCAGTGCGGCGGCGACAACACCGGTGAAGCAGTAGTCGCTCTCAAGGACATAGCTTATTGCGGCAAAAATCAGAATGACGAGCATTGAAAGGCTTATTCCCGCCCGTTTGTCGCTGTCTGCCCTGCGGATAAGCATGAGCAGGATTAAAAACACAGCAAAGGCGCATACCGAAACGGAAATAATGTTCGCTTTGAAGCCGAATGCCGCCGCTGTCTTTGCGACCGGGAAAAACGAAACCGAAAAGCTCAGTGCGGCTGTGCCGATAACGCCCGCTGCGCCGAGAAAGGCGGGCAGCTTCTGCGTTTCGGTCAGATAATTCACCGCCGCAAGCATCACAAGCGAAAGCGTCAGCGTGACAAAGACGTTCTGCCCCTCAAGATACGGCACGTTTGAGCCGCTCGAAAGCAGTTTATTGCTGAAGGCAAGATTAAACGGAAGCTCAGAGAGCAGTGCAAAAACAGCCATATTTCTTATATATTTTTTCAGGCTTGACGTGTGAACAAAGCCCTCGACAAGCAGAAACAGCATAACGGGAAACGTAATTCTGCCGACGGTGTGAAAAACAAAGGACGTCACGCACATCACCGGCGAAACGGAAATGCTGTAAAGCGGCGAAAAGAAATTTTCCGTCGAAACGCCCGCTCTGACGAGAAGCGGGTCGATAATCCCCCACGCAACATGGTCAAGCGTCATAGCGACAAGGGCAACAATTTTCAGCGTACTGCCCGTGATTCCCTTTTCTTTCAAAAAAACACTCCCTTTAACACACCTGAGCGGTATGCGCCGCCCTGTCGGAATTATAACAGATGCCGGCGATAAGGTCAACTTAGCTAATTAATAATTAACAATTAATAATTAATAATTGTGGGTGGGCTACGCCCACACCCGATTGTATAATTGCACAATCGTAAGGGCGGATATCATCCGCCCGCTTTTTTATGCGGATTATTCGGGTGGATAATCCCCTCACCCTTTAGCAAGGGGAGCCTTTTACTGCCTCCCTTGACAAAGGGAGGGGGACCGGCGAAGCCGGTGGAGGGATACTGCTCACCTTTCCGCCATTTTAACCGTGCCGGTGGAGGGATACTGCTCACCTTTCCGCCATTTTAACCGTATCGGTGGAGGGATTGTGCTTATCTTTTCACCGTTTTTCGTCGTATGGGAGGATATCATCCTCCCGCCCTTGTCGATTCAGAAAAGAAACCTACGCTCTTCTCACATCAATTCGGCGCATTTTGCGCCCCACAATTATTAATTATTCATTATTAATTGTTGATTAGAAGAAGGCGGGTTGACAAAATGAAAAATCATGCTATAATAATAACAGAAAGGCAACCGATAGACGGTTAGCCCTCAAATAATCAGTTTATTAAAGAATAAACCGCCAGTTGCGAGCTTGGGCGGTTTATTTCTTTTTTGTTATGTTAATAACAAGTGCTATTATTTGCACAATCAATGTAAGTAACAAAATTACTTCCGAAAGTGAAATCATAAGCACCGCCCCCTTTCCGAGGGCGAAAAGTCTTTTGCCCTCTTGGGTGAGAGCTGACCGCCTACCGTATATAGTTGCCTTTGAGGGTGTCTGTTGGCACCGCTTGAATTCTACCATATATGACTGTTTTTGTCAAATTAAAATAAAGAGATTAACGGGACGCCGGTACCTACTCGCAAAGATTAAATATCTTCTTTTTCTTCTGCACAGCATAAGCGTATGCTACAGCCGTTCCGCTTTTGGGCTGATAACCGCAAAGGTCGTGGCGGCTGTTTTTTCTGCGTGGCGGCATGTAGTTTTCGTCATAATAAAAGATGCAAATATCGCTTTCCC
>JAZUDT010000007.1:0-19950 GCA_045639785.1 Acutalibacteraceae bacterium | reverse complement strand
GATGGCATACCACTCCCACAGATTGGGATGCGCCAGACATCCGTCAAGCATTTCCGTGTAAGCCGTTTTCAGAACGTCGATCGATTGTGCCGCGATGAATGTCTCCATCTGTTCCTGAGAAGCTACATATATTTTCAAATGTTTTGTTTCAATCATGTTTTCCTCGTCAAATTCCAGTTTGTTGAATTCATTATAATACAAAACCATGAATTTTTCTACCCTTTGACACAAAAAATCCCAGTCATCGACGCCGCTGCCGGTAAACTAAAAAACCTCTTTTGTCAGGTGGACAAAAGAGGTTTTTACATGGTGGAGACTACTGGGCTCGAACCAGTGACCCCCTGCACGTCAAGCAGGTACTCTAGCCAACTGAGCTAAGCCTCCGTAACAAATGGCAGTATATCACAGGGTCTGATAAAATGCAAGACTTTTTTTGGATTTTTTTAAAATTATTCAATTTGACCGATGAATTTGCAATATTCCACTTGACTAAATACTTCTTTTTCTTTATAATGAATAAATCACGGGGGAATATCCCTCAGTAATTGAAAGGAATGATTTTTATGAAAAAAGTTCTCGCAATTCTTCTTGCAGTTGTATTCGTTGTATTTTCGTTTGCTGCCTGCGGCGGTACTCAGCCGGCACAGAGCAATAACGGCGAATCAACCACAGACGCCGCTCCGTCAGCTTCCAAGCTCCGTTTTGTTACAGGCGGTGAATCCGGTACATATTATGCATTCGGTTCTGTTATAGCACAGCACGCTTCAAACAACACCGACACAAAGATTACCGCTATCGTCGGTAACGGCTCAAAGGCAAACGTGGAAGACCTTGAAGACAAGGCAGCTGACCTTGCTTTCTGTCAGTCAGACGTTATGGCTTATGCTTATGCCGGTACGAATCTTTTTGAAGCTCCGATTACCTGCTTCTCGACTGTTGCCGCTCTTTACACAGAGCAGGTTCAGATAGTCACTCTTGACCCCGCAATCAAGACGGTTGCCGACCTCAGGGGAAAGAATGTTTCAATCGGTGCGGCAGGCTCGGGCGTTTATTTCAACGCCATTGATATTCTCGGTGTTTACGGTCTTACCGAAAACGACATCACCCCGACATATCAGTCATTCGGCGACAGCGCAGACGCTCTCAAGGATGGCAAGATTGATGCCGCATTTATCGTTGCGGGTGCTCCGACAACGGCGGTCACAGACCTTTCGACCACTAAGGACGTATGCCTCGTTTCGCTTGACGAGGAGCATATAGCAAAGCTTATCGAAGCCTCTCCCTACTACGCAGAGTGCACAATCGCAAAAGATGTTTACGGTCTTGATGAGGATGTTCTCACGGTTGGTGTCGGCGCAGTTATTCTTGCAAATAACGATGTTTCCGAAGATGCAGTTTATGCTCTTTGCGCTGACATTTTCGACAATGCCGAAAATCTTGTTGAAAACCATGCAAAGTACGGGGAGCTCTCACTTGACTATGCAACAAGCATTACATCTGTTCCCTACCATTCCGGCGCAGTTAAGTATTTTGCCGAAAAAGGAATCACGGTTAAATAATCAAAACGTATTGATTTGATAAAAGGGGACTGCGGAGCAATACACTTCGCAGTCCTTTGAAATAAAAATGAAAGGAGATATTCCTCTTGAGTATTGATAAAAAGACGGATATTCCCGAAGAAATCAAAGACGCTCAGCTTTCGGGTGAGAGTGGCGATATGGCGGCTGACCTTGACGAGGTTATGCGAAAATACGACAAAGAGTCGAATACCCGTATATGGACGGGCATACCTAAAATCATCATTACCGTATTGACGATAGGCTTTTCGCTTTTCTGTATTTTTATGACGCTCTTTTCGACAACTCTTCCGGAAAAGAGACTTTCTCTCTTTATGGGCTTCATAATGCTGATAGGCTTTCTCAACTATCCGGCAAACAAAAAGCACGTTAAACCGAACAGTCTGCCACTGTATGACATCGCAATTATGCTTATCGGTGCCGGCTGTTTCTTCTGGTTTGCATTCAACGCAAAGGATATTATCCTCATGGGCAAGCGGCTTCCGGTTTATCTCGTCGTAATGGCGATAGTCGGAATTTTGTGCCTTGTCGAGCTTTGCCGGCGTTGCGTCGGCGTGCCGATTCTCTGCGTTGCGGGAGCACTTCTTATATATACATTCTATAACAAGCTTTCATTCGGCACATCGTTTTATCAGATGCTTCGTGAAACGATGGCAACGCTCTTCTATTCGACAAGCGGTGTCATAGGCACTCCCGTCAACGTGTGCTACACCTACATAGTTCTGTTTATTATCTTCGGCGCATTTCTTGAGAGAACGGGTATTGCAAATCTGTTCATCTCGTTTGCAAACCGTATTGCGGGCTGGTCATCGGGCGGACCCGCAAAGGTAGCGGTTATTTCCTCCGCACTCTGCGGCATGGTATCCGGCTCGTCCGTCGGCAACACGGTTACAACGGGCTCAGTCACAATACCGATGATGAAAAAGACGGGCTACAAGCCCGAGTTTGCCGGTGCGGTTGAGGCGGCGGCTTCGACCGGCGGTCAGATAATGCCCCCGATTATGGGCGCGGCGGCGTTCCTTATGGCGGAATATATGAATCTGCCGTATGCGAAGGTTGCGGTTAAAGCAATACTTCCGGCAGTGCTCTACTTTACGGGTATATTCATAGCTGTTCACCTTGAAGCGAAAAAGCTCGGCTTAAAGGGCATTTCACGTGATATGCTTCCAAAGTGGAAAACACTTGTCAAGGACAGATACCTTATGTATCCGCTCATTCTTCTTATTGCTCTTGTTTCAACGGGTGCAAGGACGATGGCTTATTCGGCGGCTATTTCAATAGCCTGCGCCGCTTTCGTCGGAATGCTGAATTTCATTATCAGCGCACTTGAGGATGACGAAGAGGAGATTACTGCTCTCAGAGCAATTCTCGGCGGTTTCTATATCTTCCCGCTTCTTTTCGGAAAGGTTGAGAACAAAAAGGAGAAGCTTCTCGGTGCTCTCAAGAAGACCGTTCTGACAATAGGCGATGCACTTGTCGCCGGCGGAAAGGGTGCCATTACCGTTGCTGTTGCGTGCGCTATGGCGGGTATCATTTCCGGTTGTATCACAGCTACGGGACTTGCCTCAACGCTTATCAACGCAATAGTTCAGCTTGCCGGAAATACGACCATTATCGGTCTTGTTCTCACAATGCTGTGCTGTATCGTTCTCGGTATGGGCGTGCCCACGACCGCAAACTATTGCATTATGGCGGCAACCTGTGCACCGATACTTATTCAGCTCGGCTTCCCCGTTGTTGCGGCGCACTTCTTCGTGTTCTATTTCGGTATTGTCGCCGATATTACACCTCCCGTTGCGCTTGCGGCGTATGCGGGCTCGGCTATTGCAAAGTCCAACCCGATGAAAACCGGTCTCAATGCAACAAAGCTTGCAATAGCGGCATTCATCGTTCCCTATATCTTCGCATACAGCCCTGCAATGCTGTTTGAAAACGTCACTGCATGGTATAAGGTTCTTCAGATTTCTCTGAGTGCAATAGTCGGTCTCTTCGGCGTTGCGGCGGCACTCAACGGTTATCTTTTCAGAAAGATACCTGTTGTGCTGAGGGTACTCATCGCCGCCGGAGGTATCGGAATGATGATTCCCGGTACGCTTTCGGATATTGTCGGTTTTGCCGTTGTTCTCGGAATAAGCGTGTTGCTGTATTTCCTTTCAAAAAAGGCAAAAACTGCGGTAGCGGCATAAAAAATTAATAAAGTGAAATCCGTCAGATTGCGCCATAAGGCGTTTTCCGGCGGATTTTTTTATATCAGAATAATATGCGGTATTGATTTTTACGGATTTTAATGGTATAAAAATAACAGTAATATTTTAGGAGGGTAACTATGAAAACCGTAATGAAAAAAAGCTTATCCGTCTTTCTCGCTTTAATCATGTTTCTTTCAACCTTTGTTTTCGCTTTTGCCGAAAGCGGCTTGACTGAGAACTGCGAAATAAAAGAAATGACAGAGCTTAAAGACAGCGACTTTCTCCACACCAAGGGAATGAATATTGTCAACGAAAAGGGCGAAAAGGTTTTTCTTCGCGGCGTTAATATCGGCGCATGGCTTATATGGGAGGACTGGCTCTGCCCGTATACCGGAACGGACGAAAACGGCAATAAGATTGAAAACTATGATAATTATACTGTTTTAACAAGGCTTGAGGAACGCTTCGGTCAGGAAAAGGCATACGAGCTCATGAACACCTATTATGATAATTTCATCACCGAGCAGGATTTTGACAACATCGCCGCTATGGGCTTCAACTGCATCAGACTTCCGTTCTGGTTCAGAAATTTTTACTATGACGATAACGGAACAAAAATCCTCGATAAGGACGGAAAATGGGATTTCTCACGCCTTGAATGGGCTGTTGAGCAGTGCAGAAAAAGAGGAATATATGTTATTCTCGATATGCACGGTGCGGTCGGTTATCAGAGCGATGCTCCGCACAACGGAAAAACCGGCTCTGTCGGCTTGTACGCTCAGACATCTCAGGGCGAAAGATACAGACAGCTCACCGATGAGCTCTGGACTGAAATAGCAAGGCGTTTTTGTGATGAACCCGCCGTTGCGATGTATGACCTTCTGAACGAGCCTATGTGCGACTGCGACTGCATTGAACTGACGAGAAGAGTGAACAATGAATATATTTATTCACGGCTTTATGACACTGTCAGAAAAACCGACAGCAGACATATTATCACTATGGAGTGTATATGGACAGCCGCCGCACTTCCCCACGCATACCTCAAGGGGTGGAAAAATGTTGTGTATCAGATGCACTTTTATCAGACCTCGAATTTCATTTTCAACCTCTTTGTTTATCTGACAAGGCTCTATTTCCTCGACGTGCCCCTCATAATGGGCGAGTATTATCCGCACGATAAGGCGACGTGGGAAAACTGCTTTAAAACTATGGAAAACTGCAACGTCAATTGGCTTCTCTGGACATATAAAGCGTCAAACGAGTGGATGACGAACAGTGACTGGAGCCTCGTCTGCAATAAGGACTGGAGCGTTGACAGGGCAAATGTTGACACCGATTCCTTTGAAGAAATAAGCCGCAAGTGGGGCGCACCCGTCAGAACGGAAAACTATCAGTCCTCGGGTCATTACAGCGCAAATGTAAAAATGTGGCTGAAATAAAGACGAAGATTTATAAATATGCTGGGGCTGTCGAATTCGACAGCCCGTTTTTATCCGAATTTTTCTTTTTTATAGGCAAGGCACTGCTTAAGTGCCGCATTTTTTTCAACACCCGAAAGTCTCAGTTTGTGTGCGTGTGCGAGAATATCCGAAAAGCTTTCATCGGGTGAAAGTCCGGCATTTATCAAATCATCACCCGTGACAAAGGGCCTTGACATATATTCGTTATAGACAGAGAGCCTTTCTGAGAGAAATTCATCGGCTGAGCGGTGGGGATAAAGTGTTTTTCTGCCTCTGTCGTCGGCGAGAGAAAGCTCAATAAGGTCACGCGGTGACACAGAGAGGTCAAAGAGACGGTTTGTCGCCTTGACTGAGGCTTTTTCTGCGGCGAGGATATTCGGCTTCATGTGAAGCTCGGTCATATTTAGAACGTAACGAATGAGCTTTTTTTCGTTTGTCAGGCGGCTGAGAAAACGTCCGACGAGGGGCAGACCCGATTTTTCATGACCGACGGAGCGGATTACTCCGTCTTCATTCACGCTCGACACAGCTTTGCCGAAGTCGTGGCACAGCGCAGAGAGCATAAAGCCGTAAGGATTTTCGACCGTATCACGCCGCTTTGCCGCCTCGTCAAGCACAAGCATAGTGTGTGCCCAGACGTCGCCCTCAAGGTGAAATTCATATCTCTGACTGACGCCGACGGTGTCTTTCAGCTCGTCAAACCAGGGTGAAAGCCTGTTCATACTGCGAAGAGCCTCGAAAAACAGTGACGGTCTTTCTGCTTTGAGCAGTGCTTTTTTCATTTCACCCTCGACACGTTCCTTTGAAAGTGCACCGACGTCAATATTACGGCAAAGGGCTGATGTTTCTTCGCTTATCCTAAAATTGAACCTTGCCGAAAACTGCGCCGCCCGGAACACTCTGAGAGCGTCCTCGGGGAATGAGACGGGGCTGACGTGGCGAATAATTTTTTTCTCAATATCATTTACTCCGCCGAATGAATCGGTTATTTCGCCCGTCAGAACATTCTGCATTATCGAGTTTATCGTGAAGTCACGGCGCATTGCCGCTTCTTTTACACCTGCAAACGGCTCAACGGATATATCAAAGTCACGGTGACCTGCGCCTTTGACCTTTTCTTTTCTCGGCATCGCAATATCGAGAGAGGTGCCTTTGAGAGAATAGATACCGAAGCTTTCACCGACTGAAATTCTTTCTCCGGTTTCATCGAGTATTTTTTCGAGAACGTCCGGCTGTATTCCGTGCACCTCAATATCAATATCCTCACTCACGGTGTTCATCAGCCTGTCACGCACAAAGCCTCCGACATAGTAACAGCTTCCGCCCTTTTCGCTCACGAGACGGGCAAGCTTTTCTGCCGTTTTAATGTTTTCATTGAGCGTCAAGACCGCTTCTCCTTTCAGTATCCGATATATTCCATAACACCGGATTCATTGAAAATTTTATTTTCTTCATAAGGGTAGGATTCAATCTTTTTGCCGCTGTAGGAGCTGAGTGAGATAAAGTTTGTGCTGTGCCTGAAGCTGTATTCACTGTTTTCGGTGACAACATCGAAATAAAAGGTCTTGACATTTTCCGTGTTAATCTCAAATCTGAAAAGGCGGTAATCCTCAAGGCAGGAGCCGTCTGCGTTTGAAACACCGACGGTTTCTTTATCTGTCGAAACGCTGATTGACTTTATTTTTTCACAGCCGTCAATATAGACAAAGGCTATGTTTTTATCAAGCAGATGTGAAAATTTATCTTTGTTTCGGGCGATTATTTTGCCGGCTCTGTATTCCTCAAGGTTATCGAATGAGGCGTTTTTGTTGAGTGTTCCGTCACTGTTTATTATGGGAGATGAGTGGTAATTGACAAAGTAGTTGCGTATTCTCTCAAGAGCGGTGGCGGCGTCCTTTGCGCTTTCAGTTTCCGAATTTGCAATTCTTTCGAGAGCTTCGACGGAGGACGGCGACATACAATACAGTGTGTCAATATCTATTTCTTTCAGCTTTCCGCTCAGGTATGCGTCAGTGTTTCTGTCGGCGATGAATTTGCTTGTGCCCGAAAGACCGAGAACGGCAAGGCATACGCATACAGAAGCGGTAATTACTTTCATATACGGGAATTTTTCAATAAAGAAGCGCAGAATAACGCACAGTAACATAATAATCAAAAGTATATCGAAAACGAAAACATAAATTCTCTTTTCGGTCAGACCGAAGCGACTGATATAGAGGACTATTTTTGAAATTGAGGTTGCGCTGATGATTATTGTGAAAACGCAGAGGAAAACATTGAGAGCCTTGACAATGCCCGTGATTTTTCCGCTTTTGCGCTTTGAAAAGACAACCGAAAACGCAACGAGGAAGAAGTTTATCACGGCAATTTTCACCATTTCAAAAAATCCGCTTCTCGCATACTCGGTGACGCTTATTTTCACTCCCGACGGAAGATGCCCCGTGAATGCGCTGAAGAAATACGCCGTCTGAGAAAGAAGATAGACTGCATACACAACGCATATTACCGCAAGGAATGTGCCGAGAAAGCTTTTTGAGGCTTTTCTCAGACGAAGATATTTTTCGCTTGTGTCTTTATTTTCGCTTCTTGCTATTCCGTAGCGGAACGAGAACATAACCGAGAAGATGTAGGGCGCAATGAATATCGCCGCAATGTAACCGAATATTCCCTCAAGTGAAAACAGGCGGTCAAAGATGTTGCCGAAAAACTGTGATATTTTCTCATAAAACGGCTCAAAAAATGACTTTATAACACTGCTGAATGCGGCGTCGCTGTTAACAAGAAGAGGAATCACAACGAGAAGCACCGGCACGGCGAAAAGCACGCCGAGAATGACGGGGAGAAGAGTTCTCTTTTTTTCTGCTTTCTCTTTGCGTTCTCTCTTTTTCAGCCCCTTGGTAATACTCAGGTAGGGGAGAAATATGTGCCTGAGAGGAATAAAAAGCTCGCATCTTAAAATATCAATGAAAGAGAAATAACTGCCGAATGAGTGAATTTCGCTTTTCGTCAGCACGGTGCAGTACATTCCCGAAAGGATTATCAGTGAAATGAATATAACCGGCGCAAGAGAGAAAAGGCTGTGAAAAGCAAAAGAGCAGCTTAAAACGAGAGCGGCGGCTCCGATGGGTATTGCTTTAAGAGATATTTCCTTTTTCTTCGACAGTATATATACGGTAGCGGTTATGAAAAACAGAAAATAAACCACCGTTGTTCTCCATGTGAAGCCGCCGTCGTTACTTGTGCAGAGCGACGAAATAAGCTCTGCGGTGAGAAAATAGTTAATTATCATAACGATAATATCCGCAATTTCACCAACGGGTTTAATTCGTTTATTCTGTACTGTGTGATACATATTTTGCGTTTCTTTTTGCTCAAAGTTATTTTCACCCGAGAAAGTATTTTCGTTCATTGTTCATTTTCCTCCCTGTATTCAAGTATATCGCCGGGCTGGCAGTTGAGTATTTCGCATATTTTTTCAAGAGTTGAAAATCTGACCGCCTTTGCCTTGCCCGTTTTGAGTATTGAAAGATTAGCCTGAGTTATGCCCACTCTTTCGGCAAGCTCGCCCGAGGGCATTTTCCTTTTCGCAAGCATAACGTCAAGATTAACTATTATTGCCATTTTGTTACCTCATATTGTCAGTTCGTTTTCATTTTTTATTTCGGTCGCTTTTGCCATCACGTTTTTCAGCACACGGAGAATGAGCATCATAAATGCCGCACCGGCGGAAAAAACGAAAAAGATATGTGCGAAAAATGCGGCGATAAAGCAGTCAACGGCAACAAATGCACAGCACCACGAGAGAAGCCGCATGGCAAAAACGATTTTTTGCGTGAAAATCTCGCCTTTCAGTATGCTTGTGAGAACCCTCCACACGCAGATAAGAGCGCACCAGGCGGCGGGACAGCAGGTGTAAAACGCTATGGTAGCCGTTCTGACCTGAAGAGCGAAGCCCTCGCCGAAAAACCATTTGAGCACACCCGGCGCAAAAATCATGAAGAGAAGAAGCAGAGCACAGTAAAGAGCGGTGATTATTCTCGTGACCTTGACCGATGTGAGTGAAGAATACATAACAAAACCTCCCAAATCTTCTTTATTCTGACGGAAGTATAGCACAGATTTTATCGTTTGTCAATAAAAATATATCAAATTTCATTGAAAAAATATCGAAAAAATCGGGGCAACAAGCCCCGATAAGTGTCTGTTATTAATCAGTTTGTTTTTATTTGACAGTTATTATAACATCCTGAATATTATCTTCGGTTTTTTCTTTCATCTTGCCGTTTTCAAAAACAACATAGCTCTTTATGTATTTTTTCACGGCTTTTCCGTCACTGTTCGTTTCAAGGCGGAAAACTCTCACAATATATTTCTCCTGTGAAAGCTTTTCCGCTTCACAGAAGAGCTTTCCCTCGTCGTCGGGATTTTTCTTTTCAAGAGCGGCTTCAACATAGCTTTCCGCATCGGCAGTGCTTTTAATGCTGACCGGCGAAGCGGTGCTTTCATCTGAATCCGAAAGAAGCTCTGCTGTTATTTTATAGTCTTTATCAACCTTGATGAGATAATCGGCTTTTCTTGTTTCTTCGTTCTTCTGAGTGTCAAAGCAGAGGAAGCTGATATTTGTCTCGCCCTCGCCGACGGATTCGAGAATGAACGAATATGAAACCGATTTGTCTGACTCATTTGTTATTTCGGGCGTAACGGTGACTATGCCCTGTGTCTGCATTTCATATTTCCACTCATCGTTTTTGTTTTCGCACTTGAACGTAATTATGTAGTTGACGTCCTCGCCGGTGTCGCCTGAGCATGAACAGAAAATCAGCATAACCGAAATCAAGCATACCAAAAGTGATGTAACCTTTCTCATTTTCTACCTCCGTCACTGCCCTTAGCAGAATTTTTCTCATTATATCATCGTTTTGCGTAAAAAACAAGCATTACGGGAGAAAACGTGTCACGCTGAGAATTTACTGAACGAAAATCAGCATTAATTGTCATATCGTATTGCAAATTCACCGCCGGAGTGATAATATAAAATCGGTATTATATATTTCATGTTTATTTGTACTATTAAGGTATGCCCGATTTAGTTTTATTTACCGTAACGGTCAAGGAGGATTTTGAAGATGAAAAAGTTTTATCGAATTGTTGCCGTATTTATGGCTGTGCTTATGACGCTCAGCATGATACCGGGCGTTGTCATGGCGTCGCTTTTTGAGAATTCCCCGGAATACAACAAGGAAATTCTCAGTGCTTTGGGGAATGTTCTCAATAGCAAGGACGAGGCGAAAAAATACTATTCCGTTATGGAAAAGTACGGCTTGCTCAGCGAGGACGGCAGTGTGGTGGATAATCTCCACGCCGAAATCGACGGCAAAGAATATGAAAAGGAGGAGCTTTTAGGGCTTCTGTCCGGTGACTATGACGGGGATAAAATCGCCGTTGTGGACGGTACACCGATAAAGCTTGACGATTTGTGGAACATTATCGTCATTGAAGGCTATATTAATTACCTTCGTGATACATATTATCTTGACGGTGAATGGACTGAGGAACATGAGAAAAACTATAACAGTTTAATAAAACAGCTCACGAATGACGGGGCAAAAGTTATTGTTGATGAAAATAATTCCCTTGTCGGTGATTACTCCGGCATAAATCACGGTGCTGTTGTATCGTTTAAAACCTCGGAGTGTAAAGATAACACCGTCACCGTGACTGCAAGTCTCTCTGCCGCAAAAGAGGGGCAGGTGGTCTCTTTCGATTACGAAACAATTTCAGGCAGTGCAAAGGCAGAGCCTTCAAGCGGTACTGTCAGCTTCACGGCGGACAGAGACGGAAAAGCGGAAAAAACCTTCACTGTCAAAACCGTTTCGGAGAAAATAAACACTCTTATTTCCGACGCACCGGTTGCATACATAAACGTAAAAAATCTCAAAAACGCCACCTTTGAGACGAGCAAACGCAATGCCACCACGATTCCGTTTTCGGGTGAGCCTACGGTCGGTGAGGGGAAAGAGCTTGACCGGATTGTGGGCACATTCACAAAGGAAAATATCTGGAGCGGAAAAATGAATCTCACCTCGGGTGAAAAGTATGCCATTAACCACAATATTGTCAATACGCTTTCCGAGACCAAGCACAGTGCCGGATATGCAAATTTCGGCGGTGATAAGCCTGTTTACGGCGACCATATTGACATAAGCTATGCTCTTCATGCAGACGGAAATACAACCCCGTTTTATAAAAACTCTATCAGAGTGAATTTTACGGGACAGTGCACAGCTGTAATGGGTATTGTTATGTGCTTCTACTTCGGAATGGGTGCGGTAAAGCCGGCTGATTATGTTGAAAGTGTCTCACTTGATAAGGTTACCGTAAATGATGACATTACATGTGACTATTCGTGTGCCCCCTGGGTTAGCGGTGCAAATTACACCTTCACCGACTCAACAAAGCCGACGGTGAAGTCGATTTATACCCCGAAAGCAAACTATACTGTGGGACAGACTGTACCCGTTGTTGTTGAATTTTCCGAGCCGGTGTCGGCTTCAAGTGCATCTGTTACGGTGAACGGGACAGTAGTAAAAGCACAGGAAACGAAGAATGGGGACAGACTCACGTTCCCTTATACCGTCAAGCCTCTTGACAGCGCACACCCGGTAGTGACAGCCGTTTCGGCCAAGGACGTCGCCGGCAATTCCCTTTCTTCGGACTATAAGCCCGGCTCAAGCGGAAGCCTTGCCCTCACCGATGCGGTTATGAAAAGCTGTCTGCCCGAGGATTCAATAGAGGACATAAGCTGTGAAATTGATAGCACGGATTCTTCAGCTCCAGTGCTGAATGTCACGCTTACGCTAAGTGAAGAAAGCGCAATGAACGAATGGCTTTCCTCCGACCTTGACGAAAAAGGTGTTTCAAAGTCACTTTTTGCGGCTGTTAAGGGCTTTGACAAGGTTCCCTTTAAGCTTATCGGCGACAGCTTTGACGGTGCGAACATGACCGCTTCGTTCACCCTCACGCCGACCGATAAAACAAAGCAGTTCACGACCGAGCTATATATGGGCGATGAGCTTCTCATAGGCTCACTCAGATATGTAACTCAGAAGGCCGCCGCTTTAATTAAGGCAGAGGATATTAAGACAGGTATGCTCGTCACCGAGGCAAACGGGGACCCCTATGTATATAATAATCCCGAGTTACCGGTTATTTACGTTCAGGACTCCCCGTCAATCAGAGCGATTTTCAGCCTTGACGAGAACGATTATGCGTATGCGGATACAAGTCTCGTGACCGTGCTCGACTCAGACGGGAAGCCCGTTTCACCCGACGCACATTTTGCCTGGAGCAGCTCGGACACATCAGTTGCAAACATAGACGCCGACGGAAAAATCACTCCTACGGGAGCTTCCGGAACGGTTCATTTCACATTGACGGCATTTAACGGAAGCAGTGAAAAAGCAGTTTCTGCCGACACGCAGGATATTACACTCGGAGTCGGTCTCACACCGTTTCTTATAATTCCGAACAATGAAATAAAGACAACATCGGGAAAAGATGTACCCTTATTCTGGAGCAGTAATATTCCCGATAAAGACGAAAATGCAGAGTTTTCTCTCACGGTCAAAAACGGCAGGGGAGAAGCGGTATATTCGGCAAAAACGAAAGCCTGCGGTGCTACTGTGCCTGCAAGCGTTCTGATGTATGACTATAATTCGGGCTCGGACAACACATATTCAGTGGTCGTATCGGTAATATATAACGCCGAAACATTAAAAGTCGAGGCAAAAATAACACTCAGCTCACCTCCTGCGGTTATTAAACTCAGCGAGCCTGAGTCATTATATCTGACGGATAACAGCAAAAGCGTGGATATAGCATGGACGATAGATAATTTTGACTGTTACAGTTCAGGTGAAGATAACCTTTTCCGCCTTTACATAACCAAAAACGATGAATGTGTTTATGAAAGCTTCAATACCCCGGGAACAGGTGTGAACGGAAGCTACACTGGTAAATACACCTTGAAGCTTGCCGATGTTAAAACGAGTAAGGACGAGCCGACAAGCTACCGTGACATTTACACTGTCAGTATTCAGGCGAAGAACGGCAGTGACAGCACATGGAGCTATGATTCCTATGTCCTTTATGTGTACGACAAAGACGCACTGAAGCTCTGGGTGAACGGCACAGAGGCGGGCGACACGCTCACCATGACGAATATCCCGTCGATTTCGGCAATGAGTCAGGAACAGATACTTGCTCTCAAGAGAGATATATCGCTTAAAGAGGTCATTTCGGCAAACTACGGCGACTATGCGTGGACAGACCTCTCCGACCGTATTTCATGGAACAGCTCGGATTCGGAAATAAGCGACCTTAATTACAGACAGGGCTCATATTATTCGAGCATAAATGATTATTCATACACGAGCTACCGTCCGGCGACGGAATTTGTGCTTGCGGGACTTAAAACCGGCACGGCGCAGATAACCGCTACCCATGCTCTCACCGGTATAAGCGATTTTATCAATGTCAAGGTTGACACATTAAAGGATAAGCTTTATCTCTTCTCCTGCACACCTGCGGTTGAGACTACCATGTATTACACCGACGGCAAGGGAAAAGAAAAGACCGCTGTCAGCACCGCAAACGGTGAATTTGCAATATATGAAGAAGACGGAATAAAAGGAGATGTATATTTCTCCTCAAACTATGATGGCTTTGATTATTACGGCACATATTTTGAAAATAACATTCAAAGCGGAGAATCAAGCCCGTCGAGTATGAATCTCTATCCCTGCAATAATCTCGTTATGCGCCGTGCGGCGTATGCGAGCGTATACCTGAAAAACGCAGACGGCACACCCTATGTCGGTGATGTTATCGTTCGCGGCGGCGTATATGTCAACGGTGAATATGTCAAGACGGCAAAATTCGGTTACAAGAATGAAAAGCTTGCAACTCATAAGGGCGACGAGGACTTTTGCACCTCAACCGACAGCGCAGGAAAACTGACGGTTGTTATGGACAGCACTCAATGGGAGCTCGGCGATGGCGGTCTGAGCTATTCCGATGTCGTCACCTATGACTTTGTGGTGAAAAAAGCGGGTACCACCGAGTATTATCCTCTTCTTGTCCGTGTTGACGCTTCGGAAAATGAAGAAACCTTCATAAGAAGCGGCGAAAGCATTGCCGCCTTCCGCAAAAATACTGAAAGCGGCGAGCATCCGTTTGTTATTGCGACAGAGCTCACGATGAAAAATGACGAAGTCGGTTACAGTTTGACGCAGAACATTCTTGACAGCAAAGACTGTATCGGTGTTTCATCTGATATTACTGAGGAAGAACTCTCGGTTTCAATCATGTGGTGGGGCACACAGGCCAAGTCCGGTGACGCTTATTCAATGGCGGTGTGCACCGATGACCGCTATGAAATCAGTGCTGACAAGAAAACGGTGACGGCGGAGGGTATTCCCTTTGCAGATGTCTCTGTTACTACAATAACGGTCCCGTTTGATACAAAAGAAGCTGAAAAATGCGGAATTGATGCAGCTCCCAAGGGGCTTGAACTGAGATATGGCGATGCTGACTGCGGCATTTCATATTCCGAGGAGCTGAGCTTCCGTATTGCTGATACGACCAATGCTCCTTTGACCCCCGATTCGGTAGTGGAAATGGTAGGCGGCTTTAATAAGTCGGTGGGAATGGCGAACACCTCCGGCAGTGATCAGATTGATGTTGACGACAACATTATAGGTTTGGTTATGAAGCTGTTTTCAACTAAAAATTATCAGCCTGATAAAGACCATGCGGCAGGCTTTAATATGACGGTAATGCCGACCGCCGACCCGACAACATTTATCGCTTATCTCGGACTCGGTCTAAGTAATATGAGCGACCAGAAGGTTACCGGTGTCTATGCAAAAGACTCCAGAGAAAAATTCGGAAAACAGCCCGGTCTCAATGAAGTAAAGTGGTTCTTCGGCGGTGAAAACGCCTCACAGAACTATGTTGATAAATATAAAAAGTCTTTCGAAAATGCCAAGAATAAAAAGACAATGAAAGAAATTTATTACAATGTGACCGGCTATATTGAATCCCGAATGAAGTATAATCCGGACTCAGGTCTTTGGGATATTCACGTTCTCAGCGGCGGCTTTGATGCCGGCGGCGGCATAGGCTTCGTCAGATATTTTAACACGATGGTCGGTCCCGTCCCTGTGACGGCAGAGCTTCGTGGGGGCGGAACACTCAATCTTTCCCTCGATGCACTCACTATGGAATACCTCAATTCAGCGGATGAAAAAACCAGCGGCACTGAATTTCTCACAAAGCTTCGTCTCTTCTTCTATTTCAAGTTCTTCGGCGGACTCGGCATTGACTATTCCGTTGTGGCTCTTAAAATAGGTGTTTTCGGTCAGATAAATGCTGACCTGACCTTTGAATGGCTCAACCGTCCGTCACTTCCGGAGAATGCAACATACACCGATAGGTCGAAGATGGTGTCAACGGATAAGACGCTTGACGGACAGAACATAAAGCTGAACGGACGAGTCGGAATTGAGTTTGTGGCACGACTGTTGTTCTTCTCTTATGAAAGGGTAATAAAGTCAAAGGATTTCCCGAAAGAACTTGACAAAAACTTCCGTGACTGGAACAAAATAGACGAGATCTGGAAAGCCTCTCAGGAGCATTTCAATAAAAAGATTGACCCGCTTCTCAGAAGCGGTGCGGCAAAGACAGTAAATGTCGCAGGCGAAGAGATGATTTCTGTCGACCTTCTGCCGACTACGGAAAGCCTTGATTATCTTAACGGCTCAGTTAAGCGCAAATGGAATTCAAACACACTCAGGGATGCATTACAGTCCGGTGCGGCTTCAGACACCAATGCTGTTAAAATGCAGACAAACGCAAATCCGTTCACCTCTCCCGTGCTTTCAGATGACGGTGATATTCTCGTCTATCTCTCAGATGCCGCCGGTGACGATACAGTGCATACCGCATACGCAGTGAGAAATGAAACGGGCTATACGGATAAGGGCATCATCAGCGTAAACGGAAGCGGCGATTCCGGCAACACAGTCGCCGGTACAAAAGATTTCGCTGTGGCGGCTTGGTCGTCCATGAGCGACGCTCAGGCTAAGGATGCAGGTTCGGTTGTTACATCGGAAGACCAGATTATTATGATGGAAAGCAGTGAAGTCTATGCCTCCGTTTATGAAAACGGAAA
This sequence comes from Acutalibacteraceae bacterium, assembly GCA_045639785.1. Lineage (GTDB taxonomy): Bacteria > Bacillota > Clostridia > Oscillospirales > Acutalibacteraceae > UBA6857. Next base: position 3,488 of record JAZUDT010000007.1, on the reverse strand, counting down.
GTGGCATACTCAGGCACTCACTGAAAATTCCACCGCTGATATTGCACCTGTCGTAGCCGTAAAAGGCAATAAGGCAATAGCGGTGTGGCGTAATGTTGCTACAACTAATCTGAGCGGAAATATCGCCGACTTCAACGCAAACGACGTTATCCTTTACAGCGTATATGAAAACGGAAGCTGGAGTGAAGCAAAGTCACTCTATAACGGCACATCGGGCAATATAAAGGCTCTCAATGCGGCAATGCTTCCCGACGGAACAACCTCGGTCATTTATTCACTTGATACCGACAAAACGGACTCTACCTCTGAAGACAGAGAAATAGTGTGGGCACTTATCGGTGCAGACGGAGAGGTCAGCCGTACAGTCAGAGCGACCAACGACGAAACAGCGGACGAAAATCCGCAGATTTCGGCGACAACAATAGACGGACAGCCCTGCTTTGTTGCGGCGTGGTATTCATCGTATGCCTCGGGCGAAGAGCTGAAATATGATATTCACATGGCAGACTTCAACAGTGACGGCGTAATTCTCGGCAGACTTCCGCAGTCCTCCGAAAAGATGATTAATGAACAGGGACTTCTCATAACGTCCGATTTCCGCTTCACAAAGGGCTCGGATTCCATTGACGACCTTGCTCTTGTATGGGTTGAGCGAGCGGAAAACGAAGAGAATAAAGACGGGACAAAGGTTGAATATGATATTCTTAATTCCGTCAAATTCTATGCTGTTGACGCAGATAATACAAGAATCAGTCTTACCGCACCGCAAGAGCTTGCAAAGGCACCCGATTCCACTTTGATAGACAGCTTTGATGTTGTCTCTAACGATAATACCTCAATATCCGTTTTCCTCGGCACTACTTATGACTCCGATAAGATACAGGAGAAGTCCGGAGAGACAGAGGGCGGCACAACGGTTTCATATATCGTTCCGCTCAGCACATCGGCAATTTACACCGCAAAGGGCACATACACTGACGCTGTTTCCGTGAAGCAGGTTTACGCCGATCCCGACAGCCTTCACTGCGGAGCGAACACGTCGGTTGCGTTTACGGTTATGAATGACGGTGTAAATCCGATTGAGTCCCTTGTTATAAAGCTCGCTGAAACCGAGAGTGCCGTGAAAGACCTCAATATTCTTCCCGGCGATACGTTCACGGTTTATGTTGATTACAAGGTTCCTATGGATACCGTATGCGATGAAGAATATACGGTCACGGCAAAAACATCAAAAGGTACTGTTTCCGTTTCCGGCACAGCGGAGCTTGCACAGTTTGAGCCTGAAATCACATCCGCACAGATAGTGGAGGAAAACGAAGGCAAGCGCACAATAGAAATAAAACTCAACAACGCTTCCGATACAAAGCTTTATAACAGCGGAAAGAGCGTTGCACTACGCTTTTACAGCGATCCGGCGTGTGAAAGTGAAATGACCGGACTTTCCGAAGTTCTCATAAACGATAATGAGTTGCTGAATATGATTGATAACGGCGGCTTCAGCAGACAGGTATGCTTTGATGCGCAGGCTTATCTTAAAACGCTTGAGGAGAATCCGTCGGAGATTCCCGAACAGGGCATTACTGTCTATATCCGTGCGGAGATTGACGGTGAAGAAAATGACGGTGAGGTACTTTCCGTCAGCTCGGCAAGCTCAGTGCTCTGCGAAAATCTTATGACGAGAACCGGAAATAAGGTTTCGGTCAAAACTGATTTCAAGACCGCAGAGGAACACTCCTCTTTGACGGCAAATATCAGAAACAACCGTCTTTCAGAGTCTGAAAGCGGCAACGTAATTGCCACACTCTTCGACGAAGACGGAAATATCGTTGAGCAGAAGCAGAGCTATAATCCCGCCGAGGGAGAAAGCAGTCTTTTATCGCTTGACGGTGAGGAAACAAAGAGGGTCAGCTTTACATTCGACAAAAAGGGCAGTTATGCAGAGGCTACATATACCGAGCTTGTTCTGGACGACGGCACGGACGCCACGCTTTCAAGGCTTGAATCGACGAATATTCCCGGAATGAGCCTTTCGTCATTCACACCCGACGCAAAGAAAAAGAACACTTTTAACGCCGGAATAAATGCATACGGCGTGGAAAGCATAAGCTTTATCGTAAGCACGAGCGACCCGAAGGCTTCGGTTACGCTTAACGGTGAAGTTGTTGACGGATATATCACAAAGACTCTTGCCGACGGAAAGAACACACTTGACTTTGCGGTTACGGCACAGGACAGAGTTACCGTCATGCACTATATTCTGACCGTGAATACAAAGGAGGACACACCGGATTCGGGTGTATGCGAGTATTGCGGAAAAGTACACAAGAATTTCTTTGATACGCTGCGTTGCTTATTAGTGAGGTTTATTTTCATGATATTAGACCTTTATTTGCCGAAAAAACTCGGATGATTAAAAGGCTCTATAATAAATGTTGGGGTAACAAATAGAGCCTACAAAAAAGATTAAAAAAGTAGAGCATATTTGGAGAAAATCCGTTAAAATGGAAGTTGCAACCAAACCATGAACGGAGGTCCAAATATGCTCTACGCCGATTTTACAAAAGAAATGCTCGTATTGCAAGATGTTATCATAACAAAAATCGAAAATAACGAAAAAGAAATCGGAATTAATGCCGAACTTGAAAGGAAAAAAACATAATTGTGTAAGTTGCGGCACTTCAACAGATCAAAGTAGCACCACCGAGGCATAACGGAAAAGTTGAAAGGCAGGTAAGCCCCAAATAATCCCCCGTCTTTTCAAAGAATAACCCTTGCTCTAAAATAGTCTCATCATATCCAAACAAGTCTAAAGAGTTGTTTGCAGTAGATTGGAAAGGATGAGACAATGAGCACAGAAATACAGACAGTAAAGCGAGAAGTCAGAATCAGGAACTGGGAGGCTGAGGTAGCAGCATGCACTTCATCAGGACTCACTGTTCAGCAATGGTGTCTTGAGAACGGAATATCACCCAAAACATATTACTATCATCTCAGAAAAGTACGTGAAGCAATGCTGTCGGAAAATACAATAGTGCCGCTTGCAGCACCGAAGAAATCCGGCAATATCGAAATCAACACCAATGGCATCAATATATCGGTTCCGACAGATTGTCCTGCAGAAGCATTGGTGACAATACTTAAGGTGTTAAAAAATGCTGAGTGATTTTGCTGATAACTGTGAGGTGTTCCTCATAACAGGTTACACAGATATGAGAAAAGGTATTGACGGTCTGGCAGCAATACTGCAGGGAAAACTGTCACTTGATCCGTTCAGCAAAAGTCTTTATCTTTTCTGTGGAAGAAACAGATGTAAAATGAAAGGACTTCTGTGGGAGGGAGATGGCTTTCTGCTGCTATACAAACGTCTTGACAACGGAGCCTTCCGGTGGCCGAGAAATGAGCAGGAAGCAAGAAAGCTTACGTCTCAGCAGATACGATGGCTTCTGGAAGGTCTTGCAATAGAACAGCCTAAAGCAATAAAGCTTTCG
>JAZUDT010000006.1:0-4842 GCA_045639785.1 Acutalibacteraceae bacterium | reverse complement strand
AAAAAATACCCGCTTGGGCGTCTTCACAAAGGGAGAAAACGGTTTTGAATGGCTATAATCGCCTCATACTTGCCGAAAAGCCTTGAGATATGTCAGTATTCCTGCGGCTTTGTCAGCGGCGTCTGAGGCAATTCTATCTCATTCAAAACTGCAAAGCATCTGAAAACAGCATATTTTAGATGAAGAACAAGGAAAAAACGGTCGGCATACTGTCGTATGTTGACCGCTTTTGACGCAGTTATTCGCTGAAAGATGCGTTTTCAGACGATTTATCCCTTGGTAAAGACGCCCTTCGGGTGCTTCAGACGATTTGTCTCTTGCTGAAGCCGACCTTGGCGGGTGCTTTAAATCTTATGCTTATCTGTCGAAAACGGACAGTATTTTTTCCTTGACAAACTCAAAGAATGCCTTTAAAAGCTTGAAAAGATTTGTGAAAGGCTCCTTGTTGAATCTGCCGTCTGACTTGGATTTGTCACCGAGAGGAGTTACATTTTCGTTCTTGTCAACCTCAAGGAACTGCGGAAATTCCTCAATATCGCCGACCTTGACCTCTCCCTTGCTGTGGAAGAGAGTCATGACAAAATCATGAATATCGCTTGGCCAGACAAGGTGAGCGCAGTCACGGATAAACCATGTGTTGTCGGGAAAAAGACACGTGGAAGCGTCAACCTTTTTATCTGATGAAATATACTTCATGTTTTCTTCTGATACTGAGCTGAGATAGGCCGAAGAGAGCGTCTGACCAAAGTCAGCACTTGTTGCACCGAAGGTCTGCTTTGAAAGCTCAACTGTATCATCAGCCTGAAGGTAAGAAGCATCGAATATCGGATAAAGCGGCACATTGTACTTTCCGATAATTGTGCATTTCACACCCTTATTTACCGTATCGACAAGCAAATCCTCAAGCTTGTTCATTACGTTGTAATGATAATTGTCAATCTTTTCAATGAGACCGGCAAATCTTTCTGTCTCGTCGCCGAAGACAAGCTTCTTTGCGTCCTCATAATATTCATCGCCGACCATCGCCCAGTATGACGGGTCTCTGCCGATTGTGTCAAGCATAAGTCTGGGCATAAGGTCATTTTTAACCTTTTTATAAATTGCCTCAACGGTGCTTGTTGCAAAGCCGAGAGTTTTTGCATAGTAAAGAGCGGTGACAAGTGCCGAAATCAGCTCGTCCGACGGGTCGGAATTGTCAAAAAAGCCTGTCGCAAAGTCATCCACGACCTTCGGGTCAAGCTCAAGCTTGCCTGCCATAAGAGCACCGCAGGAGGCAACGCCCTTTGCGGCGGAGGCATAGTAAATTATATGTTCGACATCATCAAGGTCATAGCTTGCGATATAGGCTGAAAGAATGTTACTGCCGTAACAGCGGGTCAGGATATTGACCTTATCTTTGCCGGTCATTTCCTTAACATAGGCAATGAAATCGTGAAGCTGCTCAGCCGAGTAGAACGGGTCAAGACGCCAGTCATATACAAACGCATAGTCACCGACATTATAGTTCGATTCAATCTTTGTGTATTCGTTCGGAAGAACGGTGAGCCCCTGCTGATCGTTGCCGTTATCATCGGGTATGTACGCCTGATAGCCGGGAGCGATGATATTGTAAAGAGCGTCGCAGTAACTGTCATAATTGCCCGTCACGACTGCCTTTGCAAGCTCCCTGATAATGACATCTGCGTTGTCCTTGACGGCATCTAAAATGTGATCTTCGCCGTCATAAACGATATTGCCGTCCTTATCAACAAGCTCACGCCCTCTGCCTCTTATATAGATAACCGGATAGTCAAGCTCGCTGTCAAGTGCATAAACAGCCGGAGCAAGAGCTGATAAGCAGAGTAAAACCGCAAGTAAAACAGAAAGAGTTTTTTTCATAATCAGTACCTCCCCGAAAATTTATTTCTATTAAGCATTATAATCCTTTTTTTATAAGCTTTCAATAGCTTGCAGAATATTTCTGCTTATAAAAAACAACCCACTTTGAACACAAAACAGTTCAAAGTGGGTTGTTTATCTTAAATTTCAATCATCGATGCTAATTTAGCATCCCACTCTTTAGGCTTGTACTCTCTGAAGCCTCCATTATCATAAAAGGTATATTCTCCGAAATATACTCGCCCGTCAAGAACGCGAAAGTCAATACGCACAAATTTTATTCCTTGTGACAGCTCTGCGGCTATTCTGCGCATCTCATCAAATGCAGCGGGCTTTTCAAACAAATGTCCCGATGACGGTTTATCACCTATAATATTTACAGGGTTAAACTGCATATCAAAAGCATCCATTTTTACACCGATATCCCGTTCGGTTTCTATGTACATCAGTTCCGGTTTACCGTTAAATGACAAAAACTTATAATCATGAAAAGCCTCAAGGTTATCATCCTTACTTGTCATGTATTTTTCAGCAAAAACAAATCGATCAATACCCTTGTATGAATACTCCCGTCCGGAATAAAAGAAATCACGGCTTAAGCGTTTGTCATAAAACTTCTTTAAATCTGCATAATCCTTTTCGGTTAAATCTTTTTTGCTTTTAATGACCTTAACGCTACCGGAATCGTGATTGCATTTGAGCACAAACTGCTCCGGCAATGAATCGAAATCTATCTCGTCAAAGCTACGCCAGCTACCGTATATGGGAAAAAGATACTCCTCTCCCAAAACTTCTTTTATATGCTCTCTCACTGCTAATTTATCAGCTAATTTAGAATATTCCGGATGACGGTCATATATTTTAAGCCAGTTCATTTTATCACAAAAAGTCTTTGGGTGCTTAAAATTAATAAATTTCCCGTTACACGCAAAAAAGAACACCTGAATATATAACTTGTCCGGCAAAAACGATAAAAGATACTTCACGTTCCCGCGAAAATTGCGTTTAAATACTTTTCTTAGATCTAACATTTCAAATCCTCCTTATGAACACCGAAAATTGTTCATTTATCCACTTTCTCTTCCCGTTTTTGTGTTTTTAAATATCCATAATATCAGCTTTAAAAATACCAAAACGGGATATTTTAATTATACCAATATGGGATAATACTGTCAAGGGGTATTATTATGAGATTAAAAGAAATTCGCAAATCAAGAGGTATATCTCAACTAAAGCTTGCAATGGACTTGAATATGAACCAAAACAGCATCAGCAGATACGAGAACGGAGAACGTGAAGCAGATTATGAAACTTTAATTCGCTTTGCAGATTATTTTGACGTCTCAATTGATTATATTCTTGAACGCACAAACAACCCTAAAGTAAATTATTAGTGGCAGTCGCATTAAGCAGTCTTAAAAAAACAACCGGGCAACCGTAAAAGGCTACTCAGTTGTTTTTTGCTATAATAATATCCTGTTCCTAAATACTGTGCCATACCAAGCACACCAAAAAGAACCGCTTTCCCACTTTTTTCGTGAGATTGCGGTTCGTTTTTTTAGCGGACTTTTTTACAGCCTCTTTTTTATCGTTTGGAAGTGTTATATTTTCAGCTTTTTAAACAGATGCGGATACGGTCCGATAATAACAAATGTCGCGACGGCGTATCTTACAAGTCTGCAGGCGAAGGCTAACCATTCTGTGCTTATGGCTTTTGCCGGTATTTTAAGTAAGAGGCTCACAAACGCAAAAATCAGAACGCCTAAAACGGGACGTACAATGTAGCTCCACCATTTTGCGGATTTTTCAAAGTTGACATATTTTTCTTCGTACATAAAGCCTAAAAGCAAACCTACCGCTATTCCGAAAGATGAGAAGAATTCATCGTCACGGCAGAAGAAAAATCCTGCAGAGCCGATAATAAGCACGGCTGAAAATCCGATTTTGTAGCCGAATTTGTGATCAATGCCGTTAAGAACAAACACAAGAATCAAACCGATAGCCCAGCCCAACAAAACATCTGTGGGGTAGTGAACACCGAGGTATATTCGTGAAAGACCTATAAAGAACGGAAGCAAAATACCGAGTGCGATAAAAGGCGGTTTTTTTGTTTCGTGTGCGAGTGTGCCGTAAACGGAAACAGACATAGATGCGTGAAGGCTCGGCATTGAAAAGCCCTGTGCCGCAGGTGACATAATATCTTCGTCGGGGTGCGCCGCACGAATACATTTAACACTTTTATTGTCCATATAAGGTCGCCGTCTTTGAAATGCGCCTTTAATCAGTGTGCCGAAAATCATTGTGCCCGAGAGTGCAAGAGCGGCTCTGCGACCTAACTTTTTGTCGATACACCAATACAGCAGACCGAGAACAAGTATTACAAGGTATTCATCGCCGAACAATGTAAAAATCGTTGCAACGGCAGTAAGGATACTGTTGCTTACAGACTGGAACATTTCCATAAGCGGAATTTCCCAACTAAAAAAGAAAACATTTCCCATAAAAATTTACCCTTCCTTTAAATTTTTTACCAGATGATTTTAGCACATCTGTTCGTAAAATACAAGCAGTTTCAGGTTTGAAATCACTGTTTTATTTATAACTTTCTTTCGCATTTTCTGCTTCGCAAATTGATGAGATTAAACTACGGAATAGCACAAGTGAATTATATATCGCTTCGCTCATAATAATATCTGTTCCCCTCATACGCCGCAGGCGTATATCATCGCACGCAGTGCGATATCATACCGAAGGTATATCACCCGTTCCGCAAGGAACGGATATCATTGAAAAAGAGCATCGCTTTCGCAATGCTCTTTTTCATGGCACCCCCTGCGGGAATCGCTACGATGCTCCGCATCTACACGCCCACGTCGGCGAAAACTGTCCACCGGACAGTTTTCTTCCGCTTGCTTCGCAAGCTCCCTCCTTTTCGATTCCCTCGGGCAAAAGAAAAAAGCCGCT
>JAZUDT010000005.1:0-11269 GCA_045639785.1 Acutalibacteraceae bacterium | reverse complement strand
CATACTCTTTTTCTAATCTGCTGTAGTCTAATTCTTCGCAGATTTCCACTAATTTCTTAACAGGATCGTTTTCCGGTATTTTAATCTCTAAATTAATTGGTAAAAACACTTGATTTCTTGCTATTATCATAGTACAATTTCACTGCTTTCTATATGGTTTTTGGTCAATTAAATTATACTATGAAAGCAGCAACCGAGCAACCTTTTTAGGCTACTCGGTTGTTATTTTTTATTCTCGAGGCTGTCTGTTAGTGCGACAGCCGCTTGTGCCTCTTTTTATAATTATTCAAACTTTTTTTATTGATTACTGATACCTAATATAAGGAATTTACAGATTAATTTTATAAAACAAAGACACCAAAAAGACGGCAAAGAGCTGATTAAACGCCCTGAGCCGTCTTTTGATTTACAGAGATTTATTCGGTTCTCAGTGCCTCAACCGGGTCTTTCTTAGCCGCCATTGACGACGGAATAAGTCCGGCGATAAAGGTTAAGAACATACTTATCAAAACAAGGATAAGCCCGTTTGTGAACGGAAGCACCGCCGATACCGGAGCACCCGTCAGGTGCCGCAGTATCAGATTTATCGGAATTTCCAGCAGCACCGTAGTCAGAATACCGACCATGCCCGCCGAGAAACCGATTATCAGGGTTTCGGCATTGAATACGTTTGAGACGTCCTTCTTTGATGCGCCGATACTTCTGAGAATACCTATTTCCTTTGTTCTTTCAATAACCGAAACATAGGTGATAATGCCAATCATTATTGACGAAACAACGAGAGAAATAGCAACGAATATGACGAGAGTATAGGTGACGATGTTCACCGTCTGGGTAGCAACGTCCATGATGATACCGATGTAGTCGGTGCAGTTTATCGTCAGCTCCTCGTGCCCTTTTTCGCTCACGGTGTTGTTGTAATACTCAATCATATCGTTGAGCTGAGCCTTTGTGTCAAAATTTTTGGGGTACATGAAGATAGAGGTCGGTGAGCTTGTGTCGGAATAACCGATTATATCATAAGTCCTCCCAAGAGAGCACTTTGAATTGACCGTGTCAATATAAGCCTGCTTGAAGGCGATAACCTGTTCGTCCGTTAAGTAGCCCTCCATGAGCTTTTTCTGCATATCGCCCATTTCGCCGAAATCGAACATTGATGACATATCGGTAATATCAAGCTGCGACATATCCATATCCGTCGCCATTGAGAGAAACGGCGTGATGTTGAGATAGTTGTAATTTATTTCATTGAGGTCAATATCAACAAGGTCGAAATCGTTGACTGTCTTGTCGAAAAATTCAAGCCCTGTTATTACATCCTTTGTTTTGTCGGCAAGTTGCTGTTTGACAACTGCCGAATTTTCGGTTGTGGTGAGCGCATACTCCATAAGCTCGCCGAGATAGCCGATATAGCCTGTGCCGACAGAGAGAACGTTATCCTTTTTCGGCTTGATAACACCGACGATTTTTAAGTCAACGCCCTTTTTCATTATCTTGTTGACATAAAGCGGATTGCCGCTCATATCCGACCATAAGCCCGTCTTTTTATCCTTGAGCATATAGTCGCAGTTAAGAAGAAGCTTGTATCTGAGGGAGAGAATTTCGTCAAAATCATAGCGGATTTTCATTTTTTCCTCGTCAATGCCGCCGTTTGAAATTGCCTCCATGAGATTCGCCATCATTTCGCTCTGGTCATAAAGCCCGAGCGCATACGCCATCATCTCGTTGATTTCATTGTTTGCGTCAACGATAACAACCGCTTCGTTGTATGCCTTGGGGAGTGCGCCGTACACAACATCGTAGTAGTCGTCAACCGTTTCGCTGTCGCCGACAAGGGGCTTCCAGAGATTTGCGTAGCTGTTCACGTCGATAAAGCTGTCCATGCCCTGCATCTGTGAGTCCATATTCATCTGATCCATCATACTGCTCGGGTTGACTTTTATGTTGTCGCCCGTATCGACACGGTAGATGTTCAGAGGAGTTGAATAGTTGAACTGAATATCGTTACAGAGGGAATTAAATTTTTCCTCGTTGTCGTCAATGTATTTTTTGAAGCTTTTGAGGTTATTTGAGGAGGACTGCTGAATAAAGGTGTTGAGCATTGTGGTAAAGGACTTGTTGATATACACGGCATCTTCTGTGTCGTGGCCAACGCCCAGAAGCGGGCTCAGTCCCATTGCCGTTTCAAGCAGACTGTCGGTGTTCGTCGCCTCTTTCTCGACGGACATCGGGAACAGAAGCAGAGCATCGCTCTCAATTTTATCAATGTATCCGTTAATTCCGTTTGAGAGTGCAAGAATAAGCGCAATACCGATAATGCCGATGCTTCCCGCAACGGCGACGAGTATCGTTCTGCCCTTTTTGGTTATAAGGTTACGCATACTCAGCGAAAACGCCGTCAGCATACTCATTGAGGGTTTTTTGCCCTTTGCCTTTTCCTCGGCGGCTTTTTTCTTTTCAAGCTCGAAATCCGGCTCTTCGGGATTGAACGGATTTGAGTCGTTGACAACCTGACCGTCAAGACAGCTTATTATTCTGTTTGCATACTTGTTGGCAAGGTCGGGGTTGTGAGTGACCATGATAATAAGCTTGTCGCTCGAAATCTCCTTGAGAAGCTCCATTATCTGAACGCTCGTTTCGCTGTCAAGAGCACCGGTGGGCTCGTCGGCGAGGATAATATCCGGGTCGTTGATAAGTGCTCTCGCTATTGCCACTCTCTGCATCTGACCGCCCGACATCTGAGACGGACGTTTGTCTATCTGCTCACCGAGACCTACTCTTTCAAGAGCTTTGATTGCTCTCTCACGTCTCTCCTTTTTGCTCACGCCCGAAAGCGTCAGCGCAAGCTCGACGTTTGCAAGAACCGTTTGGTGGGGAATAAGGTTATAGCTCTGAAAGACAAAGCCTATCGAATGGTTGCGATAAGTGTCCCAGTCGTTGTCGGTGAAGGTTTTTGTGGATTTTCCGTTGATGACAAGGTCGCCGCTTGTGTAACGGTCAAGACCGCCGATAATATTGAGCATTGTTGTTTTTCCGCAACCCGACGGTCCTAAAATCGCAACAAACTCGCTTTCTCTGAAATTAATGCTGACGTTTTTCATCGCTCGCACGGTGCTGTCGCCCGTCACATAATCCTTGACAATATCCTTTAATATCAGCATAATCAGTCCTCCTTACTGCTGTTTTTTGTTTTTTTCCGTTCTTTGATTTCTGCGAAATAATCAGCTATGCTTTCCCGTCTGACAAACGCAAATGCGCCTGCCGCAATAAGCACAAGTATTATGATGATAACGGGAGCCTTGCTGAACTCTCTCTTCTCATTTTCAACATAAATTATCGTTTCCGTGTATTCCTCCTGAGTTGTCTCAACGACGGCTCTTTCACGGAAGAAAAGCTTATAGAGCCACTCTATCGTTTCCTCCGTCGTCATCTGAGCCATTTCCTCGCCCATGCCGGAGGAATACTGGTCAAACATTCCGCCCGAGCCCTCGCCGGAGCCCATGAACGAGTCAAAGAGTGAGCCGTTTTCATCTTCACCGAGAAGTCCGATAATATATCTCAAAGCGGTTATGAGCACCGCTTTTTGGTCTGCCTTGACGTATTCGGCGGTTGTTCTTTTTCCGTTAAAGGTGCGCTTGCTCTTTATCGCCGAAATTTCACCCATTCCCTCAAGCTTTTTCAGGTCGGGTTTTCCTATGTCAATGCCCTCTGCAAGTGAAGCTGCCGCCTCCTGAGCCTTTGCGAGAATATCGGTGTTTTTGATTTCGTCGAGGTCGAAGCCGAGAGACTTCATATCTGTCGAAAGCGTACCGAGAAGCTCTGTGAGGGGATAAATAAGATTATCAATGCACTGTATGAGAGATCCATTATCAATGAAAAAGATTATATTGGGAAGAATTGCGGTGAGATTATAGACAGGTCTTTTTGCAACTTTGTCAATCAGCGCAAGAAGGGGATTGAGAATATCCGTGATTATCTTATCCGTGCCCTTACCCTTGACATACTGGTTATATGTCTTTATCTTTTTTGACGGGCAGCCGAGAGCCTCAAGAAGAGGTATGACCGCCGTGTTGTAGCCGTTTGTGCCGCCGATATTCACGCTGTCGAATATTTGAATTGTTCCGTTAGCAAGAAATGCCTCAAGCAGGGGTCTCAGCGGTCTTAAAACCGCCGTGAGAGCGTCTCTGAAGCCGTCTCTGTCCGAATCGGTAAAGCCCCAGTTGATATTTTCAACCTTATCCCAGCTTGAATAAGAGGCAAGGCGTGACTTAGCCCGATAAAGATTTCTGTCGGTGAGGTAAAGCGAAAGCTGATAGGGGCTTTGCGCAAGTGAGAGCATCTGCGCCGCCGCTTTCATCTCTTCGCCGGAAAAAGCTCCGTATAAGCCCTTGACAAGGGCGGTGATAAGGCTGTTTGAATAGACGGTCTTTTTAATTGTTTTTGTCAGGGGCTCGCCGCCCGACATTTCGACAATGAAATCGCTTATTGTCTCGTCGATTCCGTCGAGAACTCTGCCGACCTCTCTTTCGCCCATGCCCTCTGTGTATTCAGCCTGAGTTTTCGTGTATTCGTGGCTCTGCCACTGATATTCAAGGCTCTTGCCCTCCTTTGCGGTGAAAAGCCCGACCAAGAGGGTGAAAAGCTCGTCTGTGTCCTTTTCAAGAAGTGTGCCGGCAATCTGCATTATCTGCTCCGAGCCCTCCTGAGCCGGAAGAAGCCCGTCGATTTTGTCAAAATTGAGCTTTGCCGCTTCAATGAGCCACGTCATTATCAGGCGGTAGGCTCCTCCCTTGTTGTCCTTACACTCAATGAGTGCGTCAAGGTCGATTTCCGGCAGTGTGATTTCACTGCTTTCAAGCATATCGTTCATGACGGTAGTAATGTTTTCGCTGAAGCGAAGAGTGTATTTTGACGGGTCCTGAATGAACATTATGAATGAAATCATCTGTGAACCGGTGAAAAGCTGAAGGTAGTCGCCGATGTGTATGGTCAGCGGTCTTAAAAGCGCATTGACGGATTTCTCAAGTCCGCCGTTTTTGATATAGTCGGCGAGAACGGGTACGGTTTCGCACAGTCTTTCGGACGGAGCGGAGAGAATGCTGTCAAGGGACGAGAGAAGCGATGATGTGATGAGAGAAATCATTTTGTTTCTGTTATGATATGCCTCGTATTTGAAAACATCGGCGGGTACTATATAGGTACAGCCGAGAGCCGAGAGCATCGACATAAGTCCCTTTTCATAGCCGTTGTCACCGGGAATATTGATTATACCGGCTCTGTAGCTTCCCGAGCAGAGAAGCATATACAGAACCTCGTTGAACGGCGAAAATATTGCGCCGACAGCGTCGGAAAAGCCGGAAACGTCCTTAATTTTCCACTTTACACCCGAAAGGTCAACATTATCCCAGCCGGACGCAGAGGCAAGAGCCGCCGACACCTCGGGATAAGCCGAGAGAAGCGACGAGAGATTCTTGACGGATATATCTGTTCCGACGAGAGAAAGCACGGCTTCGGACTGGGAAAGCGAAGTGTAAATACCCGTCAGAAGCGAGCTCAGAGTTTCGTCCTTTATCAGCTCGCTCATTACCGTATCTCTCAGTGATTTGCCGGAAAACGCACCGACGGCATTTTTAATAAGAAGGTCGGTTTTCACCGAGCTTTCCCCGCACATCTCCTGTGTCACGCCGTTCGGATAATCCACTGCACACGCAAGCGGAATATTCACAAACAGCACGAGCGACAAAAGAAGGCAGAGCATCTTTTTTGCGGTTTTTTTCATGTCATTTTTCCTCTCTTTATCTTATTATGCTCCTGACGAGCGAATGAATCTGCGGCTTTATCTCTTCGGTCGTATACGGCGACTGATATAAAATACAGTCACAGCATACGCTCGCCGCCGCAATGAATGTCATATACATTTGTTTCGGGGCGTTTTCTTCATCACAGCCGCCCTCGATGAAAAGTGAAAGAAGCGTTCGGTAAAGCTCGCTTTCGGTTTCTTTCGGCTCCCACAGCTTTCTGAAAGCCGCCATATCACGCAGAATGAGAATGGCAAGGCTTCTGTTTTCGGCAAGTCTTTCAATAATTCTGTCGAGAAAAAGTATGACTTTGTCCGACGGGGAGACGGAGGAATCGGAAAACACTGTCTGTTCCGACAGGAGCACTTCCTGCGCCACCTCCTCGCACTTGATGACCGTTATCTGGTCGAGCAGATCGTATTTATCCTTGAAATACAGATAGAATGTTCCCTTTGCAACTCCCGCCCGCTTGACAACCTCGTCTATGGCGGTGGGATTTATGCCCTTATTTGTAAAAAGCTCAAACGCCGCATTGATAAGGCTGACCTTTTTCGCCGTTTTTTTATCAGCAACCGACATAACTTCCTCCAAAAATGACTGAAAGTCAAATTACTACTTATTATATACAAAAATGACTCGCAGTCAACTGTTTGCGGCTCTTTTAATATTTTTTTATGGTATATGTACACTATTGACAAAACAGGACGTAATGGTATAATGATTTCAGCGGCATTTTGCCGTAAATAAATAAAAAAGAGGATAAAAAAATGGAAAAGAAACTTCACAGAAGCAAGACAAACAAAAAAATCTGCGGCGTATGCGGAGGAATAGCCGAGTATTTCGATATTGACGCTACCTTGGTGCGTCTTATCTGGGCTTTATTTGTGCTGTTCGCCGGAACGGGTCTTCTCGCATACTTTTTAGCGGCTCTGATAATTCCCGAAGATGACGGCGAAATTCTTTCATAAGGAGAGAGAATAATGCTGAAAATTGAACATCTTACAAAAAGCTACGGTTCAAAGAGGGCTGTTGACGACCTCTCTCTGCACATAAAACCGGGTGAAATCTACGGCTTTATCGGGCACAACGGAGCGGGTAAGACAACAACTCTTAAATCGGTAGTCGGAATTTTAAAATTCGACAGCGGAAATATTTTCATTGACGGTGTTTCCGTCAGAGAAAATCCGCTCGACTGCAAAGGGAAAATCGCATACATTCCCGACAACCCCGATATTTATGACTTCATGACGGGCATACAGTATCTTAATTTTGTCGCCGATATTTTCCGTGTCGGCACAGAGAAGAGAACTGAGCTTATTGAAAAATATTCCGACCTGTTTTCAATGACGGATGAGCTTTCACAGCCTGTTTCGTCCTATTCACACGGAATGAAGCAGAAGCTTGCCGTAATGTCGGCACTCATTCATTCGCCGAAGCTGATAATCATGGATGAGCCGTTCGTCGGTCTTGACCCGAGTGCGGCGCATCAGCTCAAGGAGCTTATGAGAAATATCTGTGACGGCGGCGGAGCTATCTTCTTCTCCACCCACGTTCTTGAGGTTGCCGAGAGGCTGTGCGACAAGGTTGCCATTATCAAAAACGGAAAGCTCATAAAATCGGGCACAATGGCCGAGGTTAAGGGCGACGAAAGCCTTGAAAGCGTATTCCTCGAGCTGAGTGAAAGCGAGGGATAACAATGCTCAAGGCTTTGCTCAGAAAACAGTTTTCGGAAATTTCGGCTTCGTTTCTGCGCAGTCGCAAAACGGGCGAAAAGCGTTCCGGAAAGGATTTGATATTTTACGTTATACTGCTGATTGTGATTTTCGCTTCTCTCGGCGTGACCTTCGGCGGTGTGAGCTACTCGCTCGCTTCTCCGCTCAATGAAGCGGGGCTTGGCTGGCTCTATTTCTCGATTATGTTCACTCTGGCGATTGCTCTGGGCGTATTCGGCAGTGTGTTCAACACCTATGCGGGACTGTATAAGGCAAAGGACAATGATTTGCTTCTCTCAATGCCCATACCTGCGGGGAAGATACTCTTCTCACGTCTTGTCGGCGTGTTTGCTATGGGTATGTTCTATGAAATTCTTGTCATTGTTCCGGCGGTAGCGGTGTTCTTCGCCGTCACCGGGTTCAGCCTTGCGGGAGTGCTCTGCTCGCTCGTGCTTATTCTGCTGACAGGTCTCATTGTGCTCGTGCTGACCTGCATACTCGGGTGGGTTGTTGCACTTATATCCGTCAGAATAAAGAACAAAAGCTTTGTTACCGTTATAGCATCGCTTCTTTTTCTTGCGGTGTATTACCTTGTGTTTTTCAGAATATCGTCATTTTTGCAGAACATTACACTTTACGTTGATGTTGTCAGCGGCGGTATTCACAAATACGCATACCCGCTCTATATGCTCGGAAAAGCGGCTCTGGGCAATATCCCGTTTCTTCTCATTATTGCCGCCGTCACGTTTGCTCTGACATACCTGACGTATTTTGTTCTGTCAAAAAGCTTCATGTCGATAACGACAAGCTCTCAGCCGTCACAGGTGACAAAGGCGAAAAAGGGAAAAACGGTGCAGTCGGCACTTTCACGTGCACTTTTCAGAAAAGAGCTGAAAAGATTTACGTCAAGTCCGACCTATATGCTCAACTGCGGACTGGGAGTAGTGCTGATGCCCGTTGCGGCGGTGGCGATACTTGTCAAAAAAGAGCTCATCACGGGCTATATCGGCACACTCGGCGAGCAGTTTCCCTTTGCGGAAAAGCTTTTACCCGTAATTATATGCTGTGCGCTGTGTCTCATTTCTTCAATGATTGACATAACCGCTCCCTCCGTTTCTCTTGAGGGAAAGAATATATGGATAGTTCAGTCTATGCCGGTTGAATCGAAATATGTTCTCGACGCAAAGGTGAAGCTTCACCTTGCTCTTGCGGAGCCGCCGGCAATAATAAGCTCGCTGATTATACTCACTGCCTTCGGCGCAGATGTGAAGAGCACCGTAATTTGCACGGCTTTCGTCTTTATGTTCATCTATCTTTCGGCGTTATTCGGACTTTTTCTCAATCTCAAAATGCCGAATCTTTCGTGGCAGAACGAGACGGTTCCCGTCAAGCAGGGAATGTCTGTGACGATAGCTCTGTTCGGCGGCTGGCTGATTTCGGTCATCATCGTCGGAATATTCTGGTTTCTCAAGGATAAGCTTTCACCGATTGACTATATTGAAGTATGCATTGCGGTATTTGTTGTTCTTTCGGTTATTTTGCAACGGTTTATCTACCGACGGGGAGCGGAAATATTTGACACGCTATCATAGAGAATAAAACGAGCCGGCGGGTATTCCCGCCGGCTGAATTTTGCAAAAAATTATTTCATGTTCTTTTCGTAGGACTCGATCATTTTCTTGACCATCTGTCCGCCGACTGAACCTGCTTCTCTTGAGGTGAGGTCGCCGTTATAACCCTGCTTGAGGTTGACGCCTACTTCCGAAGCTGCTTCCATCTTGAACTTGTTGAGAGCTTCTCTTGCTTCGGGAACTACGCTCTTGTTGCTTGAAGACTTAGCCATTGTGTTGTACTCCTATCATAAAGCGGAACTTTTCCGCTGCTTATTTGCGTTTGCAGTAATATTATGCGAGGAGCGAGGTTTTTTATTAGTGGGAAATTTTTGAAGTTAATTCCTAACGGAGAGACTGATTTTTGTTTAGTCAGAAAATATTTTGTGACAGAAATTAAAAGCTTTGTAAGAAACAGTGCAGTTTTTCCATATATGCATAGAACGTGAAAAGAGAGGTGAATTTGTTGCTGTCAGAGGATAGATTAAGTCAGCTTTGTCATGAGTATTACAGTGATGTTTTTCGATTTTCCGTTCATTTTCTGCGTGACAGCGAAAGGGCAAAGGACGTTACACAGGATACGTTTCTTCTTCTCAGTCAGAAAGCAGACGTACTTTATGATGATAATATTAAAGGCTGGCTTTTCAGCACCGCATACCGCAAAATAAAGAATACACAAAAATCCGTGTATAATGAAGCGATGCAAAATAAGGGCGATGAATATACGATTGACTCTGTCTCGGGCGATACCGTTGAGGACAGCTTCATCAGAGAGAACATTCTCTCTCTCAGCTTAGAGGCAATAAACTCCCTTTCGGAGAGTGACAGAAAGCTGTATCTTATGCGATATAACAGCAATTTGTCATATAGCGAAATTGCCGAAAGACTTGAACAGACCGAAAACACGGTGTATGTACGTATTCACAGATTGAGGGAAAAGATTATTTCATATATACGGGAAAACATAACGATTTAGACGGGAGGAGAGTTCTTTGAAAGAAAAATATATTTCTGAGCTTATTGAAAAAGAGGCGCAAAAATCCGAAAACGATATTGACGGTGATTTTATTTCACTGTGTCTTGATGTAATCGGTGTGCCTTCGCCGGACGAAAAAACAGTGTCTGATGAAACGAACAAAATTATTTTAATGTCACGGGGAAATGGGT
The DNA here is from genome assembly GCA_045639785.1 of Acutalibacteraceae bacterium. Classification (GTDB taxonomy): domain Bacteria; phylum Bacillota; class Clostridia; order Oscillospirales; family Acutalibacteraceae; genus UBA6857. Next base: position 982 of record JAZUDT010000005.1, on the reverse strand, counting down.
CGGACAGTGAAAATATCGGGATAAAGAAATTTCGTTCAGCCGGAAGAATACTTCTTATTGCCGCCGCTGTGGCTGTGATGTCTTCTTTCATAGTTGTCGGCTCAATATCTGCAGTTTATCATGATGAAATTACAGATACGGGGCTCATTGCGTTTATTGAATCAAAGCTCAATTTAGCCGGCTCGCCGGAGAGTGATACAAGAGACAAAAGCGAGGACACAAATCCGTATCGTAAGCTTTTTTCATACGTTCACCTGTTGCCGTATAATATAGGAATGCTCGAAAAAGACGGATTTCATGACATTAAACTGCCCGAAATAGTAAGAGAAGAAAATATGCGCTCAACCGATGTGGTGTTTTTTGACGAAAAAAATTACAGAAAAGGCGAGTTCTGGCTAAGTGACTCAAGTACTTATGTCACGGTGAGAATACGACGGCTGAGCGGCGATAAAACACATTTTCCCGATATTTCAAGGCTTCGTGGAAGTAAGGCAGAGCGGATTTATTCCGAAAATGCCGAGGTCTTTATCTGGCACGAAAGGAATGAAAGAGTTATGCTTGAGTATATTATCGGTGAAAACTACTATAAAATATCCGCCGACATTTCATACGATGAGATGAAAAAAGAAGCGGTGAAATTGCTTGTTGATTTGTCAAAGCAGTAATTTTGAGACGGAGGAATAAAAAATGAAAAAAGTGATTTCAAAATCAGTAATTTTTTTACTGTCGGTGCTTATGCTTTTTTCCGGCATATCGCCGCTGAGCACGGCATTGGCAGGAGGTAAAACCATTAAGAGCGGCGATTTCGTTTACGGAAAAATATCTTCATATTTTTTCAGCGGAGAAAAGAGAAAAATATATGCCGTGCTGAAATATACCGGTAGCGATAAAACCGTTACGGTCCCTGCTCTTATTGACGGAAAGAGAATTGAAGCAATAGGTGAAAAGGCATTTATGGGGAATGAAACGATAGAGGAAGTTA
>JAZUDT010000004.1:0-26836 GCA_045639785.1 Acutalibacteraceae bacterium | reverse complement strand
CCTGATTTAAGGTCGAAGATTTTATCTTGAGCAGAAGTGCTCAGGTGCAAGGCTTGCGAGCGAGGCATACTTGCGTATGGCGAGTGAGTATAACGAAGCAGATGAGTGCTTATACTCAAGATAAAACGGATTCGGATTATTCGAGGCACGCTTACTGATACTCCGAGAGGGCAAAAAACGGTTAGAAAAACAAGTAGTTTTACAAGTTTATACAAAAACAAGGGATTTTAAAGTTATCACTTACTCGGATATACTTTAAAATCCCTTGTTCTGTGTTGTTGTTTTTCGTTCTGCGCTAAACGGCACAGGGCTTGCTGTTTTTGTCAAATTATGTGCACTGAAAATTCCTTGCCGCATCTGGGGCACCTGACGGTGTGCTTTCCTCTTTTAACAGGCAGTCTCAAAACATTCTTACAGCACGGGCACCGTCGGTAACGCTTTGTTTTAATATCACGTATTCTGTCTCTGAGCAGAGTAAGGTGCGGTGTGATTTTCAAAAGAAAATTGCAGAACACGGCATTTTCACGCTGTCTTTTGTATATGTTCTTTGAAAAAACACGTATCACGGCATAGACGAGCACAGCCCACATGAGAACGCTTATCACCGTCACACCGATTTTACCGCGTATGAAAATGCGGAGAAGTCCGATTACCGCATACAGAACGAAAAGCCCCGCCGTCAGCTTGTCCGTGCCGTATCTGCCCTGCATAAACTCGGCAAATTTGTTTTTAAAACTGTTCATTTTATCCCTCCGGTTTATTTTCGATACGGATATTATACACCTTTTTTCGCATTTTGAATATATTTTTTCGGAAAGTTGCTCAGCAGATAATTTTCGGGTAAAATTTCCTGATAAAAAATTGTAAAGATAGGGGGTTTTTACTTGACGATAACCGAAATTTCTGATATTCTATATCCGTATAAAAATATCTTGGAGGAAAAATGAATGATGGCGAAAAATAAAATCATTGTTGCAGTCATAATACTTGTGGCTGTTTGCGTTTCATCTTTTGTGGCTGTCAGACAGCTCACAAAGGGCGAACAGATAAATAATCCCGTAATCTATGCGGACACTACAGCTTCTCAGCCCGCACCGCAGACTGAGAGCACGACGGCACCCACGACCGAGAGCACCGAGCTTCCCTCCGTGCCCCAGTCAACGCTCTCACCGAGCAGTCTTTTCTCGACATTTGATGTTTCAGAGACGGTGACGGAAATGCCCACCTCGGTCATCAGCACCACCACGTCAGAACCCACCTCGACAATGCCGCTCCCCGTGACCGTGCCCCCGACAACAAAGGACACTGCCTCTGCAACAAAGAAGCCCACCGGCTCCACGACTACTACCGACCCGTATATCCGTGAAGCGTCAAAGCAGGACGAAGGCTTTTTGGGCTACATATATAACGAAACAGGTAACTATTACTACACGGAAAATGACCCCTGGCAGAGAGCATTCGGCTTCAACGCCGCATACGATTTCGGTGCACAGTTCGTATTTATGTTCTTTGACACGGCAAGAATAAAATATACCTACGACAACAAGGACTGGATGGTCGAGCTGTGGAAAGGTCAGTACGGCGGAGTGTTCATCGGTGCCGAAATCGGCGTTTACTATAAGCCGACCGACAGAACTGTTGAGCATTACGACTGCGTTGCGGATAAAGACGCGCTCTTTATGGAAATGACGCTCTACAGAAACGGCAACGAGCTTCTCTCAAGAGAATACACAAGATACTGGTGGTGCACCGGCTTCGTGCCCGGAAAGCTCAAGAAATATTCCGACCGCTCCGAGCTTAATCTTAAAGCAAGAATTACTCTCGGCAACAAGAGAATGCTTGCGGCATTCTTAAAGGGAATAGAGAGCTGTAAGGAATATGACTTTGTCAAGGGCAAGAGCTACCGTGTTGACGGTCTTGACGTGTTCATTAACTGGTAACAGATTTTAAGAAAAATTAAGAAATATTATAAAAACACTTGATTTTTATCATCATCTGTTGTATTATTACGTATATCGTGGCTTTTTGCCATAATATAAATATTATGAAAGGAAGAAACAGTATGAAAAAACTCTTAAGCGTTTTGGTAGCAGTCGCTATGTGCGTTTGCCTTTGCCTTCCCGCTTTCGCAGCCGGCGGTGACCTTTTAGGCGACCTTGACCTCTCCGGTCTTGATTTAGAATCAATCAAAGACAGCGTGGGCGGACTTATCGGCGGAGACGGCTCAGACCCGCTTGCAGGCATTAAGGATACATTATCCGGTCTTCTTGGCGGTTCAGGCTCAGGCGAAGCAGCAGGCTTTGATCCCACAGGCGCACTTTCGTCATTCGTTGAGAGCCTCAACCTTGATCAGCTCACAGAGCTCTTCTCAGGTTTATCAGACGCACTCGGCTCAGTCGGCATCTCCCTTCCCGGCGCAGGTGAAGGCACAGAGGGCACAGAGTCAGGCGGATTTGACATTATGGGTCTCCTTGGCGGAAATTCAGGCGACGGCGCAGGATTAGCATCAGTTATGGATATTTTCGGCGGTGTTCTTGAGACACTCGGTCTTGACTCATCAATAATCGAGTCACTCGGTCAGTCGGATATCGTCAACTTCTTTGCTAACCTCTACATGGGCTCAGTTCCCGAGACAGATCCTCCTGTCGAGCCGGAAACCGATGCTCCCACAACCGAACCGTACAACCCCCCGATGGGCGTTAACGACGGTGCGGCAGTTGCAGCGGCATGTGCTACACTTTCACTTGCAGCGGCAGCAGTATTCGTTTGCACAAGAAAAAAGCACGCGTGATTTTTTTGCACTTTAACTTTTTATAAAAAGCTAATAAAACGAATGAGTCTCTCCGAAAGGGGAGACTTTTGCTTTGTGCTTCAATTTGACTTTTTCATGCACAAATGCTATAATAACTTCGATTTTGAAAGGAAGTGACGGCATGGCAAAAATGAAACGCCTTATGGCATTTGTTCTCATCTTTACATACGCATTTGTTATGCTGTTTTCCGTTTCATACATTGTCAGCCGTTCTGACCACGACTGCACTGACGAGGACTGCGCCGTATGCGATATTATAGGTGTCTGTAAAAATGCGCTTTCCTCTTTTACTTCTTCGTTCGCTTCACCGCATTTTAAAATGGCGGCACTGAGCGTTGTGCTCCTTGTGCTCTGTGAAATTTCGCTTAAGGCGCAGGAAAAAGACACTCTCGTTTCCCTCAAGGTAAAGCTTTCGGATTGACAAAGGTATTACTTCAAAAATCACCTTATCAACCGGAGGACATATATGAAAAAAATAATATCAATTCTGCTTTGTATGCTTCTTGCTTTGTCTCTTCTTTCATCTTGCGGCGGCACGCAGAGCGAAAATAACAATGAAAATGCTCAGAAGAAGCTGAGCATAGTTACGACAATATTCCCCGTCTATGACTGGGTTATGGAAATTCTCGGCGATACCGCTGAAAGTGCAGACGTGAAAATGCTCATAGATACGGGCGTTGATTTTCACAGCTTTCAGCCGACAACAGCCGATATTCTCAGCATATCCGAAGCCGATGTTTTTGCCTTTGTGGGCGGAGAATCGGACAAATGGATAGGCGATATTCTCTCCTCGTCCGAAAACAAAACCACCGTCAGCGTCAACCTTATGGAAATACTCGGCGACAAGGCAAAGCAGGAGGAGGATAAGGAGGGCATGGAGCCCTCGCAGGAGGAAGATGACGAAGAGACCGAATATGACGAGCATATATGGCTCTCTCTCAAAAACGCACAGCTTCTCGTTCCGGCTATTGCCGAAAAGCTCTGTCTTGCCGATGAAGAAAACGCAGGCGCATACCGTGAAAATGCAGAGAAATATGCTGAAAAGCTCAGTGCGCTCGATAAAGAATACGAGGAAAAAATCGGAGAAGCAAAGCTTGATACGCTTGTATTTGCCGACCGTTTTCCGTTCAGATACCTCACCGACGATTACGGGCTTGACTATTTTGCGGCGTTCAGCGGCTGTTCGGCAGAGAGCGAAGCAAGCTTCAAAACAGTCAGCTTCCTTGCAGAAAAGATTGACGAAAAAGGGCTTGGCTGTGTTCTGACAACAGAGGGTAATGATCACTCAATAGCCGAAGCTGTCATTTCTTCCGCAAAAAACGGCGATGTCGCAATTCTCAGCGTCGATTCACTGCAATCGGTGACAAAAACCGATGTTGAAAACGGTGCAAAGTATTTAGATATTATGGAAAAAAATCTCGGCGTCTTTCTTGAAGCCCTCAATTCGGAGGCGTAATATGGCACAGCTCAGTTGTAAAAATCTTGTTCTCGGCTATGAATCGTCGGTCGTTGCGGAAAATATCAGCTTTGAAGTGAACGAGGGTGATTATCTTTGCATTGTCGGCGAAAACGGCTCGGGTAAAAGCACGCTGATTAAGACAGTTCTTAATCTGCAAGACCCGTTTTCGGGAGAAATAAAGACGGGCGACGGTCTTAAAAGAAACGAAATAGGCTATCTGCCTCAGCAGACGGTCGTTCAGAGAGACTTTCCGGCTTCGGTGTGGGAGATAGTTCTCTCGGGCTGTCAGTCAAGGTGCGGCATAAGACCGTTTTATTCAAAAGAGGAAAAGGCTCTTGCCCGCGCAAATATGGAAAAAATGGGCATAACTCAGTTTGCAAAGCGGTGCTACCGTGAGCTTTCGGGCGGTCAACAGCAGAGAGTGCTTCTGGCAAGGGCTCTGTGTGCCACGCAGAAGTTACTGCTTCTTGACGAGCCTGTTTCGGGGCTTGACCCTAAGGTAACGGGTGAAATGTATGCACTTATTGAGAGCCTCAATAAAAATGAGAATATAACAATCATTATGATTTCTCACGATATTTCAGCCGCACTGAAATATGCCACGCATATTCTTCATATCGGCAAAAGTACATTTTTCGGCACAAAAGAGGAATATCTGAAGAGCGAGCAGGGAAAACGCTTCCTTTCGTATAACGGAGGTGAGAGCGATGATTAAAGAATTTTTCATGTGGTTTTCGGGCATTTTCACCGATAACCTTTCGCTTCTTCCGAAATATCTGAGCCAGCCGCTCGTTCAGCGTGCCGTTATCGTCGGAGTGCTCATTGCTCTGTGCTCATCGCTTCTCGGTGTTACGCTTGTGCTCAAAAGATTTTCGTTTATCGGCGACGGTCTGTCCCATGTTTCATTCGGTGCAATGGCGGTGGCAATGATTCTCAGCGTCACAAACGAGATGCTGATTATTCTGCCCGTGACGGTTATTTGTGCCGTGCTTTTGCTCAGGACGGGGAAAAACGCAAAAATCAAGGGTGACGCCGCCGTTGCAATGGTGTCTGTCGGTGCGCTTGCACTTGGCTATCTTGCAATGAATATTGCGGCTAATCTCAGCTCGAAAAACTACTCGGGCAAAAGCTCAAATCTCTCCGGCGACGTATGCAGTACACTTTTCGGCTCAGCGTCGATACTCACTCTCAGCAAAACGGACGTTATTCTGTGCGCTGTGCTTTCGGCGGCGGTAATATTTGTTTTCGTGTTCTTCTATAACAAGATTTTTGCCGTGACATTTGACGAGGATTTCTCTCAGGCAACGGGCACTAAGGCGAACAGATACAATCTTCTTATAGCGGTGACAATAGCGGTGATAATCGTGCTTGCGATGAACCTTGTCGGCTCTCTGCTCATTTCCGCACTGATTATTTTCCCGGCTCTTGCAAGCATGAGGCTCTTCAAATCGTTCAAATCGGTGACAATCTGTTCGGCACTCTTTTCGGTCTTCTGTGCGCTCTCGGGCATTCTTCTGTCAATACTCGGCGGCACACCGGTCGGCTCGACAATAGTGGCGGTCGATATATTCGTATTTTTCATATTCCGGCTTATCGGATTAATTAAGGGAGGAAAAAGGTCATGAAAAAAATAACCGTAATTTTACTGAGCGTTCTGCTTCTTTTCTGTTTTGCCTCGTGCGGCTCGGAATCGGGCACGGATACTCAGACCGATTCTTCACAGACAACAAAAAAGCTTGACTATCTTTCCGTGACGGAGAGCGGCTCTGACGTTCAGACACAGGAGGGTGCTTTTCCCTGTGTGACCGACGCTATGGAATATACTCTTTATCAGAATATTTTTTATAACGATGAGGGCAAAAACTACGAGGGCGAAACAATGTCGAAAACGGGCACCTTCGCCACGCTCTATGATGAATTTAACAAGGTCAACAGATATTACGTCTGGGGCTATTACGACATGACAAAATGCTGTGACTGGCAGTGGGAAATCAAAATTGAGGATTTGTCAAAGCTTCCGAAAAACGGCTCTCTTGTCGAAATGACGGGCGTTTTTGAAAAGAGCGAGGACGCTCTTGACGGCTATTGGTTCACAAAGCCCTCAATCACCGTCAAAACCGCATACAAGAGCATTGATTGCGACGTGGATATGTCTGTCATGAGCGCAACTCTCGAAAGAGTGCAGATAATAAATTTGCAGAATTTCAAGGAAACCTTTGAGGGCAAAAAGGTTGCCGCATACGGCAGAGTTGTTTCCGGCAACACGATACAGCACCCCTATTACGACGGCGCATGGCAACAGGATATGACTCCCGTGACAAAGGTGCCGAATGTTGACACAGAGGTTCTCGTCGTGGGCACATACAAAAACGGAGTTATTACAAATGCCGAGGTCTCAGAGGCAGAGTGTTACTGATATTTACCGCATACTCATTCGGGTATGCGGCTTTTCTGAAAAAATGATATAAAATGTTGATAAAACAGCAATAATAATATATACTGAAAAGAAGAAAACTCATATAAAGCTCAGGGGGACAAAAATGAAAAAGACCGACCCGACCGTAAAAAGAGAAACGCTCTACATAACCGTCTGGACTGTTATTCTCAGCGTGTTTATTCACAGCGTATATCTTATTATAAAAAAGTGGGATATGACCGTTCTTTACGGCAATCTTCTCGGAATATTTTTAGCTTCTTTCAATTTCTTTCTCATGGGCAGAACAGTTCAGAATGCTCTCGAAAAAGAAGAAAAGGACGCAAAAAACACCATGAAGCTTTCGCAGAGGCTCAGGTATCTTATGATAATCGCCGTTGTCGGCGTTTCATTTGCGCTCAAATGCTTCAATACGGCGGCGGTTGTGATACCGCTTCTGTTTCCGAGAATAGCAATTTCTTTCAGACCGCTTTTCAATAAAAAGGATTCGGAAAAGGGGGAATAGCGTTGAAAAATAATAAGCTGTCATTTCGCATAGTTGACGCACTGTATATTATTATGATGATTGTGCCGATAGCCGCAGGCATAATAATCAAGGTGACGACCGACGTGCCCTATGACGGCATAAATATCACGGGGGCAAAGGTGTTCTTTACTCTCAGAATGCCGCTTCAGGATTTGCCGATTACCGAATCGCAGATAAATTCGTGGCTCGTTATGATAACGGTGTTTTTCCTCTGCCTTTATCTCACTCACGGAATAAGCGAGAGGGGCACGCTGAAAAGGCAGGTGCTTGCCGAATGGATAGTGGAAAAGACCGACAGCCTTGTGAAAGAGAACATGGGCGAATATTTTGCCGGATTTTCGCCGTTCATTGCTTCGGTCATGGCACTGTCTGCGTTTTCGAGTCTGCTTTCGCTCACGGGGCTGTATCCGCCCACATCCGACATAAATGTTGTCGGCGGCTGGGCAATACTTGTTTTCATACTGATAACCTACTACAAAATGAAGTGCGGCTTCGGGCATTATCTGAAAAGCTTTGCCGAGCCGGTTTTTCTGACGCCGATGAATATAATCAGCGAGGTGGCAACGCCCGTGTCGATGACCTTCCGTCATTACGGAAACGTGCTTTCCGGCTCTGTAATATCCGCTCTTGTGGGGTATGCGCTGACTAAGGTTTCCGCCGCAGTTTTCGGGCGACTGCCGGGTTTTCTGGGGCAGATACCGTTTTTCAGAATAGGTATTCCGGCGGTGCTGTCGGCATATTTCGATGTTTTCAGCGGGCTTTTGCAGGCGTTCATATTTGCAATGCTGACAATGCTCTATGTATCGGGCGGCTTCCCCGAGGAGGACTATTTTGAGAGGCTGAAAAAGAAAGCAAATAAAAAAAGTAAAAAAACAGCAAAGGCTGAATAACGGAGGTAATAAAAATGTTAGAAATCGCAATAGGTATTATTTTAGGCTGCTGTGCTCTCGGAGCGGGCTGTGCAATGATTGCAGGTATAGGCCCCGGTATCGGTGAAGGCAATGCGGTCGGCTCGGCGTGTGAAGCTATCGGCAGACAGCCGGAGAGCAAATCGAGCGTGACGACGACAATGATAATGGGCTGTGCCATAGCTGAGACAACGGGACTTTATGCTCTTGTTATTGCTATTCTTCTCATATTTGTTGCGCCGAGAATACTTGTGAATCTTCTTCTCAGCTCAATAGGATAAAACTTTTTGTGGAGGTATTCCCATGCAGACGTTAGATGTTATATCAGTTAATATCTGGCAGATAATTATCTCTTTGCTTAACCTCGCAATATTGTTTTTCGTTATCAAAAAATTCCTTTATAAGCCGGTTATGAAGCTTATTGCAAGCAGAAAAAAGAGCATAGATGACAGGTATGACGAGGCTCAGAATGCTCTTTCGCAGGCTTTAAAGGAAAAGGAAGAATATGAAAAGAAGCTTGAAAACGCCGATGAAGAGGCACAGAGTATAATTAAGAAAGCCGCCGGTGCGGCGGACGAAAGGTCGGCGCAGATAATAGCTTCTGCCGAAACGGAGGCTTCTTTCATTGCCGAGAGGGCTAAAAATGAGGCAGAGCTTGAAAAAAGAAAGGCAAGGCAGGAGATTAAGGGCGAGATTGTTTCGGTTTCGACTCTTCTTGCCGAAAAACTGCTTGAGCGTGAAATAACAAGCGACGACCATAAAAAGCTGATTGAGGATTTTATCGAAGAGATGGGTGAAAGCGATGGAGAAGATTAATTCATACTCTGAGGCACTGTTTCTCATCGCAAAAGAGAAAAAGAGAGAGCAGGAGTATCTGACGGCTCTGAAGGATATATGCTCTGTGTTTGAAGAAAATCCCGAATATGCCGAATATGTTTCTTCTTACGCCGTGTCTGAGGATAAGCGCATAGAGGCTGTCGGAAATGCATTTTCTTCTTCAATGCCGCAGGACGTGTTTTCCTTTCTCTGCATTCTTTGCGAAAGGCACAAATCCGGTCAGATTAAACTCATAACAGATGAATATGAAAAGCTCTATTTTGCGCAGGAGGGTATTTCAAAGGTGCGTATCACAAGCGCATACCCTCTTGACGAAAAGCAGAAAGAGAGACTGATTTTTCAGCTTGAAAAAAAGTACCGCCGGAAGACAGCACCGGAATTTTTCACGGATAAGGCTCTCATCGGCGGGATAAAAATCGAAATCGACGGCAGTGTTATTGATTCAAGCGTCATAAACCGCCTTAATAAACTCAGGGAAGTGATGGACAAATGAGCGGCAGAGCAGATGAAATCAGCAGCATAATCAAAGAACAGATTAAAAACTATCAAAGTGAAACCGAAATGACCGAAACGGGTACGGTAATTCTTGTCGGTGACGGAATTGCCCGTGTTTACGGACTGAAAAACTGTATGTCGGGCGAGCTTCTCGAATTTGAAGACGGCTCCTCGGGCATGGCGCAGAACCTTGAAACGGATACCGTTTCCGTTGCGCTTCTTTCCGATAAAAACAATATAAGAGAGGGCAGTGTTGTCAGACGCACCGGCAGAGTTCTCTCCGTTCCCGTCGGCGAGGGGCTTCTGGGCAGAGTTGTCAACGCACTTGGAAAGCCCATTGACGGCAAGGGCAGCATTGAGTACGAAATTGAAAGACCCATTGAGTCTCCGGCACCGGGAATAATCGAAAGAGAGCCGGTCTCAGTGCCGCTTCAGACGGGAATTAAGGCAATAGACAGCATGATACCCATCGGCAGAGGTCAGCGTGAGCTAATCATAGGCGACCGTCAGACGGGCAAAACGGCTATTGCGCTTGACACGATAATCAATCAGAAAAATACTGGTGTTATATGTATATATGTCGCAATAGGGCAGAAGAGTACGTCTATTGTTCAGATAGCCGACGAGCTTGCAAAGCACGGTGCTATGGCTTACACCGTGATTGTTGCCGCTTCCGCCTCACAGAGCGCACCGCTCCAGTATATTGCACCTTATTCCGGCTGTGCAATGGCGGAATATTTCAGAGAAAAGGGCAGAGACGTGCTCATTGTTTATGACGATTTGTCAAAGCACGCTGTCGCATACCGTGCGCTGTCGCTTCTGATAAGGCGACCGCCCGGACGTGAGGCATACCCCGGAGATGTATTCTATCTTCACTCAAGACTCCTTGAGAGAGCGGCCTGCGTCAGCGATGAATACGGCGGCGGCTCAATAACGGCTCTTCCGATAATAGAGACGCAGGCGGGCGACGTGTCGGCATACATTCCGACAAATGTCATTTCCATAACGGACGGTCAGATTTTCCTTGAAACCGAGCTTTTCAACTCCGGAATTATGCCGGCGGTGAATCCCGGCATTTCGGTCAGCCGTGTCGGCGGCTCGGCGCAGAAAAAGTCAATGAAAAAGGTGTCGGGTGTTTTAAAGCTTCTCTATTCGCAGTACAGAGAGCTTCAGGCGTTTTCACAGTTCGGCAGTGACCTTGACGCAGACACGAAAAAGAGACTTGCGCTCGGTGAGAGAATTGTCGAAATACTCAAGCAGGGCAGAAATGAGCCCGTTTCGGTCGGCTGTCAGGTGGCGATAATATATGCTGTGACAAACGGCTATCTTGACGAAGTGGAAATAAGCAGGGTCAGAGAATACGAAAAGGGGCTTTACAAAAAGCTCAGCGATGAATACAACTTGCTTCTTTGCCGACTGACCGACGGATATTTTGAAAAAGAAGACGAAGAGGAGCTTAAAAAGGCTCTTGAAAGCTACAAGGGGTGAGATGATTGGGTGCTGACGTAAAAACACTCAGAGGCAGAATAAAAAGCGTCGATTCCACTCTTCATCTGACGGGGGCGATGGGACTTGTCGCCTCGTCAAAAATGCGCCGTGCGCTGAAGAATATGAACAGTATGCGTGAGTATTTTTCGGCGGTCGAAAATGCGGTTAAGATTCTCACACAGTCGCCCGAGTGCAGAAAAAGTCCCTACATGGAAAAACGTGACGGCGAAAGGATAAGGCTCATTGTCATCGCCGGCGACAGAGGGCTTGCGGGCGGCTATAACGCAAATGTTTTCCGCCTTGCGTCAGCTTTTACCGATGCGGAAATTATACCCGTCGGGAAGAGGGCGTGCGACAGATACGGAAAAGAAGTAATTTCCTCCGAAAAGTTTTCGCCGGAAACAGCCTTTGAAATGGCTGACAGTCTTTGCAAAGATTTTGCCTTGGGTAAATATGACAAGCTCTGCATTATCGGCACAGAGTATATCTCAATGCTGAGCAGAGAGGCAAAAATAAAGCAGATACTACCCCTTGAAAAAGCTGAGGGAGAGGTGTCGGGCGGAGTTGTTTTTGAGCCCGATGAAAACACGGTGCTTTCAATGATAATAAGACAATACGTTTCTTCGTTTATACTGCGAGAGGTGAGAGAGAGCTACGCAAGCGAAAATGCGGCGAGAAAGAACGCTATGGATTCTGCGGGCAAGAACGCACAGGAAATGCTCGACTCTCTCACAATACAGTATAACCGTGCAAGGCAGGGGCTCATCACTCAGGAGATTACCGAGATAGTCGCCGGTGCGGGAGAAACATAAAAGGAGATGAACAATATGAACGCTTTGAACAGGGGAACCGTCGCTCAGGTTATGGGTCCGGTTGTTGACGTTCGTTTTAATGAGGGCGAAATTCCCGATATTCTGAACGCTCTGACAATGCCGATAGGCGACAGAACTCTGACGGTTGAGGTTTCACAGCATATAGGCGACAACACCGTCAGATGTATAGCTATGTCGTCAACCGACGGTCTCGTCAGAGGTACCGAGGTGACGGACACGGGCAGTCCGATAACCGTTCCCGTCGGCAGAGAAACGCTCGGCAGAATTTTCAACGTGCTCGGAGAGACGGTTGACAACGGCGAAAAAATCAATATAAAAGACAGAAAAAGCATACACAGACCTGCACCCGAATTTGAAGAGCTGTCATCTTCGACGAAAATTCTTGAAACGGGTATTAAGGTTATCGATCTTATGTGCCCGTATTCAAAGGGCGGAAAGATAGGACTTTTCGGCGGCGCAGGCGTCGGAAAAACAGTGCTTATCATGGAGCTCATTCACAATATTGCTACCGAGCACGGCGGACTTTCCGTTTTCACGGGCGTCGGCGAGAGAACAAGAGAGGGCAACGACCTTTATAATGAAATGAAGGAGTCGGGCGTTATCGGCAACACCGCACTTGTTTACGGTCAGATGAACGAGCCGCCCGGAGCGAGAATGAGAGTCGGACTTTCGGGGCTGACTATGGCGGAGTATTTCCGTGACGAGGAAAAGCAGGACGTGCTTTTGTTCATTGATAACATATTCCGTTTCACGCAGGCAGGCTCTGAGGTTTCCGCACTTCTGGGCAGAATGCCGTCTGCGGTCGGCTATCAGCCCACGCTTGCAACCGAAATGGGCGCACTTCAGGAGAGAATAACCTCCACCAAAAACGGCTCGATAACCTCCGTTCAGGCAGTCTATGTGCCTGCCGATGACCTTACCGACCCGGCACCGGCGACCACATTTGCTCACCTTGACGCAACAACGGTGCTTTCAAGAAGCATAGCCTCTCAGGGTATATATCCGGCGGTTGACCCCCTTGAATCGACGAGCCGTATTCTCAGTGCGGATATTCTGGGCGAGGAACATTATGCCGTTGCAAAGGAAGTCAGGCGCATTATTCAGAGATATAACGAGCTCATGGATATAATTGCAATTATGGGTATGGACGAGCTTTCCGACGACGATAAAATCCTCGTGCGCCGTGCAAGAAAAATTCAGCGTTTCCTTTCACAGCCGTTCAACGTCTCTGAAAAATTCACGGGAATACCGGGCACCTATGTACCTCTCAGCGAGACGATAAGGGGCTTCAAAGAGATTATCGAGGGCAAGCATGACGATTTGCCCGAGAGTGCATTTCTGTTTGTCGGCACGATAGACGAAGCGGTTGAAAAGGCAAAGAGGGAAAGCGTATGAACACCTTTAAGCTGAAAATAGTTTCACCCGACGAGAGCATTTTTGACGGTGAAGCGGTCTGTCTTTCGGTCAGAGGCGCAGAGGGCGACCTTGCCGTAATGGCGGGGCATACGCAGTTCGTGACGGCGGTTAAGGAATGTGAATGCAAAATATATCTGCCCGACGAAAAAGTGAAGACGGGAAAAACAGACGGCGGTCTTCTTACCGTCGGCAAAAACGAAACGGTTTTTCTCTGCGGAAAATTCGAGGAATAATAACAGAAAAAATCAACATCTCCGTAAGCAATTTCGGAGATGTTTTTGTTTTACTAAGCTTTATTTAAGGTTTCTGTATTAGAATAAAAGCAGAAGGGAGGTGCAATATGGGCTTAAGGCATGAAGTAAAGTATGAAATATCTCTTTCGGATATGCTCATTCTGCGGCAGAGGCTATCGCACATAATGAAAAATGACAGCCATGCAACAAACGGCGTTTATGAAATAAGAAGTCTCTATTTTGACACTGATTCCGATAAAGCGTTACGTGAAAAGACGGACGGAGTGAACATGAGAAGCAAATACAGAATAAGGCTCTATAACCGTGACACGGGCTTTATCGTGCTTGAAAGAAAAAGCAAAATCAACAATATGACAAAAAAGGACTCGGTGCGTATAACCGAAGCTGAGGCAAGAAGAGCGGCAGTCGGCGACTTTGATTTTATGCTCGAAGATGAAAGACCTCTTCTCAGTGATATGTATATCAAGATGAAAAATGAGGGACTTAGGGCAAAAACGGTTATCGACTACACCCGTGAACCGTTCGTTTTTCCTGCGGGAGATGTAAGGGTAACAATCGACTACAATATAAGAACGGGGCTTTCTGCGACCGACTTTCTCAATTTTGAGCTTCCCACCGTTCCCGCCTGCGGGCAGACGGCTGTGCTTGAGATAAAATGGAGCGAATTTCTGCCGGATATAATAAAAGACGCCGTTCATCTTGACGGCAGAAAAGCCGACGCATTTTCAAAGTATGCGGCGGGCAGAGTATTAATATGAGAGGAAAATTCAGATATGACATTTAATGATATTTTTAAATCAAGCTTTCTTGAAAATGTAACAAGTGTTTCCGTGACAGATATGGCGATTGCGCTTTTGCTCGCCTTTGCCACAGGCGTATTCATCTTTTTCATCTATAAAAAAACATTTAAGGGTGTAATGTATTCTTCGTCATTCGGAGTTACGCTCATCGCCCTTACCATGATTACCACCCTGGTCATTCTTGCTGTCACGAGCAATGTTGTGCTTTCGCTCGGTATGGTCGGTGCTCTTTCTATAGTCCGTTTCAGAACGGCGATAAAGGAACCGCTTGATATTGCGTTTCTTTTCTGGTCCATTGCGGCGGGAATCGTGCTTGCGGCAGGACTGCTTCCGCTTGCGGTCATCGGCAGTGTAATAATCGGCGTTATTATTCTTGTGTTTGCCAATAAAAAAGCATACCTCAATCCCTACATTGTTGTTTTGAGCTGTGAAAACTCAAAAAGCGAAGAAACGGCGAAAAATTTTCTTGTCAAGTGCGTGGGAAAATGCAGTGTCAAAAGCAAAACCGTGCAAAAGGGCAATATTGAAGTGAATTTTGAGGTCAGGCTGAAAAATGACAACACGGATTTCGTCAACAGGCTTTCCGAGATAGACGGTGTGAAAAGTGCGGTGCTGGTCAGCTATAACGGCGAATATACAGTCTGAGGAGGCAAAAAATGTCAACGCATAGCCACATTGATAAAATATGCTGTGCAATAATTTCGGTTGCACTTGTGATAACCGTTCTGCTTATGAGCTTTGCAAAAACAGGCCTTACGGCTGTCGGCGGTATGGTTATGGGGTATGAGGACAGAATTTTTGACACCTCCCGTGTGCACAGTGTTAATATTGTTATGGACGATGTCGAGCAGTTTTTTGCCGGTGCGGAAAAAGAGGAATACACGCTCTGCACGGTTATTATTGACGGGGAAAAGGTGTCCGGTGCCGCCATACGTGCAAAGGGCAACACCTCTCTTTCGCAGGTAAAAGCTTATAACAACAACAGATACAGCTTCAAACTTGAATTTGACCACTACAGCACTGAAAAGACGTATCACGGGCTTGATAAGCTCTGCCTTAACAATATCATTCAGGATAATACCTATATGAAGGATTACCTGACGTACCGTATGATGAATTATGCGGGAGTTGCGTCTCCGCTTTGCTCGTATGCGGAAATATGCTTTAACGGCGAAAGCTTCGGGCTCTATCTTGCAGTTGAGGGAATCGAGGAGTCTTTTCTGACAAGAAATTACGGCACGGAATACGGCGATTTATATAAACCGGACTCAATATCAGCCGGAGGAGGAAGAGGCAACGGAAAAGATTTTGATATGGAAGCCTTTAATGAAAAAACGGAAAAGGAAAACGGTGAAGCCGACAGCACGCAGGCAACAGAAGCTCAGTTGAGTGAGCCGCCTCAAATGCCGGAGAATATGCCTCAGACACCGGAGGGTATGCCTCAGATGCCGGAGGGTATGCCACAGAACGGCGACGGGCAGAACATGATGCCGCCGGGCGGTTTTTCACCGGGTGGAGAAAGCTCTGTGCCTCAGCCGCCGGATATGAATGAGGGCGCACAAGGGGAAAAAGACTTTCCCGAAAAGCCGGCTGATAACAGGGACAATACAGAAAGCGGAGCTTCGGGGAAAGCCGAAATTCCGAAAGGGGATGACAATTTTCCCGAAAAAGGCGGAAGCTCTCAGAGCGTAGCTCTCGTTTATTCCGACGACAGCGAGGACAGCTATTCGGATATATTTGAGAGTGCAAAAACAGATATAAGCTCAGAAGATAAAAAGAGACTCATTTCTTCAATAAAACAGCTTAACGAAAACAACAATATAAGCGAAGTTGTTGATATTGACAGCGTTATAAAGTATTTTGCCATTCATAACCTCGTGCTTAATTTCGACAGCTATACGGGCTCAATGATGCATAACTACTATCTCTATGAAAAAGACGGAGTTATGAGTATGATACCCTGGGACTATAACCTTGCATTCGGCGGCTTCGGCGGTGCATCGTCGGCGCAGGAGCTTATAAATTATCCGATAGATACGCCCGTTTCGGGTGCAACTGTTTCATCACGGCCGATGCTCTCATGGATATTTTCCGATGAAAAATACACGAAAAAATATCATGAATACCTCAATAACTTTATCGGTGAATTTTTCGGGAGCGGAGAGTTTGAAAAAATGATAGATGAAACGACCGGTCTCATATCGCCATACGTTGAAAAGGACGCAACAAAGTTCTGCACTTATGATGAATTTGTCAGGGGTGCCGAAACACTTAAAAGCTTTTGCCTGCTGAGAAGCCAGAGCGTTAAAAAACAGCTTTCGGGTGAAATACCGTCAACGGGCGATAAGCAGAAAGAGAGCAGTATTTCATTTGCCTCTGATTGCGGTATCAATATATCCGATATGGGCTCAATGGGCGGTTCTTTCGGAGAAAAAGGCGGCAGAATAACTGTGCCTCCGGGCAAAAAATGATTTATTCTCAATTTCGATAAAGGACATGGAGCACAAACACGGCTTGCGTTTTCTGCAAGCCGTGTTTGTGTATCCGTAGTATTTATTCAATCTCTTTATTGAAATCCGAGAGTACAAGCCCCGGGTTTTTGTCAAGTGCCCATTGTATAGCCCAGTTGCCGTCAAATATAAGGAGGTCATTACCCTTGACGTCCTTTATCCAGCGGGTGTCACCGGCAAGGTTGTAATTTGCCGCATTGAAATCGGGATTTTCGACACGGCGGATATATTCGTGAGGAATATCCTGCCTGATGTATTCGACGCCGTATTCACTCTTCATTCTGAACTTGAGAACGTCAAACTGGAGCACGCCGACAACGCCGACATACACTTTTTCCATACCGCCGTTCGGGGCGAAGAATATCTGAATTGCACCCTCCTGCGCTATCTGGTTCATTCCCTTTGCAAACTGCTTACGCTTCATTGAGTCAACCTGCTCAATAACGGCAAAATGCTCGGGGGCGAAGGTGGGTATTCCCGAAAAGCGAACCTGTGCCGACTTTTCGCATACGGTGTCGCCGATTGAGAAAATTCCCGGGTCAAAAATGCCGATTATATCGCCGGCGTATGCCTCGTTGATAATATCTCTCTCCTGAGCCATCATCTGCTGTGGCTGTGAAAGTCGCATTGTCTTTTCGCCCTGAAGATGATAATATTCCTTTCCTCTTTCAAATTTGCCGGAGCATATACGCAAAAATGAAATACGGTCACGGTGAGCCTTGTTCATGTTCGCCTGAATTTTGAACACAAACGCCGAGAAATGCTCGTCAAACGGCTCGACAAAACCGCCGTCTGCATTTTTCCTCGGCAGAGGTGAGGTCGTCAGCTTCAAAAAGCTTTCGAGAAACTGCTCAACACCGAAATTGTTGAGCGCAGAGCCGAAGAATACGGGGCTGAGCTTTCCCTTGTGCACCTTATCAATATCAAACTCAAAGCCTGCGCCGTCAAGAAGCTCAATGTTGTCGAAAAGCTCGTTTCTCAGCTTTTCGGTGATGAGAGAATCAAGACGCTCAATATCATCTGTGCCGCATACGATTGATTCTATTCTGTTTCTTCCGCCGTGAAACGTGTCATAAGTGAGCACGTTTTTGCTTTCACGGTCATATATTCCCTTGAAATTGTCGCCGCAGCTTATCGGCCAGTTCATCGGATAGGTGGCTATGCCGAATTCGGTCTCAAGCTCGTCCAGAAGCTCAAACGGGTCCCTCGACTCGTGGTCCATCTTGTTTATGAAAGTGAAAATCGGTATTCCACGCATAGCGCATACCTTGAAAAGTTTTCTCGTCTGAGGCTCAATGCCCTTTGCCGCATCAATAACCATAACTGCGCTGTCCGCCGCCATGAGGGTACGGTAGGTGTCCTCGGAGAAATCCTGATGCCCGGGCGTGTCGAGTATGTTTATGCAGTAGCCCTCATATTCAAACTGCATGACCGATGAAGTGACGGAGATACCTCTCTGCTTTTCGAGCTCCATCCAGTCCGAGACGGCGTGCTTGTCGCCCTGCTTACCCTTGACGGAGCCTGCCGACTGAATCGCTCTTGAATAGAGCAAAAGCTTTTCGGTGAGAGTTGTTTTGCCTGCGTCGGGGTGTGAGATAATCGCAAATGTACGTCTGCGTTCAATTTCCTGTCTCATATCCATATTGATATATTGCTCCCTTGTTATTTTAACTTGATAATATTAACATATCGCTCTTTTCTTTTCAAGTGAAAACGGCATAAAGCTTTCAATTATGCGATTTTTCTTGACGGGGCACGGGCACAGTGCTATAATTCATAGTCGTTAAATGAAAGAGGGAATCGAATTGAGTATTGAACAGACGCTTTTAAGTACTGCCGTATGCCTTTTTGCAGGGCTGATGATGACACGTGTGCTGAAAAGACTGAAGCTGCCCGACGTGACGGCTTATCTTATCGCCGGAGTGCTCATAGGCTCGTTCTGTCTCGGAAAATTTGTGATAAACGGATATTCCGTCGGCTTTAACTCAGGCGTTGCACCCGTTGAAGCCTTTACGATTATTTCGGACGTTGCGCTCGGCTTTATTGCCTTTGACATAGGCAACGAGTTTCGGCTCAGCGAGCTTAAAAAGACGGGCAGACAGGCGGCGGTTATCGGTATTGTTCAGGCACTGACGGCTACGGCCGTTGTCGATGCCGTGCTTATCGGTGTGCATTTCGCCGTGATAAAAATAACGGGCGAGGACGCATTACCTCTGCCGGCGTGCCTTATTCTCGGCGCAATAGCGGCGGCGACCGCTCCGGCGGCAACGCTCATGGTCGTCAGACAGTATAAGGCAAAGGGTGCCTTGACGGATTTGCTTTTGCCGATAGTTGCACTTGATGACGCTGTGGGTCTTGTGGTTTTTGCCGTTTCATTCGGCGTGGCAAAGGCACTCTACGGCGGAGAAATCGACGTGATAAGCATTGTTGTCGAGCCACTTATAGAAATAATCGCTTCTCTTGTTCTCGGTGCCGCCGCAGGCTACATAATATCCGCTACGGAAAGGCTTTTTCATTCAAGGTCAAACCGTCTGACGCTGATAATTTCATTCACGTTTCTGACGGTTGTTGTGGCACATCTTTCGTTTAATGCGGGCAATGTGAAAATAGGCTTTTCTCCGCTTCTGACCTGTATGATGTTCGGCACGGTGTTTTGCAATGTGTGCAAAACGAGCGAGGAAATGATGGAGAGAACCGAGAGGTGGACAAAGCCGCTGTTCATGCTGTTCTTTGTAATAAGCGGCGCAAGCCTTGAACTGAGCGTTTTCACAAAGCCGGTGTTTGTCGTTATCGGTGTCATTTACATTATTACCCGTTCTTTAGGAAAATACTTCGGGACAATGGGCAGCGCAAAGGCTGTTTCGTGCGACAAAAACACGGTGAAATATCTCGGCATTACGCTTTTGCCGCAGGCGGGTGTTGCACTCGGAATGGTCAGTACTGTTTCCTCCGATGAGGTGTTCGGAAAAACTCAGATTGGCAGTACGGTGCGCTTCATTATTCTTTTCGCCGTTCTTGTGTATGAGATAATCGGACCCGTTATGACAAAATGGGCACTGACAAAATCGGGCGATATTGTGGCAAAGCCGGAGGGAATAACCGCCCGTCGGGAAAACGCAAACAGCAAATAAGAAAAGGCGCATCATTTTTAGCGATGCGCCTTTAAAGTTTACTTATTTTTTATTTCTTTAAATGTGATATATCCCATATCTGTCTGAACCTTGTATTTAATTTCGTTACCTTTGCTGTCGGTGAACAGAAGCTTGCACACTCCGTTCTGTTTTGTCTTTAAGGTTGCCACATTATTTTCGTCTATATCAACAGTTATAATATCATCACCCCCGGAAACGGTGTATGTCCATTTGCCTTTTCCGAGGTCGATATATTCGGTGTTTTCCATTAAGTTAAGAGTTATTCCTCCGCCTGAAACTGTCATACTGTATAGCTCTTCTTCTCCGTTTGCATTAATGAAACGAAGATAGGATATTCCGTCATGCTTTGATTTAATGGTTGCCTTGTTGCCCTCAATTTCAACCGTCGCTATCGAGCTGTCGTCAACAAGCTCATATTCCCATTTTTCGCTGTCGGGAAGTGTTATTTCATGTGTTGCGTCTCTTCCTCCGATAACAAAAGCTGCAATAAGTGTAACGCAGATAATCGCAAGAGCGGCTATGCGGTGTTTCTTATCATCAAAGAAAACGAAAGTAAAGAACACTGCAAGAGCAAGGCAGAAAACCGCACTTAAAAGATGATACGGAAAGCGTGAAATTGCCGAGCGGAAAAAATCGGAAGCGGCATACGCAAGATAACCGTTAGCGACAGAGAGCACAAGCACGCTGAGCCAGTTTTTCTTTTTCACGAGAAACGCTATCGCCGCACCGGGGAGGGTAAGAACGGTGATGACCGCCCAATGCTTATAGTAGCCGAAAATCCCCCAACCCATGCTTGAAAACGGAACCTCAATAAGATAAATGAGCGGCTGACTTATGAGGAAGAAGACGAATGTTTTAAGCGACGCCTCCCACCACTTTTTGCAGTTCATGATTATTATCATCGCAAACAGAATCCAGCATTCGAGAGTGACCGCTATATCACGAAATGAGGTGTCCTTGAGAAACGGAACCTGATTTATCAAAGCGGTATAAACGGCGGTTATCACCGCAAAAAGGATAACCTTTGCCCAAGTCATATTCAAAGAGCCGAAGAGTTTTTTTAGTTTTGCCATAGCCTGCCTCCGTAAGAAAAAATAATACGGTGTAATTATACTATTTGCACTGTCGGCATTAGTTACGTATGTGTTAACAAACTTAACTTGCACAAAAAACCGACAACGGTTAAACGCTGTCGGTCTGCAGGTATATTATAACGATAAAGGTTAAACTATACAGCTTTCGTTTTAGTGAAGAGTGAATAGTTAATAGTGAAGAAGTAAAAAATTCCGTCCACATCGTGAACGGAATTTTTTGGAGCTACTGGTCGGACTCGAACCGACGGCCTGCGCATTACGAATGCGCTGCTCTACCAACTGAGCCACAGTAGCAAATCCTGCACGGCGTGCAAGAAGTATTATATAGAAAAACTTTCGATAATGCAAGACTTTTTTTGAAAAAGTACAAATATTTTAAGGCTTGCAAAACAGGCGATGAGGTCACATTAAATAATCAGAGAAGATGTATTCCGTTTTTGAGACATTCATCTTTCATTTCTTCCGGCCAGACGGAAGCCTGTACCTCGCCGATATGAGCCTTTTTCAGAAAGAACATACACATTCTCGACTGACCAATGCCGCCGCCGACCGTGTATGGGAGCTTTCCCTCAAGCAGAGCCTTTTGAAACGGAAGCTCTTTTCTTTCGGTACAGCCTCTTATTTCAAGCTGTCTGAGAAGCGTCTCCTCGTCAACTCTTATACCCATTGAGGAAAGCTCAAGAGCAATATCAAGAATAGGATAATACACGATTATATCGCCGTTGAGAGACCAGTCATCATAGTCGGGTGCTCTGCCGTCGTGGATTTCGCCCGAGCGGAGAGCTCCGCCGATTTGCATAATGAACACGGCTTTTTTCTCTTTTGCGATAAGGCTTTCCCTCTCCTTGGGAGTTTTGTCGGGATACATATCCTCAAGCTCCTGCGTGGTTATGAAGAAAATATCCTCCGGCAGGAATTTGTGAACGAAATCATATTCACCGGCTATGTAGTTTTCGGTGTGCTTGAGTGCGTTATATACGCATCTGACGGTGCTTTTGAGGGTGTCGGTGTTTCTCTCTTCTTTCGATATAATCTTCTCCCAGTCCCACTGGTCAACATAGATTGAGTGAATGTTGTCCGCCTCTTCGTCACGCCTTATGGCATACATATCGGTATAAAGCCCCTCGCCGTTTTCAAAGCCGTAATAAGACAGTGCGTTTCTCTTCCATTTTGCGAGGGAGTGGACTATTTCCACGTCCTCACCCGTTTCGAGAACGTCGAAGCATACGGGGCGTTCAACACCGTTGAGAGTGTCGTTGAGACCGGTGCCGACCTTGACAAAAAGCGGAGCTGAAACTCTGGTGAGATTGAGCTGAACGGAAAGGTCACGTTCAAAAAAGTCCTTGACCTTTTTTATGGCGACCTCTGTGTGACGAATGTCGAGAAGCGAATCATAGTTTTCGGGTGTTATAAGTTTCATAAAATTACCCCTTTTTTGATATATACCGCTTGGTATTCTATCAATTTAAGAGGCAAAAGTCAAGTTTATTGATTTCCTTAATAAAACATTTACAAAGAAACATTAATGTTGCTATTGATTTTACGGGAATAATGTTGTAACCTTAGATATAATAAACAAATGTGTTGGGGTATGCGTACCTGCTTGATCTGCAAAGGAGAATGATAATGAAAAACAGTTTTTTCAGAGTTGCGGCGGTGTTTATGACGATTATTACCGTTGCGGGGCTGTTTTACGGCTGTTCAGGCTCGAAAAAGCCGAATGAGGGGATAGACACCGTGACTGATAAGGACGGTATCACATATCTTGCGATAGTTGACGAAAAGGACGGCCACACTCTTGCCGGTGTCACTGACAGTGACGGCACGCTGTATGCGGCTGAAATTGACGAAAACGGAAAGGTTCTTTCTGACGGAAAGCTTTATCCGGTGGAATACACGGGCGAGCTTCCGACGAACGACACAACGGCGGTCAGCATCAACGAGTCACAGAACACCGATTATAATTATGCAAATAAAGATGTTGTGCCTGAGAGCAGTACTTCCTCTGTGACCACAACGCAGGGCAGCTCGGCAGAAGCAGCAGAAACGAACAAAAACAAAAAGAAAAAGGATAAAAAGAAAGAGGAGTATTTATCCGAGAAGTATAAAAAGCTCTTCTCAAGCGAAAAGTTTTACGTTGAGTTTTCAACCGATGATGAATCAATACCCTATCCGATAACTGCGGCGGTCAAAAACGGAAATATCTATATGAAGACGCAGTATGAGGGAATGAACTGCACGATGATTTATCAGAAGAAGAAAGACAGCGTGTATATGATTCTCAATGATTATCACGTTTATTGCAAGATGCCCTCGGATATGATGGACGACCTTGACCTGAGCGACTTCACCGACAATGTTGATGTTGAGTCTGTTGAAGTGTCAGACGTGACACTCGGCGAAAGGGAGTGCCGGTGCGAGGAATACAAGCTTAAGGACGGCTCAACCTCGACCTATTATTTCTATAACGGCGAGCTTGTGAGAATGGACCAGATTTCATCTGACGGTGAAGCGTCGATAATGAACGTGTCAAAGATTTCTTCGGCGGTTGACGATTCGCTCTTTGAACTGCCGAAGGGTTATCTTCCGATTAATCTGAGCAAATTCAATTTCGGTGATAAAGAAGCTACTGACAAATAAGGTGAAAGTATAATGACACACAAAAGAAAACTCATTATTTTTTCCGTATTCATAACTATTGCCGTGTCGGTTTTTTGCGCTTTCATGATTAAATCGACAAAGGCACAGACACTTACGGTCACGGACAGAGACGGCGTGACATACGTGGCGATAATCGACCAGAACAGCGAGGTGTATGCCGGTGTAACCGATTCAAGCGGTTCAATGTATGCGGCAAAGATAGAAAACGGCGTTGTTTTAAAGGAACAGCCGCTCTATGTCGTCGGCGACTATGACGGAACATTTCCGTATAACGACACGACACGCAGCGACGATATAAGCATAAACCTTAACAATGACGAAAACATTGATTTTACCGGGGAAGCACAGACAAAAGAAAACACAAAGGGTGAAACCGAAGAATTCACCGTGCCGGGCGAAAATGACAAGGAAGAAAAAACGACCGCTCAGAGCACCGACAAAAAACAGCCGGAGGAATACATGGCTGATAAATATACCAAGCTTTTCAACAGCGGTATATTCGCTATGACATTTACCACCGACGACCCGGATTTGACCGAGGATATTACGCTTGCCATGAAAAACGGCAGTGTGTATATGGATACCTCTATGGAGGGAATAGCCTGCAAGGTTGTGTATGACGGCGATAAAAAGAGCGGCTATGTTATTATTCCGCAAATCAGAGCTTACTGTGAACTGCCGGAAGACCTTGCAAAGGATATGTCGAAGAGCGAATTCAATATGCCGGATATTTCCGAAGCGACAAGCGCAAAAACCTATGAGGTTACAATAGACGGAAAGGACTGTGTCTGCGAGGAGTTTAAATTCTCCGGCGGCGAGGAAAGGTCATATTACTTCTATAACGGAAATCTTGTGAGACTTGTGCTCATAGGTGAGGGCGGCGACACAATGTTGTACAATATAAAGAAGCTGACCTCAGAGGTTGACAATTCCTATTTTGAAAAGCCAAAAGGTTATCTTAAGGTTGACCTGAGCTGGCTTGAGACTCAGGGTGAATAAAATACAGGGTATGAATCATGAAAAAAGGTTCATACCTGTTTTTTTATTAAGAATATTATTTTCTATTGATATGTTGCCCGTATAGTGGTAAAATGTACCGGAAATAATGGACAGAAGGAGAATAATATGTTTGGATTACTGAAAAAAGCGGTTGCTTTGCTTATGGCGGCGGTTATGGTTCTTCCCTATTCGGGCACAGTGACAAAATCTTACTGTGAAAATGCGGCGAAAGAGAGCGTCGCTCTGACAAAATGCGACTGCGAATACCCGGTTGTCTTTGTTCCGGGCATCAATCATTCACCCACATATCTCTGCGACGAAAACGGAGAAGTAAAAAAATCGTCCGACGGCACCGAGATTGGCGGCACTCTTCTCATTTTTGACAATGACGTTCTTAAAAAAGAGCTCATAAAGCTTGCGCTTCCTCTTGTCGGCTCACTCATTACCCAGAGAGACTGGAATTTCACCGACAAAGCTTATGAGGCGTGCAAAAAAATCTTCTATGTTCAGCAGACAGACGAAGAGGGCGTGCCCGTCAATAACCTTGTCACAAGAAGATTTGACTATCCCGTGTCGCAGATGAGCGATGAGGACAGAAGCTGGTTCTACATCATGCTTCCCGTTCAGAAGCTCAGCGAAGCTATCGGCGAAGAAAATATCTGGCTCTACACGTTCAATCTTGTCGGAAACCCGATGGACTCGGCGGACGGACTTCACGAATATATCGAAATGGTCAAGGAAAAAACCGGCAAGGATAAGGTTACTCTTGTCAACGTCAGCCTCGGCGGAACCATTTTCACCGCATACGTTGACAAATACGGCTATGACAGCGTCAATCAGGTTGTCAATATCGTCGCCGCCACCAACGGAACGGATATTGTTGCCGATATGATGATGAGAGACTTTAACCTCACCGACGAATATTTCTATAACGATTTTATCTCAATGATAGCCGAAGAAAATCTCGACGATATTGCATACGGTTATCTTATCAATATCGCACTGAGAATTTTCCCGAAGAGCGTTTTGCAGACAATGATTACAAGGATTATGGACGGACTTCTTGAAACGGTTGTGCTCAACACCCCACAGCTCTGGGCTCTTGTGCCGGCTGAAAGATATGACGAGGTATGCGCAAAATACTTTGCTGACGGCGAAAAGCCCGTGCTCAGGGCAAAGCTTGACCGCTACCACGAAGCACAGCTCAATCTAAGAGAAAATGTGCTCAAAGCTAAAGAAGCCGGCGTCAGAATCGACAATATCTGCGGCAGTGACCTTTGCTACGGCGAGGGTGAATACACCTTCTTCAACATTATGAAGTCGGCGGCAAGTGTCAGCGGTGACGGCATTATTCCGCTTTATTCGGCGGGTATGGGCGCAACCGGAGCCGATAAAGGCACAGTGCTCGAAAGCTATGACGAAAAATATACGAACAGCGCAAGAACGGTTGACCTTTCAACCTCTTATCTGCCCGACAACACATGGGTTTTCCAGCGTCAGCACCATGAGGTCGGCAATAACAGCGTCGTTCTCAATCTTGCGAAAGAGCTCATAGTGAACCCGTCAGCATTGCCGACAAACAACACCGAGGGCAACGCATTTCCGATGTTCAACTTTTCACAGCACGATAAGGCTCTGCGCCGCTGGAGAGTACCCGCCGCAGAGGAGGTTGATTTAAACACTCTTTCACCCGAGGATGCAAAAATGCTCAGCGACGCTTTGAGCGAGGGAAAAGCAGTCCTTACGGGCACAGTCGCAAACGAAGAGAGAGCGGCAAAGGCAGAAAAAGACCTGAATGCCGCACTGGTCAAAATCGGCAGACTTGAAGCCGAAAAAGACGAAAGCGTGCTCATGCCGTTTGTGAGAAAATGCACAGGATTTTTGAGTGAAATGCTCGTCAGAGTTTACGGCGACAACGGTTTCTCGGACGGAATCAAGAATAAAATCAACTTCAAAAGCATTGCAGGATAAAACAAAGCATTCACGCCTCCCGACGGGAGGCTTTCTTTTTGCGTTGATGTTATGGTACACTTGATGGGTGACAAATAAAAAAGAAAATTCAACTCAAATATGATATGATGTTAATAACCACAAAAACGTCAAATATAAGGAGTTGAATTTTCGTGATTAGTTTATCATCAAAAGCCCATTTTCGTCA
>JAZUDT010000003.1:0-2906 GCA_045639785.1 Acutalibacteraceae bacterium | reverse complement strand
TCTGCTCAAGATAAAATCTTCGACCTTAAATCAGGCAATTTTGTTCAGTTACAAGGAAGAGGAAGAGAAAGGCTTGCGCCTTTCGATGACCGATGACGCAGTAAATGGGCAAAAGTGCCGATTTAAGGCGTGTTTCGGATTATTCGAGGCACGCTGCGCCGTCGGGGCAAAAAAACGATTTCTGCATCTAAATTCGACAGCCCCTATTTATTTGCCTTTTTAATTTTTATTGCTATCACCGTTATATCGTCGGGATAAAGCTTTTCGTTCTTTCTTCTTGCAAGGTCGGCGATATGAGTTGCAAGCTCCTGCATATTGTCGGTGCTCCAGCAAAGCAGAGTTTCCCTGAGCCATTCGTCACCGCCGCCGCTCACTCCGTCGCTTATCATCAGCACCGTGTCTCCGCTTTCAAGCTGAACTCTCTCTTCATAAAAATCTATATCCCTTAATATTCCGACGGGCAGAGACGGACTTTCAACCACGCTCACCTTTTCGCCCTTTTTCACGTATGAAGCCGCCGCACCCGCCTTGTAAAAGGTGCATACTGCATTGTAGGTGTTGATGAAAGCGACATCGACGCTCGCCATTGACTCCTCGCCGTTTTTTATGAGAAGTGCAGAGTTGACAAGCCTGAGCGCACTTTTAAACGAAAAGCCCGACGCAAGAAGCCTGTTCATTATGCCGGACGTCATTTCTGCGTCAAGTGAAGCCCGCTTTCCCGTGCCCATGCCGTCGCTTATCGCCGCAACGGTGAAGCACTCACGGTTGTCGAATGTGTCGGCGCAGTCACCGCATACCCCTCCTGAGCCGCAGGGTATCTGCTTAATGCCGATATTCGTCAGATATTCGCTTTTTTCGTGAAAGGTCAGCACCGTGTGAAAATCCTCGACGGTTATCTCGGCGTCCTTGAATTTTTCGCCGAGGAACGACGAAATGAGCTTTTTTATTTTGTCGCTGTTGATTTTGTTCGGCTCTTCGCAAAGCGATATTTCCACCGTCGCACGTGAATATGAATTTTCACGGTATGATGCCGTTTCGGCTTTTATGTTGCTGTCACGCAGCATTTTTCTCAGCGACAGAGAGCGGCTCTCGTCATAAACCTTTTCATCTTCAATAAGCGCAGACATATCGCTGAGAAGCTGTGCCATTGACGAAAACTGGTCGGACACTATTTCCCGCATTTCGTCTGTTTTCATTCTCAGAGCCTGAGACTCAAGGTACTGCTTATAGTCACGCAGTATTTCGTCGGAAAGGCTGTCAAGTCTCGGGCATCTGCGGCTCAGCTCTGTCGGGAGCGTCTCGGGTGTGACGGGGTGTGAGCTCAGCCGCAAAGCCGCTATTTCGTCAATCGTGCTCACGGTCGAATCAAAGTCCTCGTTCCAGCACAGACTCTTGTGTTCACAGCCGTTGCATACACCGAGCTGTATGCGGGCGAGGGTTTTACTTGTTTCGGGATTGAGAAGCGAGCCGAGCTTTTCGTTGACTTCACTTATCACACCGCCTATTGAGCCGAGTGTCTCTGACGCTTCTCTCAGGCTCAGCGCAACCCTCATATTAATCTGAGCATCGTTTATCAGTCCGCTTTTTGTCAGATATTCCTGCGCCCGACAGAGCCATTTTGACGGTATCACCATAAATATCAGCGCAGACAGAACGCTCTCCGCAATAAAGGGGAACACGTCCTCGCTCCCTCCGTATATGAATGACGCCGCCACAGCCGCCACAGCAAAAACGGCCGCACAGCCACGCTGTCCTATAAACGAAAACACTCCGCTGAGAAGTCCGCCCGCCGCATACATATAGAAAAGAGACGGAGTTTCACACCCAAACGCAAGCACAAGCCCGAGCAGAACGCCCGAGACACTGCCGCCCGCCGCTCTGCCGTAAAATGAGCAGAATATGATGAGCAGACACGCCGGAATATGAAACGGATAAAAGCCCCTCACACTGATTTTTCCGACACAGCAGATAAGACACGCCGCAGTAATACAAATGCAAATCAGGTCACGGCTCGATATTCGCCTTATTCCGATTTTCAGAAGAGGCACGGAGAGACTGCGGGAGAAAAACCAGACGGCACAGGCACAGAGCACGGCATCGCAGGCGCAAAGCACCGAGCCGATTAACGTCACCCTCACCGAAACCATCTCGAGAATATCGGAGAGAAGCACAAAGACGGAGGTCAGAAGAGCCGAAACCGTACTCCTGTCAAGGGAAAAAAAGCGGCTGTGCGCCACTCTCACCGAAGTAAAAGCAAAGCAGAGAGTAATAATATAACGGACACTGCCTTTAATCCCCCGTGTTATCAGAAATCCCGCACTTCCGCCGAGAAAAGTAAAAAAGGCAGATTCGGCAGGACTTGAAGCGACTGCCGCCGCCGCAAACGGACTGACAATGTAGCTCTCGGGGAAGAGTCCGCAGGT
This sequence comes from Acutalibacteraceae bacterium, assembly GCA_045639785.1. Lineage (GTDB taxonomy): Bacteria > Bacillota > Clostridia > Oscillospirales > Acutalibacteraceae > UBA6857. The sequence continues at coordinate 483 of JAZUDT010000003.1, read as the reverse complement.
CAGACCGAAAAGAAAATAAAGCACGGGCTTTACAAGACCGGGCTTGTCCGTGATTTTTTTGAGCACGGCATTCTCGCTCGTGCTTTCGTTTTCCGCTTCTTCATTAAAAACGGCTTGCTTTTTCATAATATAACGCTCCCGTAAAGTTTTTTATGAATTATAAATCATTCACGGGGAATATTTTGTCGCAAAGCAGAAGCGGAAAAGCTAATTAACAATTAACAATGAATAATTAATAATTACGGGGCGCAAGAATGCGCCAACAGATGTGAGAAGAGGACAGTTTTTTCTCTGAATCGACAAGGGCGGGAGGATAATGCGGAAGGTTAATACCCCCCCCTCCACACACGCACAGAAATTTTAAAAACAAAAAGAAAAAGCAGGGGCTTTAAAGCCCCTGCCGGTGATTAAGAATTACTTTTTAAAAAGGTCAACGAACTCAAGGATTCTTGTATAAATCTCATGATAATAATAAACGAGATC
>JAZUDT010000002.1:0-68127 GCA_045639785.1 Acutalibacteraceae bacterium | reverse complement strand
CGTTAAAGATATGGCAAAATCCGAGGGTATAACCGAACAACTCAAAGCTGAAAATCAGATGCTGTGGGTGCAGAAGATGAATAATATCCGCAACCGTGCAACGGAAATCGTTAACGCTGAACTGATTTATAATTAACCTAAAAAAGCAGACCGAGGAAAAGCTCTTCGGTCTGCTGTGCTGTATAAATATGGTGCTGATTTCGGTACTTTTTTGCGTTGTATGCGTTTTAAATTTTAAAGTAATTAAAGTATACTAACCTATCACTTTTTAGTTTAAATAAGCCGTAATAATCAATAATTGCACCTGCTTTAAACATCCACATTTTGTTTTTCGGCTTGTTTCTCTTTCCACTCCTCAAATTCCTTTTTGCCTATTATTAACTCAAACAAAACTCTCTCTTTATTTCTAATCGATTTTCTTTTTTATTTATTAAAATCATAAAACCTGCTGAATAGGAAAATTTATATTCATAACTACACATTTTTCGCAATCGTTCTTCATCATCAGCACAACCACGTCTATCTGTAGATTTTTTCATTTCAATACATATCAGATTTATGAATCCGCTCCAAATATCATATCCTCTTTTATGAACAATTAGATCAACCGTAATTGGGTTATTATCCATTTTCTTTATTCCATTTTCCTTACCCATAGCTCCACGATTATATTCCACATCAGCAACATAATCATGGAATTCAGTAACTTGCAATGCTGTGGTAATATATGTAGCAAATCTTGAACATATACATCGTTCGCTGAGATCGTTTTTTATAAGATATTCTTCTTTTTCGTTAAATGATTCTATTGCCTGTTCAATTATATTTTTTAAAATACTATATTTATTTTCCATTTTTATCTATTCCTTTTAATATTTCGTCTGAGCATCCAAAAAATATTAATATTCCTTTTCAATTACAAACTTCAACGCAGCAAAATAATTCAATCATACAAATCATTCGATCCAATGTTCGCTGACAAACCTGTCAAATTGCCATTCCGGACCATCAAACAAGATCTCATATAGAACCTGCTGTGCTTCTGATTTTTTCATCTTAAATATGTAATCCGCAACTTTGTCGTATAGTTCTTCCGCTTCCCTCTCTGCTTGTTCTTCATATTCCAACACTTCTTTGTAATACTTTTCGGCTTCATCCGGGAATGCCGAAAAGAACAAGGCAATTTGATGCTTGCAAATGATTCTTTTTCCGTTTGCATACGGACAGTTGCAATGTGACTTTCTCGGATGCTCTAAATCAATAAACACATCATAAGATGCATGGCTATTCCCATTAACACATCCCGAATACTCAGTATCCGATATTTTGAGTTTTGTTATTACCGCCCCTTTTTTATAATAATCATACCCTCGCCAAGCAGAGGCACTACTTGCCAAATTTAATAATCCCATAGTTCCTCCTTAAATCATTTTTTACATTTTCTCAGAATGCTTTTTCCTCTCCGCTTTCCACTCCTCAAACTCTTTCTTACCTTCTTCTGATTCAAAGAATGAGATAATATCCGGCAGCATTAAATCAACTATTGACTCGACTATTTCATCGGATAAGACCAATTCCGCTTTTGTGTTTTTCCAAGTAAATCGTAAACGGACAAGAAGCCTTTTGAAAAAAGATAACTTATCATAATTTTTGATTTCTTCCCATTCTGAAACAAGAGCAAGTGCAACTTCTTTTTCAATATCGTTATGATAATCCTGTATGTAAAAGCACAAACGGGAACGCTCTAAAGAACGATAATCAACTTTGTCTGCTGACAAAATCATATTTAAAGCAAAAGCAGCTCGCTCTTTTAATATTGAACTTTTCATTTTTACACATCACTCCTTTGGGACGGGTTTTAGAATACTCGGCTGCCGCCTCAGACATCGCTTCTGCCTTCGGCAGAGGTCTCCACCGGAGACCTGCGACCTAACAAGCGAATTAGGTACACCTAATTCATTGCTTGATAAGACGATACCATGCTAATGTATCAAGTCATTGTACCATTTTTTATGTGATATGCGATTCCATTTTCAGTACAATACTTAATAACTGAATCGGCACATTTGTTGAAAAAAGATTTATGCTCTTTGTATTCACTGATTAACTTATTATAGTGCATCCGTCCGAAAATGATTTTATCAACAAAACTGATAGAGTCTAAAATTGCTTTAAGATCTTGCTCAATAATATTCGGTGTGGGATATGGTTCTATGCTTACCCATGTTTTGCACCCTGCATTATGCAGAGCTTTTAAAGCTTCAATTCTATCATTCATAGGAGCTGTATTTGGCTCATATTTTATGTGAAAATCTTCATCCAAAGATACCAAAGTAATCCCATATTCGTTTTCTTTTGTTAAGCTGGCAAGCTCAAAAGGTAATATGCCTTTTGTCAGAACCGTGCATTTTATATCATACGAATTAATCTTTTTTAGAATCTCGATACTCATTTTTTTAACTTCATCATATCCATACATAAACGGATCAGTAGTAAAACAAAGATGCACCGATTCAATCTTATTTTTAAGTTTCGGGAGTTCTTTATCAAGTATTTCTAATGTGTTTTCGGCAAGTTTCGGTTCACACCATTCTTCGTATGTTTTGACTTTTCCAAAACGTTTTGCCATCTGCATAGCATAGCAAGGATATTTGCAACCGTGTGCACAACCTTGCACATGGTTTAACGTATAATCTCCATACTCTACACCGGTTTTATAAAGCATAGATTGCCTGTTGATTGTTTTCATATTACGCCCTCTATATAATCGTGATTATATCTTTTTCCCGATATGAACCACGTTTTGATGAAATTCTATCAATCACTATTTTCCCAGTGTTTACTAATTCATTTAATATACTGCTTAAATCTTTTCTTGTATAGGCGGTTTCTTCAACAATGCCAACCCAAAAATCATCAACTGAAAAACTTTCGCCTTTTCTATTTTTCATATACGAGTTGTATATATCATCCGCTTTAATACAGTCCATATCAAAGATAGAAATATCGTTATTATGCCTACCTAAATACTGTACCCTGCCATTATTAATGCTTGCAAATGCATCTTTCATCAAAGTAATTCCGTCAATATGATTAGTTGCGTGTATCAAATAATAATATGTTTGATCCTTATCGGGATAGCATAACCGATATGGAAAAACAAATTTTGCACCTGTTACCTCTTTGATTTTGTTTTTGAAAATATTTACTAAGAATGTTTCTCGTTCTCTTCCTGTTAAATTAATAGCATTTTCCCATTCGTTAGATCCGAAGAAACGATTTAAAGAATCTTTAAGCTCATTTTTTGAAATGAAACGAGTTATAAAATCAAACATGAAATTTACTATTACTTCATTTCCGAAACCCTTCATCATTACAGATAATTCGTTAATATCAAAATTGTAACCAAAAGGATCAACAAGAAAAAGGGTTGGATATTTATTGTAGTACTTTGAAACATCAGGTTTTGCAATTATATTTTCAAACGAATCGTTATATGTATTGATTTTTATGTTGTTCAATTCATTTTTTATGTTAATAAAGTTATCATAAGTACCTTTATCTTTTTCGCAGTAATATACTCCTGTCTTTGTCGAACGCTTTTCGCTGATTTTATCGGCTAATTGCTTTACTAATATTGATGAGCCATATGAAACCGAGGCTTCCTCATCAATATACGCGCCACATCCGCCGTGGCAATCAAAAAATAGAGTATTGCATTTATAACCAAGTTTTGATATCCAAATCTTAGCATAAGAACCTAAAACTTTATGCTTTACCTTTGTTTGTTCTTCGTATTTCCAAGCAAAATAGTTTTTGCCAGGGATTTGTATTTTCTTAGGCTTGCTCATTTCTTCTCCTTTACTTAATCGATTTTACAACAAGAGCAATTTCATCCTTAGACGAGTCATAAAATCTTATATGCTCGTGCATTAATCATCCTATCGGTTGTTATGCCATAATTTTACTCAAATAATTTTGCAATGACTTTTTTCTTTTCATTAGGTGTTAAATCTATTTTCGATAAAATCAAAAGATAAATGAATGGACGCAAAAGACGATATGCTGCCACTTGTTTATCTGCTATTGGTTCGACAGAGCCGTGTGCAATTTTATTACGGTAATCGGCAAATATTTTTCCATAATTCTCTGATAACTTTGTACTAAGATGTTTTTCATTATATTGTAAAATTTGTGCTACAACATCTTTGTTATTCTTGAGGACATAATTGAATTTTTCTTCTAATTGTCCTTCGTAACGTTCAATTTGCCTTCGACAATTTTGATAATGCTTTTGCTCATTTTTTGATAAGGATTTACCGTCTGATGTATTGTCTATTCTCTCTAAAGCAAGCTGTTTTGCATTATTAAATGAAGGTGTCATATTGCATTTAAAACCAGGATATGTTTCTGTAAACAATCCTTCGAAATTTAATGCTGCAATAAGCCATTTACCCGGATCAATATATCGCCTTTCTTGATTGTTTTCAGGAAAGTAAAATCGCAACCGTTTATCTTTATTTCTAAGCGATGCAATGCATGAAAAAATATCACAAAGCTTTTCTTGAGGTATATCATCTATGGTAATCGTATTAAAATCCGTATTTTCATACTCTGATTTATCAATAAAAAAGTGCACTATGGCAGTATTTTCAAAACATCCATCATCATTCTTTTTACCGATAATTATTTTTTTGAATGGAATATTTGTACTATAGTTTACAAATGACAAAAAATCATATATAGCACAATAATCATCAATTACTTTTGTTATGGATTGAACTTGTGAATGTTCAAATGTAAATACTGATTTTACTTGTCCGATACTTGTGGGATCTCTATGAATTCGTACATAACGAGAAATACTAAACTGACATTTTGAATCTAAATAATCAAACCCAATAGAAGTAGCTTTAAACGGAGATATTTTAATTGAAATTTCTCCTGTTTCATCATTTATGCCCTCATCGAAGTTGACGGCTTTTTGCGGTGAAAAAAACGTGTCTATTGCATCCGATTCAAACGAACTACTGGTATATGTAAAATCGCAAGGGACTCCCATATCACTTTTGGAAATTGCGTAACCTTCAATAGAAAATTCGATAAATTTAAAACTCTTTTTTATGAATTTGCAACGCAAAAATATAATATCTTTATTCCCAGAGGTGATACCCCTTATTATTTCAATCTCATCCGCATTTTTGAAATCGTTATTGTATTGAAAAGGTTCTCCAATAATACGAACTATTCTATCCTCTAAATAGAAAGGGTATTTTTCATTATTGTATTCTAATTTTCCGTACAAATTATTATTCATTTTCATCACTCCATCGGTTTTATTGTGGATTCGATAAAGGACAATTCATTCAGATTAGGCCATATTTTACATACAGTTAATCAGTAATTTAACATTTCAATAATCCTATCTTTACAACTTATTTGTTCAATAAATTCTTCGTTTGTAAAAGTCAAAACATCAACATTATATCTGAATTTAGAGAACTCAGCCATATATTTTGTATCTGCATGAATAGACGGTGCCACAAGGATAGAGAATACCGTTACTGTCGGATATTTTTCGATTGCTTCCTGCAAATGTCGGGTAATAGCGGGCATTTCATTTGTTGCCTGATTCCTCGCACACATAAGAGTAACTTCTACAAGCGGATTGCAATCTGTATCAAAGCACTCAATGTCCGCCATACCACCTGATGCGGTAAAAGTTGGCAAACCTTCATCGTCAACATGATAATTGGGTTTTACAACTAAAGTGTCAAAATGCTGTTTTAATGCTATACTCGTTAAAAATTCCAAACGAGTAGGTTTATCAATAATTCTTAAAACAGGATTTCTACTTTCTCTGTTTCTGCAAACAATATTCAATTCGTTTATTATATCTTCTTTTGAGTATTCATTTGCCCATTGATTTAGTGTTGAAATTCGGGCATCATTAACCGCTTCCTCATTTATAGGCTGAACCATTGATACAATGTCTGTGTCAATAGTACCCATATATTGGAAATAAGCGTTTTTATCATCGTATGTTTCATAATCCGAATAGTTATCTAAAATATACTGTATTTTATCGGATTCAAAGGAGTTAAAATCTATAAAACGGCCATTTCCTCTTAAAGAAACAATACCTGTTATACGCATTTTTCTGATGAATTCATCAACCGCCTCGCCGGTAATTTGATTGATTTTAAACCTGTTCTTTTGTTCTTCGGCAGCTCCAAGAAGATCAAGACAGATTTCATAAATAACCTCATCACCGTATGTAAATTGATGAAGTTGACGCAGTTCTTTAATTTTATGATACAGAGCATCCGCATCATTATCTCTCCAACAAATCAATAAAGACAGCTCATTTCTGAAAACACCTGCATCATTCTCTTCGGGATCATTTTTTAATAGTTTTATCACTTTTAATAAAAGAACCAAAGGTGAATTGGCGTTGGCATTTTTTCTAAACGGATTGTTGGTTTGATATTTCATTAATGCATTAAGGAAAACATTTTTTATTTTCTCATCATTAATAGGATTTTCATTAAATGCATCAACTAACATATGCCCCGTTGTTGAAATAACAATCGGAGAATCTATTTGATAAAATACAAAACCAAATTCCATAGCCAATTTATACCAAGTGTCAAATCTTGAAGGCCAACCTTTTTCAAATCCTGCTTCTTTATGATTTTGCGGGCTATGGTCAATTATTTCGATTACTTCCGAATCAGTAAATTCTCTTTCATCATTTAATACCGCTTTCAAATTAGGAATCCGAGTTACATACATCGGGATATATAATTTTTTCTTTATAAGCGTTTTTGCAACGTTCATAATAATATCATTGGTTAATAGCTGTCCTTCAAAAGGAATAATGCAGTTCAGGAACCCTGCTATTCTTGCAGGATTTCTCATTGTTGTTGAAAATGATAATGGCTTATATTCAGCAGCTCTTTCTCTTGGCATAAATCTCACATCCTTAATAGTTTTTCACCAATACTTCGTATGAGTCTTTTTCTGAGTTGTCATGATAGCTTATGTAATTGCTCTGTATGCGCACAATATTATATTTTTGTGCCCATGCATTAAATGTGCCGTTATATCTCTTTCTGTGCCATAAAACATTCGAAACGGCAAATCGAACACCACGAGCATCAAGCTCATCCAAATAGTCAATTAGTCGCATTTCACTATCTTCATTCCACAATTTGTTATATTCGCTGAAAGTAATTAAATACGGCGGATCTAAATAAACCATATCATTGGGAGTCGGCTGAACTTTCTCGATGAAGTCCTGAAAATCCATATTGAACAATTCAATATCTCTATCATTCACATAATCAAAATATGAATTCAGTGCATCAACAACATTCTGATTGAAGTCAACATTTCCTACCGGAAGATTAAAGTCTCCTTTACGATTAAATCTTAACATTCTGTTGAAGCCATAGATTAAAAGCATATAAAGAAGCATCATATCATCTTTACCATCGTTGAAATCTGCTCTCATTTTCATATATGATTCTTTATTGTATTTGGCAAAATATGTCTTCACAAATTCTTTTCTGTATTCCGAGGGAACATCTTTTCCGAGAAATGTTGCAGAAAGCCTATACTTATCTATATCAAACTTCAGTTCACTCCAAAACTGCTCTGTGTTCTCGCTTGCAGAGATTAAAAACTGATGCAGCTTGATCATATATGAATCAATATCGTTCAGCAAATATTGGTTTGCTTCAGTATTCAAAAAAACGCTTCCGCCACCACAAAAGGGTTCAATAAAGCGGTCAATATCTTTCGGAAAATTTTCTTTTAGTTGAGGAACGAGCTTGAATTTATCTCCAACATAAAAGAATGGAGAACGTCTGCATTCACTTCTTTCAATCATTTTCTTTACCAACTTCCACTATAAATATTAGTTCCTTATGATCTTTCAAATCTGTTTTTCCTGCATTAAAGTATTGAAACGGTTTTTCATAAATTGAAACTTTCCCTCTTTTTGCAAGTATTCTTTCAATATCTTCTAATGTTATTTTATTTTTAGATGAACTGCTTTTTGAATTGTATGTGTTATTATACGAAACAACAATATACTTGCATTTGAGTGAATTTATAAGATCTTCAAACACTGCTGTTGCTGCATTTCGACAATACTCACTCATGTTTTCGGGAATAGGCTTACAAGCCTCGCCAAACAAATCGGGCTTATTCCAACAAGCTATGTTTTCGAGCACATGATAAAATCTACTGTATTGTCTTGAATTGTATGGTGGATCGATATATACAATATCTGTTTGAATTTCCTTTGCTAATTCATTGGCATCTTTACGTGTTATATGTATCTTTTTGTTTTTGTATTTATAAGGTACAATTAAATCAAATTTAAAAGTATCGGGGATTGCTTTTCCTTTAATATAGGCATCATAGTGACCGACTGTATTTGCAGATTTATCTGCCGAATAAAGTAATGAAGCAAGCAGAATATTTTTTTCTTTTTCGGTTAGTTCTTCTTTTTCGATTCGATCACGAATATAACCGATTAAAAGAGCATCTGAGTAGGAAAAATATTTGTTTCCGAAATTAAGAGATATATAGTTATCAGGAATATTTGAACAATCTACTGAATTGAATTGCTTGCATAATTTATTTAGTTTCTCTATATCATAATAATTTTGTTCAAAAAACGCTTTATATATTATTTCGTTTGAATAGAGAAAATCATTTATATATACTTCTTCATAATTATCTAATGCATGTTTACTGATAATTGCAGTACCGGCAAAAATATCACAAAAAGATGTTCCAATACAATTTTCAGATATTAAACCGTGTATCCATTCAGCAATTTTATATTTGCTTCCTGTATATCTTCTGTTCCAAATTTGATAAGGCATAAACATGAACCTCTCTAAAGACAGCAGTACATCTATCGACTATTATAACAAATATAAAGTCCATATTAACGGACATTTCTTTCAATATAATGAAGATAAGTTTTAGTTTTCTTCATAAGTAACTTCTACAATATCCTCAATATTGCAATGCAAAACGGCACAAATCTTTTCAAGAGTTTCAAGGGGTACTGATTCATCTTTTGCAAGTTTAGCCATTGCATTAGTAGTGATTTTTGAGGCTTCACGGAGTTGTGTTTTATTCATCTTTTTATCAATCATCAGTTTCCAAAGTTTATTGTATGAGCGAGCCAAAGCGCAGCCCTCCTATGGATATAATTCAACAGTTTTAAGTATATCACAAGCTTAATAAATAAGCAACAATAAAATTGAAAAAATCAATTTTATTTTGAAAATATAGATTTTATTATAGACTTTTCTTTTAGGATATGATATACTCCATTTGTAAGCGGTATCGTATCATCAAGCAATGAATTTGTCCTCCCAATTTTACATTGCTTTCAAGACAACGGGGTTGTCTTATCAAGCAATGAATTGTGATAGCACAAATTCGCTTGGATGCTTGAAATCCAATGGACATTGTCTTATCAAGCATCGCCGTTGCATATGCACGGCACTTGTCAGGGACAGCCCTGAAACCCGGCAGAAAGGACAGTGAGAAAATGAACGGTGTAATTTATGCAAGATATTCTTCGGACAGTCAGCGTGAAGAATCTATTGAAGGTCAGATTCGTGAGTGCAAGGAATTTGCCGAACGGAACTGCATCAATATAGTTGATATATATATCGACCGTGCATTTTCTGCAAAAACCGATAAAAGACCTGATTTTCAAAGGATGATTAAAGACAGCAGCAGAAAAAATTTCGATGTTGTTATAGTTTGGAAGCTTGACAGATTTGCTCGTAATCGTTTTGATTCTGCACACTATAAAGCGGCATTAAAAAAGAACGGCGTTAAGGTTGTTTCTGCAACCGAAGCCATTTCAAAAGGCTCAGAAGGCGTGCTTCTTGAAACAATGCTTGAGGGTATGGCAGAATATTATTCCGTTGAACTTGCCGAAAAAGTAAACCGTGGAATGAAAGAAAATGCCCTTAAATGCAAGTATAACGGCGGTACGCTCCCTATCGGATATGTAATTGACAGCGATAAACATTATCAGCTTGATCCCATAACTTCGCCTGCCGTTGCGGACGCTTTTGAGATGTATGCAAACGGAATGGGTATGCAGCAGATAGCCGATGAATTGAATATCAGAGGTGTCAGAACACAGCGGCATAACGGCAAGCTTGATACGGATAATGTTACAAGTATGCTTCATAACCGTAAGTACATAGGCGAATATAAATACAAGGATGTTGTTATCCCCGGAGGTATTCCCGCTATTGTAACCCAAGAAATGTTTGACAGAGTACAGGAGCGAATGGCATTAAATAAAAAAGCTCCGGCTAAACATAAAGCCGAAGATGAATATCTGTTGACAACTAAACTTTACTGTGCAAAATGTAAATGCTTTATGGTTGGCGAAAGCGGTACAAGTCATACAGGTGAGGTTCACAGATACTATAAATGTGTCAGCGTAAAAGAACACCGTGGATGTAATAAAAAGACCGTAAAAAAGGATTGGATAGAGAATTTAGTCCTTGAACAGATACAAAAAATCATTCTTGATGATGATCTGATTGAACGCCTTGCCGATATGGCTTTAGAAAAATTAGGTTCTGAAAACAAGGTTTTACCGATACTTCAAAAACGGTATTCAGAGACTGAAAAAGCTATAAATAATATGCTGAACGCAATAGAGCAAGGCATAATTACACCGTCAACCAAACAAAGACTTGAAGAACTTGAACAGCAAAAAGGCGAACTTTCGGTTCAGATAATGAAAGAAGAAATGTCAAAACCGGTTCTTACAAGAGAACAGATACTGTTTTGGTTCCACAGATTGAGAAAGCTTAACATAGAGAAACTTGAACATCGCCGCAAGCTGATTGATACATTTATCAACGCAATTTATCTTGACGATGACAAAATGGTAATCACTTTTAATTTCAAAGACGGTTCAAAAACAATAACCTTTGCCGAAATTGAAGCGGCAGAAAAAGGTTCGGATTTCACCGATTTCGGTGCACCAAAATCAAAAAACGCTTGAAACGCAAAGGTTTCAAGCGTTTTTCTGATTTTTACTTGCTTTTCAAAACAAAACGATAATTTACTTATCCCCATTCACTGTGGCGGTAAAAATTATCGGAGTGACTCCGTTTGCGGGACCGGAATTTAGCATGGCAATCCTGTCAACATCTGTACCCTCAAACCAAAGTTCCTCAGAATTGATATTTTCTTTGCCGCCGGTGACATTTTTAAGATCTTCTTCGGATATTGCTTTAATATTCTTTTCGTTTTCCATTCTGATTTTTCCTTTCTGTGTTTTGCATACCTGTTATCGGTTGATTTTTTGTTAAATATTATCTTGATTCATTTGATGGATTCGTCTGAAATGATAAATGCCGGATTCCACGAATGCCAGAATTCTCCGTCATTGGGCTTGATTGTTAAATCTTCCTTACCGCCCGTGACTTCCGTAAGTACATCTCCGTTAATTTCTGCTTGCTTCTTGCTTTCGTTTTCATCAAGTTTCATAATGATTGCTCCTTTTGTTTTCTTTCATTATTTTATACGATGCTTTTTTCAAAAGGGCTACTGATTTTTCCGGATATCGTTGGCATTTTTTATTACTCTTATTCCAAATTTTTTCTGAGTATTTATCAGCAAGCTATTCAGCAGTATCACCCGGTCTAATCAGAACACGCAGTCTTTCGCTTATCTGATAACCGTCGGGGTCATCTTTAGAGGAATTAACTTGCGTTCCTGTCGTGAGCTTGTCGAGGATACCGCCGCCGGTGACATCTCCAAGCTCTTCATCGGATATTGATTTTTTATTCTTTTCGTTTTCCATGAGAAATTCCTCCTTTTTAGTTTTTACTGTCAAATCCGTTACTGTATTGTGGGTAGAATTTCCCAGTTGGTATATACTTCGATGTCAATCGGATCGCCTCCGACTCCGCCGACGACTTCTTTAAGCTCGTCTTCGCTAAGCTCGGAAAGCTTGCTTTTTACGTTTTCGTATTCTTTTTTGAGTTCGTTCAGTTCTTCTTTAGTTTTCATGGTTAAATCTCCTCCTATAATATAATTTAATCGACCTTTATTTCTTTATTGTTAACATCTGAAGATAATCCTGTATCAATGTATGGAGCCGTATCTGCAACCGCTCCGAAGGTCGGTGCATGAATCATTGTGCCGGAGTTCGCATTGATCCCGCAATGATAGCCGCCCGTGACCTCTTTAAGCTCGTATTCACTAAGCTCGGAAAGCTTGCTTTTTACGTTTTCGTATTCTTTTTTGAGCTCATTCAGTTCTTCTTTTGTTTTCATTTCAGAATCCACCTCTTTCAGTTTAATTATTATTCATTCAATTTTCAGGCTTAGGTAAGCACTTCATTGACATTGACTGATTTACCAAATACAGCGGACGATGTCGGAGTGCTGTTTTTTTCAGAAATTTCATTTTCGCTTATAAGTCCGCCGCTCATGTTGAAATCGCCAGCCGCATTGACAAAAGTGAGATCGTCATCTGAAAGCTCCCTCGCATACCGGTTCTCGGTTTCCGAAATAAGCTTTTCAAGACGGGGATTTTTTTCAAAATTCTGATAATCAAAAATTGCATTAAGTTTTCTTTCCATTTTTATTGCCTCCTTACCTCGTTGCATATATTTATACGATGCTTTTTAAAAAGTGGCTACTGATTTTTCTGTTTTTATCAATCGCTTATTTTGCTTCCGCAAAACGGGCAGAACGCAAGGCCGTCATCTTCAATAATCTGCCCGCATTCGCATTTTCTGCAATCCGATGAAGCCTTCAAGCCGAGCACCGTGCGTTCTTCGGGTCCGCCGCTGACTTTTTCAAGCTCTTTATCATTAAGTTCAAATTTCTTTTCCATTTTTGTTACCTCCTTGCCCCTTTCATCTGTTTATACGATGAAATTTAAAAAGCGGCTACTGATTTTCCAAAAATTTTCTCAATTTTGCCAACGCTTTATTCTGAAGCACCTTAACGTATGCATACGAAATATTCATCTGCTCCGAAATATCCCTGAGCGTTTTGCCCGAGTAGTAGCGGAAAATAACAATATCCCGTTCCCGCTCGTCAAGCGTTTCAAGTGCCTGTGCCAGCATTTCAAGCGTCTGAGCATTGCATACCTCATCTTCAAGAGAAAAGCCGCTCTCCTGGTTTTCGGGTATTTCGTCAAAAACCTTTCTCGTGCGGTAAAAATCCGTCAGCGTGTTTCTTGTTATGGTGTAAATCCATGTGGAAAGAGAGGCCTTGCTGTCGTCAAACGTGTCGAGCTTTTCATATACCTTGAGAAAAACATTCGACGTCAGGTCCTCCGCATTCTGCACATTCTGAATTTTCGACAGTATGTAACCGTAGACCTTGCCGTAAAAATCACGGTAGATTTGCTCTTTCAGAGCGTTAGGAGTGAGGTTGGAGAAGTAAGAAGTTTTCATTTCAATTCGTCCTTTAATGTTTTTGTGGAAGATGACAGCATCTTTTTTATTTCTTCGCAATCACTTTTTATGGAAATATATTCTTGCTCGGATAACTCCTCACTCCTCTCTCCTAATTTCTAACTCTCAAATATCAAGCCTCTGACGCTCAATAAGCTTTGCAAAGCATCCGTTCTTTTCGATAAGCTCTTTATATGTTCCGTCTTCAACTATCCTGCCGTTTTCAAGATAAATGATACGGTCTGCGTGCTGAATGGTGGAAAGACGGTGAGCTATAACAATTCTTGTGCATTTGAGAGAGTCTATCGCATCGGACACTTTCTTTTGCGTAATATTATCAAGTGCACTTGTCGCTTCGTCAAACATCAGTATTTTCGGCTTAGGGGCGATGGCTCTGGCTATCATAAGACGCTGCTTCTGTCCGCCGGAAATGCCGCCCTGTCCCTCGCAAATCACAGTGCTCATGCCCATCGGCATATTGCGAATATCATCTGCTATAGATGCTGTTTCAGCCGCTTCCCACGCTTCATCCAAGGTGAGCTCGGGGGCGGTAATGACTATGTTGGAATATATATCACCTAAAAACAGCTTTCCGTCCTGCATCACAACGCCGATTTTTCTGCGAAGTGATTCGAGGTCTATTGAAACAATATCCTTTTTATCAAATAAAATATTTCCCCTTTGCGGCGTTTCAAAGCCTAAAAGCAGACGCAGAAGTGTACTTTTTCCGCATCCTGTGGGACCGACAACGGCAAGATATTCACCCGGTGTTATTTTCAGTGACAAATCGTCGATTATATTCGGCATTGACTCCTCATAGCGAAAAGAAACGTGCGACAGCTCAATAGCACCATGAAGCTCGGCAATATTTTCTTTTCCGTCGTGCACCTCCGGCTCAGCTTCCATAATGGGCTTTGCCATTTCAAGCGTCGGCTTTATGTTTGCGGCGGTCACGGCAATGGATACAGCAGACATAAACGCCGATGAAACCATACCGTATGCGGTGTTGAAAGCATAGTAATCGGCAACACCGACTTGATTTTTTATCGCAACGGCATAAAGCACCATTGTTCCGATAAGTGAAAGTGCAAGGCTCATTGTCGTGCTCAACTTAAGAAAGAGAGGCGGATTGTAGCTGAGCTGTGCTTCTCTTGCATATTGTCTTGCCCATCGTGAAAACATCCTTTTTTCCGCTCCGGCAAGTTTGATTTTTTGTATGCCCGTAATTGTTGAATATGTAAGACCGCTTGTCTTTGCGGAAATTTCCATTGTTTCACGTGTAATTCTTATCTGCATAAACGTAGTTATAAGGGAAAGAACAACCGTTAAAACAGTGATGAGAAGAGCGGGCACGACAAGTGACGGAGCAAAGACAAAAATCTGCCCGATATATATAAGTGAAAAGAGAGAAGTCAGTCCCGTCATACCTATTGTGTTGAACATGGTGGAGCACAGTGACTGAACATAAGAGGCACGCTGTGAAAGCTCACCGGCGGAATAGTTTTTGAAGAATGACGGCGGCAGACTTATAATGCGGTTCATAACCGCCGCCTGCACGGCAATATTCTGCTTTATCGAAATGCGTGAATTGATAAGCGTCTGAAATGTGCCGAAGCAAAGACTGCTTACTGAAAAGCATATCATAAATATTGCAAGGGAAACTAAAATCTGCAAATTACCGCTTTCGAGAACGTCGCTGAAAAGCCACCTTGTGAAAAGAGGGGAAAGAAGCCCCAAGGCGGACGAAAGTGCCATAAGAAGCAGATACAGAAAAATATCCGAAAAACTGAGATGCTGAAACATAAATTTCAGAAGGTCGCTCACCGAAAGAGCCTTTTGAGGAAGCGGCTCGTAAAAGCATAATGCTTCCTTATTAATGAGGTTTTCGTTTTTTCGGTTGAGTTTTACCCGTTCACCCGTTTTGAAGTTTATGAGATGATAGCCGGAAAACTTGCCCGGTATCAGAGCGGTGGCGGAGCCGTCCTCTTTTAGCGTGCCGAGCATTGCACCCACCGCATGGCGGTACCAGCCCCTGTCGAGCGTTACCGTGCGGCTCTTAATACCGAACGGACGCATACGGTATTTGATTTTTTCTTCTGGTGTTTTTATCTGCGGCGGAATTTCTTCCGTCCTTGTCTTGCAGTGATAGAATTTCAGTATTTCATCAATGGCGGAATCGGCAATCTCATTCTGGCTCAGGGCATCCTGCAAATGTCTTCCCATAACCGCACCGGCAATGGAATCTATAGCATCAGCAAAGTCGGCATTGTCAGTTTCTTCCCGATATTTAAGCTGTTCTTCAAACCATCCCATTTATGACACCCCCTTTATTCCGCAGTGATGAGTTCGCGGTAAATTTCGCTTGTCTCTAAAAGCTCTTTATGTGTTCCTCTGTCCTTTATTTCGCCGTTTTCCATAACGATTATTTCATCACAGGAACGAATGGTCGAGAGTCGGTGTGCGATAACTATGCAGGTAATATTACGGTTGCGTATCGCCTTTACGACCTCATATTCCGTCTTGGCATCAAGAGCACTTGTTGCCTCATCAAGAATAATGATTGTCGGATCCTGTGCAAGAGCACGGGCAATTTCCATACGCTGTTTCTGCCCGCCGGAAAAACCGTTTCCGCCTTCAATGAGCTTATGCTGATAGCCCTTGGGTCTCTGCATAATATCCTCGTGAAGCTGTGCGTCGTGGGCGGCAATAATCATTTCAAAGTCTTCAATGCTGTCATCCCACATTTTTATATTGTTTGCGATAGTATCCTCAAATAGAATTATATCCTGGTCAACAACGGCAAGCGAAGAGCGAAAAACATTCTTCGGAATTTCATTCATCGGTTTTCCGTCAAAAAGTATTTCACCGCTCCAAGGCTTATACAGTCCGGAAATAAGCTTTGACACGGTTGATTTTCCGCACCCTGAGGCACCGACAACGGCGACACTTTTGCCCGGTGTCACCGTCAGATTAAAGTCATGTATAAGCGGCTCAGAAAGCGGAGAATAGCCGAAAACGATATGCTTGAGTTCCATTTTTCCTGACAGCTTTTCTATTTTACCGTCGGATTGACTTTCAGCTAAAACGATATCATCGGGGTACTCCATAACATCGTCCACACGTTCCATCTGTGTACGCATTTCCTGAATAGTCTGTCCGGCGGAAACCATTGTCAAAGCAGGAGCCATAAATGAGGCAAGAAATCCCTGAAACGCCATAATCATACCAACGGTGAAATCTCCCCGCATGGTCAGCCACACACCGATAAACAGTACGAGGTCATCTGCAAGGACGGAAACAAACTGCGGTATCATACCGAGATACCTGTCAAGCTTCAAAAACTTCACCTGCTGTGTATTCACACTTGCCTGATAGCCTGACCACTTTTTAAAATACCCGTCTTCCGCACCGGATGCTTTAATTGTTTCTATCATTTCAATTCCGGAAACGGTGGAGGCGGCAAGCTTTGCACTGTCACGCATAGAAACTCTTGTGATATTGACACGCTTTTTTGATATGTAACCCGAAACAAAAGCGTTTATACTAAGTGACAAAAGACCGATAACGGTCAGCACGACACTGTATTTCAGCATTACCGCAAGATAGAATATCATCATGATCGCATTGAGCAGAAGAGGGGCAAATGTGCCTATCAGTGTATTGGCAATGGAAGCGTGGGAACTCTGCCGCCCCTGAATATCTCCCGCCATACGCTGTGAAAAAAACTTCATCGGCATTTTGAGCACCTTCCACATATAGGAGGCGTTTCCGACTGCCGCCATTTTGCCGTTTATACGAAGGGAATAAACAGCCTCTAATGCCGACATAATTATCTGAATTAAATTAAAAGCTCCGAGGAAAATAAGAAACGGAACAGCCCAGTCTCTTTCCTCACCGCTGAGCAGATAATCAAGAAATACCCGTGAAAAAGCAGGCTGAACAAAGCCCATTGTGGCGGCTATAACGCCCGTCAGGACTGTAAATATAATCGCAACGCTGCTCCCTTTAAGCCTTTTTGCGGCAAAGGAAAGCATACTTTTCGGCTTTCCCGAGGGGGCGAAGGAATCCGACGGCTCAAACTGAAGGCATATTCCGGTGAAGGATTCGTCGAAAGCCTCCATAGAAACGCTGTATGCGCCTTTAGCCGGGTCATTCAAAAAGGCTTTTCCGCCTCTGAAGCCGTCAAGCACAACAAAATGATTGAAATTCCAATGTATAATACACGGGAAAGAGCCGTTTTCTTTAAGACTTTCCGGCTCATAGCGATATCCTCTTGCATTAAGCCCGTATGCCCTTGCCGCTTTCAGCATATTCATTGCGTTTGAGCCGTCACGGGATACACCGCAATCCTCACGGACCTGTTCAAGAGGTATCCATTTATTGTAGTAGGCTAAAATCATACAAAGGCTTGCCGCACCGCATTCCAGTGCTTCGAGCTGCATTACGACAGGCACCTTGGCTACGCCTTTTGATATAGGTTTTTTTGCTTTTTCTGCCATAAGAACGACCTCAGCTTAAAATAAATGATAACGGTCTTATTTTGTTTGTGATTATCTCCCCGTCATAAAGTCCGTCCGGTAGCTTTTGGTCGGAATGAAGAAGGCATACATATCCCCATTCGGTTTTTCCTCCGATACTGTCAATTACAGCCTCATAGTTTTCGCCCTTTACGGTCATATCGGGTTTTACGGCGGATATATCTTTTTCAGATACATAGCAAACCGCTGTTCCGTCATGAGAAAAAATATTTGTATCAACGGTTCTGTCTATGTGACCGAATATGCCCCAGACGCATGCACCGGCTAAAAGTACTATGACGCTGACGAGCAGGAGCCACACTCCCGGATTGGAGAGGCGGATATAATCATCGAGGCTTTCGGGGGATTTCACCTTATCAAGACTTTTCTTTCTGAATATTTCATCTTTCATCTGCACGTTTCTCCCACTGAATTATTTACTGATTTATTATATCAAATGATACAGGTATGCACAATAGCTTGAGTGAAAAAATCGAAGAGGAAACGCATCGGCTGAAACAGTGATATTTATTTGTTAATGATATATTTATGCAGCTTCGCAAAAAAACAGCCTCCTTAAATTCAGCTTCATTCTGCTTAATTTAAACCGCTTTAAAAGCGGCAGAAAAAAGTGCGTTCATACGGTTATTTCCGGTGAACGCACTTTTATTTTTCTTTAATTATTCGCCTTTCATTTCGAGAAGCTTCACCGTTCCGTTATAAGCGGCGACGGAAACCTTTATAGAATCGGTAATGGCGGCGACAATGTCATCGGGTGTTGCACCGAGCTCAATGGAATATGAATTGTCAATGAAGAGGTCATAGTCCATAATGTCGGGAAGTCCGAACGGGTCCATACCCGAATCAATATTTCTCTTTTTATAGTCAAGCGCAATCTTTATCATACCCAGCTTCATCATCCAGGGTGCTACGCCGATAATCTTTCTGTCCTTGCCCATTCCTCTTGCGTCGTAAACGTAGGAGAGAAATTCGTCCCATTTCATATTGTACATTGCAATCGGGAACGCCTCGAAGCCGGGCTTCTCTCTCTCCGCCGCACCGCATATAACCTCGCCGACCTGACGGCAGGTGAGCATTGCAGTACCGCCCTTCGGATACATGGTGAACGGAAGCTTATCCATCATTGCTATCTGGTCAATGAGTATTGTCCAGACGGGCTTTCTTCCGGGCTGTGTGCCGAAAATGTACGGAAGCTCAAGAACCTTTACGCTGAAGCTTTCATCACAAGCCTCCTCGCAGACCTTTTCCTGTATAAGTCTTGACTTGAAATAGGGATTCTGCTCGTCATACTTCTTTTCGGGCTTGAGCTTTGAAAGGTATGCAAAATACGAGCCGAGCACGACTGCTCTTTTAACTCCAGCCTCCTTGCAGAGGGGGAATATTCTCTTTAAAGGAGCGATGTTGAACTTGTAGTAGTAATCCATAACCGGTGCGGGGAACTCAACTCTTTCATCGACACCCGCCGCAAAGACGAAAACGTCCTGCCCCTTGAGCATATCTCTTATTTCGTCGTCGCTTCTCTTGTTGATATCGCCGAAAACAATTTCCATTTCCTCCGGAATGGGTGCACCCTGCGGAAGAGGGGGAAGAGCCACGCTCGTGACCTTATGACCGTGACTGATGAGCTGTTTTGCGGCTTCACAGCCGAGAAGACCTGTTCCGCCAATCATAAATACATTCATTTCTGTTACCTCCGGTAATTTTATATGTACGCCTTATATTAAACTATTTTTTTCGCTCAATATCAAGACCAAATCGGAAATGAATTATAAAAAGTTGATAAAAAAGGGTAAAAACATGGGGAATTTATGAATTTTTTATTAACAAGTGAAGTCCTCTTTGTTTTCAGTCACTTTTTGCGACGGAAATCGGGCTGTTAAGGGTATTTACGGAGGGCAAATGTGCAGTCGCATACGACTTCGGATATTGCACTGCACGAAAAATGCGTATAAGGAATGGTGAAAAATGAAAGACAAAGCACTCACAGAAAAAGAAAAACTGTTTTGCACTTATTACAGCGTGGGGAGAAATGCCACTGAGGCGGCAATCAAGGCGGGCTACGGCATTATGCCCGAGAGAACTGCGGTGAAGCTCCTCAGAAGAGAGAACGTTAAAGCAAAAATAGCCGCCCTTTCAAAGGAAAACCGTGCCTGCCCGAACGAGGTTGAGGCGGGGCTGAGAAGAATAGCCTTCGGCTGTGTCAGCGACGCCGTCAAAATTGCTCTTTCGGAGGATTTTGACGCTGAGGAAGTGAAAAACATGGATTTGTTTGGAATTTCGGAAATCAAGGTCAGCAAGGGAAAGGGAGTCGAAATCAAGTTTTTCGACAGAATAAAGGCTCTTGAAAAGCTCTCTCAGCTTGCCGCCGTCAATGACGAAAATCCGACCGACAGCTTTTTCAAAGCCATCGAGGACGGTGCCGACGCCCTGAGGAAAGGATACGATGAAAACAGGTAAAAAAGATTTCACCGCTTTCAGTGAAAAACAGCTCACCGCTCTGAGCTGGTGGAATAAAAATTCCCCCTATTGCGAAAAAGACGCAATAATCTGTGACGGAGCGGTGAGAAGCGGAAAAACAACCTGTATGTCGATAGGCTTCATCGCCTGGAGCTTTTCTTCTTTCAGCTCTGCCGATTTTGCGCTGTGCGGAAAGACGGTGTCCTCACTGAGGAGAAATGTCGTCACTCCGCTTATACCGGTGCTTAAAAGGCTCGGCTTTGAGTGCAAGGAGACCATCACCCGTAATTTTATCGAAATATCACAGTCAGGCAGAAAGAACAGATACTATCTCTTCGGCGGAAAGGACGAAAGCTCCGCTTCACTTATTCAGGGCGTAACATTGGGCGGTGTACTGCTCGATGAAGTCGCACTTATGCCCCGTTCATTCGTGGAGCAGGCTCTCGCACGTTGCTCGCTCGACGGCGCAAGATTCTGGTTCAACTGCAATCCCGAAAATCCTCAGCACTGGTTTTATAAGGAATGGATACAGAAAAGCGAAGAAAAAAACGCACTGTATCTTCACTTTACAATGAAAGACAATCCCTCCCTTTCAAAAAAAGTGATAAGCCGGTACGAAAACCTTTACAGCGGAGCGTTTTATGAACGCTTCGTGCTCGGAAAATGGGTTGCGGCGGACGGACTTGTTTACCCCGATGCGGCAAACGGAAAATATACCCTTGCCCCTCCCGACAATGAAGCGGCGTCCCATTTTGTCTCGTGTGACTACGGAACAGTCAACCCGACTTCAATGGGTTTGTGGGGACTACACGGCGACGGCGTATGGTACAGGGAAAGGGAACATTACTTTTCTTCAAGAAGAGAGGGCTATCAGAAGACCGACGAGGAATATTACGCCGACCTTTGCTCTCTCTGCGCCGAAAATGATATTTCGGGAGTTATCGTTGACCCGTCGGCATCGTCATTTATCGAATGCATACGCAGACACGGAAAATACCGTGTTATCAAGGCGGATAATGACGTAATTGACGGAATAAGAAAAGTCTCAGACGCACTGAGAAGCTCACTTATACGCATTTCACCCTCCTGCAGGGACGCACTGAGAGAATTTTCGCTCTACCGCTGGGACTCATCTCACGGCAAAGATGCGCCCGTAAAGGAAAATGACCACGCCATGGACGATATAAGGTATTTTGTTTCAACGGTTTTATTTAAAAAAGAGGACGATTTCTTCGTCGTGGCGGCAGAAAGAAATTCCGTATGAAATACGGAGAAAGGAGAATGATTTGATTTTCGGAAAACAGAGAAAAAATCAGAGTGACGCAGGGTGCGAGAATGCAGTTCAGACAAAAAAGCATGAGCATCCCTATTCACACCTCTCGGATTATTTTCCGTCACAGAAAAGCGAAATGAAGCTGTATGGCGAGCTGAAGGACGCAGTGCCCGTCATCGGTGCCGCAATAGAAAAGCTCACACGGCTTCTCGGCACATTCAGAGTGGTATGCACCGACAAGTTTGCCGAAGAGGAAATAAACCGCTTTCTTTGCAGTGTCAAGGTCGGCGCATCATCAGCGGGAATAAACAGCTTTATCAGTGAATACTTTGCTTCTCTTCTCACCTACGGCACGGCTGTCGGTGAAATCGTCACCGACGGAAACAGCTTCGGGGCTTTATACAATGCGGATATTTCCGATATAGAGCTTTCGTTTTCCGCCGACAGACTCAGCACCGTTGTTTCGGTTGAGGACGGGAGCGGCTCGTTTGTGCCGATAAGGTATCCGGAGCTTGTTTTCATCAGCACGATAGGACAAAATCCCGTCACGCCCTACGGCACTTCGATTCTCAAGGGACTGCCGTTTGTCGCCGATATTCTTCTCAAAATCTACAACACTATCGGCACAAACTGGGAGAGAACGGGGAATATCAGGTATGCGGTAACGTATAAGCCGCAGAACGATTCCTCCGATAAGGCATTTGCAAAGCAGAGAGCAAAGCAGGTCGCTGAGCAGTGGAGCAAGACGATGGAAAGCTCAGGTCCCGTGAGAGACTTTGTCGCCGTCGGTGACGTTGACATCAAGGTTATCGGCGCAGACAGCCAGATACCCGACAGTGAGATACCCGTCAGACAGCTTCTTGAGCAGATTGTGGCAAAGCTCGGTGTTCCGCCGTTTCTTCTCGGTCTCAACTGGTCATCGACCGAAAGAATGTCGGCTCAGCAGGCTGATATTCTCACCAGTGAAATAGAATTTTACCGTGAAATTCTCAATCCCGCACTGAGAAAAATATGCTCATTCTGGTTTTCACTCAACGGCATTGACACCAACTTCAGTCTTGAGTGGAATGACGTTACTCTTCAGGATTCATTACAGCTTGCACAGACAAACTACTATAACGCTCAGGCGCAAAAGCTCATAACGGAGGAAAAAGATGGAAAGTAAGAAAGATATGGAGCTTATCAACGGGCTTTCACGAAAGAAGCTGTCGGAGGAGGACGTGTATATTTTCCCCGTCACATTATGCGATAATGAAATTGACAGGGATTATGAAGCCTTCACCGTCGAAGCTCTGAGCGAGCTTAAAACGCTGTTTATCGGAAAGACGGGAATAAGCGACCACAGCATGAGAAGCGGCGACCAGTCGGCAAGAATATTCAGCACATGGGTTGAGGAAACGCCCGGAAGAACAACTCGCAGAGGCGAAACCTACACTGCGCTCAAAGCAAAAGCCTACATGGTCAGAACAAAGAAAAACGAAGACGTTATCAAAGAAATTGACGCAGGTATAAAGAAAGAGGTCAGCGTCGGCTGCTGTGTCTCAAAGCATACCTGCTCAATATGCGGCATGGAGCACTGTAATCATATCAGGGGAAAGACGTATGGCGGAAAAATCTGCTGCACGGTGCTTGATAAGGCGACAGACGCTTATGAATGGTCATTCGTTGCCGTACCCGCACAGAGAGAGGCGGGCGTCACAAAATCGTACAGAAAAAAGGAGACGGTTAAAACGGAAAATCCCACAGATATTATCAAAGAATTTGCCTGCGGCGAAGATGAAAAAAAGAAGCTCTGCGACTATATCGGCGAGCTTGAAAAGGAAGCCTCTCAGGCAAGAGAATACCGCAGCGAGCTTTTGTCTGAGGTGACAAAGCTTTTTTCCTTAACGGTGCCGGAAATATCAAAAGGCATCGCCCAGGAGCTTTGTGCCGGACTTGACACAGCCTCGCTCAGACAGCTCAGAAAAAGTCTTGAAAAAAAGAAGAGCGCAATTTTTCCCTGCGCTCCGCAGACGGCAAAGAAAAACGAAAACACAGTAAGTCAGCCGGACAGCGACTACATGATTTAACAGGAGGACTAAAATGAAAAAAGTATCATTCGAGGGTGCCGGAGCAGAATACCTCACCTTCAAAAAAGCGGCAAGTGCCGAAATCGAAAAGGGCGACTTTGTCTCAATAAGCGCAAATGCCACCGTCTCGGCGGTTGCGGCAGGCGAAATAGTCGGAAAATGCGCCGATGTATGCGGCGACCTTGTTACAGTTCAGGTCAAAGGCTACATGACTGCGCCGATTCTTTCCGGCGAGACAATCACTCTCGGAAAATGTAATCTCGGACTTGACGCAGACGGAAAAGCAAAGATTCTTTCAACTGCTTCAAGCATTCTCGTCACGGACATCGACGCTGAAAACGCAGTCGTCGGTTTTATTTTATAATCAGGAGGAAGAAAAATGTCAGAATATATGAATTTAAAGCTTGACAAGAGCTTCTACACGTCTTCAAAAAGCTTTTCACAGCTTCTTGAGGAGCTTGACCCGTCGGAAAACTACAAGGGCTCGCCGCTCGAAGGTCTTGACGCATACCAGAGACAGCTCAAGCGTTTCGGTATCCACGTCAACGGAAGAACCAGCGACACGGTGGAAAAATTCTTCAAAACCTCAGATTCCGCCGCTCTTTTCCCCGAGTATGTAAACCGTGCGGTGCGTCAGGGTATGGAAAAAGCGGATAAGCTCGACAGAATAATCGCCACCACGACAAAGGTCAATTCTCTCGATTACCGCTCGATAACCTCCGTTTCGGACGACGACAGCAAGGAGCTCTATTCGGTCAACGAGGGTGCGATTATCCCCTCGACAACAATTAAGACGCAGGAAAATCTCGTTAAGCTCAACAAGAGAGGCAGAATGCTTGTTGCTTCATACGAGGCGGTAAAATTCCAGCGTCTCGACCTTTTTACCGTCACTCTCAGACAGATTGGCGCATACATCGCACGCTCACAGCTCAAGGACGCAGTTGACGTTCTCATAAACGGCGACGGCAACAACAACTCCGCTGAGGTTATTTCAACCGGCACATCCGGCGTTTTGACCTATAACGACCTTGTCAAGCTCTGGAACAAATTTGACCCCTATGAGATGACAACCGTTATTGTTCCGCCCGATGTCATGACTCAGCTTCTCAGCATGAGCGAGTTCAAGGACGCAAGCGCAGGTCTCACATTTCACGGCACCGGCAAGTGCATTACTCCTCTCGGCGCAGAGATTATCCGCTGTGATGCAGTGCCGGCGGGCAAGATGATTGCCCTTGACAGAAGCTGTGCTCTCGAAAAGGTGCAGGCGGGCGACGTAATCACCGACTTTGACAAACTCATTGACCGCCAGCTTGAAAGAGCCGCCGTCACCTCAATAGCGGGCTTTGCCAAGATTTATTCCGATGCTTCAAAGGTTCTCGCACAGTAAATGAAAGGGTGAAATTATGATAAGCGCAGATGATGTTTATAACATTTTTCTCACACTCATTTCACCCGACAGCGTAAAAGGGACAGAGAGAATACTGTCCCTTTGCTGTTCCTCGCTCGATAAGCTTCTGAAAACGCTCAGAAGCGACGCTGACCTTTCCGACCCTCGCATTCCCTATGCCGCCGCCTGCGACGCATATTATTCGTATGCGCTGTCGCTCATGGCTGACGTTGAGGAAAATGCGGATTTCAAGGCGGGCGACTTAACCGTCAAAAGACGGCTGAAGGAAACGCTTGATATTGCCGAAAAGATAAAAAATGACGGAGCTCAGGCTGTCCGGGAGCTTGTCAGTGACAATTCGTTCGGGGTGTGGAGTATATGAAAACGGAAAAGCTTTTTGAAAAATACGGGCAGAAAGCAAAGCTTAAAATAATAGGGGAAGAATCGACAATATACAATTTTAAGGCGTTTATTCAGCCTCTCAGATACAAAAACAAGCTCTATCTCAGGGGGAAATATACCGAAATAGGAAAAAACAGGGAGGACTATTATCTCTACATAGGTCCGCCGGATATTGATATATCGGGTGTGGACGGGGTGTTCACTATTCTGTACATAGGCGAGGAATCCTATCTTGTTTACAGAGCTGAAAAACACAATGTCGGCGGAAAAGATATATACGTGTGGGCGATAATAAGACCGGTAACTCTCGGCGAAGACAATGACGAGGGGAATGAACCCGGAGGAGGTGCGGTCGGTTAATGGTTGTTATTGAAAGCATTATTGAAGCGATAAAAGAGCTCATCGATACCTATGAGGGCATTGACCATACCTTTACCGAGGTCAGGCTTTCGTATCAGAAAAACGCAATACCGAACCCCCTGGTCAAGACCTATGTTCTGCTCAACCCCATAAAGGTCAGCGTTATTCCCTACCGAGACGATTACACAAGCTACACGAAGCAGACGACCTATAAGGTGGGAATAAATATTCACTGCTCCGAGAGCGGCAATCCGTCAAAGCTTCTTGAGCTTTTTTCGGTTATTTTATCCGCCCTCGACGACAGTACTTACTATAAACCCGATGAGGCGGTATGCGGTGAAATAAAATCCGACTCAAACACAAATTCCGTATATCTGCCGTGCAGTATTCAGTTTGTGATTCTGAGCTGAGAAACCTTTAAATTCCCAATGTAATTCACGCTTTTTTTCGGTGCGGGATTTACTTGGGAATTTATTTTTTAGCGTTTTTTACTCTTTTGAAAAAAATCCTTGACAAAATGTCTTACAGTTGTTATAATTTGTACCGCTGTAAATATCTGTACAGCAACCTTGCTCCGCAAAAGCTGGCGGGGCCAAAGTCCAGAAGGAGGTGCTTAAATTATGACAAACTATGAGACCATGATCGTTATTTCAGTTGCAGAAGGCGAAGAAAAGACACAGGCTCTGGTCGAGAAGTTCAAGGCTCTTATCGAGGCAAACGGCACTATTGCCAATGTCGATGACTGGGGCAAGCGCAAGCTCGCATATCCCATCAACTATGAGCCGGACGGCTACTATGTTGTCATCACATTCGAGAGCGAAGCCACATTCCCGGCAGAGCTTGACCGTGTGGCAAACATCACAGAAGGCGTACTTCGCTTACAGACAGTCAAGAAGGCATAAGGAGGTTCGTTTCAATGATTAACAATGTCGTTTTAATGGGCAGACTTACCGCCGACCCCGAACTCAGAACAACGACTTCGGGCATCAGCACGACCCGCTTCACAATAGCGGTTGACCGTGCCTACGTCAGGAACGGAGAAGAAAGACAGGCTGATTTTATCAGAATCCTCGCCTGGAGACAGCAGGCTGAATTTATCTGCCGCTACTTCAAAAAGGGCTCCATGATTGCCATCACCGGCTCAATCCAGACCGGCTCATACGATGACAAGAACGGCAACAGAGTCTATACCACTGAGGTAGTCGCTGACAGAGCAAGCTTCTGCGGCTCAAAATCCGAAACGGGTACCGCTTCGGCGGGCGCAACAGCTCCCGCATACCAGACGGCTAACGCCTCTGATTTTGAAGAAATACCCGATGAGGAAGATTTACCGTTCTGATTCAAACTGAAATTTACAAGGAGGATATTCTCATGGCATACGAAAAGAGCGACAGACCGGTTCGCCAGGGTGCAAGAAAGCCCCACAAGAAGGTTTGCGCATTTTGCGTTGACAAGGTCGAAGAAATCGACTACAAGGATATTGCTAAGCTCAGAAAGTTCACTTCTGACAGAGCTAAAATCCTTCCCCGCCGTGTAACAGGCACTTGCGCAAAGCATCAGAGAGAGCTCACAGTTGCTATCAAGCGTGCAAGAAATGTTGCATTACTGCCTTATGTTGCAGAATAATAATCAATAATAAATTACAGCAGAGATGTTTCGTCTCTGCTGTTTTTTGTCATTCAGTTATTCATCAGCACCTTTTCGATTTCGCACACATAAACGGTGTGATAATCCTTCTGAGAATATATTTCTTTGTCAATATCTTTTTCGGTGAAGCACTCTGCGTCGATTTTCTGAGCGTACAGCTTTTTACAGCAGATGACGATTTCGGCTTCGTCATAAACGAGATACTTTCCGCAAAAATGCGGCGAAAGTCCGGCTTCTTTTGCCTTGTCGATGTTTCTTCCGCTTTTTGTCCCGCACAGTGAGAGTGCCTTTTTCATACTTTTCGGAAAGAAACTGACCGTAAAGTGACTGCCGTTTTCAGTGAATTTATAGGTGTATCGCTGAGGTCTGACAAAGACGGTGCAGACCTCCTTCCCCCACAGCTCTCCGAGCATACCCCACGATATTGTCATCATGTTGTATTTTTCTTCTGTGCCCGCCGAAAGAAGCCCCCAGCGTGAGTCAAAAAGCTCGACAGGGCTTTCTTTAAGCTCTTTTATTC
Organism: Acutalibacteraceae bacterium; assembly: GCA_045639785.1. Taxonomy (GTDB): domain Bacteria; phylum Bacillota; class Clostridia; order Oscillospirales; family Acutalibacteraceae; genus UBA6857. The sequence continues at coordinate 39,994 of JAZUDT010000002.1, read as the reverse complement.
TGATTTCACGAAACATTTTAATCCTCCCAAATTTATTTTAATAATATTATATCACTTATTCAGTAAAAATTTACCTGATAACAACAAATTTTTACCATAGTTTGTGATAAAATGAATGAAAATAAAGGAGTTGAAAATTATGGCAGAACAGTTTATACCCGAAATTCAGGGCACACTGAGAAAATTCCGGTTGAGCGTACCCGCCGAAATAGAAAGGGCGAGCGGAATTATTGTGCTGGGCAGACGTATAAAATCGGTGGTGTTTTCGACGGACGTCTGTATCATCAGAAATGTAAACGCAGACGCAGTCATAGCCGTCTATCCGTTCACGCCTCAGCCGGTTATTACACAGTCGATAATGCTTGCGGCGGAATCGCCCGTGTTTGTCGGTGTCGGCGGAGGTCTGACGCAGGGGGCGAGAGTTATTGAACTCGGTATGCATGCAGAGCATCAGGGAGCACTCGGTGTTGTCGTCAATGCCCCGACGCAGAACGAGGTTATAAGTCAGCTCAGCCGCTCAATAGATATTCCCGTGATTGTGACGGTGGTATCTGAAAACTGTAACGTGGGCGAGAGGCTCGAAGCGGGGGCGCAGATTCTCAATGTTTCCGGCGGAGCGAATACGCCCGAAATAGTGAGAAAAATACGAAATAAGTTTCCGCAGGTGCCCATTCTCGCAACGGGAGGTCCCACCGACGAGAGCATAGCCGAGACGATAGACGCCGGAGCTAATGCAATATCGTGGACACCGCCGGCAAACGGAGAGATTTTCAGAGATATTATGCAGGCTTACAGAAACGGGGAGGGGCACCCCGAGTTTTGAAGCATCAAAATAAACCGGACAGCATACAAAAAAGTGTGTTGTCCGGCTTTATATTCTGTGCCGCTGAGCTTATTTATTTTCTTTTGCGGTTATATATTTTTCAGTGAATGAAAGTATCTTTTCCTCATATCCCGCGCTGTTTATGCGGTAGCTTTCTGCGTGGTCCGCTCCCTCGACGATGAAAAGCTCCTTTTCGCTGTTGCACGCATCATACATTTCCTTTGCCATATAGGTCGGCACAAGCGAATCCTTATCCCCGTGTATGAAGAGCACGGGAATCTTTATTTTTTTCACCGCTTCAACAGGTACGACCTCGGCGAAAGAAAATCCGCATTTCACTTTGTTTATCATGTCAACCGTTTTAATCAAAAGGTATGACGGAACATGATTTTTGTCAAGCACACTCTTGAACTGCGCAAGAGCACTTGTGTATCCGCAGTCGGAAATAACGAATCTGACGTTTTCGGGCAGCTCTTCTTTTCCGGCAAGAAGCAGAACCGTTGCACAGCCCATTGAAACGCCGTGAAGAATGATATTGATGTCGTCACCGAAGGTCTTGTTGAGAAATTCAGCCCACAGAAGCAGGTCTGCGCTTTCATAGTGACCGAAGCTTATGAACTCTCCCTCACTCTCACCGGCGGCGGTGTGGTCAACGAGAAAAACATTGTAGCCGTTGTCGTGATAAAATTTCGCTATGAAACGAAATTCGCCCTTTCCTCTGCTTCGGTAGCCGTGAGAGCAGAGAACAAAGTTTCGGCTTTCTTTTTCAGCCTTGAGATAATATCCCCGAAGAGCCTCGCCTCTGTCGTTTTTGATTGTGTATTCCGTAAACGTCTGTTCGTGCATCCACTCGGAGCGTAAATCCGTTTGCTTGTTTGCACCGGCGTTCTTTTTTTCTTTTATGCTTCTGTCAACCATTCCGGGGAGCTTTGCATTTCTTCCGAACACCTCATAGAATGTGTAAAACGAAAAGCCGATGTGTGCCGCCGCTCCTGCGAATGCTGTCATTGCAATACCTTTAGCTTTCATATATTTTCCTCCTCAGCCTGTTGAACGGTTATAGCTCTTATTTCCTTGAGCTCGCTCATAATTGATTCACGTCTTTCGCCCGTGAAATTATCAAAAAGCATTATTAATCCGGGTATTATATTTCCGATTATTCCGGGTATTACCACAAGCCAGAAAATTCCTTTCAGCGTTTCGGGTGTCTGAACTGCGGCGGCAGTCTCCGTGCCGATTGTTTCCGCGCCCTTGTAGCCGATAAGAATGAGGCCGGCGGTGAAAAGCAGGTCTTTCCACAGCGTTGCTATTCTTGAACAGAGAATATTGAATGCAAAAATCATACCCTCGTTTCTCATTGAAACGCCGTATTTTTTATATGTTTTCCACTCCATGTAATCCACAGAATCGGCAAGAATTATCTTTCTCGCCGCGCCCATAGCATAGTTGGGCATACCGCCTATCGCAATTAGAACGGCGACAATGTACTGATTCTTATATCCGAGCAGTCCGAGAAGAATATAGATAATTCCCGTGTAAAGATATCCGTATGCAACCACGCTTCTCGGGCTGATTTTTTTGCTGACAAATGGAAGTGAGGCAAGTCCGAGATATGACAGAGTGCCGCTGCACATTTCAACAAAGGGCTTGAGAGTGAATTTGCCGAGAGTGTATTTATAGAAATACGGCAGTGCACCGTAGCAGACCTGACGGATGGAATCAATCGTCTGCGAGAGACAGAGGAGAAGAAGCGGACGGTTGAGAAGAATGAGCTTGAAATCTATCGACGCTTTCTTTTTTCTCGTGCCGGAAAACAGAATGTTCTTCTCCTTAAGTCCGAGACTCGGTATCAGCATTGAAATAAGACCGAGAATGCCGAAAATCAGAGCAATCAGAAAATATGCTTTTCTTTCGGCGTCAATATCGCCTTTGCGGTTGCCTATTATCAGTGGAAAGACAAATCCGGGGAGCATTGAGCCGAGTGAAGAAGCGAAGTTTGAAATAGTGAAAAGAGCACTCCTTGATTTTTCTCCGCCGGAGAGCCTTGTCGACAGGGCAAGTAATGAAATATCAAAAAATGTGTCAAAAACATTGAAGAGAAGATAGAGCAAAAACACCCAGATTATCTTGAAAGTCACCGAGGCGGGGGGAACAACGAAAACGAGCACGGACGAGATAGCCATAGGGATAGAAGAATAAATCATGAGTTTGAGACTTCTGTTCTGACCGGGCTTGCTTTGGTCTAAAAGGTAACCGACAACGGGGGCGGTGATGATGTTGAGCCCCTTTGTTATCGCCTTGAGAGTGAGGGTGTATTTCGGTGCGTTTGCGCCCAGTCCCATATCGTCGATGATAAACATCTCGGAATAGGTTTCAACCGAGTCCTGAGCCATTGCGTTGCCGAAGGTAGCCGCCGAATAGCCGAACTGCTCCTTTGGCGTGAATTCGGATTCCCTGACGTATGCGCTGAATTTTTCTTTCAGCGTGGAAATGCCTGCCATTGTGCATCCTCCTTAAGCTGAGTTTTTATGAGATGTGTTTTCATTTAATATTCTCGCTGTTTCTGTACTGTGTCTGAGTTAAAGAGCCGTTGTCGTGAACAGTGAGAGCCGTGTAGCCCTGAAGCCAGTCCTTTTCTTCATAGCCGAGCTTACTTGCCGCCGTGTATGAGCCGTAGCCGGAGGGCTGAATATAGCTGAGAAGAATGTCGTCATACATAACGCCGAAATTGTTGACGTGGTCGTGACCGCAGAACACCGCTTTTGTCGAGCCGCCTTTCTTTATAGCGGAAAAAAGTCCGCTGTCAAAGCCGGAAGAGCATATTGTCTCACGCATATCACCGTAGACGAAAGTGTTTCCTTTTTCCGCCGCTGTTTTATACTGCGGCAGGGGAATATGAATAATAACGACGGAGCTGAAATCTCCGCTCTCCTTTTTCATGCTTTCGAGAGTTTCGGAGTACCAGCACACCTGCGACTCTTTAACGCCGTCATATTTGCTTTCGCTCACGGGAATACCGTATTGCTTTTTCTGCTTTTTTGACATTTCGTCCATAGTGTCCATGAAGAAAAAGCTTTCCTGAATTGAGCTGTCGGAGCGAAGAATGCTCAGCACATAATTTCCGTTTCCGTCAACACCGCTTTTTCCCTTGCGCATGAGGCAGTGCTCATAAGAGGAGAAAATATCAATCATTTTGCTTCTGCTGACAGAGAGAGGATTGTCGCCCTCGTGATTGCCGAGAACTCCCGCCCAGTAAACTCCGAGCTTTTCAAATATCATCGCAAGCTGAGCCGACCTTTTTTTGTTGAAATAAGACGTGATATTGTCACCGCCGAGAAGAACAAGGTCGGGTTTTTCTTTCTGTATGTTTGAGATAAGGTTTGTGACGGTCATATTCGAGGTGTCAATTTTTTCGTCAAGGTGCAAATCGGTGAACATCAGTACCCTGAAATCGCCGCCGGACTTTTTTCTGACCGACACAAAGTCGTCGCCCTCACTGACAATTTCAACATCAGAGCCGATGCTCTCTATGGTGTCAATATCACAGCTGAGCGGGTGTGAGAGAAGCGAATAAGCCGTTACTGCGCCGCCGACGATTAAAACAGCAAGCGTGACGGCAATGATGATAAGTACTTTCTTTTTCTTCATGTTTTCCTCCGATATACGACATAAAAATCCATATTATATTGTTTTACTAATTATACCTTTTGCACTCGCCTCTGAAATAGCACAATACTGCCGCATATTAGTATGATTATGCACAAATTCGCATTTTTTGAAAATATCTTCATCAAATCATTGACACTGACGTTACGTCACGGTTTATATTTAACACAGAGGAGGTGAAAAAATGAAAACTGTCGGAGAAATAAGCAAAATTTCGTCGGTGAGCGTAAGAACGCTGAGATACTATGATAAAAAAGGACTGCTCAGACCTGCGGAGATAACCGAATCGGGCTACCGTCTCTATGACGATGAGTCGCTTAAAAGTCTGAGAACGATTTTGATTTTCAAGGAGCTCGGCTTCACACTCGAAGAGATTAAAACAGTAATGCACAGCGAAAGAAACGACATTGATGCCCTTATCAAAGAGCAGCTTCAGATGCTCAAGGCAAAAAGAAAACGTCTCGATGCCGTTATTGAGCTTGCGGAAAAAATATGTGAAAACGGAGATGATATTATGGATTTTTCGGCATTTGACGAAAAGGAAGAAACGCTTTACAGAGAGGAAGCAAAACAAAAATGGGGAAAAACAAAGGCATACGGCGAATATGCTGAAAAAGCGGAAAATCGCAGTGAAGCAGAAGAAGACCTTATTTCTGAGGGACTTATGATAATTTTCAGGGAGTTTGGCGAAATGAGGGACAGAAATGCAGACTGCGAGGAAGTGAAAAAACAGGTTGTGCGTCTCAAAGCCTTTATCAGCGATAATTTCTATGAATGCACCGATGAAATACTTTCGTCGCTCGGTCAGATGTATTCGGGCGATGAACGCTTCAGAGAGAACATTGACCGCTTTTCCTCCCCGGGAACAGCTGACTTTGTTTCACGGGCGATAGAAACTTACGTTAATGAAAAATAAAAAATGCAATACTTGCAAAAAGGTAAAATTTGTATTACAATGAAATAAATATATTTCAGAAAGGCGAACGGATATGAAGAAAATTATTTCATTGTTTATCACTCTTACGCTTGTACTTTGTCTCTTTGCCCCTGCCGGTATTACGGCTGAAGCAAAAACGGGTACAACCTATTACATTGACAGCGTCTCCGGTGACGACGCAAACGCCGGCACATCGGCTCAAGCTGCCTGGAAGTCGCTCTCGGCGCACAGCGATTTTGAATTTATGCCTGGAGATAAAATTCTGCTCAAGGCGGGCGGAATGTATGAGGGACTTTTTGTCACAAAGGCATGCGGAACTGATGAAAATCCGATTACTCTTTCGTCCTACGGTGATATTGAGTCCGACGGCAGACCGGTTCTCACCACCGGCACGACAGAGCATGACATTGTTTTTGTAAATGCGAGCAACTGGATTGTGGAAAATCTTGAGTTTACCGCTGAATACGGCGGCGGTATTTACGCTATGGCAATCAACGCAAAAGAGGAAGATATCGAAAATTATATCGCTTCAAGAAAAGCCGACCACCTTTTCGGCGACTATCTTCTCAATCAGCCGGAAGAGCCGGAAATCCCCGAAGAACCGGGAGAAGAAAAGGGCTTTCTTGAAAAAGTCAGAGAAACCATCGAGTCCATACCCGACAGCATCAAGGGCACTCTTGAGGGAATAAAGGGCACAGTCGAAGACCTGCTCGACTATATCGACGAGGAGCCGTGCGAGCCCTTGTTTGACCCATCTCTTCCCGAAGAGCTTATCTGTGAAAATCTCACATTCAGAAATCTTGTTTTCCACGACCTCAACAATAACCGTGATGCCGATGTGATTTATTCGAGCACGTACCGCCCGATGTTCTTCAACACGAGCGGTCAGGGCACGAAGTTCGTGAACGTAAAGGTTCAGAATGTTGAAATGTATAACTGCGCCCTCGGAATTCAGGTAAAGGGCAACAATATTGAAGAGAGAAAAGAGTTTTTCATCAGCCCCGAAAAATCGTATAACCGTGATTTTCTTTTTGAAAATATCAGCTTCACCGATATTGGCTATGATGCACTCATTATAGGAGCAGTCAAGGGCTGTCTTGTCAGAAACTGCTCGGCGATTAATACCTGCATACATAATGACGGCTACACCGCTCCTATCTGGATGCACTGGTGCGATGACGTTACGGTTGAAAACTGTGAAATTGCCGGCACGCAGAACACCTACGACGGTATGACTGTCGATTTTGACGGCTGGACAACGAATTCAACCTATCAGTATATCTATTCGCACGATAACTCCTGCTTTATCAAGAGTAATACGTTTGATAAAACTACAAGCAACAGCGGCAACACCGTTCGCTACTGTCTCTCCGTCAACGACAACAGAACCTTTAATATGATGTCCTTTGTCAATATGTCGAAAAAATATGATTTCAGCGACCATGCGTGGTCAATGAAGGGACTGAAGTTTTATAACAATACCGTTATCAACTGCGCTCCCACCGTGTTCGGCATTATAAGCGGCGCAACGGTTGAAAACAATATTTTTGTCGGCAACGAGTATATTTCGTCTCTTTCTCTCATTCTCGGAGTAAACAACAAATTCAGAAACAACTGCTTTTACTATATGCCCGTTCCCGTCGGAGCAGTGGGCAATTACGTCTGCGACCCCGGCTTTGCCGGCTCTGACACGGGCGACAAAAACAGCTTCATGCTTGCAAAGGATTCCCGCCTTATCGGAAAGGGAATAAGGGTTGAGGATAACATGGGTGAGCACGATTTCTTCGGCAATGCACTCACCGATACGCACAACATAGGTTGCTATGAGGGCGCGGGCGAGACCGAAAAATCAGTCAGAACGCTCAGATACTTCCCGATAATCAGAGCGATAATTGACTTTTTCAGAAGCCTTTTCATAAGATAACATGAAAAAAATCAGCTTGTTTCTCATTGCGGCGGCATTGCTTTTTCTGTGCTCGTGCTCGGAAAAAACGGCTGAAAACAGTGTGTATGCATACGTTAATTCTCAGGAGATAACACAGAAAGAATTTGACTTCTTCCTCTCCAGAAGCAGAGCGGATATTATGCGTGAATTTTCGCAGGAATACAATATTTCTGATTTCTCCGACTTCTGGAGCACCGAATACGGCGGCATAACACCTCAGCAGGCTCTTGAAAAAAGAGCACTTGAAAATGCGGCTCAGGCAAAGGTGAAATTTATCGAAATGCAAAAATACGGCATTTATGACGGTGTTTCGTGGGAATATTTCGAGAATAAGGCCGCAGAGTATAATAAAAGCCGAAGCACCGAAAAGGGAGTGGGGCTAAGCAGCGTCGATATGACAAGGTTTTATACGTATTATCTTTCGCTTGGCGAAATCGAGCTGAGAAAGCTCGTCGAAAAAGACGGAAAAACCGATTATGACGAATACATCGAAATTTTGACGCAGAATATGAAAATAAGCTTTTCGCCCCCTGATAAAACAGCATAAAAACACTGCCGGCAGAGCGTTAAACCCTGTTCGGCAGTTCTTTTATTCGTTTGTTTCTTCTTTCTGCGCCGTTTCTTCTCCGGCGTTTTTCTTTTTATCCAGTATCTTTTTAACAAATTTCGGCGTGATTTTATCAACCAGAGCCTGCGCCTTTTCATATTCCGCCTGCGCTTTTACCGCATCCTCCTCAAGACGCTCCTCCATATTGTAGTAGAGTATGTTTGCGCCGCACTTGGGGCAGTTTTCCTTAATGTAGAATATGCTGAGCTTTTCGCCGCATTTCGGGCATCTGTTATCCATTTTCGTTACCTCCCGAAACAAGATTTGCACGCTCTTTTCTGTGCTGTCCCATCTCGTCCTGTATTTTCTGTAATTTTTCACCCTCAAGGTCATAGAAGAAATACGGAATGAGTGAAAGAAGATTGAGAACGGGCGGTATCACGGTGATAAGAGCCCACAGCCAGAATTTTGTGTTTACGCCGCTGTCAATAAGCTGCCATTCATTGTTGATATTCTGAAGACCGATAATCGGCATAATCGCAGTTGCGATAGCTGTCGAAAATGAGCCGGTGAGCTTGCTGATAAAGGTGAGGAATGAAAATGATATGCCCTCGTTTCTTTCGCCCGTTTTCCACTCCATATAGTCCACCGTGTCGCCTATCATCTTGGTCGGTATAACTCCGGCTATGCAGGCTGTGAATGACGTAAAAATACCCGAGACGGCAAGAAGAGGAACAATAACCTTCGGGTTTGTGTAAAATCTGCTTCCGGCAAGGAATACGACTGTGCCGACAATGGCATTGAGAAAACCGCAGTAGATAACAATGCGCTTTGACGAAAGTCTCTGTTCGATTTTAGGTATGAGCAGGAATGTAAGAAACGACATTATTGTACCCGGCACTCCGGCAAGGAGCGAAAGCGAAGCAAAGCCGAGCGAGAAAAGGTAGTAGTACTGAGTGAGTGTTCCGCCTATTGCGCCGACCGTGCTGATAACGCTTGAAATGACGAGAAGAATAAGGGGTTTATTGTTTTTGAGGCATTTGACGATGGTGAAAAAGCCGTCTTCCTTTGTTGACTGAACAACTCTTTCTTTCGTGCAAAGACCCGCAAGAGAGAAGAGAGCAGTGCCGACAGTGCCGGCGAAAATGCCCATAATCAGAAAGACTTTTTCAAGCGAAAGATTTATTACATTCTTTGTGCTCAGGTCAATAAAAATGGGCATTGCTATTCCGACAAGACCGCCGATGATGCCGGAAATAAATCGTGCGCTCATTATGGCTCTTGAACGGTCCTTCGGGCTCGGAGAAATAGCCGCCGAAAGCCCCCAGAACGGAATATCGCCTATTGTGTAGAAAAACTCCCACAGAAAATATGAGATGTACATGAATGCTATTTTGACTGCGGTTGACTTTACGTCCCTGAGAAGCTCGCCGCCGCTGAAAAACAGTATTGTCACGACCGACAGCGGAAGCGGCACGAAGATAAGATAAGGGCGAAGCTTTCCGAATCTTGTTCTTGTTCTGTCAACAATCGAGCCCATGATGGGGTCATTAATCGTGTCCCATGTGCCCATTATGAGAACCATAGTGGCGACCGCTTCAGCGGGTATGCGGCACACAGTGACAAGGAAAAACGTAAGCTGGGAGCGCAAAAGGTTATAACCAAGGCACTGCCCGCCGTTTGCAACGCCGTAGAGCACGGTTTCCTTAAGCCCGACGTAGCTTTTTTCGGTGCTGATTTCTTTCAAAGCTGTTTCCTCCAATCCTTTTATAATCGGATTTTAACACACAATGAATGAAGTGTCAATCAAATTCGGCGGCGGTATTTGAGCAAAAGTTATTGCCAGCAAATAACAGATGTGTTATAATGTGACATATTTCAGACGGAGGGATTTGTATGAATCAGGTCAGAATTGGTGTTATCGGTCTCGGCGGCAGAGGCATGGGGCTTATGGACAATATGCTTTCAATGAAAGACGTCACCGTTACTGCGGTATGCGATTTGTATTCCGACAGAGTGGAAAGTGCACAAAAAAAGGTGAAGCTCAGAAAGTACACAAAGCCTTTCGGCACGTCGGATTATACTGAGCTTCTTAAGAGAGACGATGTTGATATAGTTCTCATCTCGGCTTCATGGCAGGCGCATACACAGCTTGCCTGCGACGCTATGAAAAGCGGAAAATATACGGCTCTTGAGGTCGGCGGCACTTATGAAATCGAAAATTGCTTCAAACTCATCGAAGCTTATGAAGAGACAAAAACTCCGTTCATGTTTCTTGAAAACTGTTGTTTCGGCAGGAGGGAGCTCATGTGTCTCAATATGGCAAAAGACGGCGTTTTCGGCAAAATAGTGCAGTGCGACGGCTCCTATTCACACGACCTGAGAAACGAGGTCGCATTCGGAAAGGAAAACAGACACTACCGTCTTGAGCACTATATCGCAAATAACTGTGACAACTATCCTACCCACGAGCTCGGACCGATAGCGAAAATCATCGGCATAAATAACGGCAACAGAATGAAGCGTCTCATTTCTCTTGCCTCCGGCTCATACGGGCTTCACGAATACGTGAACGAGAAGAAAAAGGACGACGAGCGTCTCAGAGATATAAAGTTCAGTCAGGCGGATATCATTACCACCGTTATCGAGTGTGAAAACGGTGAAACGATAAGGCTCACCCTTGACACAACGCTTCCGAGATTTTATTCGAGAGGCTTCACGATTCACGGCACAAAGGCACTCTATCAGGAGGACGGCGACGTTCTTTTCATTGACGGTGAGACGGTGAAAAAATACGGCGAGAAGGCGGAATTTGAGCCGGAGCGTCTCTACTGCAATGCTAAAAAATACGAGAAAAAGTATGCGCCGAAGATGTGGAAAAAAATCACAAGGGCGAAAGAAAAAGCCGGTCACGGCGGCATGGATTATCTCATGCTTCGCAACATGGTCGAGAGCTTTGTAAACAAAACGCCCCCGACAATAGACGTTTATGACGCCGCCGCATGGATGAGCGTGACGGCTTTGTCGAAGCAGAGCATTGAACAGGGCTCGGTGTGGGTTGATTTTCCGGATTTCACCGCAAATAAGTAAGTTTTCCCTTGACAACGCAAGCTTTTCTGTGGTAAAATATGGGCTGTTGACAGAGGTGCGGTTTCTACCTTTTCTCCCTTGAACGCCGTACTGCGGGGGAACAAAAGAGAGACGCCGCCGAAGTGTATTTCGCCGGTACGGGCGAATATGCTGGTGTTTCGCAGAATATGCGCTTCACTGTCGTAGCTTATTACGGAGTACTGCCAAAGAAAATTTGGCTGCTCCGTTTTTGTTTTATCGGGAACAAAGACTCGGCGAGCCTTTGTTCTGTTTTTTTATGGAGGTAAAGCAATGAAAAAAAGAGTTATTTTTGCCGCCGGACTGGTGCTTTGCATCATCGGTATATGCTGTGTCTTTTACAGCGGAGTTCTCAGCCGGATTAATTTCATCGGCACAGCTTGGTCTGTTCTTCCGCCTGTTATTGCAATAGTGCTTGCGCTTATCACAAAGGAGGTTTATTCCTCTCTCTTTCTCGGACTTGTCGCCGGTGCGCTTCTTTATTCAAAATTCAATACTCTCGACACGCTTGAGGCTGTTTTTACAAACGGAATAATCGGTGCTCTGTCCGGTGAAAATTCAGGCAATCTCGGTATTCTGACATTTCTGACCACGCTCGGTATTCTCGTTGTGCTTCTGGGCAGAAGCGGAGGCACGGCGGCATACGGCAGATGGGCAAGCAGGCATATCCACTCAAGGCGTGTCGCCATGCTCTCCACCTTTGCGCTCGGCGTTGTGCTCAGCGTTGACGACTATTTCAACACCCTCACCGTCGGAAACGTAATGCGCCCGATAACCGACGAAAATAAAATTTCACGTGCGAAGCTCGCATACATAATAGATGCAACTGCGGCACCGATGTGTATGATAATGCCCATTTCTTCATGGGCGGCGGCTGTCTCAAGCAATATTGAGGGCGTCAACGGCGTTGAGCTTTTTCTGAAAGCAATACCTTTCAATTTTTATTCTCTTCTCACTCTCGGTATGGTTGTGCTCATATCGGTTATGCAGTTCGATTACGGTGCAATGCGTGTGCACGAGAATAATGCCCTTCACGGCGACCTTTTCACGGTGGAAAATCCCAATCTTGAAACCGAAGAAGAGGACATAAACGGAAAGGGACGTGTTATCGACCTTGTTCTGCCCGTTATTATTCTTATTCTGACCTGCGTTATCTACATGATATACACCGGCGGATTTTTCTCGGGCAAGGGGCTTATAGAAGCGTTTGCCGACTGCGATGCCGCTCTCGGTCTCTGCATGGGTTCTCTTGTTACACTCGGTCTGACGATAGTCTATTATTTTCTCAGAGGGCTCATGGAATTTAAAGAGCTCATGGACTCTATTGCCACCGGCTTCAAGTCAATGGTCCCGGCAATGCTCATTCTTATTTTTGCGTGGAGTCTGAGCGAAATAACGCTTCTTCTCGGCGTCAATGATTATGTTGCGGGCATTTTTGCCGGCGGTGCGTCACAGCTTCATTTTCTTCTTCCGGCGATTGTGTTTGCCGTTTCAGTCGGTCTTGCGTTTGCGACCGGCTCGTCGTGGGGCACTATGGGAATTCTTCTGCCGATAGTCGCCGGAATAGGCCTTGAGGAACAGATGATGGTCATTTCTGTTTCGGCGTGCCTTGCGGGTGCGGTTTGCGGCGACCATTGCTCACCGATTTCGGACACCAACATAATGTCGTCAACTGCGGCAAGATGTGACCATCTTGCCCATAATGCGACACAGCTTCCCTATGCGGCTGTTCCGCTTGCAATTTCATTTGCCGTATATTTTGTTGCGGGACTGACAAAGAGTGCGCTTGTGTGTCTGCCGATAGGCTTTGCTTTACTTGTGACTGTTCTGTTCGTGATAAAGGCGGTTATCAAAAGAAAAGATAAAAAAATACCCTTGAAAATAGACGGGTAAATGATTGAAAATACCGCCTCGGAAAATCGACGGCGGTATTTTCAAATATTATTAGACAAATCGAATTTTTTGTGATACAATGGAAACATACACCAGTAGCGAAAGGATGTTCCTATTGAAAAAGACAAATTTCATCAGCAGAATTGTTGCATTTATACTTGTACTGACGATTTCGGCGTCAACTGTGTGTTTTTATACGCAGGCGGCAGATGCCGATTTTGCCGGCTTTGAAAAGGCATGTGCTGCGGCGTGGAAGAATCACGAAAAGACGATAGATGTTTCAAAGTACGGCATTGAAATATCGCAGGTTGAGAGTGCATTCAACAGAGCGTTTTTCGATAATCTCGACTGTTATTATCTCACGTCGAATTTTGCTTTTTCATACACGGGCAAGCTGATTAAAAGCATAACATTCGTATATGAGCAGTGCACCGAGGCGCAGACTGCGGCACTCAATGCTGAAATTCATAAGGTGCTGAACATTCTTTCGACCTTTAAAAGCGATATTGACAAGGTTGTCTTTCTTCATGAGTATCTGACCGAAAACACGGAATTTGACATTTCGCAGACCAAGCGGACTATATATGACTGTCTTGTCGGCGGCTCCTGCGTATGCGAGGGCTATGCCAAGACATTTATGCTTCTTATGAACAGAGCCGGAATCGAGTGCAAATATGTCAGCAGTGACGAAAATCAGCACGCGTGGAATATCGTAAAGATAGGCGGCAGCTATTATTTTGTTGACGTGACGTGGGATGACACTCTGGCAGTTCACGATAACGTGCTGTGCAGTGAATACAAATTGGTTGAAACCGGTCATCTTAACTCAACGAGGGACTGGGTTATCAACAGAGCGGAATCCTGCATGGGAAAATGCACAAGCAGAAAATATGACGATGCCTTTTTCTCAAAAGCAATGTTTTCGATGTCATATTCCGGCGGAAAATGGTATTATTCCGACGGTACCGATATATGCGTCGGCTCAACTGCCGATTTAAGTGAAAAGCTGCTGAAAACCGTTGATGACAAATGGTTCCTCTGGGACGACGAAATGTACTATTACGTGCTGGGGTATTCCGATGCCGTCATTTTAAACGACAGAATATTCTACAACACCCACGACACCGTCAGAAGCATGAAAACCGACGGAACAGACGACAAGCTCGTATATATTCTTTCGGCTGAGGAAAACGCAAAGGGGCGCATATACGATATGAGTGCGGATTCCTCGGGGGTAAAGTATCATCTGAAGAAGAGCCCGAATAAATCCGACACAGAGGTTTACACTGCGGCACTGAAAAATCTGGAGCACATTCATTCGTTCAGCCGTCTTGTCACAAAGCCGACCTGCACCGAAAAGGGCTACACCGATTTTATCTGTCTGTGCGGCTACAGCTACAGAGGGAATTACACCGAAAAAGCGGCGCATACCTCAGTTACGGATAAAGCGGTCAAGGCTACATTTTCCTCCGACGGAAAAACCTCCGGCTCGCATTGCAAGGTATGCGGAAAGACGATAACCGCACAGAATAAGATTTACAAGGTGTCGTCGGCAAAGCTTTCAAAAACCTCGTTTACCGCTAACGGAAAAGCTCAGAAGCCGTCAGTTACGGTTGTGGATTCAAAGGGTAACAAGCTGAAAAATTCGGTGGATTACACCGTGAAATATTCAAATTCAAAGAGCAAAAATCCGGGAAAATACACCGTTGTTATCACTCTCAAGGGTAAATACAGCGGGCAAAAAACGCTCACATATACGATTTCTCCGGCGCAGGTCAAAGGGCTTTCCCTTTCCTCTAAGGCGAAAAAGAGCGTCAAAATTTCGTTTTCAAAGCTCAGCGGCTCAAGCGGATATGAGATTTATTACAGCACGAAAAAAACGTCCGGTTTTTCAAAGCTTAAAGCGGTGACAAAAACGCCTTACACATATTCAAAGCTTAAAAGCGGGAAAACATATTATTTCAAGGTCAGAGCATATAAAACCTGTGACGGGAAAAAATTATACGGTAAATTTTCAGCGGTCGGCAAAGTGAAAATCAAGTGACGCATACCGCTTGTAACGGGAGGCATGGAAGATGAAAAAAACAGTTGCGCTTTTACTGCTTTGTGCGGTTGTGATATTTTCACTGTGCGCCTGCACCCCACAGAGCGGGAAAAAGCTCTCTTCACTCTGCACAGATACCCTCTGCCATGAGGACGGTGCATTGCCGGACAAGGTGAACGTCATTGTGAACACACCGGAGGTGTCGGCAGAGATTTATGACTTGGCCGATTCGGATTTCATCGGAAAAATATGCGGTGAAATCGACAGCGTTACTGTCGGCAGGCAGGTTAGCCCCGACAGCTTCGACGCCGAATATACAGTTGAGCTTTTCTCTCTCGACAAAAAAGAAACGCTCTCATTTTCGCAGAAATACGTGTCAGTCACCTCCGGCTCTCAGACCTGCTTCTACAAGCTGAAAAACTCCGGCGAAATCTTCTCTGTTCTCGGGGAGGAGGCTTGTCGGAACGAGGCGGCAAGGACTGATTATGACAATATCATTGATGCGCAGGGCGTTAAAATAGCACTGACGGATAACGGCTATCGGGACGAAGACGGCAGTTATTTCATAGGCATTGATGTTATCAACGGCAGAGACAGCCTCGTTGCGGTCAGACTGACGGAAATATCCGTTGACTCAAACAAGAAAAACGACTCCGACATTTTCGCAGTTCAGGGCACAAGCGAAATCGGATTTTCCGTTCCCGTTTCTCTGAAAGGAGAAGAAAAGGCGAAAACACTTTCCTTTAAGGTCGCTGTTTCGACCGATATGCAGGAGCCGTTTTCTCCGTTCATTTTCTCTGAAAAATGTACACTTGACCTGACTCGGTAAAGCTATAAACCTGCGGGTGCAGAATCAGTCACGATTAGAGGCTGGTTTTGCACCTGTTTTGTAGTATTTATAATACATTTTTAATATGTGTTGTATTGTATTTCTCAGTTTTTTCCTGTATAATAGGAGCAATAATTTCAGAGAGGAAGATTTCATGAAAAAAAGATATGCTGTTTTGTCCGTTGCCGGTGCGGCGGTGGCAATAAATGCCGTGCGTGCGGCAAAATTTGTTCCCGAAAAAAAGGATTATCCTCCTTTTGAAAAAGAGAATGTGAATGTTGAAAGATACCGCAAAAATCTAAGTCGGGCTATCTCCATACAGACAATATCACACAATAATCCCGAGGACACCGACTGGTCAAAATTCGACGAGTTCAGAGAGTTTCTTCTTGAAACGCACCCGCTCATCAAAGAGAAGCTTGAGCTTACCGTTGTCGGCAGAGCAAACCTTGTTTTTCTCTGGAAAGGCAAAGATTCCTCCCTTGACCCCATTGCACTTCTCAGCCATCAGGACGTTGTGCCCGTTGAAGAGGGCACGGACGGTGACTGGGTTCACCCCGCATTTGAGGGATACGATGACGGCGAATTTATCTGGGGCAGAGGTGCTCTCGATATGAAAAATCACCTCATGGCGGTTATGGAATCGGTGGAAACCCTGCTTGAGGAGGGCTTTGAGCCCGAGAGAGACGTATATCTTCTCTTCGGTGAAAATGAAGAGGTTGTCGCCTCAGACGACAGCGGTGCAACGGCAATAATGCATTATCTGCAAGACAAGGGAGTTCACCTTGACAGCATAATCGACGAGGGCGGAGCCATGCTCCCCGTCAACATCAAGGGCGTGCTCAACGATAAATACCTCGCCGGTATCGGCATTGCCGAAAAGGGATATGCCGACTATAAGGTGACGGTGCACTCAAAGGGCGGTCACTCCTCACAGTCGCCCAAGCATACCGCCGTCGGAAAGCTCGCCGATGTGATAAAGGATATAGAGAACCATCAGTTCCCCTCGCATATTTCAAAGGATACGTTTGAGCTGTTTTCGTCTATCGGCAAAAACTGCACCTATCCGGTGAGACTTGTCACCTGCAACCTTAAATTCCTCAAGCCCGTTATGAAAGAGATTATGAAGCAGATTCCCCCTGCGGCATCGTTCATACGCACCACAACGGGTATCACTATGGCAGAGGGAAGCCCTGCCGCAAACGTGCTTCCGCAGGCGGCGTCAGTCACGGTCAATTTCCGCATGATGCCCGGCACGAGCGTAAAGGACGTGGAAAATCATATCCGCAAGGTCGTCAGAAACAAAAACATTGACGTTGAGCTTATTCAGGGCAAGGAGCCCTCGGCTTTTTCGCCGACGGATTCCCGCTGTTACAACATAATCAAGGAGCTGACAGAGAGCAGTGACCCGAGAGTTATCGTTGCGCCGTTTCTTGTCATGGGCGGCACAGACGCCTGCTATTATCAGCCCGTATGCGAAAACATCTACCGTTTCGCACCGTTCAAGGCGGGGGTTGACCTGCTTCTTACGACGCACTCAACAAACGAGAGACTGCCGGTTGAATGTATCGAAAGCTCTCTGACATTCTTCAAAAAATACATTAAGCTTGCTTCGGCAAAATAAGAGGTGAAAGCGTATGCCTCTGGTAAAAATGAAAGCTCTTCTTGAAAGAGCGGAAAAAGAAAACAAAGCTGTCGGCGCATTCAGCGTCGGCAATATGGAAATGGTCATGGGCGCAGTCAGAGCGGCCGAAGAGACTAACACGCCGATTATTCTCCAGATAGCGGAAAAAAGGCTTCTCAATTCGCCCCTTGAGCTGATGGCTCCGATGATGATTTCGGCGGCGAGAAATTCGAGTGTGGATATAGCCGTTCACCTTGATCACGGACTGACGCCCGAATGCATACGAAAAGCACTTGATTTCGGCTTCACGTCGGTTATGCTTGACCTTTCACTTCTGCCACTTGAGGAGAATATAAAAAGGACGAAGGAGGTCGTTGCGCTTGCCGCAGAAACGGGCGCAACCGTTGAAGCGGAGCTCGGTGTTGTCGGCGGAAATGAGGGCGACACTCAGGAACACGTCATAACCTGCACCGACCCCGAGGTGGCAAAACGCTTCTGTGAAGAAACAAAAATCAACTGTCTTGCCGTTGCAATAGGCAACGCTCACGGCAATTATCCCGTTTTGCCGTCTCTTCGCTTTGATATTCTCGAAAAAATCAACAAGGCGGTTTCTGTTCCCCTTGTTCTTCACGGCGGAACGGGGATAACGGCGGAAATGTTCACCCGTTCAATAAATCTCGGAATACGCAAAATCAATATCGCTACGGCTTCATTTGACAGCCTTGCACGCTCTGCAAAAGCATATTGCGGCAGTTCAGCGACTCCGGATTATTTCGCTCTCTCATCTCAAATGAGCGAGGGCGTGTATGAAAATGTGAAAAAGCATATTGAAATATTCAATAACAGATAAGGAGATTGAGATGAAGTACATTGAATTTGACAAAAGCAAAAAGTACGATTTAATTCTCGTGGGCAGAGTTGCGGTTGATTTCAACCCCGTTGACTATTACTGCCCCTTAAACGAGAGCACGACTTTTAAACGCTACCTCGGTGGCTCACCCGCAAATATTGCCGTCGGTCTTGCAAGACTGGGTAAAAAATGCGGATTTTTCGCAAGAGTGTCCGATGACCAGTTCGGCACATTCGTTACTGACTTTTTCAAAAAAGAGGGGATTGACACCTCAAGAATAGTCCGCTGTAAAAACGGCGAAAAAACAGGTCTCACATTTACCGAAATCAAGTCAGAGACAGAGTCGAGTATCGTTATGTACAGAAACGAAGCGGCTGACCTCAAGCTTGAGTGTGAAGATATTGACGAGGAATATATAAAGCAGGGTGCGGCTGTGCTTATTTCGGGTGTTGCGCTTGCGGAAAGCCCGTCGAGAGAGGCCTCTCTCAAGGCTATGCTTCTTGCGAAGAAGAACAATATCCCCGTCATCTTCGTTCTTGACTACAGAGCGTACAACTGGAAGAACAAGGACGAGATAGCCGTCTATTATTCGCTTGTTGCTTCAAATGCGGATATGATAATCGGTTCAAGAGAGGAATATGACCTTTGTGAGGGACTTATAGGACTTGACGGTACAGATAAAGCCTCAGCCGCATATTGGCACGGAAAGGGCGCAAAAATCGTTATCGTCACGCACGGAAAGGACGGCTCAACCGCATACACAAACGACGGTCAGAGCTTTTCGATAAAGCCGTTCCCCGTCAAGCTTCTCAAATCATTCGGCGGCGGCGACGGATATACCTCCGCATTTCTTTACAGCCTCTTTGAGGAGAAAGAAATAATCGACTGCCTTGAATTCGGCTCGGCTTCGGCGGCAATGCTTGTCGCTTCCCACGCCTGCTCGCAGGATATGCCGAATGTCGAACAGGTCAGAGAGTTCATAGCAAAAGAAAAAGCCGAATACGGAGAAATGGTCGCAAGGGCGTAACGGAGGCGTAAAAATGCTGGAATATCCTCAGTTTGATGAAAACGGAGTGAAAACGCTGTGCGAAATGAACGGCGTGCACTCCGAAATGCTGATGAATATATATGTGCGAAAGCTTAAAGCGGGCGAAAAATTCACTCTCTGCGATAAGAATAACGAGACGGCTGTTATGCTCCTTTCGGGAAAAATCAGGTTTCTCTGGGGAGCGGAGAGCCGGGAATGTGAAAGAAAAAATCCGTTTGACCTTAAGCCCTATGCGCTTCACGTTTGCCGTGAGACAGAGTTCACGGTCGAGGCACTTTGCGAGAGCAGAGTGATTATTGAGCAGACGGATAACGAAAAAATATTCTCCGCTCATTTCTATACCCCCGAGAACTGCCTCTATCAGGAATTCGGAAAAGGTCAGTGGGGCGGGGCAGGGCACAGAGTTGTCTCCACCCTGTTTGACTATGACAATGCACCTTATTCAAATATGGTTCTCGGCGAGGTATTCACAAAGGCGGGAAAATGGTCAAGCTATCCGCCGCACCACCACCCTCAGCCGGAGGTGTATTACTATGAGTTCGATAAGCCGCAGGGCTTCGGTGCCTGCTTCAACGGCGAGGACGTTTTCAAGACAAAGGACGGCTCGGTCTGTTATATAACGAGCGGAAACGACCACCAGCAGGCGGCGGCACCCGGCTATGAGATGTATTACGTCTGGCTCATAAGGCACCTTGAGGGCGACCCCTGGTTCAAAACAACAAGATTCGTAAGTCCGGAGCATGAATGGCTCGTAAATTTATAAAAGGAGGCTGACGCTATATGCCGAAAATGACAACAGCACAGGCACTCGTAAAATTTCTTGATAATCAGTATGTTTCCTTTGACGGAAAAGAGACAAAATTCGTTGAGGGCATTTTCACCGTATTCGGTCACGGAATCGTATGCGGCTTAGGTCAGGCACTTGACGAAAATCCCGGCTCACTAAAGGTGTTTCAGGGCAAGAATGAGCAGGGAATGGCTCATGCGGCAACAGCTTTTGCAAAGCAGAACAACCGCAGAAAGATAATCGCCTGTTCATCATCAATAGGCCCCGGAGCGGCAAACATGGTCACTGCCGCCGCAACGGCAACGGTGAATAATATTCCGCTTCTTCTTTTTCCGGCGGACACGTTTTCCACACGTCAGCCCGACCCCGTTTTGCAGCAGTTTGAGCAGAGCTATTCTCTGACGGTGACGACGAATGACGCATACAGAGCGGTTTGCCGTTATTTTGACAGAATAGCAAGACCCGAGCACCTGATGAGTGCAATGATAAATGCAATGCGCTGTCTGACCGACACCTCAAATGCCGGAGCGGTATGCATCGCACTTTGTCAGGACGTTGAGGGTGAAAGCTACGACTTCCCCGAAAGCTTTTTTGAAAAGAGAGTGCACAGAATAACAAGAATCAATCCCGCAGATGAAGAAATTGAAGATATAGCCGCAGTAATAGCCTCTGCGAAAAAGCCGCTTCTGATAGCCGGCGGCGGAGTGAGATACTCCGAAGCGGGCGAGTCGGTCGAAAAATTCTGTGAAAAATTCAATATTCCGTTTGCCGAAACGCAGTCGGGCAAAAGCGCAGTGCTTTCCTCTCACGCATACAATCTCGGCGGCGTGGGCGTGACGGGCAATTATTCGGCTAACGTAATTGCAAAGGACGCAGATGTGATAATCGGTGTGGGCACACGCTTTTCCGATTTCACGACGGCTTCAAAATCCCTTTTCGCAAATGCAAAGGTAGTCACAATCAACACCGACCGCTTTGACGCATATAAGCTTGACGCAGTCAAATGTGTTGCCGACGCAAAGATAGCGATAGAGAAGCTTGAAAACGCTCTTGAGAAAAAGGGCTACAAGGCTTCCTACGGCGATGAAATAGAAAAAGCCAAGAGCGAGTGGGCAAAGGAGATGAAGTTCCTCTCCGAATACAAATATGATAAGGACTTTGAGCCTCTCATCAAAGCGAGATACGAAAAGACCATACCTGAATTTGTTGAGCTTTACGGCAGCGCGCTCACACAGACTCAGGCACTTGCATTCATAAGAGAAAATATCGAAAGCGATGCCGTTGCGGTTGCGGCGGCGGGGTCACTTCCGGGCGATATGCAGAGAATGTGGACAACGGACGCACGGTATTCATACAATATGGAATACGGCTATTCCTGCATGGGCTATGAAATTGCCGGAGCATTCGGCGCAAAGCTTGCCGACGACACAAAACAGGTTTATGCCTTTGCCGGTGACGGAAGCTATCTCATGCTTCACTCCGAGCTTGTCACCTCCATTCAGGAGGGCAAAAAGATAAATGTTCTCATCTTCGATAATGCAGGCTTCGGCTGTATCAATAATCTCCAGATGGGCAACGGAATCGGCAATCTTGCCACCGAGTTCAGAAAGAGAGACGAAAACGGCAGACTTCTGGGCGATATTATGAAAATCGACTATGCCATGAGCGCAAGGGGCTACGGCGCAAAGACCTACACCGCAAGAACTCTTGACGAGCTGAGATTTGCCCTTGAGGACGCAAAAAAGCAGAGCGTTTCAACCCTCATTGATATAAAGGTACTGCCCAAATCAATGACGGATGGCTACGGTGCATGGTGGCACGTCGGCATAGCCTCGACGAGCGAGATGTCCGGCGTCAGAAGCGCATACGAACAAAAAGAAGAAAATTTAAGCAAAGCGAGGAAATATTAATGCTTGATAAGAATAAAGTTAAACTCGGTATTGCCCCGATAGGCTGGACAAATGACGATATGCCCGACCTCGGCAGTGAGAACACGTTTGAACAGTGCGTTTCCGAAATGGCTCTTGCCGGCTACAAGGGCTGTGAAATCGGCAACAAGTACCCCAAGACAGCGGAAGAAATGCACAGATACCTCGACATAAGAGGTCTTGAAATAGCAAACCGCTGGTTCTCTTCATTCATTCTCACAAAGCCCTTTGAAGAGGTAGAAAAGGATTTCAGAGAAAACTGCGAATTTCTCAGAGCCTGCGGCGCAAAGCGCATAGGTGCTTCGGAGCAGAGCTACAGCATTCAGGGGCAGATGGACACTCCCGTATTTGAAAAGAAATACGTCATGAATGACAGCGAGTGGAAGAGATTTACCGACGGTCTTTCACGCCTCGGCAACATC
The DNA here is from genome assembly GCA_045639785.1 of Acutalibacteraceae bacterium. Lineage (GTDB taxonomy): Bacteria > Bacillota > Clostridia > Oscillospirales > Acutalibacteraceae > UBA6857. The sequence goes on along the minus strand of JAZUDT010000002.1, from coordinate 17,543 downwards.
GCAAAGGAATACGGCATAACTCTCGTCTATCATCATCACATGGGTACTGTTGTTCAGACGGCAGAGGAAATCGACCGCATGATGGAAATGTGCGACAGCGAGGCTGTCTATCTTCTCTTTGATACAGGTCATCTTGCCTACTGCGGCGAGGATTATCTTAACGTTCTTAAAAAGTACGCAAAGAGGATAAAGCACGTTCATCTCAAGGACGTGCGTCCCGAAATCGTCAGACAGGTTAAGGACGGTCATAAGTCATTTTTGCAGGGCGTGAGAATGGGTGCATTCACAGTGCCCGGTGACGGCGCAATCGACTTCAAACCCGTTTTCGATATTCTCGACGAGGCGGGCTACGAGGGCTGGCTTCTTGTTGAAGCAGAGCAGGACCCCGCAATAGCCAATCCCTTTGAGTATGCGGTTAAGGCGAGAAAATACATAGCGGAAAAAACAGGACTTTAATTTTCACGAAAGGAAGAATTTGAAATGCCTGAAAAATTAAAATATTTTGTAAACGGTCAGTTTGTCGAATCGAAAACCGACAAATACTATGACCTGCATAATCCCTCAACGGGCGAGGTCACGGGCTATGCCCCCTGCTGTACGTCAGAGGAGGTCAACGAGGCCGTTGCGGCGGCAAAAGCCGCATTCCCCTCATGGAGCGCAACACCGGCGATTAAACGCTCACAGATTCTCTATAAGGTCAGAGACCTTCTCATTGAGCACATGGAGGAGCTGACTCACCTTGTCGCCGAGGAAAACGGCAAGTGCTGGTCTGAGGCGGAGGGCGACGTGCTTAAGGCCAAGGAGGGCACGGAGCTTGCCTGTCAGGTGCCGTCGCTCATGATGGGCGAGAGCACAATGGACGCATCAAAAGGGTATGACACAGTGCTCTACCGTGAGCCGCTCGGCGTTTTTGCCGGAATAGTGCCGGTCAATTTCCCCGCAATGATTCCCTTCGGCTGGATGACTCCCGTATGCGTTGCCTGCGGCAATACCATTGTTCTCAAGGCGGCGTCACTCACACCGAGAACAGCTCTGAGAATAGCCGCTCTCTATAAAGAGGCGGGTATGCCGGACGGCGTTGTGAATATTGTTACCTGTTCAAGAAACGAAATTGATGTTCTTCTTGAGCATCCCGATATAAAGGGAATCACTTTTGTCGGCTCAACACCGGTCGGCAGACTTATATATGAAAAAGCGGCAAAGAACGGCAAGCGTGTTCAGTGTCTCACGCAGGCAAAGAATCATGCCCTTGTCATGAGCGACACTCCCATTCAGAGAACTGTTGCCGGAGTTATAAACTCAGCTTTCGGCTGTGCCGGTCAGAGATGTATGGCTCTCTCATGCTGTGTCGTCGAAGAGAGCATTGCCGACGAATTTGTTGAGGAGCTTAAAAAGCAGGCATCACAGATAAAGGTCGGACCCGCATACGACAAAACGTCAAAGCTCGGTCCCATTACATACAAAAAGCATTATGACGAGGTTATCGCCGATATAGAAAAAGGCGTCAGAGAGGGCGCAGAGCTTGTCCTCGACGGCAGAAACTGCGTTGTTGAGGGCTATGAAAACGGCTACTATGTCGGACCGACAATATTTGACCGTGTTGAAGACGACATGACAATCGGCAGAGACGAAGTGTTCGGACCCGTTCTCTGCATAAAGAGATGCAAGGACTTCAGTGACGGTCTTGCAAAGATGAACGGCAATCCGTATGCAAACGGCTCGGTCATTTTCACGCAGAACGGATATTTCGCAAGAGAATTCACCCGTCACACCGACGGCGGTATGGTCGGCGTAAACGTCGGTATCCCCGTACCCATCGGTTTCTTCCCGTTCTCAGGGCACAAGCTTTCATTCTTCGGTGACCAGCACTGTCTGGGCAAGGACGGCTACCGCTTCTACACCGAGTCAAAGTGCGTGACAACACGCTGGTTCGACGAGGAGGAAAAAACCTCAACAAACGTCAGCACATGGGACGGCACAATCTGATTTTGAAAAGAATATCTGAAAGGGAGATAAATTATGTTAAACATCGGTATTATCGGCGCAGGAAGAATCGGCAAGGTTCATCTTGAGTCAATTTCCTACCACGTCAAAAATGCAACGGTCAAGGCTGTTGCCGAGCCGTATCTCAGCGAAGAGACGGAGAAATTCATTAAAAGCTTCGGCGTTGAGAAAATCTGCAAGGACTATAAAGAAATTTTATCGGACGAAACAATCGACGCAGTCTTAGTCTGTTCCTCAACCGATACACACGCTCAGATTTCGATTGAAGCGATAAACGCCGGCAAGCACGTTTTCTGTGAAAAGCCCGTTGACCATTCCGTTGAGAAAATACAGGCTGTCGCAGATGCTCTTGCTGCTCACCCGGGCATTAAATTCCAGGTTGGCTTCAACCGCCGCTTTGACCATAACTTTGCGGCTGTGCGTAAGGCATACGACGAGGGCAAAATCGGCGAAGCCCATATTCTCAAAATAACCTCGAGAGACCCTGAGCCTCCCAATCCGAAATACATTGCCGTTTCGGGCGGCATATTCCTCGATATGACAATCCATGATTTTGATATGGCGTGCTTTTTGACAAACAGCGACGTCGAAGAAATCTATGTCAATTCGGCAGTGCTTGTTGACCCCGCTATCGGCGAGCAGGGCGATGTCGATACAGCCATTATCACAATGAAAATGTCAAACGGCGCACTTGCGGTCATTGACAACTCCAGAAGAGCGGCATACGGCTATGACCAGAGAGCGGAGCTTTTCGGTTCAAAGGGAATGGTTGCTACATCGAACGACACCCTTTCATCGGCAGTTATCTCAAACGCTGACGGAGTAACGGGTGAAAAGCCCCTCTTCTTCTTCCTTGAGAGATACATGGAATCCTTCTCTGAGGAAATGCGTCAGTTCGTCAACGCCTGTGAAAACGATGAGGAAGTCCCCGTCGGTATTCACGCAGGTATGCAGAGCGTGAAAATCGGACTTGCGGCTAAAAAGTCGGTGAAAGAGCACAGACCGGTGCTTCTCTCTGAAATCTGATTATCTTAATAATACAAGAACGGTTTTAAGGCTGAGAGAGCCTTAAAACCGTTCTTTCTGTCTTAAACAGCACAACTTATACGTTATTATTCCTCTTCCGTATATTTATTTTTCCATTTTTCCTTTGTGGCAAGTCCGCCCCTCATGTGTCTTTCCGCCTTGTTTTCGTCGAGAACGGCTCTGACCTTTTCATAGAGCACACCGTCCTTTTGCGACAGCTTTTTTGTTACGTCGGAGTGCACGGTTGATTTTGACACCCCCGACCAGGCCGCCGTTTGTCTGACGGTGGCGTTATTTTTTATTATGTAGCGGGCAAGGCGCACGGCTCTGTCTTCATTATCGGCTTTCATAATTTTCCTCCAAAGTATTTTACACTCAATACTATGAGAAAACGGCGTTAAATATGCGGTATGCGTAAGGTAAATTTTTCACTGCATATAACACGAAAAGCTTTCAATAATCTTACGGGAGGGATATTTATGCTCAATCTTCTTCTGAGAAGCTCGGTAGTGTATTTTCTTTTGATAATCAGCGTGCGTCTCATGGGCAAAAGAGAGATAGGTCAGCTTCAGCCGGCAGACCTTGTAATCACAATACTCATATCGGAGATAGCCGTTATGCCGATTGAAAACAGAGATATTCCGTTTGTTCAGTCGCTGGCTATAATAGTCTTTCTGGTGGTGCTTGAAATACTTATGTCGTTTGTCACATTGAAGCTTCCGAAATTCAGGCACCTTATTCAGGGCAATTCTCTGCTTGTGATAAATGACGGAAAAATTGACGAAAAAATACTGAAAAAAACAAGACTGACTGTCGATGACCTGACGGAAGGGCTGAGAATTAACGGAGCGTTTGACATAAGCGAGGTGGAATACGCTTATGTTGAGACAAACGGACAGCTCAGTGTCAAGCTCAAGGACGAAAAAAGTCCGCCGAAAGCGGAAGACATCGGCATTAAAACCGAAAATAACGGAATCCCGTTTGTCATAGTCAGTGACGGAAGAATAATAAGCGAGAGCTTTTCCGGCTGTGCTCTTGACGAAAAAAAGCTTGATGAAATTCTGAAAAGCAGAAGACTCGAAAGAAAGGACGTGCTCATTCTTGCCGCAGACAAAAAAGGTGTAAAGTATATTGCGGAAAAAGAAAAGAAGAGTAAAAAGAAACGCTTTTAAAGGAGGCAGGCAAGTGGGCAAAATAAAAATCATGGCAAAGTACCGTCTTGTCGGAGAAACGTCAAAGCTGTTTTTTGCTTTTTCGCTCGGACTTCTGATAACCGTCATTCTCGGCAATTTTTCATTTCTCGCCTTTGAAGCAATGAGAGCGGCAGGCGTTTCATTTTCGGATTACGTGACGGAAAACGCCGTGTATGCGCTTCTGTCCGCTGCCGGAATAATAATTTTTCTCACCGTTTATGCACCGCTGAGGCTCGGAACGGAGAGGTGGTTTCTCTTTGTCGGCAAAGGGGAAAAAGCCCCTGTCACTGAGCTGTTTTATTATTTTTCGCCACGAAGAATTATCGTGAGCATAAGGGCGGTACTCTTCTGTGCCGTGAAAAAAACGGCGGCATTTCTTCTTTTTGTTTTTCCGTCCGCCTGTCTTTTCGGCGTGCTTTATTTTTCTCTTGGTGAGGGCGAAATTTCAGCCTATGTTTCGTATGCCGTTTTCGCTTTCGCCGCCGTTCTTTTTCTCAGCGGACTTGTTTTTTATTTTATTTATTCAGCAAGATATTTTGCATATTACAGTGTATATGTCTCAAACGAAACAATAAAGCCCAATGAAGCTTTTGAAAAAAGTATGGAGATTACACACGGCGCATACGGCAGAATTTCTTTTTTCCGCATTTCGTTTCTGCCCTGGTTTCTTCTGTGCCTGCCCGTGCTTCCGGCATTTTATGTGTGGGGCTACTACAAGGAGGCAAAAGCTATGCTGTGCCTGAGAAACGATGCACTTCATTCTTGACAAAAGCGAACAAACGTTCTATAATTTAGCTGTGGGAGATTATTCTCTCACGGTTTTTTATTTTTGTGCAATCATATTATGTATCAAAGAATAATTTCCTTTTTCGTGAGGAGGGACACGGATAATGAAACCCCTTGATGTAATATGATAAAAAAGAAAGAAGGGTTATTATGGAAAAAAATTATCTTGTTTATCCGGTTAAGAATATGAATATAACGCAGACCTATTCCGGCTCAGCGTCACATCTTCCGCATACCTTGGGAACGCCTGCGGATTATCCCATTGATGAGGCGGGGGCGGACACGCAGAGGGAATATATGTACTGCCCATGCGATGAAATGCTCGTCAGAAGAATATACGGCGTGGGCAACTCCGGCACGAATACAATCTGGCTCCAGTCCGTGCAGGAGGTAGTTTTCGCCGACGGCTCAAGCGGCTTTGTTACGATTATGGTGACTCACCCGGGCGACGACGACCTCAGAAAGCTCAGGCAGGGGCAGGTTTTCAAGAGGGGAGACAAAATCTGCCGTGAGGGCAGAGACGGTAACGCAACGGGCAATCATTTCCACTTTTCAGCCGGAAAGGGTAAGATGGGCTCGTCAGGCTGGACGAAAAATTCAAGCGGAAAATGGGTGCTCTCTGTCACGGGGAAAGCAGAAAAGCCCGAAAAGCTTTTTTATGTTGATAAGAGCTTCACAAAAATCAAAAAGGACGGCGGACTCTCGTTCAAGTATCTGCCGGAGGAAAAAGAAGAAAAGAAAACGCAAAACTATATTGTGACCGCTTCTGTGCTGAACGTGAGAAAGGGACCGGGCACAAATTACGATTTTGTGCGCTTTGACAGCATGACAAAATCGGCGCAGAATCAGATTATCAGGCTTTACGGCAGAAAAAAAGACGGCTATGTCAGAGGCGTTGAGTTCACAGCGAGCCAAATAAAAGGCGAGTGGGCAAAAACACCGTCGGGCTGGGTCAATCTTAATTATTGCAGAAAAATGTGAAGCAAAGCGGCGGAGGGTGACCTCCGCCGCTGATGTTATGCAGTTATAATAAACAGGGTTTCTTCGGGAAATAAAGGCTGATATTCTGTAAATAAGTCTGAGTATGAGAAAGCGCACCCGCCGCATACGAAAATATTTGTTGACAAATTGCAAAATGCGGAATATAATAACGTATGAACAGATGTTCATATATAAAACAAGGAGACAAAAAATGGAAAATGAATATGTACCCTCGTGCGACTATATACACGCTCACGACGATATTGTGAGAAAGGTCAGAGACACAATACCCGGCGAGGAAAAACTGTTTGAGCTGTCGGAGCTTTACAAAATATTCGGCGACAGCACGAGAATAAAAATACTCTATGTGCTTTTTGAGAGCGAAATGTGCGTGTGCGATATTGCACAGCTTCTTGAGATGAGTCAGTCGGCGATTTCGCATCAGCTTCGGGTGCTGAAAAACGCCCGCCTCATTAAATTCAGACGTGACGGCAAGACGATTTTTTATTCGCTTTCGGACGACCACGTGAGAACGATAATAGATATGGGGATAGAGCACATCGAAGAATGATATTTCATGTATGCGGAGGTTTGTTTTATGAAAAAAGTGTTCAGACTTGAGGATATTGACTGCGCAAACTGTGCGGCGAAAATGGAAAATGCAATAAACAAGATAAACGGAGTTGAAAAGGCAACGGTGAATTTTATGATGAAAAAGCTTACCGTCACCGCCGACGAGAGCGATTTTGAACGCATAATCGACGAGGCGCAGAAAGCGATAAGCCGTATTGAGCCGGATTGCCGCATAATAAGATGAAGCCGGTGATGAAATGACGAAAAAACAGAAAAAGCTGCTGATAAGAATAATATCCTCCGCCGTGCTTTTTGCTTTTTGTCTCTTAATCAGAGAAGAAAAATACAGAGCATTGGTGCTTATTCTCTCTTTTGCCGCTGTGGGCTACAGCGTGATTATCAAGGCGGCGAAAAACATATTTCACGGTCAGGTGTTTGACGAGAATTTTCTCATGACGGTTGCCTGCGCCGGAGCACTCGCTCTCGGTGAATATGCCGAGGCGGCGGCAGTTATGCTCTTTTATCAGATTGGAGAGCTTTTTGAAAGCATAGCCGTCGGCAGGTCGAGGGATTCGGTGAGCGCACTTATAGACCTTGCGCCCGAATATGCTAATGTGATAAGAAACGGCGAAATATGCCGTGTGCTCCCCGAGGAAGTGGAAACGGGTGAGGTGCTTGTTATAAAGCCGGGCGAAAAAGTGCCAGTTGACGCAAAAGTGACAGAGGGCGAAACGCTTTTGGATACGTCTGCGCTGACAGGGGAGAGCGTTCCCCTTGAAGTGAGTGCCGGCGACGAAATACTCAGCGGCAGTATAAATATATCCGCCGCAATAAAGGTCAGGGCTGAAAAGGAATTTGAAAATTCAACAGTCAGCCGCATTATGTATCTTATCGAGGAGGCGACGGATAATAAATCCGAAGCAGAAAGCTTTATCACCCGCTTTGCGAAATATTATACCCCTGCGGTGGTTGCTTTTGCAGTGCTCCTTGCAGTGTCGGGCTCCCTCGTGACGGGAGAAGTGTCAAAATGGGTGTCGAGGGCACTGCTGTTTCTTGTTGTGTCCTGCCCGTGCGCGCTTGTGATAAGCGTGCCGTTGAGCTTCTTCTGCGGTATCGGCAGAGCGTCAAAAAGCGGAATACTCGTTAAGGGCAGTAACTTTCTTGAGGCTGTGTCAAAGGCGCAGAGCTTTGCTTTTGACAAAACGGGAACTCTCACAAGCGGAAAATTCCGTGTTGAAGAGATATGCCCTGACGGCATGACAAAAGATGAGCTTCTCGAAATATGTGCTCTTGCCGAGAGCTATATTGACCACCCGATAGCCCGCTGTATCAGAGAGGCATACGGTGAGAAAACCGGTACGGATAAGATTGAAAACGCAAAACAGCTCACGGGCTTCGGCGTTTCGTGCAGGGTATGCGGCAGAGATGTTTTAGTCGGAAACGAAAAGCTCATAGAAAAAAGCGGAGTCGCCTTTGAAAAGGCAAAGACACCACTGACGGTAATCTATGCGGCACTTGACGGAAAATACGCAGGCTATATAACCGTTGCCGATGAAATGAAAAGCGGAGCAGATGAGGCGATAAGAGAGCTGAGAACGCTCGGTGTCGGGAATACGGTTATGCTCACGGGCGACAGTGCAGAAGCGGGACGCTATGTAAGCCAAAAAGCCGGAATTGACACAGTTGAAGCAAGGCTTCTGCCGCAGGATAAAGTGAGAATTATCGAAAAGATAAAACAAAAGTCGCTCACCGTCTATACGGGCGACGGTCTTAACGACGCACCCGTTATTGCGGCGGCTGATGTAGGTATTGCTATGGGAAAATCGGGCAGTGCCGCCGCAATAGAAGAAGCGGATATTGTAATTATGAACGACGATATAAAGAAAATTCCCGAAGCCGTCAGAATAGGCAGAAAGACAATGCGCATTGTCAGAGAGAATGTCATTTTTGCTCTTTCCGTCAAGCTTGCGGTCATGGTGCTCGGCACACTCGGGATTGCAAATATGTGGCTTGCCGTTTTCGCCGATGTCGGAGTCAGCGTAATAGCCGTATTAAACGCTCTGAGGGGACAAAGATAATGAATGAGAAGTTAAAATCAAAGCTGTGCTTTTCCGGCTCAATGTTTGTTTTCGGTACTATCGGTATTTTCAGAAGATACCTGCCGTTTCCGTCGGGAACAATAGCGTTTTTCAGAGGTATAACCGGCGCACTGTTTCTTCTTGTGCTTATGCTTCTGAAAAAGCAGAAAAGAGACAGAGAGGCTCTTAGAAAAAATGCGCTTTTCCTTTGTCTCTCGGGCGCATTCATCGGCGCGAACTGGATTCTTCTGTTTGAGGCTTATAACTATACCACCGTTGCGACGGCGACGCTCTGTTATTATATGGCACCGATTATTGTGCTCATACTTTCGCCCTTTGTGCTCAGAGAAAAGCTCACGCTGAAAAACGGAATATGCGTTTTCACTTCGCTTATCGGTATGCTCCTTGTGTCGGGCGTTACAAGTCAGGGGAGAGGTGAAAGCACATCTGTCAAAGGAATACTTCTCGGGCTCGGTGCGGCGGTGCTCTATGCCGGTGTAATAATGCTCAACCGAAAAATTCACGACATCGGTGCATACGATAAAACGATAGTCCAGCTTGCGGCGGCTTCGGCTGTTATTCTGCCGTATACGCTCATAGCCGAAAGGGTGAACACCGCCGATATTAACCTTAAAACCGTCGCCGTTCTCCTTGCCGTCGGCATAGTCCACACAGGTATTTCTTATGCCGTCTATTTCGGCTCGATGGACAATATGAGCGCACAGAGCATTGCTCTTTTGAGCTATATCGACCCCGTTGTGGCTCTTCTTCTCTCAGCCCTCATTCTCCGTGAAAGCATGGGAGTACCCCAGATAATCGGGGCGGTGCTCATTCTCGGCTCAACCGTTTCGGGTGAGCTTGATTTTAAGAATAAAGTAACCACCTGATTTTTCTTTATGTGAAACCGCACTGACCTGCGGTTTTTATTCATTTTAATTGATTTATCGGAAAAACGGTGATAATATATAAATTGTATTTAAACAAATTTCAGTTCATACGGAGGCGCAATAATGAAAGAATATGATATTATCGTTGCCGGTGCTTCGACAACGGGCAGCTGGTTCGCCGAAAAAATGGCAAGTCAGGGCTTTAAGGTGCTCATGCTCGAAAAAAACAGCAGAGACGGCATCTCAAGGAACTATGACGTTTTCCACATGGCAAAGGGAGAAATGGAAAAATTCGGTTATCCGGTTCCGGTTGAGGGCGATATTGACTATGCTTTTGAATTTGTCGGCGGTGCGGCCTATTCGGCATACGGAAATTATCCGAAAAAAACGCACACCGAAACTGTCGGTATGCATAAGCACGAATACATACTGCGCCTTAATGACAACGCCGTTAAAGCGGGCGCAGAGCTGATATACGAAGCCGCTTTCTCCGATTTTATATATAACGAAGACGGAAAAATAATCGGCGCAAAATATCTTACAGAGACGGGTGAGCACGAGGCATACGCAAAAATAGTTGCCGACTGCACGGGTATTCCGTCGGCGGCGAGAAGAAAACTGCCCGACGGCTACGGCGTTGAGAACTTTGAAATAACGCCGAGAGATATGTTCTACGTGATAATATACTATGTCAGGTACCCCGAAACCCATGAGAAGATTATCCACACCGACTCATTTCTTCAGTATAAATGCTGGTCTGCTCCGTCGGCTGATGAAAACGGCGGAATACTCGGCGTGGGTGCAAATCTCAGCTTTGAATATGCGGAGGAAATGTTCAAGGTGTTTTCAAAGAATGTTCCTCTTCCGCCCTATGAGCTTTTAAAAGAGGAGAGGGGAGCAACACCGTATCGCAGACCGCCTTATTCCTTTGTTGCGGACGGATTTATCGCAATGGGCGATGCTGCCTGCCTGACAAAGCCCAATAACGGCGAGGGCTGTACCTCTTCAATCTATCAGGCGGATATTGCCGCCGAGGTTATTTCAAAGGCACTCAGAGAAGGCGGCTATCTGACAAGGGAAAGGCTCTGGAGTATAAACAAACGCTATATCGACGTTCAGGGAAAGGCGTTTGCGTCAAATCTTGCCATGCTCACCGGTGCGGCGGGACTCAATGCACAGGAAAATGAATACTTTTTCAAGCACGATATTATTTTCAGCGAAAAAATGTTTCAGAATATCACGGGCGGCATTTCTCTTTCGCCGGCGGATATTGCAAAAATGCTCCATTATGTCAATCTCGGTGTAACTCTCGGAAAATTAAGAATATCATTTCTTGCGAGCGTAACAAAAGCCTTTATCAACGGAATGAACGTCGCTTCACATTATGAAAGCTTCCCCGAAACGCCGGAGGGCTTTGAGGAATGGGTGAAGCACGCAGACGCACTTTGGAACACGGTGGGCTCAATGGCGGATAACTGTGATGAAGAAATAGTCAGGCGAATTGAAGAAAGAAAAGACGAAAAAGATACAGTCAATGTATAAAAAACAGACGGCGAAGCTGTTAAGCTTCGCCGCTTTTTGTATCATTTAATACAATATCTGCCTTTTCTTTTATTTTGAATTTTTCAAAATACTCATTTTCCTTAACTGTCCATTCGCTGAAAAACCGTTCTGCCTTATCGGGATTTCTCATAAGAATACGTTTTCTCTGCTCGTTTTCGTCAATGTCAATAAATACTCTCAAGTCATAAGCCTCACCGAAATACGGGTGGTGGCAATAAGAGCCTTCGACTATGTTGAGGGCTTTAATTTTTACGCTGATTTTTTCACCGAGCGTCTGCGTGCGGCAGGAAAAAGGCGAATAGGAAATATCCCGCTTTTCCGTGAGCGGAGCGATGACCTCGCAGAAAAACCTCTCACGGTCAAGAGTTCCGCCGACCTGTGAAAGTCTCTCAGGCGTTCTCTGCTCCCTGCGCAGAAAAAAGTCGTCGGCGTGAAAAACAGTTGCGCCATATTTTTCCGCCAAAAGAGAGGCAAGAGTGGTTTTGCCCGAAGTGCACGGACCGTCTATCGCAACGGTGACGTATTCTTTCACGCTGAGCAGATAATCAATCATATCCGTCAGCTTTTCCGAATTATTAAATCTCTTCATTGTCTGTTCTTGAGTACATTTTTGTCATATTGAAAATTTCACGGGCAAGCGTCTGTGTCAGAGCGTCTTTCTTCATTCGCCACTGCCAGTTGCCGCTCGCAACCCCCGGAGTGTTTATTCTCGCCTCTGAGCCGAGGCTGAGATAGTCCTGAAGCTGAGCGATAAAAACATCGGCAACGCTCGACATTCCCGCACGTATTATTCCTTTCGGCAGGTCTGTGATATTGCTCAGACCGAGATACTCTTCGGCAAATTTCAGATTTTCGGCTTTTTCTTCTTTTGTCCAGCCTAAAAGAGTGTTGTTGTCGTGCGTGCCGGCGTAGCATATACAGTTGCCGCTGTAGGTATGCGGCAGGTATGTGCTCGGCTTTTTTGCGTCAAAGGCAAATTCGAGCACTTTCATTCCGGGCAGACCGGATTCTTCGAGAAGCTCGTGAACCTCCTCAGTCAGCAGACCGAGATTTTCCGCAATAAACTGAATACCGGAGAACCAGCCGGTTATCATCTTCACAAAATATATTCCCGGGCCTTTAATCCACCGTCCGTGTTTTGCCGTCTTTTCGCCGTAGGGTACTGCCCAGTAGCTTTCAAGACCTCTGAAATGGTCAATGCGTACCACGTCATACAGCTTTGAAGCACCGCCGATTCTTCTTATCCACCAGCCGTAGCCGTTCTCACGCATTTTGTCCCAGTTATATAGGGGATTGCCCCAGAGCTGACCATCCTCACTGAAATAATCGGGCGGAACTCCCGCCACTTCAACGGGTACGTTGTCCTCGTCAAGCATGAAGCTTTCGGGGCTTGACCAGACGTCGGCGGAGTCGAGCGCAACATATATCGGCATATCTCCGATAATGCCTATTCCGTTTTCCTTTGCGTATGCACGCAGTTTTTTCCACTGAGAGAAGAAAAGGTACTGAATATATATGAAAAGCTCAATGTCGTCCCTCAGAAGCACAGTATATTTTTCAACAGCCTCTTTTTTATGAAGCCGGATTTCTCTGTCCTCCCACTCAGGCCACATCTTCATTGAAAAGAAGCGTTTGAGAGCCATAAAGAGAGCGTAGTCGTCGAGCCATGCGCTGTTTTCACTGCGAAAAGCCTCAATTTTCTCACGGTCACGCTCAAAGCCACGCTTCTTTGCTTTTTCGAGCACCGAAAAACGGGTGAGATAAATTTCACCGTAGTCAACACGCTCTTCATCGGAGATGTTATCGCATAAGGCGACCTCCTCCTTTGTCAGAAGAGAGTCGTCAGCAAGCATATCCAAATCAATGAAATAGGGGTTTCCTGCATAGGTTGAAAAGCTCTGATAGGGCGAATCGCCGTAGCTTGTCGGCCCGACGGGCAGAATCTGCCACCAGGACTGACCGGCATCTTTCAGAAAATCAATAAAGTCGTATGCCGCTTTTCCGAGTGTCCCTATACCGTGAGGGGAGGGGAGGGAAAATATCGGCATAAGTATTCCGCTGCTTCTTTTCATAAGAATATACCTCAGGTGTTATTCGCTTATGAACGGCAAAATGTCGCTCATTGTTCTTTCGCCCTCGTCATAGACGAAAATATGCCCCGAGCCCTCATAGGTGATGATTTTTGCGTGGGGGCAGACCTCCTCCATTCTCTTTTTCTGATAGTAAGGCATGGTTTTGTCGTCCGTGCCCCATATTACGAGAAGAGGAAGCTTCTGACTGTAAACGGCTTCATAGCCCTTTATTGTGACGTCTGTGCGGAGAATGGTGTTTATCAGACTTGAATAGGTTGACTTGACGAAATTTTTGTACCTTGAGCAGTAAGCAAATTTTTCCATAAATCCGTCAACCTCGTCAAGAGAATATTTCATCTCCTTTGCACAGCCGTTGAGGAGAGACTTTGTGCCTATCTTGCCGAATATCCACTTTCCGAATTTCGGAATTTTGCACATTGTCATATAGAAAGGCGGTTTAAAGCTGTCCATACCGGCGGGGGCAAGAAGAATGAGCTTTTTCACTCTGCCGGGGTATTCTTTGCAAAAAGCCGTCGTGACCGAGCCGCCCATAGAAGTACCGAAGAGGTAAAATTTTTCGTTGCCGATTAAAGCCTGTGTGAGCTCATGAAGCTGACGGGCGAAAAAAGATGGGGTGTAGTCCGTTTCAACTCTTTCCGAAAGACCTCTGCCCATGAGGTCGTATCTTATGACCTTGTAGCCGTTTCTGAGAAGTCCGTCATATATTTTGTCGTAGATATGATACGGTGTAGCGTAACCGTGAACGAGAACGCATACCTCGCCCTCGCCCTCCATCTGGTAGTGGGTGTTTCCGCAGGGGAGAGAAATAAAACTGCCCGACGGGGCTTTTGCTCTTTCCGAATCGCTTAGCTCAAGCGTCTCCGCATCCTTGAGTAATTCTTTAAGATATTCCTTCGTCATAACTGCCTCCTATGTGTTTTCGGTGTAAAATTCAATTCCACGTGATTCGATATTGGTTGAAAAGACTATCTGTGTACTTGTCTGACCGAATTTTTGAAGATTGGTCACGAATACATCAAGCTCGGCGGTTGTGTGAAACGCCGTTTTAATGTGCATAGAGTATTCGCCCGTTACACAACTGCATTCGAGAACATTCGGCACTCCCTCAACGAATTTATAGAACTTTGGTTTGAGTGAGGGCTGCATGGCAAGGTCTATGTATGCGGTGACATAATAGCCCATCTTCACCAAATCGACCTTAGCCTGATAGCCGGTGATAATTCCCTCTTTTTCGAGCTTTTCTATTCGGGAAGACACGGCAGGTGAAGAGAGATAGACCGATTTTGCAATATCCTTTATGGGCATTCTCGCATCCTTTTGAAGTATGCTGAGAATAGCCATATCCGTTTTATCCGTGACGGCGCACCTCCTTTTTGCGGTATTGAAAAAATAATTCTGTCTGATGTAAAAAAACTTCCGAAACAATGATACTACTAAAAAAACAGGCTGTCAACTTAATTTTTTTAAGTTTAGCCCCCGTTTTATGAAAAAAATTAGGTTATTCAGCTTAAAAATATTATTTATTTCATTTTAACGTGCGGATATTGAAAAAAGGAAACTAATGGTTATAATGAGCGTTGGAGACGGGTGTATTCACCCGAAAGGATATGAAGAAAGGAAACAAAAAAATGAGTGAAACGAAAAAGACGAGGATTGAATCTGACTCAATAGGAGAAAAAGAAATTGACTCTGCTGCTTATTACGGTGTGCAGTCTCTCAGAGGAGCGGAAAACTTCCCGATTACGGGAGTTATGATGCACAGGGAGCTGATAATTGCTCTTGCACAGCTTAAAAAGGCCGCCGCAATGACAAACCGTGATTCCGGCAGACTTGAGGACGACAAGGCGGAGGCAATCATCAAGGCATGTGACGAAATAATCGCAGGCAAGCTTCATGACGCTTTCATTGTTGATGCAATTCAGGGCGGTGCGGGCACATCGGCAAATATGAACGCAAACGAGGTTATCGCAAACCGTGCCATTGAGCTTCTCGGCGGTGAAAAGGGTGATTATTCAATCGTCCACCCGAACGACCATGTCAATATGGCACAGTCAACAAACGATATATATCCCTCAGCCGGTAAAATAGCTGCTGTTTCGCTTCTTGACAAGCTTATTCCGGAGGAAAAAAGACTTCTCCAGGCTCTTCTTCAGAAGGCGGAGGAATTTGACGACGTGCTCAAGATGGGCAGAACTCAGCTTCAGGATGCCGTTCCCATGAGGCTCGGGCAGGAGTTTCACGCATACGCATCAGTGGTGAGACGTGATATTGAAAGACTTAAGCAGGCAAAGCTTGCTCTTCACACGCTCAATATGGGTGCTACGGCTATCGGCACAGCCATTGACGGCGACCCGTACTATCTTACATATATCTGCTACAACATTTCCCGTGTATGCGGTGAGAATTATTCGCAGTGCGACGACCTCTTCGACGGTACAAGCAATCTTGACGTTTATGTTCATGTTTCTTCGGCACTTAAAACGGCGGCGGTCAACCTTTCAAAGATATGCAACGACCTGCGTCTCATGTCGTCGGGACCCAAGACGGGACTTGCCGAGATTTCACTGCCGGCAAAGCAGAACGGCTCATCAATTATGCCGGGCAAGGTTAACCCCGTTATTCCCGAGGTTGTGTCACAGGTTGCTTTCAGAATTATCGGCAGTGACGTGACAATCACTATGGCGGCTGAAGCCGGCCAGCTTGAGCTCAACGCATTTGAGCCGGTTATCTTCTACAGTCTTTTCGAGGGCATTCAGGCTCTTACGCAGGCGATAGGCACTCTTATTGACAACTGTATTTCGGGCATAGTCGCAAACCGTGAACGCTGTGACACTCTTCTTCACTCAAGCGTCGGTATTGCAACCGCTCTCAAGCCGTATATCGGATACAAGAAGTCGGCGGCGATTGCAAAGGAATCACTGCGCACCGGCGTTTCCGTCAAGGAAATCGTGCTCAGAGAAGGTCTCATGGACGAGAGCAAGCTCGCAGAGGTTCTTGAGCCCAAGAACATGACGGACCCGAAAAAGCTGAACTGACACAGGAACAGAGCCGGAAGAGCTCTGATATACACGTGATATAAATGGTAAAAGGTATCAAAAAGCGGATTGACTTTTTGATACCTTTTTAGTATAATCACTGAGTGAAAACAGAAATAAAAATGCGCCTGTGGTGGAATTGGCAGACACGCAAGATTTAGGATCTTGTGCCGCAAGGTGTGCAGGTTCAAGCCCTGTCAGGCGCACCAAACTCGAATAATCCGAACCTTATATTCCAAGTTGGAGAAGGGTTCGGATTTTTCGTTTACTTTTGAAAAATTCGGACATCTCATAAATATTTTTTATTGGAGGTCTGATTATGACACAAAGCAATTTTGAAAAGAACGGCGGAACTTACACAAAGGTCGGCGATTATTTTATCCCCGATTTGACATTACCGCCCGAAGAACAGAACATTCACATCGGCGTATGGGGTATGCGACACAAACGGTACCTTATGGAAGACAAGCGTGTCACATTCAACATTATGCAGATGAACGGAACTCTTTGGAAATATCTTGCCGATATTGACAAACAAGCTGAAGATATGTTTCTTCGGCTCGTAAAAGATATGGCAAAATCCGAAGGCATAACCGAAAAGCTAAAAGCGAAAAATCAGATGCTGTGGGTGCAGAAGATGAATAATATCCGCAACCGAGCAAGTGAAATCGTTAATGCTGAATTGATTTATAATTAACCTAAAAACAGCAGACCGAGGAG
The DNA here is from genome assembly GCA_045639785.1 of Acutalibacteraceae bacterium. Classification (GTDB taxonomy): domain Bacteria; phylum Bacillota; class Clostridia; order Oscillospirales; family Acutalibacteraceae; genus UBA6857. The sequence goes on along the minus strand of JAZUDT010000002.1, from coordinate 604 downwards.
CTTTCTTCGGTCTGCTGGATGCTTATGTTTACTTTTTCACTGTGACATTTTTAGTGCTACTGTATGCCGATGCTTCCCCGTATGCGTTAAGTGCGGTTACTTTTACATATATCTTCTTTCCGCCTGTGAGCTTTGTGAGATTATATGATGTCTTTGTCGTGGTCGTGACTTTCGTCCACTTCTTGCCGTTTGTTGACTTGTAAACAACATACTTTGAAGCACCTGTGACCTTCTTCCATGAAGCGGTAGCTGTCTTACTCTTCGTTGACTTAAGCGTAAGTGTCGGGGCAGAAGTGAGCGTACCCGTCTTTAATACAGAGCTTGCCTTGCCCACTATTTTCTTCGTTGAGTCAAGTGCCGTAACTCTGAACTGATATTTTGTTCCGGCTTTAAGTGACTTGACCGTGCAAGAGGTCTTATCTGTAGTAGTTACAGTTTTCCACTTCTTACCATCGGTGCTCTGTTCAACCTTATAATACTTCGCTCCGGCTGTCTTTGACCAACTCAATTTAAGTGATGTCGTCTTTTCATCGCTGACCTTTAAGCCTGTGACCTGCTTCGGTGTTATTGTGAAATTAACCGTCTTTGTGCCGGAATAGTTGCC
>JAZUDT010000001.1:0-56710 GCA_045639785.1 Acutalibacteraceae bacterium | reverse complement strand
GTAACGGCAGACCGCAGTTTTTTATTGTACAACGGTCTGCCTTATTTTTATGCGTAAATCAGTTCAGTATTAACTATTTCAGTTGCCCGGTTGCGGATTTTATTCATCTTCTGCACCCACAGCATTTGGTTTTCTGCTTTGAGCTTTTCTGTTACACCCTCAGATTTTGCCATATCATTTACGAGCCGAAGAAACATCTTTTCTGCCTGCATGTCAATATCGGCAAGGTGTTTCCAAAGTGTGCCGTTCATCTGCATAATGTTGAATGTAACCCGCTGATTTTCCATAAGGTAGCGTTTATGCCGCATACCCCATACGCCGATGTGAATATTCTGTTCATCGGGCGGTAATGTCAAATCGGGGATAAGATAATCGCCGACCTTTGTATAAGTTCCGCCGATCTTTTCAAAATTGCTTTGTGACATAATCAGACCTCCAATAAAAAATATTTATGAGATGTCCGATTTTTCATAGATAAATGAAAAATCCGAACCCTTCTCCAACTGTGAAGATTAGGTTCGGATTATTCGAGTTTGGTGCGAGAGACGGGACTTGAACCCGTACGTACTGCTACACACGCCCCTCAAACGTGCGCGTCTGCCGATTCCGCCACTCTCGCAAGTGCTTATATAGTATAGCTAATGAGTTTCAAAATGTCAATACCTTTTTTAAAACTTTTTCTGCAAATTTTGTAATTTTTGCGATTTTATTTCTGCGTGTTTTATATTTTTACTTTTGAATGTTTTTTCCTTGCTTTTCCTTTCATTCAGTGTACCGTATCACTGCACCGCATACCTGAAAATGCCCTGTGCCGTACCCTTTTGTGTAACGGATACCGCACAGGACGTAATTTTATGTGTCTCAGAATAAGCCGCTTATTACTCCATTTTCGTCAACATCAATCTTTTCAGCCGCCGGAACCTTGGGCAGACCGGGCATTGTCATTATGTCGCCCGTCAGCACGACCACAAAGCCTGCACCGGCAGAAACCTTGACGTTCTTTATCGTAACAGTGAAGTTTTCGGGCGCACCAAGCTTCGTCGGGTCGTCTGAAAAGCTGTACTGCGTTTTTGCAATGCAGACGGGGCATTTTCCGAAGCCGAGAGCCTCAAGCTGTGCTATCTGCTTCTTTGCGCCGGGCATTACCGTTATTCCGTCGCCGCCGTAAATCTTTTTCACGACCGCCTCAATCTTCTCTGTCAACGAAAGATCGTCCTCATAGCTGAACGTGAAATTGCCCTTTTCTTCTTCACAAAGGCGCACAACCTCTTTTGCAAGCTCCTCGCCGCCTTTGCCGCCCTCAGCCCACACGGTTGAAAGAACGGTATTGACTCCGAGCTCTCTGCACTTTCCGATGATGAAATCTATCTCTCTATCCGTGTCTGTCGGGAAGCGGTTGACCGCAACAACGCACGGAAGCTTATAAACATTTTTAATGTTTGAAACGTGACGAAGCAGATTAGGTATGCCCTTTTCGAGTGCCTCAATATTCTCCGTGCCAAGTTCTTTTTTGTCGAGACCGCCATGCATTTTGAGTGCCCTGACGGTTGCCACTATCACAACGGCATCCGGGTTGAGCCCTGCCATACGGCATTTTATATCAAGGAATTTTTCCGCACCAAGGTCAGCACCGAAGCCTGCCTCTGTCACGGCATAATCACCCATCTTCATAGCCATTCTTGTCGCTATAACCGAGTTGCAGCCGTGAGCAATGTTTGCAAATGGTCCGCCGTGAACAAATGCCGGAGTCCCCTCAAGAGTCTGAACAAGATTGGGCTTTAACGCATCCTTGAGAAGCGCAGTCATCGCCCCCACAGCATTAAGGTCGCCCGCCGTTACGGGCTTGTCGTCGTATGTATAGGCGACGATTATTCTCGAAAGACGCTCCTTAAGGTCGGTGATGCTTGTGGAGAGGCAGAAAACAGCCATAATCTCACTTGCAACCGTTATGTCAAAGCCGTCCTCTCTCGGCACGCCGTTCGCTTTTCCGCCGAGACCGTCGGTGACAAAACGAAGCTGTCTGTCGTTCATATCGACGCAACGCTTCCACGTGATTTTTCTCACATCAATACCGAGCTTGTTCCCCTGCTGAATATGATTGTCAAGCATTGCCGCAAGAAGATTGTTCGCCGCACCTATTGCATGAAAGTCGCCGGTAAAGTGCAGATTAATATCCTCCATAGGCACAACCTGTGCATATCCGCCGCCTGCGGCACCGCCTTTTACGCCGAAAACAGGACCGAGTGAAGGCTCACGAAGAGCAACAACAACATTCTTACCTATTCTTCTCAGACCGTCGGCAAGACCTATGGTTGTCGTTGTTTTGCCCTCCCCCGCCGGAGTCGGTGTAATCGCCGTCACAAGCACAAGCTTTCCGTTTTTACGTCCGTTCTCCTTAAGAAGAGATAAGTCTATTTTTGCCTTGTAGTTGCCGTACTGTTCAACATATTTTTCATCTACTCCGGCAGTTTTCGCTATTACGCTTATATGCTTCATTTTGCACTGCTGGGCTATTTCGATGTCGGATAAATATGCCATATCAAATTGTCCCCTTTCACATTCGGTGTTTATTTCAGCTATCCCAGGTCTTCGGTGTTACCCGTAAATCGGGTATTTATCGCAAAGTGCAATAACCTGAGCCGTAATTTCTTCCTTACTGTTTTCAAAATCTGTTGCGACAGCCTTGAACCATTTGGCTATCATAAGCATTTCTTCCTCTTTGAAGCCTCTCGTCGTCACTGCAGGCGTACCCACACGTATTCCGCTTGTGACAAACGGCTTTTCCGGATCATTGGGAATAGCATTTTTGTTAGCGGTAATATGCACCTCGTCAAGCCGTCTTTCCATTTCCTTGCCGGTCAAGCCGAAAGGTCTGAGGTCGATAAGTATCAGGTGATTTTCTGTCTTATCTGAGACTATTCTGAAGCCTTCTGCCTTTAAGGCATCGCACAAAGCCGAGGCATTTTTAACAATTTGTCTCTGATAATCCTTAAATTCATCTGTCAGTGCCTCACCTAAGGCAACCGCCTTTGCGGCAATTATGTGCATGAGCGGTCCGCCCTGAGTACCCGGAAAAACTGCCTTGTCAATTTTTGCGGCAAGCTCCTTTTTGCAGAGAATAAGTCCGCCTCTCGGTCCTCTGAGCGTTTTATGCGTGGTGGTAGTCACAACATCTGCATACGGCACGGGGCTTGCGTGAAGCCCTGCGGCGACAAGTCCGGCTATATGAGCCATGTCAACCATGTAGTATGCGCCGACCTCTTTGCAAATCCCGCCTATTCTTTCAAAATCAATAGCTCTCGAATACGCACTCGCCCCCGCAATTATCAGCTTCGGGCGACACTCAAGAGCAGTTTCTCTTATCTTGTCATAATCGAGCATTTCCGTTTCGTCGGACAAGCTGTAATGAACGACTTTGAAATATTTGCCCGAAATATTCACAGGTGAACCGTGAGAAAGATGCCCGCCGTGAGCAAGATTAAGTCCCATAACGGTATCGCCTGTTTCAAGAAGTGCGAAAAATACCGCAAGATTTGCCGACGCTCCGCTGTGCGGCTGAACATTTGCGTGCTCTGCGCCGAAAAGCTTTTTTGCTCTCTCTATCGCAATATTTTCCACCACGTCAACGCACTGACAGCCGCCGTAGTAGCGTCTGCCCGGAAAGCCCTCCGCATACTTATTAGTCAGCGGAGTTGCGGCGGCAAGCAATACCTCTTTTGAAACTATGTTTTCCGATGCGATAAGCTCAATGTTGTGACGCTGTCTCTCAAGCTCGAGCGCACAAGCGTCAAACACCTCTTTATCTGCATAATCTGATTCACTGAAAAAATTTAATGACACTGTTCTCACTCCTGTAAAATGCTAATATACCGTGCGGCAGTTTTATTTTTCAAAAACGCCCTTGAGAAGCTCATAAAGCTCCTTTGCCTCGTCCTCGGTCAGAGTGACGCCCTTTCCCATTTTTTCGTGCTCGGGTGCCCAGTCACGCACGTCAAACTTCGGTGCGCCGCCATTCCATGAAATGCGGTTGAGCTCTTTCGTCCAGCCCTGTCTGCCCTCGGATATTACGCCGATTTCTTCGGTAATCTCGTATTTGAATTCTGCCATGATAAAATCCTCCGATATAAATATATATGATTATATTATACTTTCGTAAAAAAATCAACACTATGCAAAACGGAATCTGAATTTCTCAGATTCCGTTTTGAGTTTTTGCTCTGTTTAATTCCTGACGGTAAATTTAAGCTTAAAAATACCACTCCATATCATCACAGCACTTTATGTCCTTATTGAACATTTTTGAAAGCAATGTGTAGAAGAAACGTGTTAAATCACTCAGGAAGTTGTTGTGATGGCATATACAGTCCTTGCAGTTGCTTGCACGCCACAGACAGCCGTCTTTCGTGTACGAGCCGGAAGCAATGCCGCTTGCCACTGCGATTGTACCGCTGCCCTCATTTTTCTCCGATGTGTTGTCGGAAAGTACCTCAACGGTGTATGCGCCGTCGGGAAGTGCGGGCGAAACGTACTTGCCGTTTGCATCTGTTGTGCCGCTCGCAACAACACTGCCGCTTGAATTCTTAATTGATACCTTTGCCGCCTTTGCCGGACTTCCGCTCTCGCTTCTGACATTCAGAGTGAGCACGGTGAAGTTCTGCGTACAGCGCGAGCATTTTCTCGTCACCCATGAGTAGGAGCCGTCAGACGATGCACCGTCGGATACAACATCTGTGATAACGTGACCGCCCTTTGTAATGGGTGCGGACGAAATAACATTCTTATCCTTATCGAACACCTTATTGCATACATTGCAGGTGTAATAGAATTCGTTGCCGTCCTGAGTACAGCTCACCGCCTGATACGGATGCTCAACGTATTGATGCTCAACGGTAATTATCGGTGCCTTTTCAATCGGCTCCTTATCGGCATTGAACACCTTGTCACAATACTGGCAGGAATAGTACTTTTCGTTGCCCGCCTTTGAGCAGGTTGCCTCAGCCGCCTCATGCAAAACGTAAGTGTGTCTTGCTCCGACCACAGGTACCTCTTCAATGAGATTCTTGTTGACGTCAAACACACTGCTGCAAAGCTCACAGGTGTAATACTTCTTGTTTCCGTCTGTTGTGCAGGTAGGTGTGACGGCGTCATGAGATGTATACACGTGGTGACCTGCCGCCTCTATTACCGGAATTTCATCAATAATATTCTTATCAGTGTCAAACAGTGTGTCACACATCTCGCACGTGTAATACGCATAATGTCCGTCTTCGGTACAGGCTGCCGGTTTTTCTGCCTGCAGAACGTATGCGTGACCGCAAATCGGGATTGAAGCAACTTCTGTAACTACTTCTTTATCCTTATTGAATATGAGCTCGCAATACTTACAGGTGTAATAAAGCTCTCTGCCCTCAGAGTGGCATGTCGGCGGTATTTCTTCATGTTTAACGTAGCCGTGTGAAGCTATAAGCACCTCGGTATATGTTCCGCCGCAAGCTGAACAGGTGTAGGTCATTTCACCCTCTTCGGTACACTTGGGCTCTTTTGTTACCTCTCCGGTAAATGTACAATCTACTGCCGGTCCGAACTGTCCGCAACCGTTGACGCACTTACGGGAGTGCTTCTTTGCTGCTTCACTGTACTTGTAGTCGCCCGTGTAGCTGTGGTCAAGCTTTGCAAGAGCTTCGGCCGATACCGTTGTTTTTTCGTTACCGTCTATATCCTTGTACACATTTTTACAGGTTGAGCAGGTGTAATATTCGTTGTTACCTGCCGCAAGACAAGTTGCCGCTTTTGCGTCGGTCTTTGTCATCTTGTGACCCTTTGCATCCACGTCTTCTGTATATGTTCCCTTACAGACTGAGCACGTATAGGTCTTAATGCCCTTTTCTGTGCAAGTCGGCTGTGTTGTAATTTCAGAGGTGAACTCACACGCTGTTTCGCCGCCGTATTCATTACAGCCGTTGACGCACAGTCGGGTGTGCTTCTTTGTCTCTGCGTTGTACTCGTAGTCGCCCGTGTAGCTGTGGCTAAGCTTTGTACCCTCATCGGTTATTGTGCTTGTTTCGTCGCAGTTATCGCACTTAGCTGTCTTTGTGCCGTCTGCAAGGCAGGTTGCGTCATTGTTTGAAGAGTATTTCGTGAAGCTGTGACCATTTGCGACTACTTCTTCCGTATATGTTCCGCCGCATTCCTTACAGGTGAAGGTTTTTTCGCCTTTTGTTGTGCAACCGGGTGCAGTTGTGATTTCTTCGGTGAACTCACACGCTGTTTCGCCGCCGTATTCATTACAGCCGTTGACGCACAGTCGGGTGTGCTTCTTTGTCTCTGCGTTGTACTTGTAGTCGCCCGTGTAGCTGTGGCTAAGCTTTGCAAGGGTTTCGTCTTCAACAGTTGTTTCTGTTGCGCCGGCTATATCCTTATAGACCTTGTTGCAGGAAGAGCAGGTGTAATACTCGTTGTTACCTGTCGCAAGACAAGTTGCCGCTTTCGCGTCGGTCTTTGTCATCTTGTGACCGGCGGTGTTCTCAGCCTCAATCGTTACCTCTGCTCCGCACTCAATGCAGTAGCCGGTTTTTGTTCCGTTTTCCGTACAGGTTGCATCATTATTATATATGTATGTAACAACATTGTGCGGAACGCTGAGATGTGAATCAACATCGGTCTGTGTCTCTTTGGTGTGGCAGACAGAGCATTCTCTCGTCTCTGTTCCGTCCTTATTACAGGTTGCGTTGCCGTTTGAGACCCACCCGCCCCACTGGTGGCCGCTTGCGGTGCCGTATTCATAGGTTGAATTCAGAACTGTGCCGCAGGTCTCGCATACGTAATAATAAACTGCTTCGTCGGTACAGGTTGCCGCAGAGGCGATATATTGGTCGTCAATGATCTGCTTCGGGCTGTGCTCACCCGCAGCAGGAATTGTCGTTGTTCTGGTCTTGTTACAGAAGCTGCAGACCTGTGTCAGTGTGCCTGTTTGTCCGCAGTTGTGAACGGGGTCCTCAGTGCCTTCATTGTATGCGTGTCCGCTGTCATTAAGGTCAGTGGTGTAGGCAAGATTCTTTTCACCGTCAACTATTGCATCAATAAGGTCCTGAATTTCATCGTCCGAATCGGAATACTGCATTTTGCTTGTTCCGCTCGGGTCAAGAGAAGCGAAATGTGCAACAGCCGCATCGTATGCGTCCTCAAATGCGCCCCACGTGTCTGTGCTGTAGCAATGACGTCCGCTTAAATATGTCTCCCTGTAATCGACAATAGCCGCTTTAAGGTCGATATATTTCGCCGTGACCTTGCTTCCGTTTGTGGCTGTTGAAAGAGCCGTTTCAAGATAGGTTGCACCGCTGTTGACGTTATCCGCAAAGATTCCGACCTCAGTGGAAATCTCACCAACCGGAGAGAATTTGTCAATGCTGAGATTAATCGCCGCCGCATTGTCAAGAGCACCGGCTGCCGCCGTTGCGTCGCTGTAGCTCAGACCGTCATAATTTTCAAGCGAAAGAGCGGGCATGACGTCCTTAGCATTCTGATAGTTATCCTTGTATTTTGTCATGTAGACCAGGTAGCCGTAACCTCTGTCGGCTTCACTTGCCGTATATGATATATACGGCATGGTACCGCCGTTGATAGAACCGTACCAGAACTCGGTGTCTATCATTGCATACGTAGTTGTTGTCGAATTAAGGTCTTTAGCTTTCTGATAATTATTATTGTTCGTTGTCAGATAACTTGATGCCTGATTGACCATATAATATGTGCTGTCCGGGAAAGTGGCGGCGTAATCTGTTTCAACCGCAGGAAGATCATACCCTATGTATTTCCATGAACCCGCACTGCTGATATTTGCATTATCGGTTTTGTAGCCTGTGGAATCTGTTTTCCACCGTTCAAGTGAAAATGCGTCAGAGTTCTTATTCATGATATATCTTACGTATGAATCGCTACCGCCGTATTTGAAGAAATATGATTGAACGGGAACTTTTGAATCCTCGCCGTCAACAATACCCACAACAAAGTTTGTGAAAGACCATTTATACACAATTTCTGACTTAATTTGCGTATTGCCTGCGAAATTCTCTGTCTTCTGCTGTGGACCGACGGTCAGACCTTTACCAAGGGTACTGTTATCTTTGGCATTGCCGTATCTGAAATCAGACGGCATATAAATAGTATTATGTTTATACGCATCGTCAACAGTTGCCGCGCCGCTCTGACAGCTCACCTTGATATCGTCGTTTGTGAGCCAGTCTTTATAAGTTTTATTAACGGAACGGCTGTTGAGAGCATTTTTGAGAGCATTGCAGTATGTCACCGCATTGTCTGCACTCACACCGCCGTATGTGACAGCATCGTAATAGCGTTTTGCGTTATTGTATGCGTTGTACATAGCTGTCGTATTTTTGAAAAGTGAGCCCTCGGTTTTAACAATATTTTCATAACGCTTAATCTGGAAAGCGAGAGAATCAAGCGGGTCTGTATTCGTGTCATTTTCAACCACTGACGTATATTTCACACCGCCAACGGTGACTTCTGCCGTATATACTATTACACCCTCTGCGTCTCTGATTTCCTGAGTGATTTTGTCCGCATCATGGTTTTCGGTGTGATCACAACCGCTGTTTATACAGGTGAATTTTGCCGAAGCCGAAGAGAAATCATCAGCCCACGTCCACTGCGGCTCGTCGTAGCTGTGGCCCGTCTTTTTCAGGACAGTTGCCATTTTCTGAGAGCAGTAGAGACAATCATAAGTCGCCGCACCGTCTTCCGTACAGGTCGCCGCCTTGCTTACATCGGCAGTTGAATAATCGGGAGTACAGGAAAGCGTTGTCGTTTCGCCGCACTTCTGACAGGTACAGTCATGATCGTATGAGCCAAGATGTGCATAGATTGTGTTCGGGGTAAAGTCAGCCCATTCGCTCTCTTCGGGCATTGTCGTTGCGTCGGGAATATACTTCTCAAGTGCCGTTATCGCATCAGCACACGCCTGATAATTATTGCCGCTTGTGCTTGAAGTATTAAAATATGAATTCGGGTCAAATTTAAGAAGCTCGTTATATGCCTTATAGAAGTTATAAAGACCTGTCGGGCAATATGCATTCTCATTCTGAGAAACGGTGCTATAAATTCCCTCAGCGGTGATTATCGCTTCTCTGATGTTTTTATAGTTAATTATGCGAATACGCTGGGTATCGCTATTAGTAGTAAACGCTCCCCAGTATCCGGACGAATCGCTCTTTTCATCATCGGCAACATAAACTTTCCAACCGGTATTCATAGCCGTAAGATTGCCGCTGAATGACGAAGTTGAAAAAGCATCTGTCTTGAAATACATTGTGTTTGAATAGTAGTCTGTCTGATTCTTTGTCGAAAGGCTACGATAACGCGGACTTGAAACCACATGTCCGTCAACTATATTAACGCCGTAACTTGTAGAGCTCTGATAGCCTACAGTGCTGCTTGCGCCGTGCCAGATATGCTTGAGCTCAACAAGATTGGTCGTTGAGCAATACGCACTGTGAGGGCTTTCTTTGTAGCCGTTGTTAACTCCTTGGCTTAGTCTTGAGGCAAAGAAGTTAATCGGGAAACACATTTTGTTCACTCCGTCATAAAGGAGCGTAACCTGACCGTACTGAATGCCTGCCTGCCACCAACCATTATCTCCCGTGATAAAGCTATATCCCGAGCTTCCGCCGACGCCGTATGACCACAGAACGCCAGACATTTCGTCGCCACCGGTGAGACCGGAAGCGGTGTATGAGCCGTCAGCCGCTCTGTCAGCCGTAGCTGTGCGCGGACCTCTGCTGACATCAGAGGCCGAGGGCTTGACAGCCGTTATTTCGTCTCTTGAATGTTCAACTTTCTCTGTTGCAAGAAGACTAACCTTAGACGGAGTGATATATACATCCGACCATGTGCTTGTGCTGTTGCCGTTGTAGGTCTGCGGGTGAAGGAAAATGAAGTTTAATACACTGTCGCCTCTGTCTTTTGCGGCTTTAACCGCATTTGTAACATCAAACTCAAATGTTTTATCAGTTGAAGATAAATCGCTTATGTTTATTGTAGCAATTTCAGTATTTGTCTGCCAGTTCTGGCTGAAATAGTTTCTTGCATTATTTGCGTTCGCCGTATCGTTAGCATAGATTGAGTTACCGAAAACTTCGCTGAAAATTCCGTTTGCTTTCGGAGTCGCTGTCGGCATAGTAATATTTTTATCCGCAAGATATATGTTCAGCTTTGCGCTATTATTCTTATTTTGTGCCGAATGTGCAGTGACAGAAAGAGTAATATTTGCCACCGAATCGGGTATATCGGCAGGATTAAATCTGATTGAGCCGAGAGAAGTATTGCCCTCTGCGCCGTCACTGCACACTGTTACCAAATCATCTCCGCCACGCGTTTTGTCACTTGACAGAGTGGTAAATGAAGCAACCGAGATTTTTTTAACACCCTTATAAGCACAGTCAAGAAGATTCTGATGAACTGTGGGAGCATCCAAATCCTTATTATAGACACGGAAATCCCTCATATATCCGCTGAAATGGGCGTTGTCTTCTCTGTTGCTGCCTACCTTGACAACATTGGGAATATCAAAGGTGTGATTATCGTAGAAATCGCTTGCTTCGGTGAATTTCTTAACACCGTCAACCCATATTACAAGAGTTTTGGGCGAAAACATTTTGATAACGTAGGTGTGCCAGTTTCCGTCCGCCTGAGTATTAATATTCCCGTTATGATTAGTGCCGCCACTGTTTGAATAAACAGTGGCACCGTTAGGCGCAAGAGAAAACAGGGTTTTCTTGCCGCTACTACTGTATCCATCGTTAAAAATACAAAAATACGGGTTAACCTGACTTGTCGCCTTTGCCATAAATGCGATAGTAGTACCCGGTCCGCCGTTTTCAACACTTCCGGCAACGCCATTGCTGAGCAGGTTAGAACCCTGTATGTTATACCACATACGGCTGCCGTCACCGGCGAAATAAGCAGCGTCATACATATCGCCGGTATTCCACGTGATATTGCCGGATGTGCCGCTCGCTCTACCATGACCTGAAGCGTCTTTTTGGATAGTGCTGTCGGTAAACCAGCGAAGCTGGAGGTTCTCGGCGTTATTGACCGCAACCTCCTCTGCTCCGGCATTCAGCACTGTCACAGGTAAAGTGCCCGCCACCATAAGCACGGTGAGCAGTAATGCCATCACTTTCTTAAATGTTGTTTTTCTTTTCATATCCAATTCCTCCCGGACACAAATATACTTTGCCTATTTTGGGTATAATCCACTTTGTATTATATTATATTACAATATGATATTCAAGTAGCAAACATAACAAATTTGCGGTGACGTTTTTGTGCATTGCGTGAGATAAAAAGAGCCCCAAGGCTTTCGCATACCTTGAGGCTGTGATGTTTTTAACGGATTAAAGCTTGAAAAGCGATTTGAAAATTTCAATAAAGGAAACGATAAATCTCAGAAGCCTTACCATAAAATTTTCTCCCTCTGTGCGGCTCTCCGGCTTGTCGGTGAGCGGTGAAAGAGTCTGCGTTTCACTGTTATATTTCAAAAACTGCGGATATTCCACGCTGTCACTGACCGTGAGCTGACCGTCAAAATTGCAGATTGCAGTGATGAGAAAATCTATCGAATAAGGAAAATCGCTGTGCTCGGCACCCTTGATAAACCATGTGCTGTCTTTGAACAGAGCCGTCGAGGAATCAACACAAAGGTCGGAGGAGACGTATTTCATATCCGCCGAAGAAAGATATTCATTTGACAAAACCCTGCCGAGCCTTGAACAGGTTGCTCCGAAGCTCGAGCGGCTCAGCTCAACCGTGTCGTCGGACTGCGGGTCACCGTTGTCAAATATCGGATAAAGCGCATCTCTGCCGTATTTGGCGACAACACCGACATTGAGACCCTCCTGCGCATACCTTGTCAGCATTTCGGGCAGATTTGCCATTACGTCATAGTGATAACGGTCGATTTTTTCGATGAAATCGGAATATTTTTCCTTCTGACCGTTATATATGATTTTTTTCGCATTTTCATAATGGCTCATGTCAACCATATTCCAGAAACAGCTCATTGAGCCGTAGCTTATCGGGAAAATCTCGGGTGCAAGCACAGGGAACACCGTCTCAATAAAGCTGTTCACAAAATCGGTCACACCGTCAAATCCGCTGAAAATGTTGATAAACGAAACCGTCGAGCGGATAAACTCCGTTATTACCTCATCGCCGATAATTTCATTGTTTTCAAGGAAAGCTTCAAGCTCAGCCGGCTTCACCTTTATATTGCCGCCGAAAATACAGCCCGATGCATAACAGCCGAGAGCCGTCGAGCAATAGAAAACAGCCGTGTCAATATCGCCGTGACCGAAATCATAAAGATACTCGGCGATAACATTTGCGCCGTAGCATCTGCCGACAATGCTGACCTTTTCACATTTTTCCTTTTCTTTTATCTGCTGTATGTACTCGTCGAGAAATGCGGCACTTTCAGCAGTATCACGCCGCCAGTCATAGTTGAATACATAGTCGTATGCGGAAGTGGAATCGGCAGGCGACAGCGGATAGCCGTAGCCGTTGAGTTTCTTTGGACCGCCGTTGAGCTTTCCGTCTTCGCCGGGTATCATATCGGCATAAATCGGCTTTATGACCTCGCCGACTTTCTTCGCCCAGGGCTTAAGGTCGCCCGTAGCAAGTCCCATTGCAAGATAAGGCAGACACTCTTCAACCTTTTCGGTGAGCTCATCAGTGCTCAGCTTGATGGGGAAAATCTGTTTTCCGTCATCACCGTAATAGGGAGTGTTCGGTCCCCTGCCCAAAACAAGGATTATCGGGTATTCATTCTTTTGCACGGCAAGCACCGCCGGTGAAAACACCGAGCACAAAAGTATTGCCGAAAGCAGAAACGATATAAACTTTTTCAATTTCACTGTCCCTCCGGTTATTATTCCTTACTTTTTCACAGTTACTTCAAGCGGGAAATTCTTATCACCCATTACGCAGGCGATTCGTCTTGCGACCTCACGGTTTTCCATGATTTCGCCCCACCACATAAACTTATTGCACCCGTAAACAAAGAGCGGCACGTTTATCTGCGTATGCAGTGTAGTGGTATAGACATATTCGCCGCCGAGCTTTATTATTCCGCCGGTCTCGTGGTCGGCGGTGACGACAACCATTGTGTCGCCGTGCTCCTCTGCGTAATCAAGGGCGGCGTTAACTGCCTTGTTGAAGCTTGAAAGTGCAAGTGCCATGCCCTCGGCATCTTTTTTGTCACTGCGCTTATCTATGTGTGCGCCCTCAACCATGAGGAAGAAGCCGTCATCATCATTGTCGAGAATATCAACAGCACGTGTTGTCAGCTCGGCGAGTGTCGGCTGAGCTTTATCGGCACCGTCTTTCCAGAAGCTGTAACCGAACTGACCGAAGCTTCTCTGTGAAGCGTCAAGATTATCAAGGTCTTCTTTGTTCCAGAGAACTTTGAAGCCGTTTGCCCTTGTCAAATCAAGGTCGAGGTCACTGTCTCTCTCGCCCCATAAAAGAGTGAGACCGCTCTCGGACTGCTGTCTGTGTATCTCTTCATAATAGTCACGGTAGGCAACGTGAGCACTGAAAGCGGCAGGGGTTGCGTCCCATGTTTTTGCGGTGGTGACAATGCCCGCCGCCTTGCCCTGATGCACGGCAAGCTCGCAGAGATTCATCGGATAGCTTCTTTGAGCTTCAATATCGGACGGATAAACTCCGACTGTCTTGAGGCTTATTCTTACACCCGTCGCAAGCGCAGTGCCGCCGGCGGCACTGTCGGTGGTGAGAATCGGTGTCGCCGCCGAGGTTTTCGACTGACCGTAACGGGTAAATCTTTTGAAAGCGGTCATTTTTTCGCTGAGCTCCTGTTCGGCAAGCTTAATGGAATTGAAGCCCATTCCGTCGCCTATCATGAGAATAACGTTTTTGCATTCACCGTAATTTGTTCTTTTGTTTGCCTTTTCCGCAAACGGGGAAAGGTTTGTACAAAAGACAACTGCCGATGTAATAATTGCAAGCAGTCTGTAAAGAAATTCAGTCATTAAAAATTACCTCCATAAGTCTTTATTTCCAATGATTATAGACCTGTTATCTGCAAAAATCAAGGGAAAATATGCAGATATTGCATTTGCCGGTGATTTTTACCGCTTACGGCTGTCTCAAAAACAGGTTGACAAAATGAAAAATCGTGATATAATAAAAACAGAAAAGCAACCGATAGACGGTCAGCCCGAAATTAGTTTATAAAGATATAAACCGCTTAGTTTTCAGGACACGGCGGTTTATTTTTTTTGAGGGGATTATTCGGGCGAATAACTGCATAAAAAAGCGGGCAACATACGTCGGTATGTTGCCCCATTAATTATTTTGTATCAGAAATCTGCCGCCGAAACGGTGACTTTGAATTCTTTGTTTGAAACATTGTCCTCGCTGACGATAGTGCCTTGGGGCACAATCACCGAAATCCACTGCTCACTGCTTGATTCGACAGCCGACATAAGGTCGGAAGGAACATCAACGTCGATTTCGACCTGCTCACCGGCATAAAGCTTCGAGAGCACCTTGCACTTGACCTTGTAGCTTGTTGAAGCGTAATTGACAGTAACCGTTGAGGTTTTTTCCTTGATTTTATCGCCGAAGATATTGTCAACCCAAAGCTTTATTTTTTCGCCGTCAAGACCGCCGTCGGCGTTGCCGTTGACGGACTTGTATTTTATCTTTTTCTCTTTGGGTTTCTCTGTTGTTGCTTCTGTTGTCGCCTGAGTGGTAACGGGATTTTTTTCGCTGCCGCTGTAGGTCGGCGGAACGTATGCGGTAGTCCCCTGTGATACGCTCTGTGTTGACATCGGCGGAACAGTAACCGGGTCATAACTCATCGTGGGAACCTCAGTGGTAGGTACAGTTGTTGAAAGCACCTGAACCGTCTCGCCCTGCTGTGTGGTGAGCTGATAAACTACCGTTTCGGCACTCTGACCGGTCGCACCTGTCTGTGAGGGATTAACCGATTGAGTCGAAGAGCTTGTCTGATAACTGCCCGTATAGGTCAGCTCTCCGCCACTGCCACCGCACGCAACCGAAATCAGAGCAATAATAACTGAAAGGATTACGCAGGCAAGCCCCGCTGTTATTTTTTTCATTTTCGTCACTCCGAGAAACATCAATATAGGTTATTATACAACCGCCGCTGTCCCGTGTCAATAAATTAATTGTAAACTGAATAACAAATAAAAGCCCCCTATTTTGAAGAAAAAGCAAGAAAATGTTAACATAGTGCAAACAAAAAGCGGTTAAAAAGGCGGAAGCATACACCGGGTATGCCGCCGCCCTTATTCAGTGCATTAAGCTTTGATTTCTCAGTCGAGAATTTCGCCCATAAGTCCCGCCGAAGCAAAAGCGGCGTTTGATTCGTCCGTGTCGATGTGCATTGCAAGAGCATAGCTGTCGCTGACTCTGACCACAACATCGCCGAAGATAAGAGAGCGTCCGTCAGTGTCAAGCTTGACAGAGACAATCTGCTTGTCGCTCAGACCGTATTTCTCGGCATCGGCCTTTGTCATGTGTATATGCCTCTTGGCAACTATTACGCCCTTGTCGATTTCAATTTCGCCCTTCGGTCCGACAATCTTGCAACCGCCGCTGCCCTCAAGGTCACCCGACTCTCTCACGGGAGCCTTGACGCCTATTGAGCGTGCGTCCGAAGCGGAAAGCTCAACCTGTGTTTCTTTTCTTTCGGGGCCGAGAATTGAGACGGCAGGGAATGATGACTTCGGGCCTATAACCTGAACTCTCTCCTCACACGCAAACTGACCGGGCTGTGAAAGGTCTTTTTTCTTTGTGAGCTGATAGCCCTCACCGAAAAGAATTTCAAGAGCCTCTTTCGTCACGTGAACGTGGCGAGCCGATGTTTCAACCAATACTGTTTTTGCCATTTTGGATATTCCTCCGTAAGTTATGTTTTGCAGAATGATTTTACAATATTTTTCTCACAATTTCAACAAATATATAAAAAAATATATACTTGCCGCAAAGTTTATGATATAATTTTAATTTGAAGTAATGCAATTTTATTCATAAGGTCGGTGAACGGTTATGTACACAAACTGGGAAGAGCTTGAAAGAGACTGCATGAAGTGCGAAAAATGCGGGCTTTGCGCCGGCAGAACAAACCTCGTTTTCGGCTACGGCAACAAAAACGCCGAGGTTATGTTCATCGGCGAGGGACCCGGTGAGCAGGAGGATATTCAGGGAAAGCCATTTGTCGGCAGAAGCGGAAAGCTTCTTGATAAATATCTTGAGCACATCGGGCTCGACAGAGAAAAAAACATTTTTATCGGCAACATGGTCAAGTGCCGTCCGCCTCAGAACAGAGACCCCAAGCCCGAGGAGCAGGAAATCTGTCTGTTCTGGCTTCGTGAGCAGGTGCGCCTCATCAAGCCGAAAATAATAGTCTGCCTTGGCAGAATTTCGGCTCAGAAGCTCATCAAGCCCGATTTTCGTGTCACTCAGGAGCACGGTGTATTTTTCAGCAAAAACGGAACACTGATGATGGGGACATTCCACCCCGCCGCACTTCTGAGAAATCCCACTCAAAAGGGTGACGCACTTGACGACTTTCTGAAGCTCGAAGAAAAAATCAAAGAAATTTGTACTGAAACATACAGATAAAGAGGTAATTATGGGTAAAATCATAAAGCTGCCCGATGTTGAATACCGCTCATGGGTGAATCTTAATCAGAAGGCTCTCGACGAGATGATCAAAACGAAAAAGATTGACCCGTACTGGCTGGCAAAGGGCAACAACCGTGAATTTTTTGAGAGATACATTCATTCTCTCGGCTACACGCTCACCTGAGCGCATACCGCAAATTATTGAAAAGGAGTTTAAATCTGTTAAAATGAACGCACTCACTATTGATGACGCAGGCGCAGGCGGGGCTAATGCCGTCGATATTATCGTCAAGCTTCTGCTTTTGCTTGTCCTCGTCCTCGTAAACGCTTTTTTCGCCATGAGCGAAATCGCCATTATCTCACTCAACGACAGCGTTATTGACAAGCTGGCTGAGGAGGGCGACAAAAAAGCCAAGCAAATCAGCCGCCTCACCGCTAACTCATCGAATTTTCTCTCGACAATACAGATTGGCGTTACCCTTGCCGGATTTCTCACCTCGGCTTCGGCTTCACAGTCGTTTGCCGATATGCTGACAAACGCCTTGTCGAAAATCGGCGTACTCTCTGCTTATCGCAGTGCCGTTCACACCGTCGCCGTTATCGTTATCACCGTGATAATGTCATATTTTTCGCTCGTTCTGGGCGAGCTTGCTCCCAAAAGAATGGCTATGCAGAAACCCGAAAAAATCTCATATATCGTTGTCGGACCTCTGCTGTTTTTTGCAAAACTGTGCCGACCGTTCATACGCTTTCTCTCGTTTTCAACGAACCTCGTTGTCCGTCTTTTCGGCTTTGACCCCAACGCCGAGGAGGAGAACGTGACAGAGGAAGAAATCAGAATGATGGTTGATGTGGGCGAGGAAAAGGGTGTTATTGAGAACATCCAGAAAGAGATGATTAACAACATCTTTGAATTTGACGATATAAACGTCGCCGATGTCATGACGCACAGAACGGATATGATTGCCGTTGAGGACACCGACTCGCTTGAAAGCGTGGTTGAGCTTTCGATTAAGCACGGCTTTTCACGTCTGCCCGTCTATCATGAGGACCCCGACGAAATTATCGGCGTCATATACATTAAAGACCTGCTCAAGTTTATTGACGAGGATTTGCCCGACAACGAGGGACCTGCCGATATAATGCGTCCGGCATACTATGTTCCGTCAACAAAGAGCTGTGGCAGTCTTTTTACCGAAATGACCGAAAAGCGCACGCAGTTTGCCGTTGTGGTTGACGAATACGGCGGCACGGCGGGAATAATAACGCTTGAGGATATTATCGAGGCCATTGTGGGCAACATTCAGGACGAATACGACCACGAGGACGACGAGATAGTTGAGCTTGACGACAAGACGTTCACCGTTGACGGAATAACTCTCATTGAAGAGGTCAACGAAATTATCGGCGACAAAATCCCCGACGGCGACTATGAAACGCTCGGCGGATTTCTCACGAGCCGTCTGGGTTATCTGCCCAAGGACGGTCAGAAAAACGAAATTGACTATCTCAATCTTCATTTCACCATTCTCAACATGGAGGATAAGCGTGTCGGAAAGGTCAAAATAGAAATTTTCCCCGATGAAGCGCAGTGACAAATCAATATAGAAAGTACCGCAGAAGAGCCGAACTCCTCTGCGGTATTCTTTTTCCGGCGAAAAATATTTTTACTTTTTCACTGTTGTATTTTTGACATTGCTTGCCGCAGACGCTTTGCCGTATGCGTTAAGAGCCGTGACCTTGACATATATCTTCTTTCCGCCCGTGAGCTTTGTGAGATTATATGATGTTTTTGTCGTGGTGGTGACGGCTTTTAACTATCGGTCAGACAAGATAGATATATCCCGTAAATCCGATGTAGTCACCTTCCCCATACTGTGCGTAATTCTGAATATTGCTTATTTTACATTTTACAGAGCCCCAATACGATGAGTTCTGTTTTCCATAGTAGTTGTATACGATATATAGCCTTTATAAAAAGTAATGACAGCGACAAAAAATCCCTTGCGGAAATGCAGGGGATTTTGAAAAATCGCAACAAAGATCAAGAAACACTTGTTATAGTTCCGTATGACGTTATAGCGACCTTTATATTCGTATAATTTGCCGGTTTACTGCCACAATAAGATACAACCGGCTCTTTTACGATAGGCGTAATCTTGATTTTATAATTTATTCCCTTTCCCGGGAGAACAAAGGTTTTTGCCGTTGAGTTTTGCGAAAGAATACCTTTGTTGTTGCAATTATAAGATCCGGAACTGTAAAGAGACCATGATGAACCATTCTTTTTGTAAATTTCAACTTTCATTTTGGCATATTTTGCGGTTGAAAGATTATGCTGAAAATATTCAAAATATGCCTTAGGAAGAGTTATCTGAACCTTGGTTCTGTAAGTGTTACCGAAAAGCTCTGTGTTCCAGCCGGTGTTTGTTTTGATATAAACAGTCTGACCTCCCTTTAAACCGGTTGCCGTGTGCTTATTGTTACTGATTGTTGCTGCGAATGACGGAACCGCTACACAAAACAAAGTTGTAATGACGATAAGCATTGCGAGCATGATTGAAATAATTTTTTTCATAGAGATTTCCTTTCTTTCTTTTTATCTATGAATCGAGCATAGATAGTATAAAATTTTGGCTTGTCAAAATAATATTCAGCATTATTCCGACATGATATAATTAACCTCCTTTTCTCAGTTTGAATTATTATAGCCCATTTACGGGCAATTGTCAACACTAATTTATCATAATAAAATTAGGTTGGAGGGAAGGGCAATGATAGTGTATGATAAATTGTGGAAGACGATGCAAGAACAAGGAATTTCTCAATATGCTTTGATAAAAAAATATAAAATCAGTACAGGACAACTCGACAGATTACGAAAAAACGAAAATGTCAGCACACACACTTTGGATGTTTTATGCGAAATACTGAATTGTAACATAGAAGACATAGCCGAACATAAAAAATGAATCGCATTTTAGCGTTTTGCTGGCGGTTCATTTTTTATGGGAGCCTTTGGCGTTATAGGGGGATAGCATAAGGATTATCTTTTCTTGTACAAAAGAAGTTCGGGATTCTTCCCCTCGCTTTGATATGTGCAAACCATAATAAAATCCATATTTGCAAGCACACAAAAGCATTTTTCGAGTCGAATTCACATTCAAGCTGATTTCCGAGATATGTTATCTGATCGTTCAGAAACTTGACACTTTCTCCGCTCGGTAAACGGTATTCAAGGGTATCTTCTCTTTTGTATCCGACCTTTCTTACTTGACCAGATACATTTTACCATAAATTAGGACTTTTTTCCACTGTACGGTTTTCGGGTTTTGAGTTTCTATTTCTGTTATAATGTCACAGCAGCTTTAAAATCAGGTGTTTAACGTGCCTTTTCATCCAGTGGTTTTTCCTTGCAATCGGCGAAACATAAGTAATAACCTCCCCTCCCCCCACACCGGCGCATACCTCCCCACACCGGCGCATACCTCGTGGGGTTGATTTTTTTCCCAATATATTGTATAATAAGCGGGCTTATGTCGAAAACAACTGATTTTAACTTGCTATATATACCAATACTGACGGATAAGGAGGCGATTTATCCTTGTCAAAAAGCAAGACCGAAAAAGAGAAGAAAAACATATCCGGTTATTTTCTGTCGGAGGACGAAAACGAAAAAAACGGCTACGATGACCCCGACTATATTGTTTATGACGAGCTTGAAGAAGCCGAATTAATAATAATTCCCATTGAGGAAGAGCCCGAAGCCGAGCACAAAAAGCTTTTCGACTTCAGATTTGATTTTAAATTTGAGCTTAACGCCGGGAGCCTCGAAAGCTTCATAACACTGCTGACGGCTTTTCTCTGCTCAATCGGTGAGAGCACCGACAGAATAGTGAAGTCAGTTATTGCTTCGCTTTTTGTTGCAGTCAAGGTGCCTGCCGTGTTCCTCTGGCAGAAAGTATTTCTCAGAATCGGGAACAGTGTAAAAACAAAAATGTCCCATTCTGCGAAGAATATGAAGCTTCACGATTACAGAAAATTCCGTGAGGACGCCCGTGAAGCTATCAAGACAGTGCACAGGGAAGAAACTCTCCGTGAGCGCAGTGCGTTATTCAGAGAGAAAATTTCTCTCTCGTTCACAAAGCACAGAAGAGTGTGGCTCACTGTCATAAACACCGTGTTTCCCCTGCTGTGCCTCTTTGTTCTTGTCGCAACGGTCAGCCATTACGGCACTCTGACCTATGCGCTCAAGGTCAACTACAACGGCACCGATATAGGTTATATCAAAAATGAAGACGTGTTCAACGAGGCAAAGGACCGTGCCATTGAAAGACTGACCTCCGGCTCTCTCAATAACGTATGCATTTCTGCGCCGACCTACAGCGTGGCGATGCTTTCTCCGGATAAGCTCAGCGACTCCGATGCGGTATGCGACAGGATAGTCGAACACACTGACGGAAATTTCGTCAATGCCTGCGGAATTTACATTGACGGTGAATTTGTATGCGCCGTCAAGAACGAAACCGACGCAATAAATGTTTTCGACCGCATTCTCAAGCCGTATCAAAAAAAGGCGGGCAAAAACGCAACCGTTGCTTTCGTCCAGGAGATAAACTATGTTCAGGGCTTCTATTCCGACAATGAGGACACTATATGGGATTCGGACAGGCTTGAGGAAGAGATGAACTCGACAAAGAGCGGAGCTGTCTATTACAAGGTCAAGGAGGGCGATTCCCCTCTGAGCATAGCCGCAAGTCACAATGTACGCTATTCCGACCTTATCAAGCTCAATCCGTCGCTTGCAAGCGGCAGCATACACACGGGCGAGAAAATTCTGCTTTCAGCTCAGGTCAACAACATTCGTGTCAAGGTCATGAAGACGGAGTCAAGAACTGTCGAGCTGCCTTATGAGTCGCAGACAAAAGAATCGGCTTCACTCTACAAGGGCACTTCAAAGACAGTTCAGGAGGGCAGAAAAGGAAGCGAGAAGATAACTGAGCTTGTCACTTATATTGACGGCATAAAGACCTATGCCACGACCGTATCGACCGTCACCACAAAATACCCCGTCAAGGAGATTATCTACAAGGGAACGAAAGAGGTTATCCGCACCTCAAATGGCGGCTCACGTTACACCGGCGGCTACAGCAACTATATACAGGGCGATTCCTCAGCCACCGGCACTTCGTTCGGCAGACCTCTCGCTTCGTCATATTACTTCTCCTCCGGCTACGGCGGAAGAACACTTTACGGAAGATACA
Organism: Acutalibacteraceae bacterium; assembly: GCA_045639785.1. GTDB lineage: Bacteria > Bacillota > Clostridia > Oscillospirales > Acutalibacteraceae > UBA6857. Next base: position 34,754 of record JAZUDT010000001.1, on the reverse strand, counting down.
ATTTCCATCGTGGAGTTGACCTTTGCCACTCCGGCGGCTCAAGCGGTATTCCCGTGCTTTCCGTCGCAAGCGGCACTGTTGTCGGCGTAACGTCCAGCTCAACGGGCTACGGCTATTCGGTGCTCATTCGTCACGCAAACGGAATTCAGACGAGATATGCCCACATGCAGGCAGGCTCTGTAAGCGTCAGAGTCGGTCAGTCTGTCGCAAAAGGACAGCAAATCGGACGTGTCGGCAGAACGGGTAACGCAACCGGACCTCACCTCCACTTTGAGGTTATCAAAAACGGAGTAAATGTCAACCCGACACCGTATTTGAGGTAAATGCAGACAGCCGGTGTTATCCGTTTATTAGCGTAAGATTATGCCTCTCTTACTCATCGGCAAATAACAAAACAGACTGCAATTTTAAATAAAACTATGCAAATGTAATACGTTTATATGTAAATGTATTACATTTGCATTTTTTGTATTGACAAAATAATGAAATCGGGTATAATATACATATATATTATATGCTCCAAGCACATATAATATAAATACCGTTTACTGTAAGGAGTTGGTGGTATTGGTTTATGTAATTTTCAGTTCGTATTGGTAGCCTGACAAATGTTAAGGAGGTGTAACATGGCTACAATTTCTACGAGAATAGAAGAAAAAGTAAAGGAGGAAGCAGAATATGTTGCCGATGAAATCGGTATTTCACTGAGCACGGCAATCAATATTTTTCTCAAACAATTTGTTGCTAATAACGGATTTCCGTTTAACGTAGTAATTCCAAGCAGGCAACAGCTTGCTCTACCTGTAGTGGATACTGATTTGTTAGATGCGGCAGTTAAAAAAGCTATATCTGACCCAAACAACTCAGGTTTCCCAAAGCAATTCACTTATTTAGACCCAAACACAAACAAACCAATAACTATCACACGAAAGGAGAACTGACAAATGCCTTGTAATGATACCCCTATCCTTATGGTTGTGGCAGGACCAAACGGTTCCGGAAAGAGCACAATTACAAGTATATATTCGCCTGTCGGAGAGTATATCAATGCAGATGAAATACAAAAGCATCTTAATTGCACTCCTTTGGAGGCAGCTCAGATTGCCGAGGCAACACGTGAGCACTTTCTTTCAAAAAAAAGCGGACTTCACGTTCGAGACCGTTTTATCGACAGAAAGAAACTATCTGCTCATGGAAAGAGCAAAAAAGAGCGGCTACATTGTCATTTGTATTTATGTTCTGACAATTAATCCCGAAATCAACGTTTTGCGAGTAAAAGCAAGAACAAGAAATGGCGGTCATGACGTTCCACCGGAAAAAGTCACTAAGAGATATCATCGTGCTATGTCACTGTTTCCGAGACTTTTTGATGTCTGTGATGAAATCTACGTGTATGACAACTCTCTTGAGCGTGACGAGGGTGAGCCTTCCATGATTTTAAAATGGCAATACGGCAAATTAGAGCTCATGCCCAATTCTGTCTGGACAATAAACAATTTAGAGGCTCTCTGCGAAGGAATGTATTTTAACTCCGAATAATCGTCTATCTGTAAATCATTATGATTTGTTGATTGACGTAAAAACAACCCCGCCGGCATGAATGCCAACGGGGTTGTTTTTATTTATCCGCTTTTTTCTTTCTCCCGCCTTTCGGCAGACCGTGAGCTATCGCAGGAAATTCATTATCCGCTTCTGCTGTCGGCTGAATGTTATAAGTGCCGTACTTGTTGAGAAGCTCCATGCAGCTCTCGGGGTCGCCGTAAACCGTATTCACTGACGGAGTAGGGTCATATTCGGGAGTATTATTCTTTTTCATTTTGTCACCCTCAGTTATTGTTTGACGGGTGAAACGAAAAATACACGTTTTTATTTGTCAAAAAGACCTTTAAGAGCTTGCATCATTCTGACCGATGTCTGCCATACGCAGGCGATAACCGTTTTCAGTATTCCGTTTGAGGCAAAGCCGGTTTCTTCCTTGTCCGAGGTTACGCCGCTGTAATTATCGGTCACGCTGAAAGTGAAGCTCTTTGTTTTCCCGACGCAGAAATTATCAGATGTGCAATAGTTTATCTCAATATTTTCGCAGAGAGCCGAGCCCGTGTCAACGGTGACGGCAAGCTTTTCGCCCGGTCTGAGAATTACCGGAAGAGAGCAAATTTCTGCTTTTGCCGAGCCGGCGGTTATACCCGTTATCAGCTCACTGAAGGTTTTTGAAGTGTTTTTCAGTATTAAGGTGCCGTTTGAGCCCTTGACGGCGTAAAGGCTGTTTGTTTCGGGGAAGCAGGCGAAAATGTCGGCACCCGGGTCATCGCTCTGCATGAACTGCGGAAATTCGGCTGACGACCATGCGTCCCTGAGGTTGTGTGTATAGAGAAGCTCCTCGATAAGTGCGAGGGAATTGGGTGCCCATTCGCCCTGACCGTGATACCTCTCATTTATTATCCACGTTTTTTCGGGTATGAAGCCGCAGGAAAGGTCTATTGTTCTGTCGGGCGAAATGCAGTTTTTGCCCAAATCCTTTTTCTGAACGTAATCATCTGCAAACGGCTCACCCATATCGTTGCAGTATGCGCCGCACGATGAGGAAAGATTGACAATAGCGTCTGACTGGGCTTTGCCGCCCGTGACAAGACCGAAGCCCGAGCATGAGAGAACTGAAAGGTCAATTCCCTCGCTGACGGCATTTCTGAGCGTTGACTCAATATCGGCTCTGTAGCCGTTCATAACCTTTTCCGCTTTTTCAACGAGCTTTTCCGAGCCCTCGTCGCTGAAATATGTATCGACTATTCTCTTGTATTCGCCCTTGGGTGCCATTTCGAGGTATGCCGGAGCACTTTTCGCTATCGGAAGAATAACCTTTTCCGCCGCAAGCTTGACCTGCTTATTGACAAACGGGTCAACCTTATCGCTCGGAAGCACTCCGAGTATTTCGGAAATGTTTATTTCAACATGGATTATGTTTTCGAGAAGGTCGAGAATTTCATCAATATTAAGCGTCATTCCCTTTTCGCCGCCGAGAATATCGGAAACAAAGTCGGAGCCGTCAAATATCGGATTGTCAAACAGCATATTCTCAACGTAGCCTTTATCTGCATACTTATAAAGATACTGAGCGACGGGAACACTGCCCTGGCTGAGGCAGTAAATGCTCACCTTGTCGTGCCCCGTGAATTCACGCACATCTTCAATATACCCAAGAAGCTCGTCGGCAACCTCGTCGCCCGACTTTCTCCAGTCGAAAAGGAAGTTGAAAACATGGTCGTCACCGAGCCTTTCGGCGGCTGACTTCATATCGAGAAAATCGGAGTCGCCATAGGGTATGTACGCCGTAGCGTCATTCTTCACAAATCCCCTGTAGCAGGTGTCCTCCACTGAGGAATATATTGCTCTGATGTCGTAATACGACGTGCCGTCGGGATTCATTCTTATCGGGTCGAGAATATCCTCAATAACGGGATAGATGAACTTCGTCAGGTCGTTGACGTCAAGCTTTGAAGCGTGCTTTTTGACCGATGCAAGAATTGTGTCAACAGACGGCGGAAAAACAGCCGTTTCGTCGTCGGCACGCACAAGCGTTGTCGCACCGAAGCCGGAAATCATTATGACCGGTGTTTTGCCGCAGTCGCACTGACCTTTCGCAAATGCCGCTGACGTCAGTCCGAACACCATGATAATTGCTATGAATACAGAAATTAACTTTTTCATCATATCTTTGCCCTTTCTGCGTTAATGGATAAATTATACCACACTTGTTATTCTCTTTCAATATTAAAAGGGATTATTTTCAAAGGGATAGACAAGCTTCATTTGCTTTCTGCACTCGTCCATTATCCTCATGCAGGCTTTCGTTGATTCAAGCGGTATATATTCCGATTCTTTTTTGCCGTTTCCGATTTCTTCGGCAACAATATTAAACTCCGTGAGATAATCGGTTATGCCCGTGAAATGCTGTTTTCCGTTCTTATTCTTAAGGCTTGCAAAGGGAGCAACATGAAAAACGGGTATGTTTATTTTTCCCTCTGTGCCGACAATCCTGCAATCCTCTTTAACCGAGCTCAGCGACATTATGAGCTTGCATTTTGCTTCACCGTAGCGAAGAGTAACCGTTTCCGCCGTGTCTATTCCGTCCTTTACCTTTCCGCTGCATATAATTTCATCGGGATAGCCGAAAAGATTATAGCAGTAGGTTATAGGATAAATACCTATATCTAAAAGCGCACCGCCTGCCGTCTGCGGGTCTCTGACACGGCTTGTTTTCGGCTTCATAAGTCCGGGAAACGAATAATGTATTGTCAGCTTTCTCAGCGAGCCGATTTCTCCGTTCTTAATCCACTCCCTGACCTTGCCGGCAACGGGTGAAAACCACGTCCACATCGCTTCACAGAAATATACGTCATTTTCCCTTGCACAGCTTATGAGCCTGTCAACGTCCTTTTCAGACACTCCGACCGGCTTTTCGCACAGCACGGGCTTTTTCATTTTCATAGCCTCAAGCGCATACTCAACATGTGAGGTGTGCGGCGTTGCAATATAAACGGCGTCGCAGTCCTCCATAGCATCCCCTGCCGTTTTGTATGCTACGGCATTATGCTTTTTCGCAAAATCAACTGCCTTTTCATAATTTCTCGAATACACCGACGAAATAACGTGACTGCCTCTTTCAATATTAAGTGCCGTGTTCCTCGCAATACTTCCGCACCCTATGTAGCACCATCTGAATTTTTCCATGATAAAACCCTCCTAAAAGAAAATATCGGGAAAGGCAGAGCCTCCCCCGACTGATATATTACATTATATTTGTCGCAATAATATCTGCGCCCGTTGAACAGACATTCTCTATAAGAACGTCGCCCATCTTGACGGGTGCCTTGACCGTTGTGCTGTTTATTTCTTTCATGATTTCAAACATCATTGACTTGGGCACCGGCTTTGAGGTCTTGCAGGGAACAACGGGGTGCTCTCCGCCCGTGACCTTAACGGTTGAAGTGACCATTCTGACGGGATTTGTGCACTCGTCAACGGCATACTTCTTACCTCTGGGGCAGGTGTTGCCCTCAACATTTATAACGCCGCCGTCCTCAGACAGCTCAACCTTAAGCGAGCAACCGAGAGGACAGGATACGCATACAAGCTCACGAATCATATTACTGCACCTCCACCTTAACCGTTATTTCTTTGCCGTCAAGTGAATGAATTTCATCGGCCTTAATAAGCACATTCTCCATTTCACCGGGAGCAAGCTTCGGCTTCTTCTTTGAATAGAGCACCTTGTCACCGCACGTGACCGTAACCCTTGCACCCTTGAAAACGTCCGTCACACGGAAATAGAGCTTTACGTCTCTGTCCGACGCCTTGTTCACCCTCTGCGGCACAATGTATCTTACACCGAAATCGGGCTTTGTGGAAATATATTCGGCTTTTTCGTCCTTTTTACCGCCGAGGATATATTTAGCCGCGCCCTCACCGGCAAGCTGGCTTTCCTCTGTGACATAGTCAACGAGGTCGTGCACCTGAAGAACATTGCCGCAGGCGAAAATGCCCGGACGTGAGGTCTGTCTGTATTCGTCAACAACTGCGCCGCTCGTCACACGGTCAATTTCTATTCCCGCCATTCTTGTCAGCTCGTTTTCGGGTATGAGACCGACAGAGAGCATGAGTGTATCGCACTCAACATACTGCTCCGTGCCGGGTATCGGTCTTCTTCTTTCGTCAACCTGAGCTATTGTGACGCCCTCAAGACTGTCCTTACCGTGTGTTTTCACAACGGTACAACTCAGCTTAAGCGGAATACCCATATCCTCAAGGCACTGAACGATATTTCTCGTCAGACCGCCCGAATACGGCATAACCTCGCAGACCATTTCGACCTTTGCGCCCTCAAGCGTCATTCTTCTCGCCATGATAAGACCTATGTCACCCGAGCCGAGAATAACAATCTTTTTACCGGGCATATAGCCGTCGATATTGACATATTTCTGCGCTGTGCCCGCCGTCATAATTCCCGAGGAACGGCAACCGGGTATGCCTATTGCGCCTCTCGGTCTTTCACGGCAACCCATAGCAAGTATTATTGCACCGGCTTCTATTTCGATGAGTCCGTCGGTGTTATTTGTCGCAACAACAATATTGCCGTCTCTTATTTCGGTGACCATTGTGTCAACCTTGACTTCAATATCGGTTTTTTCGACAAGCTCAATAAAGCGGTAAGCATATTCGGGACCGGAGAGTTCTTCACCGAAATAGTGAAGTCCGAAGCCCGTGTGTATGCACTGCTCAAGGATACCGCCGAGCGTGTCGGCTCTTTCGAGAATTATTACCTTTTGAACTCCGCACTCTCTCGCCTTAAGTGCGGCAGCCATACCGGCGGGGCCTCCGCCGATAACAACTAAATCATACTTAAGCATCGAACCCACCTCACTTTGTTCTGTCATAGATTATTTTGCTTTCACCGCCGAATTTCGTAATCTCGTTCATCGGCACGTCAAGCTCTCTTGCAAGAATTTCAAGAACCTTTGAACCGCAGAAGCCGCCCTGACATCTGCCCATACCGGCTCTTGTTCTTCTCTTTACGCCGTCAACGTCTCTTGCGCCGCACGGGGCTTTGATGGCGTCTATTATTTCGCCCTCTGTCACTCCCTCACAGCGGCAGATGATTCTGCCGTAACGCTTGTCCTTTTCGACAAGCTCTTTTCTCTCCTGTGAAGAAAGCTCGTTGATTCTGACGGGGGGCTTTCTTGTTTCGATAAAGTTTTTCTTTTCGCCGTACTGCGGTGCCATTTCTCTGAACATCTTTGCCACATAGAGTGCAATGGCGGGAGCGGCGGAAAGTCCCGGCGACTCAATGCCGGCGACATTGATAAATCTGTCGTTAGCCTTGCTTCCGGAAATGATGAAATCGCCGTTTCCGTCTTTTACGTATGCCCTGTTGCCGGCAAACGATGTAATCTCGTTTCTCGTTGTGAGCTCGGGTATAACCTTGTGTATTCTGTCAATGATTTCGGCAAGTCCCTCCGGCGTGGTATCAATATCAAGCTTATGGTCAATATCAAGGTCAGCCGCCGTCGGTCCCATGAGCACGTTGCCGTGAACGGTGGGTGTGACAAGTATTCCCTTACCCATCTTGTTCGGGCACATAAATACGGTGTGAGAGACCATATTCCCCTCTGTTTTGTCAAGGAGGTGATATTCGCCTCTTCTCGGAATAATCGTGAATGAATCGTCGCCTATCATTTTTGCAATGCTGTCGGCAAAAACACCGGCGCAGTTGATTATGTAGCCTGCCTCAACCGTACCCGAAGCGGTGGAAAGAGTGAAAACACCGTCTTTGTATTCAATGGCGGAAACTTCGCTGTTTCTTTTGACCTCGGCACCGTTGACCACTGCATTTTCCGTCGCTGCAATGGCAAGCTCATACGGGCTGACAATACCCGCCGTCGGAGCCCAGAGCGCACCCAGAGCGGTGGGACCGATATGCGGTTCCATTTTCACAAGCTGTTCTCTGTCTATTATTTCAAGACCGGGAACACCGTTTGTGATTCCCCTGTTCAGAAGCACCTCAAGAGTTTTAAGCTCTTCTTCGGAATAAGCCACTACGAGAGAGCCGTTGTTTTTGTACGGTACGGCAAGCATTTTGCAGTAAGATTCCATAAGAGCGGCACCCTCTACGTTGAGCTTTGCCTTAAGGGTTCCGCTTTCGGCGTCAAATCCGGCGTGGACAATCGCACTGTTCGCCTTTGACGTGCCCATAGCGACATCATTACAGCTTTCAAGCAGCACAACTTTCATATCAAGCTTTGAAAGTTCCCTTGTAACCGTAGCACCGATTACTCCTGCGCCGATTACAGCTACATCATATTGCATCTTCTTATTTCCTCCGTTAAGAAATTGCCGGCAAAGGCGCAACAAAACAGACGCCGCGTGCCGTCTGTCTATATACTAACACCTATTTACCGCATAGTCAACAAAAAGCAGATATATATACTATGCTTTATTGTTAGGTTATACATTACATTTTGTAATGCGTGGTCGCTGAAAAAGGGCTGCCGGATTTAGATTCGACAGCCTCTTTTTTGATTTTATCCGAGTTCAATGCTGAATTCACTGCAATAATACTTGCCGGAATGCATAATATACGGGTCTCTCAGACACGCACTGCCGGGCTGGTCACCGCCCACGCCTCTCTGCATAAGGTCGATGCATACCTCTGTGAAATCCTGCTCCTCAAACGAATGGATATGAGTCGCCTTGTCAAGATTCCAAAGGCTGTAATTGTGCGCCGTGAAGCAGAACGGGTAATCGCCCTTTTGCGTAAATGTCACGCTTCTGTCCTGAGAATAGAGGGTGAGACTTCTCACGTCCGTTCTCTGACCGTTCTCCTGCGGACGCATATATTTGTGCTCAAGCTCTCTGACGCTCTTTTCGTAAAGCCCGATTTTTGCGCCCGTCTTTCTGTCGCAGTAGTTCTCATGCGGGCCTCTGCCGTACCACTTCACCCTGTCAAACTCCTTGCCGACGGTAAAACGCATACCGAATCGGAGCATATCCGTCAGAGCCTTGCCCTCGTGTCTGACATCTATTACGCCGTCGGGGTAGATAACGTATGTTATCTTTCCGCCCTTGAGACCGGCGACCCTGAGATTTGTCTCAACAGTCACTCTGTCCTGATAAGGATAGACAAGCACCTTGCCCGTGAATGCGGCTTTCGTCGCCACTTTCCAGAAATAGAGCGGATGAACGGAAATGAGCGGCGGAACAAAATTGAGATAATCTATATCGTTATCGGTCAGTGCCCTGTAATAGTTCGGTGAAACCTTGTCCGCAAGGTATTCCTTTCCGTTCTTTTTGAGCGAGTACGGCTCGCCCTTGAAAAACGTGTATTCAAAATTTCCGCCCCACACTCTCACGGTGTCGCCCGTCTTGTCATAGAAGAGCTTTTCCGTGCCGTGAGAATCTTCTTTTTCAGCCTTTTTGCCGATAACAAACTGGTCAAATGCCTGCTCGTAGCCCTTGTCAGCAAAGCGTGTCGCTTCTCTTCTGATGAATGAGAATGTGATAACGGCTTCATCTTCAAATTTCGTGTTGCCGTAGCTGACGGTTATCTCTTTTTCGCCGCCCGCCTCAAGAGAAGAAAATTTCCGTCTGTCGATTTTTCCGTTTTTAACCTCTTTGCCGCCGTCGGTTATCACGAACGTAATATCATAAGCGGAAAGGTCGGAGAACATCTGCTTGTTTTTTATGACATAAACACCGTTTTCAATATCCTTTGCCGCTATCTGAACATCGGCATAGACCTTTTTCACCTCATAAGCTGACGGGTGAAGCTCTCTGTCTGCGGAGATGATGCCGTTTGCATTGAAATAGGTATTACTGCCCACTATGGCGCAGGTGTTATACGGCGGAATATACCATGCTTTCTTTTCGTTATAATCCGTGCCGTAGAGCCATGCATCTTTTCCGTCCGCCGTCACCTTATGTACAGCCTGGTCAACAAAGTCCCAGATAAAGCCGCCCCACATATTGTCATACTTCTCGAAAGCGTCCATGTATTCACGGAAGTTACCCAGACTGTTTTCCATAGCGTGGGCATATTCGCAGAAAATGACAGGCTTTGTGTATTTGTCGGCGGAAATGGGTTTATTGTCTGCCGCAAGAGAATTTGCGATATTGTCGAAAAGAGATATTTCAATCGGCTCTCTGTTGCCGAGCTTGTTGACTATGTCCTCGCCCGGATACATACGGCTGATAACATCACTCTTTTCAAAGGTGAAGTCGCCCTCATAGTGGAATTTTCTCGTTTTGTCAAGGGCAATAGCCGCTTCCTTCATTCTCATAAAGTTGTCGCCGTCGCCCGCCTCATTGCCGAGGCTCCACATAAACACGCACGGGTGATTTCTGTCACGCAGAACCATTCTTTCCATTCTGTCCGTCACTGCGTCAGTCCACATCGGATTACTGCCCGGCACGTTCTTTCTTCTTACACCGTGCGTTTCGAGGTCGCACTCGTCCATAACGTAAAAACCGTATTCGTCGCAAAGGTCATAGAGAACGGGGTCATTCGGATAATGGCTCGTTCTTATGGCGTTTATATTGCACCTTTTCATTATGTTGAGGTCCTGAATATACCTTTCATAAGGAACCGCCCAGCCGTTGTCGGGGTCAAAATCATGTCTGTTGACACCCCTGATAAGAAGCGGCTTTCCGTTTATCAGAATCTTCTCGCCGATTATCTGAGTTGAGCGGAAACCGATACGCATAGCTTTATATGTTGTCTTTCTTCCGCATTTGAACTTTATGAGAAGAGTGTAAAGAGCCGGATTTTCCGCTGACCACAGCTCGGGTTTTTCAATAAATTTTTTAAACGAGATTATGTTTTTGCCCTCGCCGAGTTTTACTTTTTCACTCCCGACAGGTATCTCTTTTCCGTCACGGATAAGCGTGAGCTCCGCTTCGGCTGTCTTTTCGCCCTTTCCGTAATTGACGGCGTATATATCAGCCGAAAGCTCGGCGTCGGTATAGTCATTTTTAAGCTCAGTCACGGTGTGAACGTCTCTGACGGCACACTCCGGCTCGGAGAAAATGTAGACCTCTCTGTAAATGCCGCTGAGGAACCACATATCCTGGTCCTCAAGATATGTTCCGTCGGTGTAGCGGTAAACCACAGCCGTTACCTGATTTTCACCCTCACAGACAAAACCGGTTATATCAAATTCATGAGGGGTGTTCGAGCCCTGAGAATAGCCGACGTAGCTACCGTTGACAAAGAGCTGAAGTCCCGCCTTGACTGCGCCGAAGTGAATGAAAATTTCTCTGCCGTTCCAGCTTTCGGGCACGGTGAAATTTCTTCTGTGAACGCCTATTTCCTGAACGGAAACGTCTATCGAGGGTATTTTCTTTGCTTCGGTGCTTATTCCGTTGGGGAACGAATTTGCATAATAGAGCGGCTTTGAATAGTCTTTCTGGAACTGCCACACTCCGGGGATTTTAATATCCTCCCAGTCTTTGTCGTCAAAATCTCTGTCGCACATTTCTCTCGGCACTGCCGGATAGCCTTTTTTCCAGAGGAACTTCCACGTTCCGTTCAAAGATATTTTAAACTCGGATTCCTTTCTTTCAAGGGCGGATTTCTTATTGCCGTAGGGCATTAAAATAACGTGACCGTCCTCCTTGTTTTCCTTAATAAATCTCGGATTTTCCCATATATACATAGCGTATCTCCTTTCGCCTGTCTATCTTAGCTTAATGAAAATTATTTGTCAAGAACGTGAAGCACATAAAACTTAAGATAAGTTGTTTCGTCTGCCGCAAGCAGTGACGGGTGGTCGGGTGACTGCGTTTTTATCTCTGCGACACGCACGACACGTGAGCTTTCCTTTGCCGCTTCTCTGAGCATTTTTTCAAACAGTGCCGCCGCCATATAGTGAGAGCACGAGGCTGTGACAAGAAAGCCTCCGTCCCTGACGATTTTGAGAGCGAGGATATTTATATCCTTATATCCCCGGTATGCGTCGGGTACGTCTGCCGCACTTTTGCAGAATGCGGGCGGGTCAAGCACCACCGTATCGAAGCGTCTGCCCTCTTTTCTGTATTTTCTCAGCACCTCGAAAACATCGCCGCACTCTGTTCTGACTGTGTCTTCAAAGCCGTTGAGTCTTGCGTTCTCTCTGACTTCCTCCAACGCTCTCTCGGATATGTCGAGCGCAACAACCTCTTTTGCGCCTGCCGCCGCCGCATTGAGCGAAAAGCCGCCCACATTACAGAAGCAGTCAAGCACCGAAGCACCTCTGACATATTTTCTCAGGGCATATCGGTTCTCTTTCTGGTCAAGGAAATATCCCGTTTTCTGACCGTTTTCAAGGTCGGCTGTCATTTTCAGACCGTTCTCTTCAATAATTACTCTCGGCTCAAATTCGCCGTAAAGCTTCCCCTTAAAAAACGGGAGCCCCTCTTTTTTACGCACTGCGGCGTCGCTTCTCTCGTATATCCCCCTCGGAGAAAACAGAGCGACAAGGGCATCGACTATATCCTGCCGGTGTCTGTCCATTCCGAGAGAAAGAAGCTGAATGCAGAACAAATCCGCATACCTGTCAATAATGAGAGCCGGCAAATCGTCAGCCTCACCGAAAACCATACGGTAGCAGTTTTCATAGCCGAGACGGACACGGTAATCGTTTGCTTTCTTAATCCTTTCACGGAAAAGCCCGGCATTGCATTCGCTGTCATCACGGATAAAAATCCGCACAAGTATTTTCGACAGATGATTGATAAAGCCCTTCCCGAGAAAATTGCCCGAAAAATCATAGACGCAGGCAATATCTCCGTTTTTGCCCTCGCCCTCTATGCGCTCAACCTCATTTGCATAAACCCAGCTATGCCCCGCTCTTATGCGTCTGTCCTCTTTTTTCTTCAAATAAACTCTGTATGGCATTTCTATTCTCCGTGACGATATACGTTTCCCGTTAACCTAAATCAAAAAGACAGTTTTCGGAAAATCCGTTTCTCAAACTGCCTTTTTGCTGTGTTCATTTATGCGTCTTTGACTCTTTTATTCATATTCAATCTCTATTGCTTCTTTTCTGCACTTTGTCGCACACAGACCGCATTTGAAGCACTTTGATTCGTTTATCACAAACGGCTCCTTGATTTTGCCCTCAGGTGCTCCTGCAAGGCAGGCACGGGCACAGAGAGAACAGCCGATACACTTTTCGGGATTGATTTTCACCGAGACTATTTTTCTGTGTCCCTGAGCGGGCTTAATCGCCGAATTGGGGCAGATGTGCTCGCACTGTCCGCAGCCCATACATTTTTCGGTATCGATTGTATATTTTGATTTTTCACTGTTGACCGCCTGCGGAATATCGAAAAGACACGCAAAAGCGCAAGCTCCGCAACCGAGACATTTTTCTTCATCAATGTAGAAAGCCATATCTTAACCTCCCGAAGCAGGGGACATAATCCAGATTTCCATACCGGTTTCAAGAGCACGTCCCTTTTTTGAACATTTTTCACCGTTGATATAGACGAGTGCGTCTTTGAACTTTATCGGCTCGGGCTTTTCAAGGGAAGAATCCGATTTTTTCTTCTCTGCAAATCCCTCTTCGACCTTTTTGTTGAGCACGGGAAAAATATCAATGACCTTATCCGCATTTATTTTTGTTTCGGCTATGCGGGTATCCGTTCTGAAAACGCCGAAAAGCTTTACCGTTACTTCAGCCATTATTTATACGCCTCCCTGACTACTTCATCATAGAAGTCTTTGTCTATTTCTATACCGAGAGACCTGAGACGGTGATATGTAGGAATACCGTCATTCCAGCCTCTTGCACGGTTATAAACCTTTTTCATCTTTTCAAGAGGAACCTTTGTTCTCGGGTCGTTTTTATCCTCGGGCACGTCTGTCAGTCTCTTCGGAAGCTTATCGGCACCCGCTTTCTGACCGAGAATCACGTTTGAAATTCTCTCCGTGTTATAGCCGTATGCGCCCCATGTGAGCATACTCGCCATTGTTGACTTTATGCCCGTTGCATACTTGACGGCGTAGGAATGGGGAAGAAGAGGAATGTTGATTTTCGGTGCCTTGGTGAAGTGACTGAGAAGATTGACTATCGGCCCGACATAGGGCATACAGGCAAGGATAACCTTTGTCAGCCACATATTCGGCTTGTCAATGAGAAAGCCCGGAAATACCGCATAGGACGTGAAGAGACACTCTCCGCAGGCGGAAACCGCCTCCATGAGATTCTGGAACATTATCGTCAGTGCCGCTTTGCCGTGAGGTGTGAGTGCGTCAACGTCAAGTCCGAGTCCCTCGGCAACAACCATGTATCCGGCGTTAAGGTGACAGCCGCCTCTGTTGCTTGTGGCATAGCCCAGTCCCTGACCGACTGCATGACGGGGCTCATAGGCGGAAAGCTCCATACCCTTTGACTGAATGGCGAAATCCTCGCCGCCGTAAATATCGCTCATACGCTTTGAGCCGTCGGCAAGCCGGGTGTATTCGCCCTCTCTGCGTGCTATCTTGCGTATAATATCGCTGATGTTGTCAACCTTGCCGAATTCAAGACCGAAATCGTGTATTCCCTTTTCTTTCAGCTCCATAGCGAAAGCGACAACGCCCGATGTGGAAATGGCGTCCATGCCCATTTCGTCAATGACATAGTTCCATTCGAGTATTTTTTCTATATCGTCGTTGAGAATATTCGGACCCATAAGACCGAGTATCTCAAGTTCGGGTCCCTTGACGATTTTGTCGTCAACATTGACCATTCTTGCGCATCTGATAACGCAGGTCGTGCAGGCGGCGTTTGAAACGAGATGATTTTCCGTCAGCTCCTCGCCCGAAACCTTTTCAAAATTGTCAAATCTGCCGCAGGAGAAATTCTTTGTGGCAAGAATTTTGTGCGCCTGCATCGGTGCAATAAGTCCCGCCGTGCCGAGCTTCGGAAGCTGTTTGCCCGTGAGCGGGTGAGTTTTGAGCGTCTTTGACCATTTGACGTTCAGCTCGTCAAGCTTCTCTCTGTTGACAACCTCCGGCATCTTACAGCCGAATGCCGTGACCGCCTTGAGGTTCTTGTCGCCGAATACCGCTCCGACACCGCCTCTTCCCGCTGTTCTCTCATTGCTGAAAACGCAGGCATAGAGCACCTTGTTCTCTCCGGCAGGGCCTATAACGAGCTTGCCGACATTCTTTTTGAGCTTTGCCTGAGTCTCGCTCGTTGTCAGTCCCCAGAGCTCCTCTGCACTCTCAAACGTAACATCGTCCGCAGTAATATTGACGGTGACGGGGCTTTCGCTTCTTCCCGTGAAGATAACGGCATCATAACCCGCTCTCTTGAGTGAAAGACCGAAGTCTCCGCCGCAGTTTGACGACGTGATGATATTCGTCAGCGGGGAAATCGTCGAGATGTTGAATCTTGACGAATTGGGACAGCCCGTGCCCGTCAGAGGTCCGGTGGTGACAACTATCCAGTTGTCCTCGTCAAATGCTTTCATACCCGGCTTTATATGGTGAAGCAGAATATCCGCCGCCATTATTTTTCCGCCGAGCGTTCTTTCCCTGTCCTTGTCTGACCAGGGAAAAAGCTTGTGTGTTCTTTCGGTAAGGTCAACAAAAAGCACCTTACCCATGTAGCCTTTCAGTTCTCCCATATCAATCACCTTTCGCAGTTATTGCATATTTTACATTCGGGGTTTCCTTTTATTTTCAGCTTCGTTATGACGCCTGCGTCATATATATACAGCTCTCCTGCCGGCGCAGTGCCGGGTGAAAGCATATATTCGATTCCGAGCTGAGCCTCAAGAGCTCCGATAATTGCCGCCGATGTGCTGACGGAAAGTATCCTTTGGTTTTCGCTCTGAAAAATTCCGGCGCACTCGGGGCAGGGCGTTCTCTGCGGCACATAGAGGTATGCCGTGCCGAAAAAGCCGTTTATGCCGCCGTTGACAAGCGGAATTTTGTTTTCCGTGCAGAATGAAGCCGCCGCTTTTCTTGCTTCGTTATTGTCAACGGCAAGAAAAATCACGTCGCAGTCCTTTGCAAAATCCAAATCCGAAGAAAAGGTTATTTTTCTGTCAATCCGGCAGATACGGACATCTTTCGCATACGCCGAAAGTCTTTCTGCCGCCGCCTCGGTTTTAAGCCTGCCGATATCTTCTGCCGTGTAGAGAAACTGGC
Organism: Acutalibacteraceae bacterium; assembly: GCA_045639785.1. Classification (GTDB taxonomy): domain Bacteria; phylum Bacillota; class Clostridia; order Oscillospirales; family Acutalibacteraceae; genus UBA6857. The sequence goes on along the minus strand of JAZUDT010000001.1, from coordinate 19,084 downwards.
GGTTGAGATTACTCCCGCTCACGGTGTCGAAATCGCAGAGATATATTTTCCCCGCTCCGCTTCCGGCAAGGTGAACAGCTATATTACAGCCGAGCCCTCCGCAACCGATAACCGCCACCATTTTTTCGCTTATATCAAAGCCCTGAATATCCTTTTTCGTCATGCGTCTTTACCACAGCTCTGCGTTTCTCCGCTCATTGTCTCAACGGCGTGGGCAAGCACGGGAATCACGATTTCAAGTGACTCTCTGACCGCTTTCGGACTGCCGGGAAGATTAATAATCAGCGTTTTACCCCTGATGCCCGAAATTGCACGTGAGAGCATTGCGGCGGGTGTTATTTCGAGGCTTTTCGCCCTTATCGCCTCCGAAATACCCGGTGTCAGCCTTTCGACAACCTCTGCCGTCGCTTCGGGGGTGACGTCTCTCGGGGCAAAGCCAGTTCCGCCCGTCGTGAAAACAATGTCGGATTTCACCTCGTCGGCAAGGCGTATCAGCTCTTTTTTTATTATCTGCTTTTCGTCAGGCACAACGACGTATTCCTTTGTTTCGGCATAGGGTGCCATCATTTCTGAAATCAGTGCGCCGCTTTTATCCGTGCACAGATTTTTACTGCAACGGTCACTCGCCGTCAGAACGGAAATGAACATTTTTAAAATCCCCCTTGCCGAATCGGTTTTTATGTGCTATTATTATAACATATAAAATTAAAGAACGCAACTGCTATTTTATTAATATTAATATGCGTTCAATACCCTTACGGAAGTTTGCGGCACAGCCGCACTGATTCATATTCCGACTCTTCTTCGCTAAGCGCACGGCGTATGCGAAAAGAGCGTGACCGAAATCTCACAGGCTCAGCCCAACGGTCGAGGGATACGGGGGAAACCCTTTATCCTTCCGTGATTTGAAAAGGAGAATGAATTATGAAAAAACTTCTCGCATTATTACTCGCTCTCTGTATGCTGTTCTCATTTGCGGCATGCGCAGGCACAGAAACCGAAACAACAGAAGCACCGTCACAGACAGTCGAAACAAGCGAAAAAGGCACAATCCGCCTTGCAACGACAACATCTGTCAACGACTCGGGACTTCTCCCCTACCTTCTTCCCACCTTTGAAAAAGCAACGGGCTACAAGGTTGAGGTTCAGTCCGCCGGCACAGGCGTAGCAATAGGCTATGCAAAGTCCGGTGACGCAGACCTGCTTCTCGTTCACTCAAAGGCTCAGGAAGAGACCTTCATCGAAGAGGGCTATGCTTCAACTGAAAGACTTTCTTTCATGTATAACTTCTTCGTAATCGCCGGTCCCAAGGACGACCCGGCAAAGGTCAAGGACGCTGAGACTGCATCTGACGCTTTCAAGCTTATCGCAGAAGCAAAGGCACCTTTCGCTTCAAGAGGCGACAACAGCGGCACTCACAACAAGGAAACCGGTATATGGCAGGCGGCAGAGCTTGACCCGACAGGCGAAAGCTGGTACAGCTCACTCGGCTCCGGCATGGGCGACACTCTCACCAAGGCAAATGAGCTGGGCGCATACGTTCTGACCGACAAGGCGACCTTCCTTTCAATGAAAGATTCTCTTGCAAATCTCGACATCATCAAGGCTGAAGCCGACGATATGAAGAACACATATTCTCTTCTCGGTGTCAACCCCGAGGCAAAGGAATTTGAAGGCAAGGACGTTGAAATCAACACCGAGGGCGCACAGGCTCTCATCGACTGGCTTCTCGGCGATGAGGCGGCTGCTCTCATTAAAGAATACGGCAAGTCCGAATACGGCGAAGCCCTGTTCTTCCTCATCGAAAAGTAATAAAGCTCGGACAGCCGTCGGTACTTCCGGCGGCTTTTCCTGATTAACGGGGAATTATGGAACACATCAGACAGGCATTTGAGCTCATGCTCAGCGGCGACAGAGAGCTGTGGCAGATAATTGCGACAACTCTCATAATGTCTTTTTTCAGCACCGGAATTTCCTCAATTATCGGTATTCCGCTCGGTGTGACAATCGGGCGCACCGATTTCAGAGGAAAAGGACTGATAACTAAAATTATGAATACCCTTATGGGCTTGCCCCCCGTTGTGGCAGGTCTTATTGTATTTATGCTCTTTCGCTCGGTAGGGCCGTTCGGCTCTCTTCATCTCATGTTCAGCGTTCCGATTATGGTCATAGCGCAGGTCATTCTGATAACTCCCGTTATCTGCTCGCTGACCTCGTCCGCCGTCGGTGATAAAGCCGCAAGCCTGACGGAGACGGCAAAGGGACTGGGAATCGGTGCGGCAAAACAGGTGCTTCTTCTCATCAGTGAATGCTCCTCACAATTTGTTAGCATTATACTCATGGGCTTCGGCAGGTCGATAGCCGAGGTCGGCGCAGTTTCACTCGTCGGCGGTAACATTCAGTTCAAGACAAGGGTCATGACGACCGCCATACTTCTTGAAGCAAACAAGGGCAATTTTGACAAGGCGTTCGCCCTCGGAATTATCCTTATGCTTCTGTCCCTTGCGGTGAACATCATCGCAAGCGGTGCGGGGAGAAAAATGAAATGATAAAAATAAACTCAATCGAAAAAAAGCTCAGCTCGGGTTTCACCTTGAAAATCGACGGGCTTCACATAGAAAAAGGCGAGCGTGTCGCTCTTATAGGTCCTAACGGCTCGGGCAAATCCACGCTTTTACGTCTGCTTTCGGGAATAATAAAGCCCGACAGCGGAAAAATTGAAATTTCGGCACAAAAAGATGATATTCTCTATGAGCCGCAGAAGCCATATATTTTCAAGGGCACTGTGGAGAAAAATATAGCGTGCGGTCATCACGTTGACGATATTGACGCTCTGATAAAGGACTGCTCGCTCGAAGAAATACGGAAAAATTCATCTTCAAGGCTTTCTGTCGGTCAACAGCAGAAAATGTGCTTTGCACGTATGCTCGCCCGTGAGCCGTCACTGCTCATGCTTGATGAGCCGCTCAGCGCAGTTGACATTTCGGCGTGTGCAGAGCTTGAAAAGCTGCTCGTTAAAAAGTGTGAAGAAAACGGCACAACTCTTCTCATTGCAACACATCTGCCCTCTCAGGCTCTCAGCGTTGCGACAAAAATACTGATTATGAATAACGGAGAAATAGCTGAATACTCGGATATTTCCGCCCTCTCATCACCGAAAAGCGGCTTTGGCAGGCTTTTCGTATCTCAATGGAAAATATAGGTGAATGAAATGCTGAATGTGGTTTCGGTCGAAAACGCAAAAAAAATAATCCGTGAGCAGTTCGGCTCCTTTGAATGTGGCTGTGAAGCTGTTGAGCTTTACAACGCCTTCGGCAGGACTGCGGCGTGCGATATTTTGTCGAAAGAGGATATTCCATCATTCTCACGCTCGACTATGGACGGCTATGCCGTAAAAGCCGCCGATACCTTCGGCGCAAGCGACTCAATACCCGCAATACTCACCGTCAGAGGCGAAATACTCATGGGTGAAAATGCCGATTTCAGAATTGAGAGCGGAGAATGTGTGAAAATCTCCACCGGCGGTATGCTTCCGGAGGGTGCCGATTCAGTTGTGCCCGTTGAAACGGCTGAGGAAGAAATCGGCGGGGTCTGCCTTTGTTATAAAGCTGTCAGTCCTCTCGAAAACGTAACGTCAAGGGGCGACGACGTAAGGGCGGGACAAACCGTAATAAAAAAGGGAACCGTCTTGAATTTCACCCATATCGGCGTTCTTGCGGCAATGGGTGCTGATAAAGTTAAAGTGATAAAAAAGCCCGTTGTCGGAATAATATCAACGGGCGATGAGCTGACAGCGACATCGGCTCAGGCTCAGTGCGGAAAGGTCAGGGACGTGAACACCTTTCTTCTTTCGGCGATGTGCGAAAAATACGGCTGTGCATCTAAGCCCTACGGGATAATACGTGACAGACGTGAAGATATACTCTCTGCGGTAAAAAAAGCCTGCGACGAATGTGATGCCGTTCTTATTTCGGGCGGCTCGTCTGCGGGGCTGAGGGATATGACGGCATCGGTTATCGGCGAAATCGGAAGTGTTCTTGCTCACGGAATAGCCATGAAGCCGGGAAAGCCCACAATAATCGGCAAAGCAGGCTCAAAAGCCATTTTCGGTCTGCCCGGTCACCCTGCCGCCTGCTGTTTTGTGACGGAGATAATCGTCAGAGAATTCTTTGATATTTGTCTTAAATCAGACAGAATTAAGCGTTCGATAAAATGTATTCTGTCCGAAAACATATCTTCAAATCACGGCAGGGAAGAATATCTGTGTGTGAAAATCGCCTCCGGCACAGCATACCCCGTCTATGCAAAATCGGGTGTTATCTCTCTTCTGTGCGACTGCGACGGATATATACAAATCGGGCGTGACTGCGAGGGGCTGAAAAAAGGCGAAGAGGTCAGCGTATTTTCATTTCTGGAGTGAATGATATGAAACACAACTATTTAAGCAACACCGAGGTAAACGAAGCGAAAGAGATATATTTTTCCGCACTGAAAAATTCGGGATTCAGATACAAAACCGAGGTTATTCCGTCGCAGAATGCAAACGGGCGTGTTCTCGCCGAGGCGGTGTATGCGAAAATCTGTTCGCCGCACTATAACGCCTCCGCTATGGACGGAATTGCCGTCATAGCCGAAAAAACCTACGGCGCAAGCGAAAAAGAGCCCGTCATTCTCTCAAGTGAGGATTACACCGTTGTCGATACCGGCGACCCTATGCCCGACACGGCGAATGCCGTTGTGATGATTGAGGACGTGGTCGAAGACGAAAACAAAAGCGTAAAGCTCATAAGCGCAGTGTCACCCTGGCAGAACGTCAGACAGATAGGCGAGGATATATGCATGGGCGATATGATAGCCCCGTGCAAGACAAAAATAACCCCTGCCCTCTGCGGAGCATTTCTCGCCGGAGGTGTAACAGAGGTTACGGTAATAAAACGGCCCGTCGCCGGAATTATACCGACGGGCGACGAGATAGTGAAGCCCACGTCAACGCCGAAAAAAGGCGAAATCATTGAATTTAATTCGGCTGTTTTCTCCGCCATGCTCTCCGATTTCGGGGCAGATGCCGTAGTTTATGATATTGTCAAGGACAAAAAAGAAATGCTCCTTTCCGCCGTAAAAAAAGCCGTGAGCGAATGTGACATTGTGCTCATGCTTGCCGGTTCGTCTGCGGGAAGAGACGACTACACAAGCACAACCGTTTCCGCTCTGGGCGAGGTAATAATTCACGGAATAGCCGCAAAGCCCGGCAAACCCGCTGTTTTAGGCTTAATCGGTGACACACCCGTTTTCGGTCTGCCCGGATATCCGGTTTCGGCGATAGTTATAATGGAGGAATTTGTCAGCAAGGCTGTTGATATATATTACGAAAGAACTGCCGCTTCCGTCAGAACCGTGAAAGCGGTAATGGCAAAAAGAACGGTGTCATCGCTCAAATACAGAGAATACGTGCGTGTCTCTCTGTGCAAGGCTGACGGGCAGTATTTTGCCGTGCCGCTGCCGAGAGGTGCGGGAGTGATAACAAGCTTCACCAAGGCGTCCGGTATTCTCGAAATTCCGCAGAACAGCGAGGGCTTTGAGCAGGGCGACGAGGTGGAAATAAGGCTTCTCCGAGATGAAAAAGAAATCGAAGATGCTCTCATCATCACCGGCAGTCACGACCCGATTATTGACGAAATATCTGATATTCTCAGAAAAAAAGGCTGTAATTTCACCGTCATTTCCTCCCATGTCGGAAGCATGGGGGCAATAAGTGCGGTCAAGGCGGGGCAGGCGCACATGGGAGCCGTTCATCTGCTTGACAGCGAAAGCGGAAAATATAATGAAAGCTATGTCAGAACATATTTCCCCGACGGAGGAGCGGTGCTCAGAAAGGGCGTGGGCAGAACACAGGGCTTCATGACCGCAAAGGATAATCCGCTCGGGATAAATGAGTTTTCCGATATTGTCCGCTGTCGTTATGTCAACCGCCAAAGGGGTGCGGGCACAAGAATACTGCTCGACTGTCTTCTCAAAAAGAACGGCATTTCACCTGATTCGGTTGACGGCTACAAAAACGAAAAATTCACCCACACCGCCGTTGCCGCTCTCATTGCCGCCGGCAGTGCGGACGCAGGACTCGGCATATATTCGGCGGCAAAAATGTATGACCTTGATTTTATTCCGCTGTATAACGAGGAATACGATTTTCTCGTCAGCGAAAAATTTGCCGACGATTACAGAGTGAAAGCATTTTTTGAGGTGCTTCACAGTGCCGGATTTAAAAAACGCCTTGGAGAAATGGGCGGTTACAGCACGGAGGGATAATATGGATTTCACCCACCTTAACAAAAACGGAGAAGCTGTTATGGTTGACGTCGGAGAAAAAAATTTCACACGGCGCACCGCAAGGGCATACGCAAAAATAAAAATGCAGAGTGAAACGCTGACAAGGCTTTTAGCTTCACAGCTCAAAAAGGGCGACGGACTGTCGGCGGCGAGAATTGCCGGAATAATGGCGGCTAAACGCACATTTGAGCTGATACCGCTGTGCCACAACATTCCGATTGAGAGCGTGACGGTCGATTTTGACAATAACGGAAAAGATGAGCTCTACATTTACACCTGCGCCGTATGCACCTACAAAACTGGTATCGAGATGGAAGCTCTCACAGCGGCGGGAGTTGCGGCACTGACAGTGTATGATATGTGCAAGGCGATAGACCGGGGAATGGTTATCGAGGAAGTGAAGCTTCTCCAAAAAACGGGCGGAAAGAGTGATTTTATAAATGAAAGATAATTACGGGCGTGAAATAAACTATCTTCGTGTTTCTCTCACGCAAAGGTGCAATCTCAACTGTATATACTGCGGGTGCGAAAAGCCCGACACCGACGAAATGACTGCTGATGAAATTCAGAAAATTGTTTCGGCATTTGCTTTGCTCGGAATAACAAAGGTGAGACTGACCGGCGGCGAACCGCTTGTCAGAAAGGATATTGCCGAAATAGCATCTGCGGTCAAAAAAACAGACGGCATAAAAAAGCTTGTTCTCACGACAAACGGAGTGGGGCTTTATGAAAAAGCAAATGAGCTGTATGAAGCAGGCATAGATGCCGTCAACATCAGCCTTGACGCTGTCAGCCGTGAGAAATATGTCAAAATGACCGGCTCGGACAAGCTCGGCGAGGTACTAAGAGGAATAGAATACGCATCTTCGCTTTTCCCCGTGAGAATTAACTCGGTGCTTATAAGGGGAGAAAATGAAGATGAAGCGGAAAGGCTCATTGAGCTTGCAAAAAGCAGAAAAATCGACGTGCGCTTCATTGAACTCATGCCGTTTTCCGCAATGGGAGAAAACGAAAGGCTTGTTATTCGTGCAGAAGAAATACTCGAAAAATTCCCGTTTCTCAGACCCGTTGACGTTTCAAAAGAAAACTCGGTCGCAAAGTATTATGAAGCCGACGGTTTTCTCGGCAAGGTGGGTTTCATTACTCCCGTCAGCGATAAATTCTGCGATAAATGCAACAGAATAAGACTTCTTTCAAACGGAAAGATACGCCCGTGTCTCGGTCACGATACCGCATACGACATAAGGGCATACGTAAACGACACAGAGAAGCTCACCGAAATAATAAAAGAGGCAATTTTATCAAAGCCAAAGGGACACTGCTTTGAGTGCGCCTACGGCAATTCTCACGCCATGAATAAAATCGGCGGTTAAGGAGGTAACAAAATGACAGGTAAGGTATTATCGGTAAACATCAGTGAAAAAAAGGGCACGCCGAAAACGAAAGTAAATCCCGGTGTCATGATTGAAAATTTCGGCTTTGAGGGCGATGCCCATGCCGGAAAATGGCACAGGCAGGTCAGCCTTTTGGCTCAGGAGAGTATTGAAAAAGCAAAAAACGGCCCGTCAAACGGGCTTTGTCACGGAATATTCGCAGAAAATATCACCACTCAGGGAATTGAACTTTACACCCTGCCGGTGGGTACTCATCTCAAAATCGGCGAATGTGAAATCGAAATCAGTCAGATTGGCAAGGAGTGTCACGAGGGCTGTGCGATAAGCAAACTCGTCGGTCAGTGCGTAATGCCCAGAGAGGGTGTTTTCGGAATCGTCATCAAAGGCGGAAAGGTCTTTGAGGGAGACGAAATCACCGTACTGTAATAAATCAAAAATCTGAAAGGATGATACTGCTATGAAAAAGGTTATCTCAATAATTCTTGTGCTTTTGATGTCGTTTTCTCTCGTAATTCCCGCTTTTGCGGGCACCCGTTTCCCGGTTCAGAGCAAAATTCCCGTTATAAGAATTTCCGGTGACGGAGATTCCATTCACAATGAAAATGATGAAGAGATTTTTCAGATTGACAAGGTTTATTCCTCGACTGAAATGTATTCCTCCGACTCCGCCCTTGAAGCTGTTGCTAATGTTCTTCAGCCGCTTCTTGTCGAGGGACTTCTCATGGGCGATTATACCAATTATTATGCCGCCCTTGAAAAAGAAGTTTCCGATTTGTTCTCCGATGTCAGGCTTGACGGCGACGGCAACGCAAAGCCCGGAACGGGTATTGCCGAAAGGCGCAAGGAATATATGAAGAACTGCATAAAGACAGATAAAAAAATCGGCAGAGGCTACTATGAATATAATGACTATTGGTTCTGGTATGACTGGCGGCTTGACCCGTTTGAATCAGCCGATAAGTTTAACATTTATGTTCAGCAGATTAAGGCTGTCACCGGAGCGGAAAAGGTTTCCGTCATGGCAAGCTGTCTCGGCACATCGGTACTTATGGCATACGTTCAGAAATACGGAACCCGTGACCTCTACGGACTCGGTATGGACGGCTCGGTTATATACGGGGCGGAAATGCTCAGCGAACCGATAAGCGGAAAATTTAAGCTTGATTTAAACGCAATCAACAGATTTCTTTATGACCTTAATGCTATTGATAAATTAAAGCTCGATAAATTTGCCAATACAACAATAGACCTTCTTGAAAAAAGCGGAGCGGTAGAAAAATTAACCGACTTTTTGAAGAAAGAAATATACTACACCATTATAAAAGGTATCACTTCGGCTCTTGCCCTTTCAACCTTCTTTACTTTCCCGAGCTATTGGTCAGCCGTCACAAAAGAGGACTACCCGGTTGCGCTTGAATATGTTTTCGGTGAAGAGGGCAGCGAAAAACGCAGTGAATACGCCGGACTTATCAAGAAGCTTGATAACTACAACGAAAAAGTCAGAAACAATCTTGACGGTCTTCTTGACAAGCTTGAAAATGACGGTGTCAAAATAGCGGTTGTTTCAAAATACGGTTTTCAGATTTTGCCGGCGTGTGAATCCTGCGACGCCGTCAGCGACCAGTTTGCTTCTGTCGCAAAAAGCTCATTCGGCGCAACGACCTCAACGGTTTACGGCACGTTAAGCGATAAATATATCTCAGAAAGAATAGCCGAGGGCAAGGGTAAATACATTTCACCTGATAAGCAGATTGATGCCTCCACCTGTCATTTCCCTGACTACACCTGGTTCACGAAGGGCGCATCTCATTCAAACTGGACGGGCGATGAAAGCCGTCTTATCTGCTATGTAATCACCGCCGACAGACAGCTCACTGTTGACGAAGTACCGCTTTCACGCTTTATGGTTTATGACAGTGAGAACGATGCTCTTGAACCTATGACAAGCGAAAACTGCAACACATATTTCTGGATTGCCGATGAAAAAACGGATAAGCCGAAGACAAAGCACGAAAGACTCTTTGCATTTCTCTCATCGCTTTTTGCGTGGCTGAAAACGGCATTTGAGTTTATTATCGCAAAATCAGCTAAATAAAAGTTTTAGGGCAAAAAAAGACGGCGTGTCTTTTTTATGTGCTTATTCTTTAAACAAGCGGAAATACGTGGAAATATGTCAGTGAATGATTGACACTGCTCACCATAAAATGTATAATGTTATTTATATTTTTCCTTTGGAGGAACAGTCATGAAAAAACTTAAATCTATCACCGCTTTTGTCCTTTCTTTAATTCTTGTGCTCTCCTGCTTATCGGCACTCGCCTTTGCCGAAAGCAGTGAAAAGAGTTATCCCATAGTTTATCTGAAAGGTCAGGGTGCTTACCTCACCGATAACGCAAAATCAAACGGCAAGGTGATTTATCCGATTGAGATACCCGACGGTTATCTGGGCGAAGAGGGCAAAAAGCTCATTACTCCTCTTTTTTTGGGCTTAACCGCAAATTTGTGGGACAGCTACAATGAAAAGCTTTATCCTGCGGTAATGAATATTCTGTCGCCCTTTTCGCTTGATGAGAACGGCGAAGTTGCCAACGGCTCCGGCAGTATGTACACAAGCAGCAAAAATCCGACAAAGCTGACCCCGAACTCTGCATTTAAGATGTTTTATTTCGACTATGACTGGCGGACTGACCCTGTTAAATGTGCCGATGACCTTCATGAATATATCAGCTATGTTAAAACGAAATGCAACACCGAAAAGGTCAATATCGTCGCAAGATGTCTCGGCACTAATATTGCTTTAGCGTATGCGTATAAGTACGGCACAAAGGATATTCAAAAGTGCATTTTGTGTTGCTCCGGCTTTGACGGCTTTGAAACAATCGGCGCACTTTTCTCGGGCGAAATTACATTTGATTCCGACTCAATAAAGCGTTTCTCCGATTCATATCTTTCGGTTGAAGATTATGCCGATGACCCGACGTTTGAGGTTGTCAGAAATGTTATTGCCGCTCTTCAGGCAACTCCGGTTATGGCCTTCGGCAGTGATACGCTCAACAGCTTCTATGCCGGAATAAAAAATGACTCATACAGAGAAATTCTCCGTGATTCCTATGCAACTACTCCGTCAACATGGAGCTATATCGGTGACGACTACTATGAAAAAGCAAAGAGCTTTGTCTATAACGGAGAAGAAGAGAAATATGCCGGTATCATAGAAAAAATCGACTATTTCCATTACACCATTCTTGATAATTATTCTGAAATTCTCAGTAAAATGGAAAATGACGGAACATACATTTATAATGTTGTAAAGTACGGTTTTCAGATTCTTCCTCTTCTGGGCAACAATACTGTTATGAGCGATACTCTGATCAGCACCGAGAGGTCCTCATTGGGTGCAACCTGTTCCGAGGTCGGAAAAACACTTGACGCAGAATACCTCGTTTCGGCAGATTCAAAATATATTTCTCCTGATAATCAGATTGATGCTTCAACCTGCAGATACCCCGAGCATACATGGTTCATCAAGAATATGACTCACAAAAATATGCCGAACAGCGTTAATGCTGTCTTTGATGCAATTCTTAAAGCCGAGGGCTATGCAACGGTTAACGACGTTGAGGGTTATCCGCAGTTTCTTATGTCAAGTGACAGCGGCGAAACGATATTCCCCGCAACGAAGGAAAACACCGCCAAGCCTGATGAGAGACTTGCAACAACACCGATAGATGCGTTGATAAAGATTCTTATCCGCATTATCAGAACGGTTTTAAGCAATTTTTTCAGCATGATAACGGCTGACTGAATGACATAAAAAATGAACGGTTTTAGGACTTTGTTGAGTCCTGAAACCGTTTTTCATTTACTTCATCTCAACGAGCAGGCTGTTATAATCCTTTCGGATAAGTCTCGCCTTCGGTCTGAAAAGGTCAGCCGGACGGCTGTGGAGAATGAGCGTTCCCTCTCTGACAGTGTACATGGCGGACGAGCCTCCGCCGTCAAGATTTATCGCTCTGTCCGCACCGAGTGAAATCATAATTTTCGCAAGGTCAACGAGGCTTGCGCCGTTTGAGTAATCGGGTATTCTTCCGTCAACAACAGTGAGTATAACCGTTCCGTCCTTTTTCACTCCGGCAGCTGTTCTCGGGTGTCTGACAAATGAAAACGGCTCAAGCGGAGCATAGTCGAATATTTTTCCGTCCCTGACAATCATCTGAAGCCCCGAAGCGGCGTGGAGAGTGTCTCTCAGAATATCCGGATTTTCCGAAAGATTCGTGATAACGTGACTGCCGTTTCTGAGCACGGCGATAAAATTACGCCTGCTTTCCGCATTTGCGATAACCTCTCCGTTTTTCACGCACAGCCCCGACGGGTGAAAGTCGCCGAAAATATCAAAGAAATCGGCATTGACCGCCGCCGTAATATTCTTTCCGTTCTTTTTCGCCGACTCAACCATATCGGGTATTGTCGCCCTCACTCCCCTGCTCTTATTCGAGTCAGACGGTGTGCCGACGTAAAGTGTGGCATAAACGGGTGATACCTCTGTGACAAAGACGTGCACGGGCAAAGCATTTTTATCACGGTAAACGGTGTGCGAATAAGTCACACCGTCGCATACACGGCTGTCCTCCGTTTTTTCCGGAGTAAGAAGATTATCGTATGCCGCAACAAGCTGTTCTTCATCGGCATATTCGGGTCTGCCGAAAAGAAAGCTGTGCGAGCGTGTGAAAACGCTGTGCTTAAAAGCTTTCAGCGTAATGACAATATTGCTTTTTTCGCTTACCCTGCTCACGGGAAAATAAAAAACGTGGGTTTTTCTGTCAAACGGCTCTTCGTCGTTAAAAAAGTCAGCGTACGTTTTCCCATCAACCGTCAGCCTTGCGTCGTAGGTCGCTCTCTTTGTGCAGACAACCAGCTTCACTCTGTCGCCCGAAAGCATAAACGATTTGCTTTTTATGCCCGAATATTTCAGCATATTCTTCCCTCTTTTTCTTTCATCTTTCTGAAATTCTATCACAGTCATTGCAATAAATCAACAACTCATTTCTCTTTTATACACGGGGCTTGACTTTGGCGTTACACAGATGTAATATCTATGGCATAACAAAGGAAGTGAATATATGAACAAGTGTGATTTACATACGCATACCGTTTACAGCGACGGAAAAAATACAGCGGAGGAAATGGTGCTCGCCGCAATAAAAGCCGGACTCGACACAATAGGAATATCCGACCACTCCTACACGGATATTGACAAAACCTACTGTATGAAAAAGGACAAAATCGGCGCATACATAAACGAAATTTCGGCTTTAAAGGAGAAATACGGTGATAAAATCAGGGTGCTCTGCGGCGTGGAGCAGGACTATTTTTCAGATGAGCCGACCTCGCCCTTTGACTATGTAATCGGCTCGGTGCATTACGTTAAGGCGCAGAATGAGTACATTCCCGTTGATGAGAGTGCAGAGCGTCTTTCTCAGGCGGCGGAAAAATATTTCGGCGGCGATATTTATTCGCTCATTGAGGAATATTACCGCTGTGCGGGCAACGTGGTGAGAAAGACAAATGCCGATATAATCGGGCACTTCGACCTCATCACAAAATTTCAGGAGCAAACGCCCCTTTTTGACGAAAATAATCCGAGATATATCTCGGCGTGGAAAGAAGCCGCCGACAGACTTCTGAAAACGGGCAAGCCATTTGAGATAAACACGGGTGCCATTTCAAGAGGCTACCGCACAACGCCCTATCCGTCGGAAAAGATAAAAAAATACATTCTTGAAAATGGCGGAAAATTCATTCTCTCTAGCGACAGCCATTCGACGGAAAGTATCGGCAAATAAAGAAAAAGTATGAAACGCATTTTTTTGCATTTCATACTTTAATTTTTATTCTCAGACAATATCACGGCACTCGCCGATAAGGTCATAGTCCTTTATTCCCTCTATTTCGACCATGACAAATTCTCCCTCGTCAAGCTCGACGGCGGACGTGAAATAAATCACACTGTCGATTTCGGCGGCGTCCATATAGCTTCTGCCGACGTAGCAGTCGGTGTAGCCGTCGTAGCCCTCAACAATAACCTTATATGTTTTCCCGATTTTTTCGTTCTGCTTCTGAGTGAAAATACCGAACTGCGACTGCATGATGAGGTCGCCTCTGTCGCTCTTTGTCTGCTCGTCAATCTGATTTTTCATTTCTGCCGCTTTCGTGCCCTCCTCGGCGGAATAAGCAAAACAGCCGAGACGGTCAAACTGCGCTTCTTTCACAAACTCGCACAGCTCCTCAAATTCTTCTTCCGTTTCGCCCGGAAAGCCCGTGATAAATGTTGTTCTTATTATGACGTCGGGCATATATGAGCGGATTTTTTCAATCAGAGAAAGAAGCTCGTCCTTTGAGCCCTTGCGGTTCATTCTCTTTAAAACATTTTCGTTACAGTGCTGAAGCGGCAGGTCGATATAGTTGCAGATTTTATCGTTCTTTTTCATTTCCTCAAGAAGCTCGTCTGTCAGAGCGTCGGGGTAGCAGTAGAGAAGTCTTATCCACTCTACGCCGTCGATATATGATATTTTTCTCAAAAGCTCCGGCAGTTTGTATTCACCGTAGAGGTCAATACCGTATTTTGTTGTATCCTGAGCGACAACGACGATTTCTTTCACGCCGTTTTCGGCAAGCTGTCTCGCTTCTTCGACAACATCTTCGATTTTTCTGCTTCTGAATTTTCCGCGAATTGACGGAATGGCACAATACGTACAGCAGTTTGAACAGCCCTCCGCTATTTTGAGGTATGCCCAGTATTCGGGAGTGGTGAGAAGTCTCTCACCCGACAGAGGAAGCTCATATTTTGACGGGAATGAGGCAACCTTTCTGCCCTCAAGCGCATCAAGGCATACATTTACAATATCAGCATTGCCGCCGATACCCGTTATGGCATCGACCTCGGGTATTTCTTCGATAACCTCCTGCTTATACCTTTCGGCAAGACAGCCCGTGACGATTAAAGCTTTGAGCGTGCCCTCTTTTTTAAGCTCCGCCATTTCAAGAATGTTATCAATGGCTTCACGTTTTGCATCGTCAATAAAGCCGCAGGTGTTAATTATTACTGCGTCTGCTTCATAGGGGTCGCCGACTATTTCAAAGCGGTCGCTTTCGGCGAGCTTTGCAAGCATAATTTCAGCGTCAATCTGATTTTTCGGGCAACCGAGCGAAATCATACCGATAGCGTATTTTTCCATTACAATTCCTCCGTCTCAAAAATCCTCTATATCATAATACTCTTCTTCACCGTTGTCAAACGAATTTATTGCATTTCTTACATCGCTTATGCCGTAGCCGTATCTTAAAAGGGCATTAAATGCTCTGTTTCTGATTTTTTCGTCCTCTCTGAGTGACGGATATTTTTTTCTGAGAATTTCGGTTATCTCACGACACGGGTCTTCCTCTATCTCCGAAAGAACACTGTCGGCGGTTTCTCTGCTGATTCCCTTTCGCATAAGCTCCTGCTTTATTCTGCCTTTTCCGAATTTTTTTCTCTCCTTGAGCTCTCTTGCAAAAAGTGAAGCAAAACGCACATCGTCGATATAGCCGTACTCCTCAAGCTTTTCGGTTGCCGCCTGAGCTGTTTCACGGCTGTAACCCCGCTGTATGAGCTTTGTTATCACTTCACGCTTGGAATGCTCTCTCTGTGAAATAATATCGACGGCTTTGTTGAACGCTCTTCGGCTGACAACGGAGTTTTCGAGGTCGGCAAGCTCCTCTTCACCGATTTCACTTTTTTCGGGTATGCCCTGTGAAAACCAGAAAGCTTCATCGACAGTCATTTTGTATTCGCCGTCAACGTATATATGAATTTTGTCTTTCTTTCCTTTTTCGGTAGTAATACGCATAGACTGTCCTTTCTTTTGTTTCAAGAGCCGGATTTTATGGAATTTTCATTGCGAATGCAGGCGGATGGTGCCCGCCCATAACATTGTATGTAATCTGTTCAATTATTCAAAATCAGGTGAACCTATGCCACCCGATTTTGTTTCATTATTAACTTTCAGTCGTCATCATCGAATATGATGTCAAGCTTTTTACCCGTTGAAACGGGCTGAGCTTTTTTCGCCGGTGCTACAGGAGCCGGTGCCGCTTTGACGGTCTCTTCGGTCTTGTCGGCGGTCTTTTTCTTTTTTGAAAGAGAAAACGCCTGTACCATACCCTCTCTTACTTTTTCGGTTATCTCCTCAAGAAGTGCGGGATTGTTTTTGAGAATGTTCTTCACATTGTCTCTGCCCTGCCCGAGCCTCTCTTCGCCGTAGGAGAACCATGCACCGCTTTTGTTGATTATTCCGAGCTCTGCGGCAAGGTCGATTATCTCGCCTGTTTTTGATATGCCCTCACCGTACATAATATCAAACTCTGCCTCTTTAAACGGAGGAGCAACCTTGTTCTTGACTATTTTCGCTCTTGTTCTTGAGCCGATGAACTGACCGCCCGTGCCCTTGAGCTGTTCGATTTTTCTGACATCAATACGCATAGATGCGTAGAATTTGAGTGCTCTGCCGCCCGTTGTAACCTCGGGATTTCCGTAAACAACGCCGACCTTTTCTCTGAGCTGATTGATAAAGACGACTATTGTGTTGCTCTTCGAGACAACGCCCGTTATCTTTCTGAGTGCCTGCGACATAAGTCTTGCGTGCAGTCCCATGTGGGAATCGCCCATATCGCCCTCAATCTCTGCTTTCGGCACGAGTGCGGCAACCGAGTCAACGACAATTATATCAAGTGCGCCCGAACGTGCAAGTGCCTCGGTTATCGAAAGCGCATCTTCGCCGTTATCGGGCTGTGAAACAAGGAGAGAATCTACATCGACACCGAGATTTGACGCATACACGGGATCAAGCGCATGCTCGGCGTCAATGAATGCCGCCTCACCGCCCATTTTTTGCGCCTCAGCTATGCAGTGAAGCGCAAGAGTTGTTTTACCGGACGACTCGGGACCGTATATTTCAATAATTCTTCCTCTCGGAAGTCCGCCGATGCCTGTCGCAAAGTCAAGCGACACCGAGCCCGTCGGTATTGCCTCAACGTTGAGAGCCGAATTTTGCCCCAGACGCATAATTGCGCCCTTTCCGTACTGCTTCTCTATCTGCGCCAGCGCAGTATCGAGTGCCTTTCTTTTGTCTTCGAGCCTTTTATTGTCTTCCATCGGTTTTCCTCCTAAAGTACATTTGTTCGATTTCGTGAACATTATATATTATTTGCACGAAAAAATCAACACTTTTTTCAAAGTTTTCTTTTCGTATTGAAATATTATCATTTCGCTTGTCCGTTTCGAGGTACTTTTGGGATAAAAAAACGTGCAATCACGAAAATTGCACGCTTTTTTCATAACAGCTTTGAATAGACAGACTTTTTACCTATGCCGGACGGATTTATGAGGCGCACCTGCATCCACTCATATCCGGGGTCGTTGTTGCCTTCAATAATAACCGGTCCCGTCGGTGTTATTGCTATATCCCATCCGACGTAGCCTACTCCCGCAACCTTTTTGCTTGCTTCAGACAGCATCTCGACCGTTTCGTTCCAATACGGGATTTTAAAGCCTTTGAATTTAATCTTCGTCACGGGGTGCTCACTGTAAACATTTTCTTCATAGTCACAGGCATCACTTATAACCTCTCCCGAATCAGTATCAATATTCGCAAACAGCGAATTAGCCGTTGCGTTGGTATATTCAGTTCCGTTTGCCACAGCAAGAGTGGCGGCAAGCAAATAAAAGCTGTCCTCTTTTCTTCCCGTAACAATTCTAACTATGTTGACGGCAGAAGCATTAAAAGCGTTTAGCTCTTCATGCTGAATTATCCATTCTTCTACAATTCCGTCGGGTAACGCTTTTATCTGCTCAGACAGGTTTTCGATGTCCCCGCCTTTATTTTCAAATATTTCAATTCCTCTGCCCATTGAGCCGCTCAGCGGCTTATATATCAGCTTATTGCTCATTTCGGCAAGAGTATTCGCGTCGCACCTTTTGCTTAAAACACATTTTCTTTTCATGTATGCGGAAAAGCATTCATAAAAATCCGCCTTATTTATGAAAATACTGCTTCCCTCAACGCTGTTATTTTTTCTTTGGATTTTCTCACTCATAGCGTGTGTAACAAAAGTTTTTCTGTTTTTATGCGGTATTTCATAAAACCCGAACCAATAATAATTTCTCGGACTTGCCTTATATCTCAACATGCACCATAAAATATCCGCCTTTGTCAGCAAGCCTCCCTCAAAATGCTTTCCATGCGTTTCAATTTCTTTTATGCTTTTCAAAACATAGCTGACTTTGCTTCTGACCGTACTGAAATATTCCATATCCTTCTCCTTAAAATATCAACTACAAATTACACTATAAATTTATAGTCAAAATTATAATATATATTTTAAGGGTTTGTCAATATAAAATTAAAAAAATGAAAGCGTACAAAATTAAAAAAATGAAAGCGGTGACAGAATGTCTGATGAATTTATTGAAATAAAAAAGAAAAACCCTAAAAAGGGCGACGACGGATATAAAATAGTATCGGTAAGAATGAGAGACGAAACGATTGAAAAGCTCGACGCACTTTCATTAAAAACAAACCGTTCGAGAAATGAAATAATAAACATTCTTCTCGAACGCTCGGTTGAAATAGTTAAAATCACCGATTGAGTAACTTAATGTATAATTGAGCGGTTTTTTTCATAAATTATACGGGGTGATAATTTATGAAAATAAGATGGAAAACTCTGATAATAGCACTCGTCATACCGCTTTTGACGGGCTCGGTTGCTGCTCTCATTTCGAGAAATGCAATGAAAAGCTTTGAAAGCATAAATCAGCCGCCGCTTTCTCCGCCGCAATGGCTGTTTCCGGTGGCATGGACTGTGCTCTATATTCTCATGGGTATAGCTTCATATTTGGTCTTTGTCTCGGACGGCGATGTTACCCAGCGGAAAAATGCTCTCATTTTCTATGCAATTCAGCTCTTTTTCAACTTCGCATGGACACTGATATTTTTCAATATGAAGATGTATCTTTTCGCTTTTGTGTGGCTCGTCGTGCTTTGGGCTTTGATTCTGATAACTCTCATCGGATTCGGAAAAATCGACAAAAGAGCCGGTTTTCTTATGCTCCCATATCTTTTATGGGTTACTTTCGCCGGCTATCTCAATTTCGGAATCTTTCTTTTAAACTGACACAAACCTCCGGCGCATACCTCGTAAATATGCCATCCGGCACTTCTTCGGGTGGCGTGACGCCGGATTACGGAATTTTTTAATTAAATTCAAAAAATGTACGTTTGTCAATGATGTGAGACAAAATTGAAAAAATAAAAATGATTGATATG